>CALBSC010000066.1 GCA_937927685.1 uncultured Burkholderiales bacterium | reverse complement strand
CACTGGAGGCTACCCGCATGAAACACACCGTTGGCGTTGTTGGATTGGGCATCATGGGAGGTGCCTATGCGCGCAACCTCCTGAGCAAAGGGTTCGAGGTCGTGGGCTATGACGTGGACGCCCATCGGCGTCAGCCCCTGGAAGCGCTGGGTCTCAAAGGCGCCACCTCGCCCTGTGATGTGGCCCGACAGTGCGACTGTGTGGTGACGTCTTTGCCCACGCCCGCGGCCTTTCATGCGGTCATGACCGGGCCCAACGGTTTGGTGGAGGCCGGGCGTGATGTGGTGGTGGCGGATACGTCCACCCTGGCCCTGAGTGACAAGGAGCAGGCGCACCAGGCGCTGGCCGCGGCTGGCGTGACCTTGCTGGATTGCCCGGTCAGTGGCACTGGCACCCAGGCGGCCAAGGGTGACCTGGTGTTTTTTGCCAGCGGCGAGAAGGCCGCTTACGAGCGTTTGCGACCGGCCTTGCTGGCCATGGGGCGTGTGGCGCACCACCTGGGCGCCTTTGGCAATGGCAGCCGCATGAAGTACGTGGCCAATTTGCTGGTGGCCATTCACAACGTGTCGACGGCAGAGGCCATGGCCTTTGGCATGAAGGCAGGCATTGCGCCAGAGACGATTTACGACGTGCTGTGCGGCAGCGCCGCCACGTCGCGCATCTTCGAGGTGCGCGGCCCGATGATGGTGCGCAACACCTATGACGAAAACGTCTCAGCCACCTTCCTGACCATGTCCAAGGATTTGTCGGTGATCGGTCAGTACGCGCAAAGCATTGACTGCCCCACCCCCTTGTTCTCGCTGGCTTCCAACATACACGCTGCAGCCGTCGCCCAGGGGATGGAAATGTCGGACACGGCTGCGGTGTGCGCGGTGATGGAGCGACTGGCCGGCGTGGACCGCAGCCAGGTGCCACCGCCAGCGCACAGTTGAGGCGATCAATCGGCTGATTTCCACCCACTATTTCACTGACATCTGACAGAAGTTCAGGCCGGCCAGCAACGGACTGCGGTCGCTTGAGCAATTGCCTATGAGTCTGCAGCACGCGCGACGAACACCAGGCGCTTGTGATACAGACGGAAATCTCGTCAAACCATGCAAGGTGGCATCTACATGCTCAGAGGACCTTAACCGGAAAATTGAGTGGCCCAGCGTGGGATCTGGTTGGCGTAGCAGTGGAGGCCTTCGTTGATACTGCCAAATTTCAGTTGATGCTGGGAACCCAGCAGTGATAGGCTCTTACGTGTGAAAAGGCTGATATGGCCGTTGCGCGGCGAGCAGTACCACCAGCTGATGCGTGAATTTCTTTTGAGTGCATTGTCCGACGTCAACGTTGAGAACAAGACAAGACAGGACTCGCTCATGAGTTGAGTGATGTTGGCTAAAAGTTGGTGAGGTTGCGGCACGTGCTCAAACACTTCAAAGGCGGTGATCAAGTTAAATCTGCCTAAGTGATCTGGCTCGAAAGGTTTTTGCGGAAATGGGTCGAACGAAGTCGAGTTCCAACCGTTTTGCTGCAAATGGAGGGAAAGTTGTCCGTTGCCTCCGCCATAGTCCAGATGCGCAATGGATGATGCGTGTGCCCCAAACCACTGCATCAGTAACCGCGCATTACCTACGGGTCTTGTTTCCAGGTAATCAGGGTCGACCTGAATGTAGTCGTCGTTGTAGATCTTCTGGGAAAAATCGTCGTCTGTCCATTTCCAGAAGTCGGGGCTGAAGACGTGACCACAGTCGTCGCACATGTGGTAATAAACGGGCTGACGAGCCAGTGGCAGAAAATGCCCCTGGGGCTCAAGGCAGTTCTTGTTGAAATCCACCACATCAAGTGCCGGCGCATTGCCGGTGCAAACTGGACACGAAAAAGTCTGTGACATGCCGGAGGATGTGCAGTCAGGCCGCTTGGGCGTGTGCAAATTTCAATTGAGCCCGTACCGGGTCCGATTCATGGACGGCGAGGATATTGATGCCGATGGGGATCAGTTGATAGCCGGCGTCGATCAGAAATTCCGAAATCTCTCCTTCATCGGATTTGATCTTCTCAATTAGCATCTGTGGGCGATGGCGCTCGATGGAGCCTGCCGCACCGAGCAGCGCTTCCATCTCCATCCCTTCAATGTCAATCTTGATGAAATCTAGCCGGGGTAGATCCATGTCATCAATCGCAATCATGGCCGTGGGATGTGTGGCTGTGTAGTCAATCGATTGCCCAATAAATTCCGTGCTGGGTTTGGAGCGGATTTCCAGACTGCCAAAACTTGAAGGTGTGAAATAGTCGGGGACGGGGACGCCGATGTGCCCCGCCTCCGACCCGACGGCTGCCCAGATGGCCCGTGCGTTGAAACAGTTGTTGAGTGTGATGTTGCCAGCCAGGGCGTAAAAAATTCGCTCCTGCGCCTCAAACGCCAGCACGCTTCCCCATGAGTGCATGTGCTTGGCCCATTCAACCGTGTGAACCCCCAGGTTGGCGCCGCAGTCCAGTGCGACAACGCCATCGCCATGATGCTGTCGTCGAAACGACAGAAGTTGTAACACCAGATCGACTTCAGGCTGATCGAATGACGAAGTCCCCAGCAGTTGATAGCCCAAGCCATAGCCGCCATGCTCGGTGATGCGGTAATCATGTCGATTCACCAGCAAAGTGCCTTGGTGCGTTGAGGCCAGAACAAAGGCAATGGGTCTGTGCGTGGTGTGATTCATCATGAAACTCGCCGTAGATTGAAAGCCGTGCAGTCCGTTCAAGCCGCCACTGCCCATGGCTCATGTGTCGCAGCCTGCTGGCTAGCGCGCTCCAGTTCTCGACCAAGATCCTGCTGAAGGTTCGCCAGCACTTGCGTCCAGGAGCCTGGTGTCGTTTGCCGATACAGGTGCATCGTTCGGTACCAGTGGGTCTCTGCGCCATGCAGCATCCATCGCCAATCCGGAGAGAACGGGATCAAGACCCGGGTCTTTTGGCCCAAGGCCGCACTGAGGTGGGCAACGCTGGTGTCAACCGTGATCACCATGTCCATGAGTTCGCACAGTGCTGCCGTATCTTCGAAGTCCTTCAGGTCTTGCGCATAGGTTCGAACCCGGTTTGTTATTTCAAGGGTTTGGTTATCTTGGGGATGAATCTGATTTTGTAAGCAGATGTAGTCGGCGTCCTGCGGCAACGCTTGGAGCAAAGTCTCCAGCGACATGGAGCGACTACGATCATTTTGGTGAGCCGGGTTGCCACGCCAGACCAGCCCGACGCGTGGTCGTTGTGCGGGACCCAGTCGCTGCTGCCATTCGGCGATTTTGTGTGAGGCAGCGCTGAGATAGCCATTGGGCATTGGGATGGTGGTTGCGGTGCACTGCAGGATGCCCGGCAAGCTGAGCAAAGGTACATGCAGGTCGAATGCGGGTGATTGCTCGCCCATGCCATAGACATGGGCCAGAGGAAGGCAGCGTGCCAGCAGTGAGACCAGAGGGGGCTGCACTTCAAAGGAGACTTGTGCCCCTTGCTCGATCAGGCGAGGAATGAACCGCGCAAACTGCAGCGTGTCCCCCAAACCTTGCTCGGCATAGATCAGAATACTTTTGCCCTTCAATGTTTCGCTTCCTGTCCACCTGGGTTGAGGATAGTCACGCAGGGTCAGATTGAGTTTTTTGTGTTGCCAGCGCGCTTCATAGGCGGGCCATCCTTGCTCGAAGTCGCCCTGGAGCAACAGGCAAATCGATTGATGCCAGAGGGCCAGTGTGCTCTGCGGGTCTATCGCCAACGCCTTGTCGTAGCAAGCCATAGCCTCTTCAAGTCGATGCAGGTCGTGGAGGATCAAACCCTGGTAGCAATACGCGTCGACATTCTGGGGTTCAAGCTTCAGCACCTGGTCAAAAGCGTCCAGCGCGGGTTCATATTGATACAACTTCATCAGCGTGGCACCCAGATTACTCCAGGCATTGACCAACTGGGGGGCAATATCGATGGCCGCTTGCAAGGTCTCGAGCGCATCTTCAAAACGATTCAATTCAAACAGCACGGCGCCCAGATTCGAATACGCTTCAGCCTTGGCTGGGTTTTGTGCAATTGCCTGCGTGTACAAGCCGACCGCAGCTTCGTGTCGTCCCATTTCCTGTGACATGACCCCCAGAGTCATCAAGGCATCTGCGTGCTGGGGATCCAGTGTCAACGCCGTTTCCAGGTCGTTGACGGCCAATTCCAGCTGCTTGAGTTCTTTGTGACAGTGAGCCCGGTTGTGATAGATGTCCGCCGTCTTGGTGCCCAGTTCAATGGCGCGGTTCAGCGCGATGAGCGCGGCGGCTGGATCCTTGAGATTAATCAGCAGCAAACCCTTGCTCATCCAGGCGGCCGGCGATTGCGGTTCATTGTCCAGTGCTGCAGTCAAGCTCTCCAGGGCGGCCTGCTTGTCATCGTGACGCATTTCAAGCAAGGCCTTGTGATAGTGCGCGATCGACTGGGTGGGGTCAATCTCCAGGGCAATCTTGCAACAGCCAAATGCGGCGTCCAGGTGTCCGAGTTCGGCCATGGACACAGCCATGTGCGCATAGGCCTCGGCCTGGTCAGGCTCCAGGTTGATGGCTTGCTCATAGCAGGCAATCGCCTCATCGTGACGTTGCAACTCGCGCAGCAGATTGCCCGCCTTGACCAGGTAGCTGTGTTTATGAGGGGCCAGTTGCAATGCCTGCCCATAACTGGCCAAGGCCTGTGTCGTGTTGTGAAGTTGCCTGTACGCCTCGGCCAGGTTGGCGTACGCCAGGTCCGAGTCCGGTTGCAGTGACAACGCCGCTTCATAGGCTGCCAAGGCGTCCTGGCTGCGCTGCACTTGCAGGTAGGCGTTGCCCAGGTTCAGGAAGGCATCGAACATCTGGGGGCCGTGCTGGGTGGCGGCTTCAAATGCCTTCAGGGCGCGGTTCTCGTGCTCGTGTCGTATGTCTGCAGAAGTGGCCGTGGCGGCCAGTTGCACATGAATCAACCCGAGCAGTTGGTGGACTTGGGCGTCCCGGGCGTCGAGTTTGAGTAGTCGCTGGCAGTGGTGCTTGGCCTGGTGCCACTGTTGTTGCTGAATGCACCGATGGACCTTGTGGGTCAAATCCAGTTGCAGTTGAGAGGCATTCATGAGTCAGGCCCGAAAAAAATGGAAAGAGGTGGGACGCCCGGATTCAGCAGTTTGCATGCCAATATTTCATGGCGCAGGCGGCGCTCGATTCGTTGTATTTAGTTCTCACTATGGGCGGTGGTCGCTTGAAAATATTGCCCATGAACCCTTTCGAACGGCAAAAATTGCCGGCGTCGGTTGCTTTCTGTTATCGTTCTTGATGGGATCACCAATCGCTGATGACATGCTGGCATCTTTTACAAAACGGAGTCTTTGCGCGTGAGCGAGTCTTCCCCCGCCGCCCTGGACCTGGCAGGCGCCTTTGACCTGTTTGTCCAGGCTTCCCAGAACCTGGAGAAACAGCACGCGGCTCTGAGCCAGAAGGTCGACGCCTTGAGCGCTGACCTGGTCAAGGCCAATCAGCGACTGCACTCGTTGCTGGACGCCTTGCCTGCGGCAGTCATCCTGGTGGAGCAAGGCGTGGTCACTCACGTCAATCCAGCGGCGAGCCAGTTGTTGCCGCAACTGGTCACCTCGTCGGTCTGGCGCGTGCCCGATGCCTGGATGGCGGGCGAGGGTCCCAATGAATACCAATTCGTCGAGCAAGGCACTCGTAGGACCGTCCAGATGCAGCAGATCGTCAATCCGCATGGCAGCGTGATTCAGATACAGGACATCACGGACAACTTGCGCACCCTCGAGGAAAGCGAACGTGTGGATCGTCTGGCTGCCATGGGCAAGATGTCGGCGGCCATTGCGCATCAATTGCGCACGCCGTTGTCCACCGCCTTGCTGTATGCCTCGCACCTGACCAGTCCGGATCTGCCCGTCGCGGATCAGCAGGACTTTGCCCGGCGGCTACAGGGCCAGTTGCTGAGCCTGAACAAGTTGTCGAGCAACATGCTGCAGTTCATTCGCACACGCCCCCTCAAGACGGGTCAGTGGCCGGTCGACGATCTGGTGCGTGAGGCGGCTCAAAGCCTGGAGGCTTTGCGCCAGGAACGAGGCATGAGCCTGTCGCTGGAGCTCAATGCCCCCGGACACCTGGTCTCGGTGGAAAAATCATCTCTGGTCTCCGCCCTGATCGGCATTGTGGAAAACGCTTTCCAGGTCTGCACGAGCGGGCAGGCCATTTGTGTTCGCACCAGCACCGATGCTGCGCATGTGCGCATCGTGATCGAGGATGAGGGGCCTGGCATTGCCCCGGACATGCTGGACCACCTGTTTGATCCCTTTGCCACCAGCCGCATCAGCGGCACCGGGCTGGGTCTGGCGATTGCGCGCAACACCATCCGCAGCCACCGCGGTGACATCACTGCGCACAACCGGCCCGAGGGCGGTGCCTGTTTTACCGTTGTTTTGCCCAGCCTGGAGCATTTTTGAACACCATCATGGACATTCCACACGTACTCCTGGTTGAAGACGACCCTGATTTGCGCGAAGCCATCAGTGTGACCCTGACCCTGGGGCGTATTCCTTTTCAGGCCTTCGAATGCGCGGAAGATGCGCTGCCCCTGGTTAGCCATGACGACAACCAGCTGCTCATCACGGATTTCCGCTTACCTGGCATGAACGGCTTGCAGCTGCTCGACAGCGCCCGAGCCCGCAACCCGCAGTTGCCGGTGGTGGTCATGACGGCTTACGCCGATACCCAGTTGGCGATTCAGGCCTTGAAATCAGGCGCGCGGGATTTTCTGGTCAAGCCGTTCATGCCGCAGCAATTGCTCGAGGTGATCGCACGCTGTCAACCGCGTCCCACGTCGGCAAATCCTGCCGCCAAGTCGGCAATCATTGCCGCTGACCCGGCAACGCATGCCGTGGTTCAACGTTGTGAACGCGTGGCGCCCACCGACACCACCGTGTTGCTGACGGGTGAGTCCGGGGTAGGTAAAGATATTTTTGCGCGCCACATTCACGCCAAATCCAAACGTCAGAGCAAGCCCTACGTGGCCATCAATTGCGCAGCCATTCCAGACAACTTGCTCGAATCCACCTTGTTCGGGTACGAAAAGGGCGCCTTCACTGGCGCCACCAAATCGCAGCCCGGCAAGTTCGAGCAGGCCGAGGGCGGCACGCTGTTTCTCGATGAAATTGGCGAGATGCCCCTGGAGTTGCAAGCCAAATTGCTTCGTGTGCTGCAAGACAAGGTGGTGGAACGGCTGGGTTCCATGCGATCGATCCAGTGTGACATTCGCATTCTGGCGGCAACCAACCAGGACTTGCAGCAGCGCGTGAAAGACGGGCGCTTCCGGGAGGACTTGTACTTCAGGCTGGCGGTGATCCCCATTCGAATCCCGGCCTTGCGTGACCGGACGCTCGACGTCCTGCCACTGGCCAATGCCTTCCTGGAGCGCTACGGCAGTACCATGGGATTGACCGGCTTGCAGTTCTCCGCGGCGACTGAGCAGGTCTTGCTCGCGTATCCGTGGCCAGGCAATGTGCGCGAACTGGAGAACGCCATGCAGCGGGCACTCCTGATGTGCGACGGACGGCTGATCGAACCGGAGCACGTGGAACTGGACGTTCGTGGATCGGTCGGTTCAACGTCGCTGGCTGGGCCGGCCATGGGCCTGGCAACAGGGGGCACGGGCGTCTCGGAGCCGGCAGGAGGTCAAGGTGGCACCGATCTTGCAAAGAACACGGCACCCCAGGATATCGAGTCCATCGAACGGGACCATATTCTGAAGGTGTTGGCCCAGGTTGGGGGCAACCGCAAGGAAGCGGTCGCCATCCTGGGACTGTCCGAGCGGGCCTTGCGGTACAAGCTGAAGGCCTACAAGGAAGCCGGTTTTGACTTTGACTGAAATTGCTCTACCATTGCAACCATGAGTGCGGATAACGTCCAGAATTTGTTGAGCCAGATGCGCGTCATGTCTGACATGGCGGCGGGTCAGCTCACACCCGTGACGTCCACGCAGCCGAGCGTCAACGCCGATGGCCATGACTTTCAGAGCCTGCTGCGCCAAGCTGTTCACGACGTGAACCAGGCTCAAAACACGGCTCAGGACAATGTGCAGGCCTTCTCCACGGGAGAGAGCAACATGACCCTCGAAGAGGTGATGGTGTCTTTGCAAAAGGCCAACCTGTCCTTCCAGAGCATGATTGCCGTGCGCAACCGACTGGTTGACGCCTACAAAGAAGTCACCAACTTGCAGGTCTGATCGATCGGCCGCACCTTAGCGCTCAATCGGTATCGGCGATTGGCGCGGCATCTCTTCCTTGTCAAAGGGCAGCGGTTTGCCGTCGACCTCATAGGCCCAGGCCAGCACTTGGGCTACGGCGGCAAAGAGCTCAGGGGGCACCCAGTCATTCACATCGAGTTGCATCAGGAACTCCACCAGCGAAGGGTCTGTTTTGGTGGGGATGCCCAATTCCTGCGCGCGACGGATGATGGCTTCGGCCAGTACTCCACGACCTTGACTCAGCAACTTGGGCGCGGGTGCGCCAGCCTGATAGCCCAGCGCCACCGCCTGCTGTGTGTAGGCCTTGGCGCTCATGGCCTATCCTCACGTCCTACTCGCAGATTGGGCAGATCCAATTGCGCCAACCGGTCTTGTAACTGCGGCCATGCCAGCTGGAGCGGATTGTCTGGAGCGGCCGACATATGGACGCGCAGGTCGATGTGCGTACCCCACTGGTAGGCAGTGACCGTCATGCGTCCCGATCGAGGCAGGTCGATCTGCGCACGCAGTGCAGCCCCCTTTTGCACCTGACCGGGGTGGGCGGGGTCTTCACGCCAGGCATCCTCACGGTCGAGTTGAACCGCGATGCCGGGTAGCAATTCACCCTGCCATTGCATCTTGCCCTCCAGCAGCAATCGGGTGATCTGTTCGGCGGTTGGGCTGTCGGGTGACAAAGCCAGGGCCCAGCGGGACAGTGTGGCCGAATCGGGCGTCGAAGAGGTGACCGGCGATGGCGCTTGCAGGTCGTTGGCCTGGAACCAGTGCCGAATCAGGTGCTGGGGCGCGAACAGATCGGACTGTGTCAGTTGGCGGTGGAGACTGTCCATTGCTCGCAGCAAAGCCGGGGCACCCACTTCAGCGGCGGCCTCGCTGTCTGCCCCTTGAGTAGGGGTCGTGGGCCATGGCACGGCGGCGTCGGTCGTTGACGCATGGATGCGTTGCAACAAGGGTTCCAGTGTCTGGGCCAGCGCGGACCAAGTCACCGTTAGCGCGACGAGTGGGACCGGCACTGTCCCCCCCGAGTTCTTGGCGTCAGAGGGTGTGGCAGCGATCCCTTCCAGGACCGAACGGGCCAGGTCCGCAGAGTGGTCTGCAAGAACCGGCTGCGTCCACTGCAGGGCCAGTCGCGGATCCAGCGTTTCGGCGATGCCTTCAACCCCCGGCACGGGACTGACCGGGCTCAGTGCCTGGATCTCCCGCCGCGTGGGCAGGGGGGTGGTCTGTTCGGGCAGCGTCAGCGGAATTTGCATGCTGATCGCTGAATGTGTTGTCGATGAATCCGATGAGAACGCGCCTCAGGACGTGCTCATACGGCGCTGGCTGCCTGATGATAGGCGGCCACGTGCGTTCGCGGGCTTGCGACACTGATCGTGGAGGACGCAGCACTGCCTCCAGCCAACCCAGTGTCCTGTCCGTGGCTCGCCAACTCGAGCCAGGCACTGGAGACGGTGGTCAGCACCTCGATGACCGCAGTGATGCGTTCGCTGTCTTTCTTGATGCGCGCCAGCATGATTTCCCGGCTGGCCCACTCATACAAATGGCCGAGGTTGTCGGCAATATCGCCCCCTTGCTGTCGATCCAGGCAGGCCTGCAACCCTGCGTTGATCAGCTGCAAGGCCTTGGTCAGGGGGACGGCAGAGTCTTCTTCCTGAACCATCATTTGACGGCCGTGCCGCAAGTGGTCCAGGACACGTTGAAACACCAGCACCACCAGATCGACCGGCCGTGCCGACGAGACGGCGGTTTCTCGCTCGGTGGTAGCGTAGGCATTGAGGGCGCGTTGGCTCATGGTGTCAGTTATTTTTCTGCGAGTTGGTCAAGCCATCCAGGGCACTTTTCAGCGCATTATTGGTGTTGTTCAGCTTGAACAGCAAGGCGTCCAGGGATGCATACTGTGCGGTGTAACGCTCTTGCAAAGTGGCGAGTTTCTCTTGCAACTGGGTGCGCCGCTTGTTGAGGTCGGATTGCGTTGTCTTTTCTTCGTCGATGCGGTCCGCCAGGCTACCACTGCTGCCCAGCACGTTGGACAGGGTGGCCGACAAGGTTTGGGTCGCCGATGCATAGCCAAGCGAAATGCCTTGTGCCAGCACGGCGGGCAATTTCGTCGATGCATTGAACAAGGTCTGGTTGAAGCTCAGGGAGCCATCGCTGTTGAACTCCACCCCCAGCATGGACAGATCACTGCCTGTTCCCAGGCTGGCGCCGCTGGCGGACTTGATCGAAGTCATCAAGCCCGAATTGATCTGTCGCATGATGGTGGACAAGGTCAGGTCACTGTTGAGGGCGCCCCGCTGGTTGGCGTCCAGGCTGGATTGGGTGTCTCGTTTGTACTCGGCCAACAAATCGTTGTAGCTGGATACAAATGCCTGGACTTGCTGGGCAACGCCCGAATTGTCGGCGGTGACGTCTATCACCGTGGGTGTGGCCGCGGCGCTGACAAGTTGCAAAGTCAGACCATTGACGGCATCGGTCACGGTATTGCTGCTGCGGGTGAACTGGATGCCGTTCAGCGTGAAGGTCGCGTCTTGCGCCGATTGAACGTTGGTGACGGAAGTGGCACCGCCGGTGGGGCCGGTGACGCTGATCTGGTTGGCAGCCCCGGTCGACAGCCCTTGCAACGACAACACCCAGTGGGTACTGTCTTGCTGCACCAGGGTAGCTCTCACAGCGTCTTTCAGTCCCGCCTTGGTGTTGACCCAGTCGCGCAATTGAGCGGGGGTGGCGATGTTGTCCGCTGCGGTGGGAGTGTAAGTGGTCCCGCCGACCTGAATGCTGTAGCTGGTGGCGTTGTTGATCGCCTGTGAATTGCTGGTGAAACCGGAGACATTGACCAGTGAGGCGGCCGCTGTTTGCGAGACCGTGAGGTTGACCCGGCCCGCATCGGGGGATTGCCCGTTGGTGACAGTGGCCGTGGCGACACTGGTGAGGCTGGACGAGACGCTTCGGACATTGAAGTTAGCCGGCGTTTGCAGGGCGTCCAGGGAGTCCTTGAAACTGGAAAGCTTGGCCTGAAAACTGGCCAGGGCACTGATCTTCAGGCTGGAGGTCTGCAGTTTGTTGTCGATCAGCGTGACAGGCTTTTGCTCAACCGCCATGAGCTGACTGACGATGCCCGCAACGTCAATGGACGACCCGCTGCTGCCGGTCGAGCTGGATGAAGGGGTAGACGAAATGGCCACGATGAAATTCTAGATGGCCGAGCCGGCCATCAGGCTTTTTGATGCACCATGGTGCTGCCCAACTGCTCAAAGCTGCGGGCGATGCGCAACAACTCGTCGTTGGGCAGGGTGCGAATCACTTCGCCCGTGTCGGGGTTGATGATTTGAACCGAAATGTAGCCCGTGACATCATCTTTCGAGACGTTGAGCTGGCGCTGCATGGAAGACACAAAGTGCTGAATCTGCTGGGTGGTCACTTCCACGGCATCGCGTGCAGGTTTGGCCGCCTCCTGCACACTGGTCTCAAGCTTAACGGCGGGCGTACTGGCGACCTTGGCCGCCGCCTCGACATCAGCATCGTGGCGGACGACGGGCTCCGGAACGGTCGAAACCGTCTGGTAGGTGCCGGTGACATTGCCGGCTGCCGCTGACAATGGATTCATGGTCGTCTCCTGTACTCAGGCTTCGCGGAACAGACCTTTCTCTGCGTCCGCGAAGCTTAGCACGCTTACTTCAACAGCGACAAGATCACGTTGGGCATCTGGTTGGCCTGGGCAAGCATGGCGGTGGCGGCTTGCTGCAGGATCTGGCCCTTGGTGAGGTT
>CALBSC010000065.1 GCA_937927685.1 uncultured Burkholderiales bacterium | reverse complement strand
TTCACTGCACCAAGAAGCTTCTCGATCGCATCAAACCAGAGGTTCAAACTCCTCGGCACGGATCAACTCGTCTTGGCAGTTGGTATGCCACGGCGCTGTTTTGGAAACCTCAAATGGCACTTGTGGTCAATGAGCGAACGCTTTTGCCTGTGCTGTTGCCCTTGGCGCCAGCTGCAACGCTTGCGCAGCGATTCCCGATAGCACTGCGTGATGTTCTTCGAGCGCTGGAAATGCCAGCCCAATTCATTGATTCAGAAATCAGTGGCATGAGTGAGGTGGTCTATGCCAAGACAGCCAACCGAAGCGTACTGGGCGTGATGAACGAGTTTGCGTACCTGGCAGAGGGCTACCGTGATCAAGGTGGCTCAATCGATCCGGTTGCGTTGTCCCTCAAATTGGCAGGTACACCCTGCGGCCCCCTCTACAAAGGTGCAGTCTTTCCGGACAAGGCTCTGCGTGAGCTGGTCTATGGCGGTTCGATTCATTGATGCGCCTCTAATCCAGCCAGCCCTTTTTCTTCTCAGTTTTCCGAAAAATTCGGGTACAGGTCGCCACTCGTGATGTCGGCGTTGTAGGTAAGCTTATCGAATTCACCTTTTTGATCGGCCAGGTACACGCCCCCGACCGACTGGATGGCCACTCCGTACTTGCGGGTGAGGGCGGTCAGCTCGGCGATGAAGCGGTCGTAGTTGTTTTCCATTTGCGCTGTGGTGGTGATGGCTGCCATTTGGGTCTCCTTGTTGCGATGACTGTATGAACGCTCTACTTGGGGATGAAATAAAGCGATTCATCCAATTTTTCTGATCAGTTGCTTATTTGTGACTGATCAGCCCAGACGCGCGAGGTAGCGAACGCTGTCTCCTCCGGATGGATCGATGAACAAGTAGGGGCGACCAGGTGCGCGCACCATCACGCACAACTTGCCATCCCAGTAATCGCCTCCTTTGCCCTTGAGCCAGTCGCGAGACTTGCCCAGGTTCAATTTGAAGCCATCGAATTCTTCAGGGTCCATCTCCCGGATCTCGGTTACGTAGACCGCCTCGACGCCGCAAGCGGCAATGTCGGAGATGTCTGTAGGCTTGCGGCCAAAGGGCAGCGGGATGCTGAGCTTTTGAACCTGCAATTCGCGGCCATCGAAGTTGATGGTCGTGGGCTTGGATTCGATGGTGATAGTGATGGGGTTCATGAGGTCCTCAAACGGTTGTGGTGGTGATGCGGTAGATGCGGTCTGTGCCGGTCTGCTTCTCTGAGGTGATCTCCAGCCCCAGTTTCTTTTTGAGCGCACCAGCCATCGCGCCGCGTACCGTGTGGACCTGCCACCCTGTGGCCTCGGTCATCTGCGGCAGCGTGGCACCCTCGGCGCGGCTGAGCAGCTCGATCAGCACGGCCTGCTTGGTGCCTTCGCGTGTTGTGCGTGGTGGCTGCGTGATGATGCCGATCTCTTGCAGCCCTGTGGCTGTGGCCACATACACCTCGGGCTCTGACGCGCTAGCCGCAATCAGCTGTGCGTTGCGCATGGCTGTGAGCACCTTGATGCGTGCACCACCTTTGAGGGTGTCGGGGAAGTTGGTCAGTTTCTTTTGAGGATGCTGTGCAGCGGCTTCGAGCAGTGCGCGTTGGGTGTCCGTGAGTTTCATTGTTTGCCTTTCGATGTTGTTGATGTGTTTTTTGCTGCGCCGTTACCTGATGCTTTACCTGCGGCGTAAGCAGCCTCCAGTGCGCTCTTGACGGCCCAGACCGAGACGTCGTGGAAGTCCAGGCGATCACGGTGCTGTGTCTCCAGCGTTTCGATAAAGAAATGCTTCAGAGCGATCTGCTCCAGCAGCTTGTTCAGGTCCTTGTTTTGTTTCATTGCTTAATTCCTTTCGTTGATCCAATGTGATGGATTGACGCTCTGAATCAAGATGAAGCCAAGTCAATTTTTCGAGCTGTCGCTTATTCCTTGAAAGCCGATTGAGATGCCGCGAAGTGCGCCTACTCCATGCAGATATCCGGGTTGCGCGCAGGTGCTGAACGTGCCCGGCTACTGCACCCATCACCAGCCCCAAGTGCACCGTGAATACGGCCGCGCGCGGCGTGGGTTCGACACCGAGCTGGGCTTCTATCAATCAGCCAGGTGGCGCAACACGCGTGCAGCGGTGTTACGGGATAACCCGCTTTGCTGCAGGTGCCAGGCCAAGGGGCTGTTGCAACCGGCCAAGGTCGTTGACCACATCGTTCCAGTCAAAGAAGGCGGTGAGCGCTTTGAGCGAGCGAACCTGCAGAGCCTGTGCGTGCCCTGTCACAACGCCAAGACCGCCTCAGAGACGGCATCCCTGCGCAACCAGGCCCCGTCCTGAGGGGGTAGGGGGTCTGAATCTCTACAGACTGGCGCCCAAGATGCGTGGGCTTGCGCAAATTTTTGTGCGTGCAAATTGAACAAGGGGGGGTATCCCCCAAAGCCTGCAGCAAAGGCAGTGCATCAGATGAACATCAAACCAAGCGGGTGATTTATGGGTGGACGCAAGCCACTGCCGACTCAAGTCAAGCAGATCAAAGGGACCTTGCAGCCATGCCGGACCAACTACCACGAGCCCATCCCAGAGGGCTTGCTGGTCGAACCTCCGGACTACATGCCAGAAGGTGCCAAAGCCGCCTGGCGCTACGCGCTTGAATGTGCCCCGCCCACGCTGATCCGCAAGCTGGACATGTCCGTGCTGGAGATCTGGGCCTGTGCGGCTGATCTGTACCGGCAGGCCCAGGCAGGTATCGGTAAGACCGGGCTCCTGGTGAAGGCGCCCCACAGCGGCGTGCCCATGCAGTCGCCTTACCTGGCCATTGCCAACAAGCAGGCCCAAATCATGACCAAAGCCGCGATCGAGATGGGATTCACCCCGGCGTCTCGCTCGCGCATCTCCATTCCAAACGAACGCCCGGGCGAGGAGCTCGATCTCTGGGAGGACATCGTGGGTTGACCCAAAGGGATACAGGATGAGCACATACGCTGCGAGCGCCAAACAATATGCTGAGCGCGTTGTCTCCCACGAGATCCTGACCTGCGAGTGGGTCCAGAAAGCCTGCAAACGCCAGCTTGATGACCTGATCCGCTTCAAGCGCAAGAGCAGTCTCTACCAGTTCAATCCGGAACTGCTGGACCGCTATGGCAGGCCCTACAGGCCAGCCGATAACCTGTGCGCCTTCATTGAGCGACTGCCCCACGTCAAAGGCCCACTGGCCAGCAAGATGATCGTTCTGGAGCCCTGGCAGGTGTTCATCCTGTCCACGGTCTTCGGGTGGGTCAAATCGGACGGCAAGCGCCGCTTCAGGCGCTCCTACATCGAGGTGCCTCGGGGCAACGCCAAGTCCACCCTGTCCTCGGCAGTTGGCCTGTACATGCTGGCAGCCGACCGCGAGGGCGGCGCTGAGGTGTATTCGCTGGCCACCACCCGCGATCAGGCCCGCATCGTCTTTGGCGATGCCCAGACCATGGCGCGCCTGAGCCCGGGTTTTAGGAACCGTTTTGCCGTGAACGTCGGTGCGCACAACATGCATGTGCTTCAGACCGGCTCCAAGTTCGAGGCGCTCTCGGCAGAAGGCTCCACGCTCGACGGCTTGAACATCCACTTCGGTTGCATCGACGAGTTGCACGCCCACAAGACCCGAACGGTCTACGACGTGGTGGAGACCGGTACCGGCAAGCGGGACAACTCACTGCTGTGGGTGATCACCACGGCTGGCAGCAACCGATCGGGCATCTGCTACGAGGTCCGAAGCTTTGTCACCAAGCTGCTCAACCGGGTGTTCGAAGACGACTCCCAGTTCGGAATCATCTATGGGCTCGACGAAGGTGATGACTGGGCCGCCAAGGACTCGCTCATCAAAGCCAACCCCAACTGGGGCATCTCGGTGCGCGAGGAGATCCTGGTGCCCCTGCAGGCCAAGGCCATGCAGTTGCCCAGCGCGGTCAACAACTTCAAGACCAAGCACCTCAACGAATGGGTGAGTGCAGACACGGCCTGGATGGACATGCGGTCCTGGGATGCCAGTGCCAACCCCGATCTTGAGCTCGATCAGTTCCTGGGCCAGCCCTGCTGGCTTGGTCTGGATCTGGCCAGCAAGACGGACATCGCGGCGCTCGTCATGGTGTTCGAGCACCCTGACACACCAGACGCATATGCGGTGTTTGGCAAGTACTACCTGCCCGAGGACACGGTCCAGGCGGCGGGCAACAGCCAATACGAGGGCTGGGCCCATACAGGACGCCTCTCGGTGACGCCGGGCAACGTGATCGATTTCAGCTGGATCGAAGCCGATTTGCTGGACATCTCGTCGCGGTTTTCAGTGCAAGCCGTGGCCTTTGATCCGTTCCAGGCCACGCAGCTGTCCACGCGCATGTTGTCCGAGGGGCTGCCCATGATTGAAGTGCGTCCCACGGTGCTGAACTTCAGCGAGCCGATGAAGACGCTCGAGGCCTTGGTCCTGCAAAAGAAACTCGTCCATGACGGTGACCCGGTGCTGGCCTGGATGGCCAGCAACGTTGTTGCCCACACGGACGTCAAAGACAACATCTATCCAAGGAAGGAAAGACCAGAAAACAAGATAGACGGCATCGTGGCACTGATCATGGCCCTGTCTCGGGCGATCAAACCGGGTGAATCGGTGGTGCTGGGATCCGACTACGAGTTGATGGTGCTCTGACGTCATGGGAATTTTTAACTTCTTTGACCGCTTCAGAGCTTCCAGGATTGGCGTCCAAAGTGATCGATCACCCTGGGGAGACTTTTACTTTGAGCCAGTTTCGGCTCGAAGCATCTCCGGCATGCGTGTCTCGGCCGATTCGGCCATGCGCCTGGCTGCGGTCTACGCTTGCGTGCGCATCCTCTCGGAGACCATGGCGTCGCTGCCTCTCGTGGTCTACCGGCCCCGCAAGGACGGCGGCAAGGACCGGGTGACGGACCACTGGCTCTACCAGTTGCTGGGCAAACGGCCCAACCGCTATCAGAACCCATTCGAGTGGCGCGAAATGCTGCAGGGTCATCTGGCCTTGAGGGGTAACGCCTTCTGCCAGATCCTGGCCAACAGCCGGGGAGAGATTACCGAGCTGATCCCGATTCACCCCGACCGGGTGCGGATGGAGCTGATGCCCTCTGGCGACTACCGCTACCGCATCCGGGATCAGGCAGGCTCCGAGATCGTCCTGCCGCGTGGGGAAATCTGGCATCTGAGGGGCCTGTCTTCGGATGGGCTGATTGGCCTGAGTCCCATTGAGCTATCGCGGGAAAGCCTGGGTATGGCGCTGGCCGCGCAGGACTACGGGGCTCGGTTCTTCTCCAACGATGCCAAACCCACAGGCGGCTGGATCGAGTTCCCGGGCAACTTCAAGGACCCTGAAGCCAAGCGGGTGTTTCGCGAGTCCTATCAGGCAGCGCAGTCTGGTTCGAACCGGGGCAAGGTCCTGGTGCTTGAGAACGGTATGAAGTTTCACGAGGTGGGTGTCACGAACAAGGACGCCCAGTTCTTGGAGCTGCGCAAGTTCCAGATCACGGACATTGCCCGATTGTTCAGAGTGCCGCCACACATGATTGCGGACCTGGACCGGGCAACGTTTTCCAACATCGAGCAGCAAAGCCTGGAATTCGTCATGCACACCATGACGCCCTGGGCTGAGCGCTGGGAGGCATCCATCGAAGCTGACCTGCTCCCAGATGGTGATGCGCTGGAGATCGAGTTTGACTTTGCCAACCTCATGCGAGGGGATGCGGCCAGCCGCTCGGCGTACTACCAAAGCGGCATCCAGAACGGCTGGCTCACCCGCAACGAGGCCCGCATCTCAGAAAACCTCAACCCGATCGCAGGTCTCGATCAACCGCTGCGGCCGCTGAACATGGTCGAAGAGGGTGACGCAGAGGACGCCGAGGACGCGGAAATCGAATCTCAGGATTCCATCACCGACGCCAGTGCTGAGTCGGACCCGCAGTTGAGCTTGCGCCTGCGAAAGCTGGTCGAGTCCAACGCACAGAGACTGGCCCGTCGCATCTGCAAAAAAGGCGCCCTGGGCTCCAACGAAATCAACCTGATCGCCCAGACCTTCAGCCTGCCTCTATCGGCCGTGCAGGACTGGGCGCAGGGCGCTCCATCACTCGAGGATGAACCGGCGCTGTCCCGGTCCCTCATTCAATTGGGAATACACAAATGAACAGACAACTTCTGCTCTCCGAATTTTTGACCACCCCCTGGGCCCTGATGCCCGAGCGCCTGCAGGCCATGGCCGGGGTCTTGACCCGCTGGTCAGCTGGCGAGCCTCCAACTGATGAGGCCATGTTCCAGATCCAGTCGGAGCGGGTGCTGCGCGATACCCGCAAACAGATGGCTGCGGCCAATGCGGGCTCTGGCATTGCCGTGCTGCCCCTGTATGGCGTGGTCACCCAGCGGGGCAACATGGTCGATGACATCTCCGGCCCCGGCAGCACCAGCACCCAGCAATTCACCTCGG
>CALBSC010000064.1 GCA_937927685.1 uncultured Burkholderiales bacterium | reverse complement strand
GCGCGGGCGCGGGTGGCGCAGTACTCGGGCAGGTAACGGCCGGCCTGACGCATCAGCCACAGCGGGGTGTGGTCGGTGGCTTGGCGCCAGCAGGCTTTGAGAAACGTGTCGTTGAGCAGGGCTGGAAAGGCAGTCATCCAGCTATTGTGGCAGGTCAGGAACGCGCTGAAATCGTCAGTAACCCTTGCGCGTTGAGCCGTGCGTGCTCAACCTTGATGCAGCAGTTTTGCACCACGTCCAGCCCATGGGCGCGGGCCCACTCGGCGGCCTCGTCGTGCTCAATGCCCAATTGCAGCCACAGGCCGCGTGCATGGACGGCGACAGCTTCGCGGGCGATGGGGGGAATGTCTTGCGAGCGGCGAAAGCAATTGACCAGATCGATGCGATGGTGAGACGCTGCTGCCTGCAGGTCCGGGTAGGCGATTTCGCCCAGAATCTGGCTCGCTCGCGGGTTGATCGGGATGATGCGATAACCCTGCGCTTGCATGTAGCGGGAGATGCGATGGCTGTCGCGGCTTTCATCCGGGCTCAAGCCCACCACCGCGATGGTCTGGCTGTGTTGGAGCAGGTCTCGTGTACTCATCGACTGACTTGGCGTGAGGTGGCCTTGGGGGGGTGTCCGATGTTGGTCTCAGGGTCTGAGTGTGTTCAGGGCCTCCAGGACCGTGCCGGGGCTGAGCAGTTCGGGCAACACCAACGGGGCCTGACCCGGTCGATGCAGCACATACACCGGCACGCCACTGCGCCCCATCTCGGCCAGAGACGCCGAGATGGCCGCATCCTGTCGGGTCCAGTCGGCCTGTAATCGCAGCACCCTGTGACGGGCGAAGGCATCCTGCACAGACGCTTGCTGCAAGGTGGTGCGCTTGTTGACCTGGCAGGTGATGCACCAGGCGGCGGTGTAGTCCACAAAAACCGGTTGGCCTGCCTGGACGGATTCGCGCACCCGGGTGGCAGACCAGGCCTGCCACCCGCTGTCGGGCGAAGACGTGGCTGCGGCAGGGGCGGGCTCCAGCAGACGCGCGGTGGCCCAACCGGTGAGGACCACCCAAGCCAGTAACAACACCAGCGCAGCGGTTTGAGCCAGGCGGCTGGGCCGTTGCAGCGCCCACAGGGCTGTCGCCAGTAACAACAGAAGACCCAGCACGGTTGAGGACGTTTCCACGCCCACTTGAAGTCCCAGCACCCACAGCAACCAGACCACCGTACCCAGCATGGGAAAGCCCAGAGCCTGACGCAAGGTGATCATCCAGGGGCCGGGGCGTGGCAACCGGTGGGCCAATCCCGGCAGGTGAATGATCAGCACCAGGGGCAATGCCAACCCAGCGCCCAGTGCGGCAAATATGCCCAGCCCTTGCCAGCCGGGCAACCCCAGGGCCAGGCCAAGGGAGGCGCCCATGAAGGGGGCGGTGCAGGGCGTGGCCACCGCGACGGCCAGTACACCGGCCAGAAAAGCATCCCAGCCCCGGTGACGCGAACCCAGACTGCCCAGACTCGCGGGCATCAGACGATCCAGCGAGAACAATCCCCACAGGTTGAGGGCGATGAGTGTGAACAGCACAGCCAGGCCGGAGACCACCAGCGGGGACTGCAATTGAAAGCCCCACCCCAGTTGCTGACCACCCGCTTTGAGGGCTATCACCGTGCCGCCCAGGACCAGCATGGACAGCATCACGCCCGCCGCATAGCCCCAGCCTTCCTGCCGACGAACCCGGGCGGGTGTGTCGGGTCGTGCCAGGTGCAGTGCCTTGATGGCCAGCACGGGCAGCACGCAGGGCATCAGGTTCAATATCAACCCGCCCAGGAAGGCGCCCAGCAGTGCGCCCCACCAGGTCAGGTTGGTGCCCCGGTCCTCCAGGGGCAGAGCGCTGGCTGAAGAGAACTGCGACGGGGTTGTGGCTGCAGCACCCGTCAGGTTCGGCGCCGAGGGCTGTGCCCCCGGGGGGGCGGTCATGGGCGTGGCGAGCGGTGTTTGCGCGGGCCACTGACCGCTGATGGGCAACTCGGCCAGCAAGCCTTGGCGCTTGCCTCCCACGGTCGCCACCAGCAACAGCGGGAACTTGCGCGGCTCGCTGCTGCGCAGGCTGCTCAGGGGCAACTCGGCACTCCATGCACCGGCTTGCCAGGACTGGCGGGCGTGGGCGTGACGTTCGGCCGCCGACTCCACGACTTCATTCAACTCAGGGAACAATTCGATGGTTTTGCCCGGCCAGGCGTCTGGCCAACCACTGATGTGCAGGCGCAAGGTGTTGGTCCCGATCTCGGCCTTGAGCGCTGCGTTGCGAAGGCGCTGAGGCTGGGATTGGAGAAGGGCCTCGAACTCGGCGGCATGGGCGCCCTGGCTGCTGCGCAGCGGAACCGAGAGACGAAATTGCCCCTCTTGCGGGATACATTCCTGTCGGCAGACCAGCCAACTGGCCTTGAGCTTAATGTCCAGTGTGCTGGAAGCTGGCTTGAAGGTGGGTGCGATGGTGAGCGGCACACCCAACAAGGTTTGGCCTTCAAAGCCGTAATTGGTCAGGTCGGCCACGCTGAGCTTGTCGGGCAATGGCCAGGCCACCGGTCCCGCGTTGACCCCTGCGGGCAATTCCCAGTCCAGTTGCGTGGGCAGCCCGGAGTCGCCGGCATTTTTCCAGTAGGTGTGCCACCCGTGTTGGTGTTGCAGTGACAAACCCAGCCAGACGGGTGAACCGGCGGACAGCCCCTGGGGTGCATGCACCCACAGTTCGGCCCGTACTTGGGGGGTGCTGACCACTGACTGCGCCCACGATGTGCCCGTCAGCAACACGCCCAGCAGGAGTGAGAGGCCGCGCGCCAGGCAGGAATGCATCCATCGGTTCATGAGGCAGGATGTTACCGAAGGCTTAAGATGGTGTGCCATGAACGCATTTCCCCGATTTTGGGCCGACCTGACCTCGGCCGACTTTGAGCAACTCGACCCAGCGCGTGCCGTCGCGGTCTTACCTCTGGGTGCCACCGAGCAGCACGGTCCGCATTTGCCGTTGTCTGTGGACACGGTGCTGGTTGATGGTGTGGTGCGAGAGGCGCTGGGTCACTTGCCGGCCAGCGCGCAGGTATTGGTGTTGCCCACGCAATCGGTGGGGCTGAGCACCGAGCACACGGCTTTTGCCGGCACGCTCAGTCTGAGCCCGGAAACGCTGATCCGGCTGTGGATCGAGCTGGGCGAGGGTGTGGCCCGTGCGGGGGTGCGTAAGCTGGTGCTCTTCAATGCGCATGGGGGTCATGTCGGGGCCATGGACATGGTGGCCCGCGAGTTGCGCGGCCGCTGCGATTTGATTGTCTACCACTCCAGCTGGTCCCAGTTGCCGTTGGGAGATGCCGTGACCGATCAATTCACCGCGGCCGAGTGGCGCTTTGGTGTGCATGGCGGCGATCTGGAAACCTCATTGATGCTGGCCTTGCAGCCTGCTGCGGTGCGCAAAGCACTGGCGCAGGACTTTCGCTCCACGGCACAAGACCGCGCCGCACACTACGCGTTGCTGGGCGATGGCCGAAGCGCCAAACTGGGCTGGCACATGCAGGATTACAACCCGCAAGGCGCGGCGGGCAATGCCACCGCAGCCACCCCCGAGAAAGGTGTCGCGCTGTTGAAAGCCGCCGGTGAACAACTGGCCCGCTTGCTCGACGAGGTGGCCTTGCTGCCCCTGAGCACGATCCAGTCACCCTGATCGCAAAGGGGGGTTAAGGGCGTAGAGGTTCCGGACTGTCGTGCCGGGTGTCACAACTTCACGCGAAAGTCACCCAGTCCCGGTACTCGGGTGCATCGAGATGGCTCAGGGTGTTGTAACTGATCAGGCGATGCCCTTTGGGGGACATCTTGAATTCGCTGACCGCGCTGTTGCGGATATGAAAATTCAGTTCGATCGTGGTCTCCGGGGTGGTGCCCAGCACATGACCCACGGCTGTCGAGATGGGGCCACCGCTCGAGACCAGCAAGACCTCCCCTTGATGATGTGACAACACCTGGTGGATGGCATCGACAACACCGGTTCGAAACGCCTCATAGCTGGGCATGCCCGCCGGTGCGGTCTTGCCCTCCATCCATTGCTGCAAGGCTTCACGCAGCAACCGGAAGTGATGGCGGTACAGCTCGGGCGTGTTGGGTTTGGCCAAAGGTGCCGGATGAATGGCGCGGATCAGCGCTTCGCTGTCGTATTCATTCAGCCCAGGGAGTTGCAGGCTGTCATGCGAGCTGCCCAGACCTTCTTGAATACCCGCCAGGGTTTGCGCGTGGCGTTGCAGGGTACCGGTGATGACGGCATTGAATCGTCGACCTTGTTGCCGAAAGTGTTCGCCCAGGCGACGACTCTGACGCCAGCCGAGTTCACTCAACTGGTCGTAGTTGTCCGCACCAAACGAAGCCTGGCCATGGCGCACTAAGTACAGGGTTCCCATGGCGGATCATTGTGTCATGGCTGTTGCGCATGCGCGGCCTGGAGGTGCTGCATGGGTGACGGTTTTGGCCCCAGTGTTGTCCCGGGAAGCATCAGTTGCGGGCGGCGAGGGTTTCCCAGCGTTCCAGCGCTTGCATCAGCAAATCTTCTATTTCGCCGTCACGCGCGTGCAGTTGGGTCGCACGCGCGGGGTCTCGTTGGTAGAGACTGCCATCGGCCATTTCCACGCGCAAGGACTGCTGCTCGGATTCCAGGGCTGCGATATGGTCCGGGAGGCCGTCCAGTTCGCGTTGGTCCTTGTAGCTGAGCTTGGCACGTGGCTTGGGTCGTGGCGCCTGAGGGGAGATGGCTGACGGTGGCAGGGCGGGGGCAGTGGCGTCCCCGCTGCTTTGCAGGGCGGCAGAGCGCGCCGATTGGGTGAGCCAGTCCTCCACGCTGCCCTCGTATTCGCGCCAGCGGCCTTCGCCCTCCGAGACCAGCGTGCTGGTGACCACGTTGTCGAGGAACGACCGGTCATGACTCACGATGAAGACCGTACCGTTGTAGGACTGAATCAGATCTTCCAGCAACTCCAGGGTTTCGATGTCGAGGTCGTTGGTTGGTTCGTCCAGCACGAGCACGTTGGCGGGGCGGGCAAAAAGCCGAGCCAGCAGCAACCGGTTGCGCTCGCCGCCAGAGAGGGACCGAACCGGAGAACCTGAACGGGCCGGCGAGAATAAAAAATCGCCCAGATAGCTCTTGACGTGCTTGCGCTGCTGGCCAATCTCGATCCACTCGCTGCCCGGGCTGATGAAGTCCTCGAGCGTGGCATCAAGATCAAGTTGAGCCCGCATCTGGTCGAAGTAGGCGATGCTCAACTGCGTGCCTTGACGCACCGTGCCGCTGTCGGGTTGCAGCTCGCCCAGAATCAATTTGAGCAATGTGGTCTTGCCTGCGCCGTTGGGGCCGATCAAACCCACTTTATCGCCGCGCAACAAGGTGGCGTTCACGTGCTGGGCCACCACGCGCTTGACGCACTCGCCGTCTGGCAATGTCTGATCAAAACTGAGAGATACATCCTGAAGTTCTGCAACCAGTTTGCCGCTGGCGTTGCCGCGGTCCAGGTCAAAACGAACCTGACCCACCATGTCACGCCGCGCTGCGCGGGTTTGTCGCAATTGCTCCAGCCGCGCAACACGACTCTGGCTGCGTGTGCGTCGTGCCTCCACGCCCTTGCGAATCCACACCTCCTCGGCGGCCAGCAGCTTGTCCGCCTTGGCCTGTATGACGGCTTCCTGTTGCAGTTGTTCCTGCTTGAGTTGCTGGTATTGCGTGTAATTACCCGGATAGGTGCGCAGCTGGCCACGATCCAGTTCTACGATCCGTGTGGCCACCCGGTCTAGAAATGTGCGGTCGTGGGTGATGGTGATGATGCTGCCGTTGAAGTTCAACAGCAATTTTTCAAGCCACACAATGCTGTCGAGGTCCAGGTGGTTGGTGGGCTCATCCAGCAGCAACACGTCGGGCGCACTGACCAATGCTTGCGCCAGGGCCACGCGCTTGGCCATGCCCCCCGAAAGCGTCTTGACTCGCCGGGAACCATCCAGCTTGAGGCGGGCCAGTGTTTCGTCCACGCGCTGTTGCCAGGTCCAGCCATTGAGTGACTCGATCTCATCTTGCAGCTGTGCCAGCGGAGGCTCGCCCCGTTCGAACTTGTCAATCAGCGCCCTGACGTGCGCCAGTCCGTCGCTGACGGATTCGAAGATGGTGTGTTCGGGTGTCAGTTCAGGCTCTTGTGCCACATAGGCGATGCGCAGACCCTGTTGGTACTGCAGGGTGCCATCATCCAGTCGTTCCAGTCCCGCCAATATTTTCAGAAGCGACGACTTGCCCGTGCCGTTGCGGCCGATGAGTCCCACGCGCTCCAATCGCTCCAGCGAAAACTGCGCACGGTCCAGTAGTGCGACATGGCCAAAGGCCAGTTGCGCGTCTTGCATTGATATCCAGGACATAGTCAGTGCATTATCAGGAGTCTGGACGCCCAGAGAAATATTTCTGGAAGCGGCTTGAAAACGTGCTATAGTCTTTGGCTGTCTTGAAGAAACAACTCAACAAGTTGCTCGTCAGGACAGAGCCTTCTGACCGAACAAGTCCGGCAACAAACAAAAAATATTTTTGAAATTGTTGCCAGTCAAGAAAAATTCGGTATAGAATCTAAGGCTTCGCTGAATAAAACTGAACAGCAAACGGCAACAAGCCAAATGCAAACGGTTCAAAACAGCAAAAACCCTTAAGTTTGACAGGTCTTTAAAAACTGTGTCATAATTCAAGGCTCTGCTGAAAACGGCAGAAACAAAGCGGCATCGACCGCGCAACGGGTTCATTAAAAATATACAGCCGATAAGCGTGGGCGTTTTAAGGCGATTGCCATGGTTCTAGTAACCAAGTCGCAAGACTTAAAACGCTCATGAGATAGAAGTGAAGTTCACTTCAATTCCGTTTTATGAGTGGCCTTCGAAAGAGGGCAAAATTATTCAAGATCGAACTGTAGAGTTTGATCCTGGCTCAGATTGAACGCTGGCGGAATGCTTTACACATGCAAG
>CALBSC010000063.1 GCA_937927685.1 uncultured Burkholderiales bacterium | reverse complement strand
GGTAGCTCAGTTGGTAGAGCAGCGGATTGAAAATCCGCGTGTCGGTGGTTCGATTCCGCCCCAGGCCACCAAACAAAAACCGTTGTCTTCGCAAGAGGGCAACGGTTTTTTCATTTGAAGCACAAAACTACAGTTTCTACACGCAACTGACCAAATGGCATCAAATAGCCACGTGACGACTTTTCCATTTGGCGCTTCGCAATACCCAGACGGTGTTCAGTCGTCCTTGATCTTCGCCTTCACAATCACTTCAGCCCACTTTTTGATTTCAGCGCGGATGAAAGTGTCGTATTCCTCCGGCGTGCTGCCAATCACCTCGGCCACGGTATCGGTGATCTGCTTGTTGATATCCGGATTACGCAAAACCGTTTTGACGTCCCTGGACACCTTGTCCACAATCGCCTTGGGTGTGCCCCCCGGCGCCATGAAGCCAAACCAGGCGGTGATTTCAAAGTCCTTGAGGCCTGCTTCAATCATGGTGGGCACGTTGGGCATGCGAGGGGAGCGTTCACGACTGGTGATCGCCAACGCACGCAGGTTGCCTGCTTGAATGAACGGCATCAACACAGGCGCGTTGTGAAACAGCAATTCAAACTGCCCCGACAAACCATCCGTCGCCATTTGTGCGCTGGACTTGTAGGGTACGCTGACCATGCTGACGTTTTCAGCCAGGTTGATGGACTCCCCCATCAGATGCTGGGTCGTCCCCGGTCCGGGTGTGCCATAACGAATTTTCTGGGGATGGGCTTTGGCATAGGCCAGCACATCACCCACGGACTTGAACGGTGAAGACGCCGTCACCGTCATAAAGTTCGGCGTCTTGGTCACCAGACTCACCGGCGCCAGGTCCTTCAAGGGGTCATAGGGCAATTTGCCCGCCATGAGCGTCACATTGACGGCAATGGGGCCGATCGTGTTGTACAGGAGGGTATAGCCGTCCGCGGGGGCTTTGGCCACACGATCAGCGCCAATGTTGCCGGCTGCGCCGACCACGTTTTCCACCACGACGTTCTGTTGCCAGAGTTCACCCAGCTTGTTGGCGATGAGACGCACCTGTCCGTCGGGCGCGCTGCCTGGGGGGGCCGGCACGATGATACGGACGGTCTTGTTGGGCCAGTTGGTGGCTTGTGCGTGTGCCACGCCTTGTAAACCCAGCGCGGTACCGAGCAGGCATCCGATGATCCATTGGCGACGAAGATTGATGCGCATTGAAGTCTCCACTGATGACAGATTTATTGGCTTGCCTGGACCCACTCAGGCAGGACGTTCACCGTCAGGCCGAGCAGGATGAATGAATTGCTTTTGCCGTGCCCATCGAGATTGAGGCTGCCATTCACGCCGCCCTCGAGAACATTGTCAATGACGAAGTTGAACGCCGGCAACCCTGGCAGGTCGTAGCGCTTCACGGATGTAGCGCCCCGGTGGGCATAGGCCTTCAGCACCCGCTCGGGTGTGAGCTGCTGCGAGAGGGCGTCAAAGGCTTGTGCGTGATAGGGCATCACACAAACATTGAGCCGGTTGCCTTTATCGCCGGCACGCGCGTGGGCCACGCTGTGCAGAAGGACACTCTGTGTCGTCGAATGGTTCGTGTGTGTCATGCGGCCAACTCCCTGGAAACATGGAGGGTGAATCCCATTTGCAACAAGTCCGGGTCAATCAGGTAGGACTGGGTGCGAATCCGTTGCGTGGTTCGCCACCGCACCCCACCCCCGCCAGCTGGACCGCAGCAATACAGGGCCAGCACTTCGCGTGCGGCCTGGTCGGCATCATCTTGCAGCGTGGTGGAGGCAGCGAGACGAACACGCACATCTTGCGGCATGGCGGTGGAGGCTTGCCACAGTTTGCCGTCATCCCCATCGTGCACACTCGCCAAGCCAATCAAATCAATACGGAGATGGACTGGCAATTGACGCATGGCCACGCGTTGGCGCAGCACCTCGGCAGCCTTGCGGGCACGGGCCACGCAGTTGGGGCCCGCATAGGAAATTTCGCCCTCTCCCAGCCAGCCGCCCTCAAAGCAGACCGTCACTTTGACCGTGGCTGGCGCGGGTTTGCCCCGGATTCCCAGCACTTGCACGCGGTTGGCTCCCGCGGGCTCGATGGTGACTTGGCTGAAGTCCAGCGTCACATCGGGCGTGATGTAGTTGGCAGGGTCATGAATTTCATACAGCAACTGCTCCTTGACCGTTTCCGGCGTCACCATGCCACCGGTTCGCAGGGCCTTGGTGATGAACAGGCTGCCGTCTTCATGAACTTCGGCAATCGGGAACCCGATATTGGCGGGGTCGGGAATATCCTTGAACCCTGGGTCATAAAAATACCCCCCCGTGATCTGCGCGCCGCATTCCAGCAAGTGGCCGGCGGTGGCGCCTACCGCCAGTCGCTGCCAATCCGTCAACGACCAGTTGAAGTGATGGATCAGGGGAGCGAGTGTCAAGGAAGGGTCACCGGTTCGTCCCGTCACCACCACTTGCGCCCCCGCCTTCATCGCCTGAACGATCGGCTGGGCGTTGAGGTAGGCGTTGGCCGCAATGAGTTCACCCGCCCCCATGTCCAGACCCGCGTCGGCTTCATAGATCTGGTGGGCCTTGAGGTCGAGTCCCTGCACATCATCACCATGCACCACGGCGATACGTGCCTCGGGATGCCCCAGCCTGGCAGCCAGTTGGGCGATCAGTCGCGCCGCCGCCGGTGGGTTGGCGGCACCGAAATTACCAATGATGGTGATGCCGTGTTGCAGACACTTCACCAGAATGGGTTCCAGCAGGCGCTCCAGCATGGGCTCATAGCCCCGCTCGGGATTTTTGCGCTTCTCGAGTTGCGCCAGCGCCACCGTTCGCTCACCCAGGGTTTCGAAAAACAGCGCGCTGGGACCGCCCCATTCGATCAGGGTATCGACCACGGGCGCAGCGGCGTCCACCCGGTCTCCGGAAAACCCGGAGGCATTACCGACACGAAAGATTTGGCTCACGGTTGTTGTCTCACCCTCTGATGCTTGTTTTGAACTGGAACACACCTCTCACACAGGCTCACATCGGCCAATAGCGATCACGTCACGATCTCGTGCAGCAACGCCGGGCTGGGCGCCACTTCACCGCGCTCGATCCGCTTGATGACCTGATTGACGCGCTCATGGCAGGTGACATCCATGCCCAGTTCCCGCCCGCGGCGCGCCACCAGCCCGTTGATGTCGTCGATTTCGGTTCGTCGCCCTTTGCTGATGTCATGCCCCATGGAGGGACGCTGCGCGTCACTGCGCGAGCTGGCAACGTCCATGATCATCTGCGTGATGGCTTCCAGCGCCGCTGAATCGCTCTGGGCACGCGCCAGCAGATCCAAATCCAGCCCGCCGACTGGCTCCAGGGCCAGTCCCAGCGCGCGGCCCACGCGCACAGCAGAGCTGCCCAGGCTGATCGACAACTGCCGGGCGATTTCATGGTTGTCACGCTGACGCCCCGTCAAACCGGTGAGCGCGCAAACGCCATTGCGCATCGCATTGATGGTGAGCTTGGACCAGCGCTCGCCCCACAGGTTGGTCGTGACCTTGCAGGTGTCGCTGTACGACAGCAACTGGGCAATGGCTTCGGCTCGCGGCGTGATCTGCCCATGCGCTTCACCAATCCTCAGACCCCATTTTTTCTCATCACCCAGCGGGGAGTTGCGAACAATGGTGGCGGGTGCCGTGAGCTCTGCCGCCAAAGCACTGACCGAGCAACCCAACACACGCTCCCACCCCACCACACTCGCAATCGCCTCTTCATTGATGCCGTTTTGCAAGGACACCAGGCAACCCGTGGGCGCCACAAAAGGGGCAATCAGCTGGGTGGCCCACTTCGTGTCATAGGACTTGACGGCAATGAAGACAATATCGAACGGTTGTTCGCGCACCAATTGCGATACATCGCTGATATGCAGGGCACGCACCGGCGTGTGTACCGTGCCCGCGCCATTCATGCCGGATACCGAAATGCCCTGGCTGCGCATCGCTTGCACGTTGTCTGGCCACGCATCGATAAGCGTGACATCAACGCCTGCATGGGTCATGTGGGCGCCGACATACCCCCCCACCGCCCCAACACCCACGATCGCCACACGCGTCATGTCCAGTTCCTTTCGGGATCAGCCTGTTAATCGTCGAACGCCTTGTCGTGCTCGACCGCACCCAGTTTTTCGTAGGCCTGGGCTGCGCCGCTGAGGTCCCACACGGTGGCTCCAGCGCGAACCGCCTGTGCAATGTCAGCCTCCCGCTGCATTTTGGCCAGCGCCGCTGTCACCACAGTCGCTGCCTCGTGCCGGGGAATCACGATGACGCCGTCCCCATCGGCCACCACCAGGTCGCCCGGACGCACGATGACATCAGCACACGAAATAGGGATGTTCACACCACCGCCCTTGCCCTTGTCCGCGTGGATGGGCCAAACATGGGTGGCCCACACAGGGAAACCCAATCCGCTCACGGTGTCCGTGTCACGCACACAGCCTTGCACCACCACGCCCGCCAGTCCTTTGGCCATGGCATAACTGGTGGCGACGTCACCCCATTGGGCCGCTGAGGTTTCGCTTTGGCATTGCACCACCAGGACATCGCCCGGGTTGGCCAGTCGCAAGGCCCGGTGCATCATCAGGTTGTCCCCGGGCTGGCACAAGGCCGTGACCGCCGGGCCGGCAATTTTGGCGCCGGGTGTGACACGCTGCATGCGTGACGACATGAGACCGGTGTAGCCGAGATGCCCGGTGCTTTCATGCAGGTCCGCCACCGTGACGTCGCGTGCCTGCGCGCAGAGTCTGGCATCGACACGGTTGACGCGAAGATAAACAGTCGGATTGGTCATGGGTGGTCTCAGGCGTGGGGAACACAATGCTCGGTGGGAGCCAGGCGAAAGGTGGTGCGCTTCATCAGACGAGGTTGCTCGATCTTCATGACATCCCGGCGATGCAGCAGGCAACCGTTGTCCCACATCATCAAATCGCCGTTGTGCACTTTGTGCCGGTACACCAGGGATGGGTCGCCGCCCGTGGCAAACAGCAGCGGCAGGATCCGCTCGTTTTGTTCCGGGCTCAATCCTTCAATTTCAACCAGCGTGGTCTGATCGGCATAGAGCGCCTTGCGCCCTGTGACGGGATGCGTCAACACCACCGGATGCCGCGCATCCGGCAAGCTCAGCATGGCGTTGGCTTTTGCCTTGTCGCGCAACTCGGTGGCATTCATCATGGCGTAGCGCTTGGCATAGCGATAGACCCCGGTGCGCCCATCAATGAGTGTCTTCACGTCATCGGGCAGCAGATCCCAGGCGCCAAACTGATCGGCCCAATAGATGTCGCCGCCATCACGTGGCACTTCGGTACCGTACAGGATGGCGCCGGTGGCGGGGCGGACCTGGAAGGTTTGGTCCGAATGCCAGTCCACGTCTTCGCCCCCCGCAAAGCCGCCCACAAAGCGACCATCGTTGTATTTGAGCGTGCTGAAGTAAATGATCTGTTCCTGATAGGGCGACTGGATATCCTTGCGTCCACTGGTTTCGCAGCGTCCAAAGTACTCGGTGAAGCGCACCAGGTCCGGCTCGTCGAGTGACTGTCGGCGAAAAATCATGACTGGCGACCGCATCCACTGCTGCTTGAGTTCGGTCATGGCGGCCGGTTCGTTCATGACGTCCATGATGCTTGCGTGCACTTGCACGACAAAGCCGCTGGGATGAAGAGGCGTGGTCGAAACGCTGGACATGAAGGTTCTCCTCTGCGTGTTGTGCCGGTGGTGATGGAATATTCCGTGTCACCCTGAATAACCGGATCAGGTTTACCACAATCAGGTGCCGATGGCTGTCGCGTGCAAGCCGAACTTGCCAGGATGCCATCGTTGAAGCCAAGGCATCGCCTCAGGATTCAGGGTTTGGTCATTCGGGTGCGGGCCACAGGTAACTGCGGTCGAGTTCGTTGAAGGCACGGCACCCGATTTGCGTCATCACCATGTCGATTTCCTGGCGTACCAGTTGCAGGGCACGGGCAGCACCGGCCTGGCCTGCCGCTGCCACGCCAAACAGGGTGGGACGCCCGAAAATGGTCGACTGGGCTCCCAGGCAGCGTGCCATCACCACATCGGAACCGCGTCGTACGCCACTGTCCAGGATGAGGGGCATCTCGTTGCCCACCGCTGCACGGATGGCCGGCAGCATCTCGAGCGGGGATGGCGCGGTGTCCAACTGTCGCCCGCCATGGTTGGAGACCACCAAGCCGTCAACGCCACGGCGCAAGGCTTCGCGGGCATCCTCGGGATGCAAGAGACCCTTGATCACCAGCGTCCCCGGCCAAGCCTGACGAATGCGTTGAATGTGGTCCCAGCTGATCATGGGCGCCGGTGTCAACGTGCCATACATGTCCGCCACATCGGCCGCACTGGCGCCTGCACGGGCATACGGCATCCAGTTGCGCATCATCGGGATACCCCCGGTGCGCAGATAGCGCAGAACCCAGGCGGGATGACCCAAGGCGTCGAGCACCACACTGGGGGTCATGCGAAACGGGCGGGAGAAGCCATTGCGCTTGTTGCGCTCGCGGTTGGAGTTGACCGGGACGTCAACCGAGATCACCAGCACGCGCACTCCCACCTGGCGTGCGCGTTCCACCAGGTCCATATTGATCCGGTCATCACGGGTGCCGTACATCTGAAACCAGACATGCTCCGGCGCGACGGCCATCACGTCTTCAATCGAGGCATTCGCCGCACTCGACAACAGAAAAGGGACGTTCGCATCGCGGGCCGCCGCCGCCAGCATCAGATCCGCATCCGGGCGAAACAACCCGGCCAGCCCGGTCGGCGAGATGCCGATGGGGCTGGCGTAGGTTTTTCCGAACAGGGAGACGCTCAGGTCTCGCTGACTGACGTCTCGCAGGTAGCGGGGCAACAGGCGGTAGCGCTCGAACGCCTGGCGATTGCGGATCAGGCAACGCTCGTCGTCGGCGCCGCCGTCAATGAAGTCGAATGCGATGCGCGGCAGCTTGCGGCGTGCCAGTTGGCGCAAGTCTTCCAGGTTGATGGCGGATTCAATGTTCATGGTTGAGATGGTCTCGAATTAGGCAACACCTGGATGGGGTCTGCGCACGGAAGGGGTCGCTCCACGGGCGCTTCGCTGGTCAGCGATTCTGGACACACAGGATGACATCAAGACGCTGCTCAAACAATCACGCAAAGCCGAGCTGCATACGTTGAGCGCGAAGACGCGGCTCACACAGATGCATCCCCAGTCTGCGCGCCAGCGCAAACTCTTGCGCGTGCTTCATGGCCAAAGGCCCGGGGTGAGAACGCACCAGCACAACGACGTACTCGGTGGACAAGTCATGGGGCGAGGGAAACGGACCGAGATACCGGGCATGGTTGGCGCCTTGCACCTCCGTGGACTGCGCGCATGCCATCACGCGAGATCCGGCATATTCGGCCAATGCCGCCACCGCTTGTGCCCCACCAGGAAATGATCGCACGGCCTGGATGTCGCCTGCTGTCAGCTGAAGTTGTTGCAACACCTGGTTCAGGTGGCGCCCGCCTGACGAGGCTTGAAGGTCGGGCACCAGCATCACATCGAGTTCGCGCACAGTCTGGCTCAATGCTGCTGGCGATGAGATGTCGTAATCCTGCGGGTCACTGGCAAGGACCACCCACCCGGTCGCGGCTCGCCCCAGCGAGCCCAGTGACTCCACCCGATCCGGCCAGGACTGTTGCAGCGCGCGAGCTGTTTCGGGCGTCAGTACAGTCAGGTGGCACGCTAGACCTTGAGACAGGCAGCCCTGTACCTCGATCAAGGTACTTTGCAACGCTGCATAGCGAGTAGAGTAGTTCGCGAGACCGGCCCAGGGAGAGGCGGACAAGGTTTGCTCAATCCAGACACGCGCAGCCCCGGCGCTGAAGATATGCACCTGCAACTGTGCCGAGTCGGCTGTTGTCATTGAACGCGACCGATCCGCTGAATGGTGGCCGACGTGCGCGCCAGATCGACCTTCCAGAATGTCTCGAGCTCTGCGCCGTCCAGATAGGCAATTTCACCCGCGGAGCTTTTGCTGACAGTTTCAGTGAATTGTGGGTCTTGCGCTGCCACGCGCAGGGCCTTGCGCATGACCTCCACGGCTTCGGCGGGCGTGCCCGCTGGTGCAAAGACTCCCGTCCAAGGCACGAATTCAATGGGCACCCCCAGTTCAGCCAGGGTGGGCACATCGGGAGCCTGGGACCAGCGTCTGGCCCCATACATCGCCAGGTAGCGCAGTCGACCGCTTTGCACGTGCGGCAAGGCCAGCGTTCGAACGGGGACGTTGAAATCCACCTGACCACCCATCAGGGCCGTGAGCATGGGGGCTCCACCGGCGTAGGGAATGTGACGAGCCTCGGTGTGGGTGGCTGCCAGCAACATTTCAGCCGGGAAATGGCTGATCCCGTAGTTGCCACTGGAGGAGTAGGTCATGCCCTTGGGATTGGCGCGCAATGCCGTCGTGAAGTCCTGGAAGGTTTTGTAGGGGCTGTCTGCGCGCACCACCAGGGCCACCACATCCACCGTCACCCTGGCGACGGGGACAAACTGCTCCAACTGAAAAGGCGGCTTTTGCCCATTGAGCACCGCCTGCTCGGGCACGCTGGCAATGCTCGAGAGGGTGTACATCCACGTGTACCCATCGGGTACCGCATTCGCGACAGCCACAGCGCCAATGGCGCCCGAGGCACCGGCACGGTTCTGAATCAGGACTGTCTGCCCCAAGGCTTTTTCCAGTGAAGCTTTCAGCGCCCGTGCAGACAGGTCTGCGATGCCCCCGGCAGGAAATGGCACGATCAGCGTGACGGGTTTGTTGGGAAAGGCGCCTTGCGCCCACAAGCTGGTGGAGGCCAATAATGTGAGCCAAACGATCAGACGTTGCAAGCCATGCATGACCAAGATCCGGATGAATATAAGAGGTAGTCTATTGTCAGGAGATTTGCTACTACCCTGACTGGTAGTTCACCTAGGTGCGATCAAAGCGCCTCCTTTGCTGGCATCATCACCCCTGAGCCCTTTTATAGGAAATTCGGTATCTATTCAGCCAATACCCGACAGACAATACAAGGCTGGCTCACAGCCAACCTCAGAGGACATCCCATGGAGCTGAACTCGCAATGAACGGATCGCAACTCAAACAACGGCTGGCGCAACCGCGCATTTGCTGCCTGCCGGGTATCTTTGATTTCATTTCCCTGAAAGTCGCCGACGCGATGGGCTTTGACGCCCTGTACATGACCGGGTATGGCACCGTGGCCTCCCATCTGGGTTTGCCCGATGCCGGACTGGCCACTTACAGCGACATGGTCGGTCGGGTGCAGGGTTTTTGCGCAGCCACCCGCACCCCCATCGTGTGCGACGGTGACACCGGATACGGCGGCTTGCTCAACGTGGACCACACGGTGCGGGGGTACGAAAAAGCGGGCGCCGCCGCCATTCAACTGGAAGATCAGGAGTTCCCCAAGAAATGTGGCCATACGCCTGGCCGTCGTGTGATTGCGGCTGAAGACATGGCCGCCAAGGTGAAAGTGGCGAGCGAAGCCCGCAGCCAGGCCGACAGCATGCTCATCATTGCCCGCACCGACGCTCGCACCAACCTGGGGCTGGACGAGGCCCTGCGACGCGGTGAGCGTTATTTGCGCGCGGGTGCTGACATTCTGTTCATCGAGTCACCCGAGACCGAAGAGGAGTTGGCCACCATCGGTCGCACCTTTGCCGGCGTGCCGCTGGTGGTCAACAACGTGGAGGGAGGACGTACCCCCATCCTGCCGCCCAAAGATTTGCAAGACATGGGCTTTTCGATGGCCATTTACCCCTCGCTGGGTTTTCTGGCGGCGGGCCATGCCTTGCGGGAGGCCTACCAAAACCTGCAAGATCGGGCCGCGTTTCGGACACCCTCCTCAACCCCTGCACTGCATGACTTCCAGGCCTTCAGCGTGCTGATGGGTTTTCAGCGGGTGTGGGATTTTGACCGCCGGCACGCGGAATAACTCAGTCCAGTGCCTGCCGGGTCGCCTTGAGCCTGCCGTGTAAGGTCTTGCTCTGCAGTCGCCGTTGAACGGAGGCGCGCGTCGGCCGTGTCGCCTTGCGTGTCTTGGGGGCATGGACATACCGCTGCATCAATTCAAGCAACCGAGCCCAGGCGTCCTGACGGTTGGCTTCCTGCGTTCGGTAACGCTGCGCCTTGATGATCAGGATGCCCTCCGAGGTCAGTCGATTGTCGGATGACTGCAGCCACCGGGTCTTGAGGGATTCAGGCAAGCTCGAGGCCCCCACATCAAAGCGCAACTGAATGGCGCTGGACACCTTGTTCACATTCTGTCCACCAGGGCCCTGTGCACGGATGGCCGTGAACTCGACCTCAGATTTGCGGGGAGTCAGCGGTTTCACTTGGCGCTGCCCTGGCGCGTCACGTCGCAGCACACTGCAGCCGCCAGAATCTGCAGCGCACCGACAGGACGAACGTCATCGAAACGATGGACAACCTCTGAACAGGAACCATGATGCATGGAGAACGCCGCGGGAGTGGGCATGCTTGCATTATTGACCCTGGCTTTAAAAAACAAAAGCCTCAGCACCCCGTAGCCAACATGATTGACGAGTCAGCACAAGCGGCCAACAATGCCTCAAACAACCACCCCAACCAGGAGACACGACATGACCCATTCCACCCGCCGACACATTCTGGGAGCCGGCGTTTCGCTCGCCGCACTGTGCTCTCTGCCAGGTGCCACGCTGGCCGCCATGGGGCCCAACGACAAATTCGATCTGGTGATTCGCAATGCGAATGTGGTGGACCCCAGCCAGAATCTATCCGGCAAACGTGACATCGGCGTGCGCTTTGGCCGTATTGAGGCACTGGAGATGAGCATTCCTGCCGAGCGGGGGCTTCGCGTCCTGGACGCCGGCAACAAACTCGTCACGCCCGGCCTGATCGATTTGCATTGCCACACATACCCCTATGGATCGGCCATTGGGATACCGGCCGACGAGTTGCTTGCCCATCAATGCACGACCACGACGATTTCAGCGGGTGACGGCGGCGCCAACAATATTGCCGCCTGGCGACGTTTTGTCATGCCGGCATCCCGCACGCGTCAGTTTGCATTTGTCCACATTGCCGTCGCGGGTCTTGCAGGCTTTCCAGTGCCTGAATTATTCAACATCGACTACGCCAAACCCGAACTTGCCGCACGAGCCGTCGCGGAGAATTCGGACATCGTTCTGGGCGTCAAGGTGCGCATGAGCGAAAACGTGATTGCACGTCATGGCATGGAACCCCTGAGACGTGCGATCCGTGCCTGTGAACTTTCGGGCGTGCCGGCCAAAGTCATGTGCCACATCGGAGGCGTTTCGGACCGCGCCCTGATGTCGCAGATTCTGGACGCGCTACGCCCCGGTGATATCCTGACCCACTGCTACTCAGGCGCAACGAACGAAGCGGGTCATGGCACCAACATTGTTCAGGATGGCAAACTGTTGCCCGCCGCCCTCGAAGCCAAGAAACGTGGCGTGATTTTTGACGTGGGTCACGGCGGAGGCAGCTTTGACTACACCATCGCCGAAGCCGCCATGGCCCAAGGCTGCATGCCCGACACCTTGAGCTCCGACGTGCATGTGTTTTCAGCGAACACACCGGGCATGCCTTACCTGCCCTGGGTCATGAGCAAATTCCTGGGCATGGGATTTTCCTTGTCTGAAGTGGTGCGCATGTCTACCGTCGCCCCAGCCCGTGTGATCGAGCGCATTCCCAAGCATGGGACGTTACAGATTGGTGCACCCGCCGACCTGTCGATCATGGAGTTGGTCGAAGGCCCTGTGGATTTTGTCGACACACGCAGCAACAAGCGAAGTGGCAAGTCCTATCTCAAACCGCTGGGCACTGTGATTGCTGGCGTCGTGTCCGGACGCCCGTATCAGTCACCCTTTTCGGTACGGTAAACCGTGCTTCTCGGATTCGTCGATCGCGCATCGCGAAGCGCTGGGGTGTAGGGGCACCTCCTGCCGCCTCACCCCGGCGTGTTCCGCTGTGCCACGGCAAGCCCGCGGTTGACCCGACTCACACGTACCGCTGCTCCAAGGCATCCCAGGCGGGCTTGCCCACCAGGCGCTGACGTTCGACAAACGGCGCCACCAGCGCGGGGTCTTCATCGACACGATGCGTGGTTCGCAATTGATGCAGAACACGCTGCATACCCGCTACCGCGCCTTGCAAGGCCGCATTGGCATAGAGGACCAGGCCATACCCCAGCTGAGACAGTTCATCGGCACTCGTGATAGGGGTCTTGCCACCGATCACCATGTTGATGAGTTGTGGGGTGGCCAGCCGCTGTGGCAAGGCCCGCACCTCCTCCAGATGGGTCACCGCCTCCACAAAGAGGATGTCGGCACCCGCCTCGGCAAAGCGTTGCGCACGCTCAAGCGCGGCCTCGAACCCATGCACGGCCGCCGCATCGGTACGAGCCATGATCATGAGGTCAGGGTCACGACGCGCATCACAGGCAGCGCGGATCTTGCCCAGCATATCTTCTGTGGACACCACATCCTTGCCATTGAAATGGCCGCACCGCTTGGGCGACACCTGGTCCTCCAGTTGAATGCAGTCTGCGCCGGCGCGCTCGAGCGTGCGGACCGTGTGATACGTGTTCAGCGCGTTGCCAAATCCAGTGTCTGCGTCGACGATGAGGGGCAACTCCACCGCGTCACGGATACGGGCGGTGTGATCGGCGATATCTGTCAAACCCATGAAGGCCTGGTCTGGCAGTCCCAGCCACATGTTGGTCACCCCTGCGCCGGTGACATACAGCGCCTCAAAGCCCATGTCGGCCACCACTCGCGCCGACAAGGCGTTGAATGCGCCTGGCACCACCACACCACGCCGGGCCTGCACCAGGGCTCGCAGTTGCTGCTTGGTATTCATGCTCAGTTGTCTTTCATTTGTGCCGCACGCACGATCTCGCCCAGGCGTTTGCGTTCCTCTTGTGTGAAACGGTTGAAATCAGAACGGGTCCCGCCCATGGGCTCGATGCCCAAGGCCTTGAGTCGTTGCGTGATCGTCGGATCCTTCATGGCTTTGTCCACGGCGGCGGCCACTTTGTCCATCACCTCTTCGGGCGTCCCCTTGGGCGCATGGACGCCGGCCCAATGGGCAATTTTCAGTTCGGGGAAACCTTGTTCGGTGGCGGTGCTCAATTGCGGGTAGGCCGAGAGTCGTTGTGTCCAGGTAGTGGCCAGCGCCTTGAATTTGCCGTCGTGCAGGATGTGGGGCAAGGCAATGATGCTGGCCTCGGAAGTGCCCTCCACCTGGCCGCCCATCACGGCCGTGGTGCTTTCAGACCCACTTTTATAGGGCACGGCTTGCAGTTGTGCGCCATATTTCACATTCAGGATTTCCGCCACGAAGTGCGGCGTACTGCCGGATCCGGCCGTCGCGAAATTGAAGCCCTTGCCCTGCCTGGAGGCGTCCACAAAGTCCTTCAGGTTTTGGTAGCGTGACGACTGTGGCACCACCACCATCGATGGCGACAGTGCGATCAAGGCCACCGGCACCAGATCCTCGTCCTTGTAGGGCAAGTTCTTCTTGATCATGGGGTTGGAAATCGTCCCGGCGGCGCTGATCAAAAAGGTGTAGCCGTCCGGCGTGCTCTTGGCCACAAGCGATGCGCCCAGCGATCCACCCGCACCGGGGCGGTTCTCCACGATCACGGTTTGCCCCAGCACCTTGCTGGCTCCTTCGGCCGCAGCACGCCCCATGAGATCGTTGGCGCCACCGGCCGCGAACGGGACAATGAAATGGATGGGCTTGTTCGGCCAGGCTGACTGGGCCGAGCTCCACAGCGGCAGGATCAGGCAACTCCAGGCAATGCAACGCAGCCAGCGGAAAGGACGTACTTCGCTCATGACAATGCTTTCAAAACAACAGGTTAGCCCGCAGCGTGATCGAAAAAACGGTTGATGTGATCAAACGATTGCCCCAGGTAATTCTCGTAATTGTCTCGTTCGACAAACCCCAGGTGCGGGGTGCACAGACAATTGGGCAAGTCTTGCAATGCATGACGCTTGGACATGACAGGCTCTTGCTCGTATACATCGACCGCAGCAAATCCGGGGCGTCCCTGGCGCAAAGCCGTGACGAGTGCGCCAGGCGCAATCAGTTCCGCTCGCGCCGTGTTGATCAAAATAGCATCCGGCTTCATCTGTGCGAGGTCCTGAGCGGTCACGAGACCTTGGGTCTGCGGTGACAAGCGAACCAGAATGCACAACACATCCGATTGTGCAAAAAAGGCCTCACGGGAAGCGGCCACAGCCCAGCCATGCTCCCGGGCTTTTTGTTGCGAGCCTTCACGCCCCCACACCAGGATGCGCGCGCCCAGCGTTTGTCCGGCCTGTGCCACCTGTTCGCCAATGCGACCCAACCCCAGGATACCCAGGGTGCGTCCGTGCAGCTGTCGTCCCAGCGTACGCTGCCAAATACCGGCATTCATGTTCGTGGCCTCAGGGACCAGGTTACGCAGGCTCGCCAATATCATCAACAAGGTGAATTCGGCCGTCGCCTCCGTCGTCACATCGGTTTCAAACACCGTGATGCCACGGGCCTGACACGCCGCCATATCCAGATGACGCCCCACCTTGCCGGTTTGAGCAATCACCTTCAAGTCCGGCAAACGCGACAACAACGCTTCCCCCACATACGTGCGCTCGCGAATAAGCACCAGGGCCTGCACACCTTGGAGCAAACCGGACAGCTCGACCGGATCACTGACATGCTGGTTCAACACGATCACGTCGTGTCCCTTGACCTTGGCAAAACAGTCCAAGGTTTTCACGCAATCTTGAAAATCATCAAGCACGGCAATTTTCATCCCGGCATCCTCATCGGTGTTATCTGGCCAGCCCATTGTCCGTAATTTTGCGTTCGACACACCGGCGACACCCTTCGATCCGCCGAATTTGAATTGCCTCATCTTGTGTCATCCCCATTTTTACAGTGAAATAACCCACACATTCACCGGAGAGTTCATGAGCCTGTTCAGCACCCCGTTTTCCCCCGACCGTGATGCAGCTGTCGTGACGGGGGCCGGCAATGGCATCGGGCGTGCCATTGCACAAGCCCTCGTGGGGGAAGGTGTTCGCACCCTGTTTGCCGATGTCAATGAAAAAACGCTCATGGCGGCGATCGCCACGTCGGCCCAGCCCGACCTGGCAGTACCCTGGGTGGGGGACCTGGCCGAACCTGCGGCGTGCGACGCCCTCTTGCAGCACGCCCAGTCCACCCTGGGGCTGGTCACACATTTCGTACACAGTGCGTCCCCGCCCCGCCGGGAGGTCGATCACGCGTTGGCGGTGGACGAGGACACCTGGCGACGCATGCGTGCAGTGAATGTGGACGCAGGCTTTCACCTGGCTCGCGGCCTGGCGCGTTCGCTGATCCAGGCCAACACGCCCGGCTCTTTCCTGATGCTCACCTCCCTGCACGCCCAGACACCGCGCAATTTGCCCCACTACAGCACATCCAAAGCCGCGCTGGCCATGATGGTCAAGGAACTGGCCAGGTCACTGGGTCGTTACGGCATCCGCGTCAATGCCCTGGTCCCCGGTGCCATTGCGGCCGGTGGCTTTGTGGCTGATCCGGCGTTGGCGCGTCACATTCCCTTGGGCCGCCTGGGCAAGAGCGAAGACCTGGCCCCCATGGCCCTGACCGTGTTGTCCAACCGGTTGTCGGGCTATGTGACCGGCGCGGCCTTTGTGGTCGATGGCGGCCTGGCGCTGACCAACTGGTTTGAGCCGCCTGCGCTGGATTGACATCCCCTTCCCCAAGCAAACACCTCTCGCCAGAACTTCATCCGCGCGCACGTCGGAGACAACTCCTCGGGATTACCCTGTTCGAAAGGTGACAGGGTTTGGATAGATTCGCTTTTAGTCTTTGCTTGACAGGCAACAGGCCCATGCCTCTCCAACGTCGATAAAGGATATTCCCATGAACCGCATCTCTTCTCGCTGGCCGACCTGGAAAGGTTTGGCCTTGTCGGCTTTGGCGGCGCTCTCGATGACGTCAAGCCTGGCGCAAAACAAGGGGCCAATTCGCATTGGGGTACTGGCCCCCATCACCGGGCCGTTGGCCACCCCGGGTGCGGAAATGATCGACAGCTTGAAGATGTTCTGGGACAAGAACAACAACACCGCTGGCGGCCGCAAAGTCGAGTTGGTCGTGGCCGACACATCCTGCAACCCGGATCAAGCCCTGACTCAAGCTCGCCGCCTGGCCTTGCAGGAAAAAGTCAATTTCATGCTCGGGCCGTTGTGCGGACATGAAGGCCCTGCCGTGGCGCAAGTCAGCAAGGAAACCGGCGTTCCGCTCATCCTCGATCCTGCCGGTGCTGACACCAACACCAAGTGGGACCGCACGCCGACGGTGATTCGAACCGCCGTCTCCGCCAGTCAAATCAGCCATCCATTTGGCGACTACCTCTACAAGGATCTGGGCGCACGTAACGCCACGTTCATTGCCTCGGACTACACCTGGGGTCATGAGGTGGCCGGCGGCATGATCCGCACTTACAAAGAGTTGGGCGGCAAGGTCAACAAGGTGATCTGGGCGCCGTTAGCCACCGCAGACTACGGCGCATCGCTGGCGGCCATTCCTGCCGACAGCGATGCGGTTGTCGTGGCACTGGCCGGGGTCGCTCGTATCCGGTTTTTTGAGGCCTGGTACAACTTCGGGTACGACAAGAAATTCAAACTGCACGGTGGCTACTGGTTGCACGAGGACGCCATCCCTCAAATCGATGATCGTGCCGTGGGCCTGATCTCCAACTCCGTGCACTACGTGGCCGGTATCGACACGCCTGAGAACAAGGCTTTTGTGGATGAATTTGCCCGTCGCTACAAGCGCCTGCCCTCCTGGTTTGCCGAGTCCGCCTGGACCGCCGGCCTGTGGACCAAGGCGGCCATCGACTCCATCAACGGGAATGTTGAGGACCGCGCCGCTTTCCTGAAAGCCATGCGCACGGTGCAGGTCAAAGCCCCGCGCGGACCGCTCAAGCTGGATGCGTACGACAACCCCGTTCAAAACGTCTACGTGACCCGTTTGCAAAAGGTCAAACACCCGATTCTGGGCGAACAACTCATGAACGTGCCGGTCAAGACCTACACCAATGTGTCGCAATTCTGGACCGACAAGCCCGAGGACTTCCTCAAGCGCGGCCCTTACAAGCCTTGAGATGGATGGCTTGCGCCCCGGCTTAATCGGGATGAGCACAACCCCGATGAGCCCGGACTCGGCTTCATGAACAGTTTCATCCTGCAAACTTTCAACGGCATCACTTATGCCGCTTTGTTGTTCCTGCTGGCCAGTGGATTCACGCTGACTTTTGGCCTCATGCGCATTGTGAACATGGCGCACGGGGCGTACTACCTGCTAGGCGGGTATGTGGGTTTGACCGTGGCCAAGGCTACCGGCAGTTTCACCTTGGCCTTGCTGGCGGGCGGTGCCTCCGCGGTACTGCTGGGCTGGATCAATGACCGGTTTCTGATTCGTCGTACTGGTGAAGACCACCTGGCCCAGGTGCTGATCACCGTGGGAGTCGCCTATCTGGTTGGCGATGTTTCCATCAAGATCTGGGGCGGCGACGCCCTGAAACTGCCGTTGCCCCCCATGCTGCGTGGCGTGGTGGAATTGCCTGGCGGCATCACCTATCCCCTGTTTCGCCTCGTGCTGGTGAGCGTGGGGATCGGTGTGGCCTTGATGTTGTGGTTCATTTATCGACGTACGCAGATTGGCGCAGCCATCCGCGCCGGTGTCGACGACCGTGAGATGGTCTCTGCTGTGGGCATCCACGTGGACCGTCTGTTCGTGCTGGTGTCCGGTCTGGCCTCATTTCTGGCGGGATTTTCGGGTGTTTTGGGGGGGGCATTCCTCACGGTCTACCCGGGGGCCGAATGGGAAATCCTGGTGTTTGCCCTCGTGGTGGTCATTGTGGGCGGACTGGGCAGTCTCGAAGGCGCCATGATCGGTGCAGTGGTCGTGGGGTTGTTGGATGCGTATGGTCGCTGGTTGGTGCCGGAGATGTCGTACTTCGTCCTCTTTGGCCCCATGGCGGTGCTGTTGTTGTTTCGTCCGCGTGGCCTATTTGGCACCGCGCTGATGCATTGAGCGAGCAGGGGATACGCGTGCAAACACGTTGGTGGATCGTCCTGGGCCTCCTGCTGCTGAGTCTGCCCTGGGTGGCGGGCGAATACTGGGTCAGCCTGCTGACCCAGATGCTCATCTTTGGCTTGTTGGCATTGGCCACCGATTTGCTGCTGGGCCATGCGGGGCTTTTCTCTCTGTGTCACGCAGCTTTTTTCTCGGTGGCGGCCTACACCAGTGCCATCTTGCAAGTGCGCTATGGCTTCAGCACCCTGAGCGCCATGGCAGCCGGTGTGGCCCTGGGCACATCCTTAGGCTTGTTGTTTGGGCTCGCGGTGCGAACCCGTGGTGTGTATTTCATACTGGTGACGCTGGCCATGGGCTACGTGATTTGGGGGGTGGGTTATCGCTGGAGCGCCCTCACCGGCGGGGACAGTGGCATCACCAATGTGCCAGCGCCCTCGGTGGGTCGCTTCAGCGTTCAAAACGGCATCGAGATGTACTACGTCATCTTGTTGATCGTTGCACTGGTGCTGGCCTTGTACGCCCGCGTGGTGGCATCGCCCTTCGGACTGGCGCTACGGGGCATCAAATCCGGCGAGCCGCGCATGCGCAGCCTGGGCTTTTCGCCGGCCCGGCATCTCTATGCCGCCTTTGTGCTGTCTTCCCTGTTGGCCAGTCTGGCGGGGGTGTTGTATGTGTGCTTCAACAAGTTTGTCAACCCGGTGTCGGCTTCGCTGCATGTGAATGTGGAGTCTGTGCTCATGGCCATCGTGGGCGGCTCAGGGACATTGCTCGGCCCGTTCCTGGGTGCCGGCTTGATTCTGGGCTTGCGCAATTGGGTCAGCACGTTTTTTGAGCTTCACCTGGCGGTGATGGGCTTGGTATTCATTGCTGTCGTGCTGTGGGTGCCGGGCGGGGTCATGGGACTGATACGTCGCCTGTTTGCCCACAAGCGGGAGCCTTCATGAGCGCAGCCTTGGTGTTGGACCGCGTGGTCAAACGATTCGGTGGCCTGCAAGCGGTCCGCGAGGTATCGCTGGAGGTGGCCCCAGGGGAGCGACGCGTCATCATCGGCCCCAATGGCGCCGGTAAAACCTCGCTGTTTCATTGCATCAGCGGCGCATTGCAGGTCACCTCCGGACGGATTGAGTGCCTGGGTCATGACATGACGCACCTCCCCGAGAACCAGCGCACCTGGCTGGGTATTGGACGAACCTTTCAGATCTCCAGCGTCTTCCACGACCTGACCGTGCTGGAAAATATTGCGCTGGCTCGGCTTGGTATCGCTTCGACCAAATGGTCTTTGTGGCGCAATGCACTGGCGCAACCCGACTTGCTCAGGCTTGCCGCTGAAGAACTCGAGCGTGTGGGACTGCCTGGACGGGAATCCTGGGCCGTGAAATCCATGTCTTATGGGGAACGGCGGCAATTGGAACTGGTGCTGGCCCTGGTCAATCGGCCGAAACTGTTGTTGCTGGACGAGCCGTGCGCCGGATTGTCCCCCGCGGAGCGGCACCGTTTGTCCGGCATCATCCAGAACCTGCCCCGCAGCATCACCATGCTGATGATCGAACACGACATGGATGTGGCGTTGGGACTGGCAGACCGGGTCACGGTGTTGCACCAGGGGCAAGTGATTGTCGAGGGTGCTGCTGACGAGGTCCAGAACGACCCGCACGTGCAGGAGGTGTACTTTGGACAGCGCTGACGTGTTGTTGTCGGTACAAGATTTACACACCTACTACGGCGACAGCTACTTGCTGCAGGGCGTGAGCCTGCAAGTACCGCGTGGTCAAGTGGTGGCGGTACTGGGCCGTAACGGCATGGGCAAGACCACCTTGATCCGCTCGCTGTTTGGCCTCACCCCACCCCGGCAGGGCACTGTCAGCTTCATGGGCGCGCCCCTCGTCGGACTGGCTCCTTACGAAGTGGCGGCGCGAGGCATTGCCCTGGTCCCGCAGGGGCGTCGCATCTTTCGACATTTGACGGTTCGCGAAAACCTCTTGCTGCCGGTGAGCGGGTTAGCGAGGGGGCGTCAGGCTTTGTCCGATGACGGTCGACATACCTGGACCTTTGACAGTGTCCTGGATGAATTCCCACAATTGCGTGATCGCCTCTCCAATGGCGGTAGCGAGCTCAGTGGCGGGGAGCAGCAAATGCTCGCGATCGGTCGGGCCCTCATGAGCAATCCGGCCTTGGTGTTGATGGATGAGCCCTCCGAAGGCCTGTCACCCCGCTACGTGCTTCACGTGGCTGACATCTTGCGGCGCATGCGCAGCCTGGGCCACGCCGTCTTGCTGGTCGAACAAAATTTGTCGATGGCCTTGTCGGTGGCGGACCACGTGCTGATCATCGCATCCGGCCGCCTGGTCTTCAGCGGCACCCCCGAAGCGTTGCAAGCTCAACCCCATGTCCTGCATGAGCACCTCGGCGTGTCGGCGGGCTGATCGATATCCTCAGGAACCCATCCCACATGAGTCGCGTACACCACTTGAACCCCACACCCCAGACGGTTCACTGGGGCCATTTTGATGCCGCCCTCCCCGCCGTGCTGACCATTGACTCTGGCGACACCGTCATCATTGACACCGTGTCAGGGGGCCGACAAGAGGTCACTGACGACTCGCTGTTCAGAGCGGATCACCGGCTGATTGTGGACACCGTGCCGCAAGCCCTGGGGCCGCATATCCTGACCGGTCCGGTGGCCATTCGGGGGGCACAGCCGGGTGACACCCTGGAAGTCTGCATCGAATCGATCGATCTCACGGTGGATTGGGGCTGGAACATCATTCGCCCACTCAAAGGCGCACTGCCCGAGGACTTTCCCTATCTGAGCCGGCGCATCATTCCCATTGACAGAGACGCTGGTCTTGCCCATCTGCCCTGGGGGGTGTCGGTGCCGTTGCGCCCGTTCTTCGGCATCATCGGCGTGGCGCCTCCGCCGGCCTATGGCCGCGTGTCCTCCATCGAGCCACGCGAGTATGGCGGCAACATCGACAACAAGGAGTTCGTACCCGGCACCTCTTTGTTTCTGCCCGTTTTTGTTCCGGGCGCCCACGTGTCTGTGGGGGATGGACATGCGGTGCAAGGCGATGGCGAGGTCTGCCTGACTGCACTGGAAACCTGTCTCAAGGGACGCTTTCGCTTTGTGCTGCACAAGCGCTCCTTGAAATTCCCCAGGGCCATCACGCCGACGCATCTCATCTCGATGGGCATGAACACCGATCTGGACGATGCGGCACAGCAGGCCCTGCGCGACATGATCGCCTGGCTGGTCGAACTCAAAGGCTGGCAGCCTGAAGAGGCCTACGTGTTTTGCAGCCTGGCCTGCGACCTGCACGTCACGCAACTGGTGGATGGCAACAAAGGCATCCACGCCATGGTGTCACGCGAGCTGCTGGGCCTGTCGTAATGCCTTCCACACACGCTGTGAGGTAAAGGGCAAATCGAGCTGTGCCACACCGGCATAACTCAACGCATGCAGGACCGCATTGATGGCGGACGGCAAGGATCCCGCCACGCCAGACTCACCGGCCCCCTTGACGCCCAAGGGATTGGTTTGGCAAGGCACGCTGTGATGCGCAATGGTCATGTGCGGAACCGTGTCGGCACGCGGCATGGGATAGTCCATGAAAGAAGCCGTGAGCAACTGCCCCTGTTCGTCATAGTGCAGCCGCTCACCCAGCACCTGGCCCAAGCCCTGCGCCACACCACCCATGATCTGCCCTTCGATCACGCTGGCATTGAGCATCACGCCCACGTCGTCCACTGCGGTGTATCGCACCACCTCCACCAAGCCCGTGTCAGGGTCGACCTCGACTTCGCAGACGTGGCAACCATTGGGGAAGGTCATGCCGGATGAGACAAACTTGGCCACGTTGTCAAGAGTCGCGGGCTCGTCTTGGTTCATGGGCGCTTGTGATGCCAGACGCGCCGTCAAATCCAGCAGGGGCACGGCCTGATCGGTCCCCACGACGCGATACATGCCCTGGTCAAATTCCACATCTTCGGGCGCAGCTTCCAGGATCCGGGCGGCCAGTTGATGCCCGCGACGGATCGCCTCATCACACGCCATGATCGCTGCACTGCCGACCATCATGGTGGAACGGGACGCGACGGTCGCCACCAGACCTGGCGTTTGGTCGCTGTCACCTGCCACCAGACGCACCTGCGACGTCTTGATTCCCAAACGCTGGGCGATCAGGGCCGGATAGGTGGCTTGATGCCCCTGACCGATGGCTTGCGCCCCCATGTGCAAGCTCACGGTCCCGTCTGCGTGGAAGCGCAGATCCACCGGCTCCTCCAGAATCCCTCCGGCCACTTCCAGGAAACAACACAGGCCAATGCCGCGCAAACGACCCTGCACCTGCGACTGCCGGCGACGTTGCTCAAAACCCGTCCAGTCAGACAAGGTCAGGGCCTGGTCGAGCACGGCTTCAAATTCCCCACTGTCATAGACCATGGCGTTCGCAGCCGCATAAGGCATGGCCGAGGTGGGGACCAGGTTGCGTCGTCGCAGTTCAACCCGGTCCATACCCAGGTGCGGCGCCGCTTGATCCAGCAAGCGCTCAACCATGTAGATGGCTTCGGGTCGCCCCGCCCCGCGGTAAGGACCATGGGGCATGGCGTGCGTAAAGGCCAAGCGGGATTCCGTTCGAATGCACGGAATACGGTAAACACTGGACAAACAGTTTTTGGTGTTGTTGGTGCCCACGATGGCTATGTAGGTTGAGGTATAGGCGCCAATGCCCACCACCAGTTGCGCATGCAGGCCCAGGATGCGGCCGTCCCGGTCAAAGGCCATGCGGGCTTGCAAATGCGAGTTGCGGCTGTGCGTGTCGCCCAAAAAGCATTCCAGTCGGGTAGCCGTCCAACGCACTGGACGCGACAGCACACGGCTGGCCAACAGCAGCGCGGCATATTCCGGATAGGTCTGCACCTTGGCACCAAAGCCGCCCCCCACGTGCGGCGTGACCACACGGATCGATTCGAGCGGAACTTGAAAGACGTGTTCGGCCAGCAGCTTGCGCACCAGCATCACGCCCTGCGTCCCGGCCACCAGCGTGAACCGCTGGCTGTCCGGATCCCATTGGGCAATGGCCGCCCTGGGCTCCAGGGCGCACGCCGTCATGGGCGGATCTTCCAATGTCACCGATTCGATGTGGTGCGCTTGTGCAAAGGCCGCCTCCACCGCTTCCGTATCGCCATCGGCCCAATCCAGCACCAGGTTGCCGGGCGCATGCTCATGGACCCGCACCGCATCAGGCTGCAATGCCACCTGCGGATTGATGACAGAGGGCAAGGTGTCCCATTCAACCTGCACCTGCTCGGCCGCGAGCAGGGCCGCAGACTCCGTGTCCGCCACCACCAAGGCAACGGCCTCTCCCACGTGACGAACCACATCGCTGGCCAGCACCGGAATGCCGGCTTGCTTCATGGGAAGTCCGTCTCGGCCATTGAAGACGGCCATGGGGCGAATCGTGCCCAGTCCGGCCTGCACCACATCCTGGCCGGTCAAAATGGCGTGAACGCCGGGCATGGCGCGTGCCACGGCCGTATCCAGATGCCGGATACGCGCGTGAGCTACCGGGCTGCGAACAAACACACCATGCAGTTCAGCGTCAAGGTGGATATCGCTGGTATAGCGGCCCTGGCCCCGAACGAGTTCGTCCAGTTCATCGTGATCACCGCGCTGGCTGCGTCCATGACGCAAAGGGTCTTGGTTCAAGTCAGTTCTCCAGTTTCAGTCCAACGCTGTGCGCCGCCTGGCAGACTGCGCTCCAGGTGTCGTCCGGAATCGGAATGCCGTCACGTGTACGCTGCGTGCGCACCCGGGCTTCAGGCTCACCGGGCACCAAGACCTCATCAAATCCGGCAGCCGGGGGCACCCCTTTGATTTGTCCCAATCGGTGGGCCAATGCGCTGGCGTAGTCGGACTTGGGCCTGAAGAGGTGAGCGTCCATAGCCATGATGAATATGCCGCTGCGCGCGGTCACACCCGGATAGGCTTCAGCCCCAATCAAGGGACCGCTCAAGAGTTCCGCCATCACGGCCAACGCGTACCCTTTGTGTCCTCCAAAGGGCAACAAAAATCCGCCATCCAGAAAGTCCTGCGGGTTCACGGACGGCTGACCGTGCTTGTCCAGAATGACATCGGGGGGCAGTTGTTCATGCCGCGCCTTGGCCACCTTGACCTTGCCAGCCGCAATGGCCGAGGTTGCGATGTCCAAGGTGACGGGAGCGCCGGCGGGGTTGGGCATGGAAATCGCGATGGGATTGGTGCCCAGCACAGCTGCTGCGCCCCCATAGGGAGCCGTCATGGGACGGTCAACGGTTCCAATGAGCATGAACATGACCACGTCTTGTCGGGCGGCTCGGTCGGTGAAGGCGGCCAGACGACCCGTGTGTGCGGCCTGAACCACTGACACCACTGCGACACCATGGGACCTGGCTTTGGCGATGGCGAGGTCCGCCGCATAGAGGCCCGTGACCTGCCCGAGCGCCCAATGGCCCGAGATCAGTGCGGAGTTGGGCGTCTCCTGCAAGACTTCCGGTCGTGCGGTGGGCACGATTTCGCCGTCCACAATGCTCTTCAGATACTCCGGAATGCGCAGAATGCCGTGAGAGTCGTGTCCTGCCATGTGGTTATCCACGAGCACATCCGCGACCTGCTGCGCCAGGTCTTGTGGCGCACCCGCCGCGTGAAAGATGGAGGCGGTGATGTTTTCCAAATCACGCTGGCTGAAGACTGGCATCGTGTTGTGCTCCCGGCGGTTGAACGTTACTATCTTAGTGCGCTTACTCGCGGAAACACCATGAAAATTTTCAAATGGATAATCGGCTGCCTCGGACCCTGGGTTTGTGCAGCCGTGATGGCTCAAGCGGCGTTTCCCAGCAAGCCCGTCAACATCGTCGTCCCCTTTCCGCCCGGTGGTGCTGCCGATCAACCCGCCAGGCTTTTCAGTCAGGCGATGAACAACATGTGGAAGCATCCGGCCGTGGTGACCACACGACCGGGTGCTGGGGGCGCCATTGGCACCGTCGCGGTGGCCAACGCGGCGGCAGATGGCTACACCCTGCTGGTCACCAATCCGTCTTTGCTGATCCTGCCCGAGGCAGACAGGCTCTTTGGGCGGACCACTAACTTTGATCGTTCCAGTTTTGTTCCACTGGGTTTGCTGGTGGCAGACCCCGTGGTACTGGTGGTGAAGTCGGACGCGCCCTGGAAAAACTACCAGGAATTTGTCGCTGATGCACAAGCCAATCCTGACAAGATCACCTACGGGTCCTCAGGCGCCTACAGTGCCTCGCATTTGCCCATTGAAATGCTGGCCAATGCCGCTGGCATGAAGCTGCGCCATATTTCATACTCGGGGGGCGGGCCGGCCATCCAGGCCGTGCTGGGCGGCCACATCGGCGTCACCGCCAGTTCCCCTTCAGCGGTATCGGCGCTGATCAAGTCCGGTGCGCTACGGCCACTGGTGGGCAGTGGTGCCAAACGGATCGCGTCTTTGCCGGACGTTCCTACCGCGGTAGAACTTGGCTACAAAGACGCGGAGTTCTACATCTGGATCGGTCTCTTCGCACCTGCCAACACCCCACCGGCTGTGGTTCAAACCTTGCGCGCCGACATTCAAAAGGCGGTCACGATGGACAACGGATTTAACCAAAGCATGATCAAGTTGGGAGCCGTCCCCGATTACCGACCCGCCGCTGCTTTCGACGATTTTCTTAACAAGGATGCTGATCGCATCAAGGCCACGCTACTGCGCATTGGCAAAGTGGACTGACCCCTCGAGAGCATCACCACGATGAGTTCTTCCCCCGTTCGAACATTCACGATTGACCGCAACGACGGCCGCCCCGTGCTGCCCGGCAACCTGCACAACAACCGCTTGCTTTCGCAGTGGCTGGATTTTTCCCGTCCGGGCCTGGTGCGGGTCTTCACAGGCAAGGTCGAGTTGGGTCAAGGCATCCTGACGGCCTTGTCCATCATCGCCGCCGATGAACTCGATGTCGCACTTGACCAGATTGGCATGGTCAGTGCCTCCACGCTGGAAGGCCCTGATGAGGGCATGACCAGCAGCAGCATTTCGGTACAGGACTCAGGGTCTGCCATTCGACACGCCTGCGCCGAGGTGCGCTATCTGGCCTTGCAGCGTGCCTCCCAGGCCCATCAATTGGATATTCACAGCCTGAGCGTCCATGAAGGTCGCATCACATCCGCTGAGGGACAGGCCCTCGGCGACTACTGGCACTGGTTGCAAGGACTGGACCTGGCGCGGGAATACACGGGCCTGTCGCGTCCCAAACCCTACAGCGATCTGAAGCTGCATGGCCACGGCAAGGTGCTCCGGGTGGATCTGCCTGACAAGGTCATGGGTCGGGCGCGATTCATCCATGACCTGCGCTTGCCGGGCATGCGCCATGGCCGGGTCCTGCGTGCGCCTGCGGCAGAGGCACAACTGGTCCACGCCGACCACCCTGTCCCCGCCGATTTGCTGGATCTCTGGTCTGCCTCACGCGTTCACTGCGTCGTCGACGGGCGGTTCATCGGCCTCGTGGCCGACTCCAACCTGGCGGCTGATTCAGCCTTGGGCGAATTGCGCGATGCCGTGCAATGGACCATGCCGGATCTGCTGCCCGACAGGCACCAACTGGCCGATTTTCTGCGCAACGCACCCAGCGAAGTCACCTACCCGATCCAGCAGGGTGAACTGCTGACCGCGACAGATGGCGTCAGCCTGTCACGCGACTACCTCAAGCCGTACCTGGCTCACGCCTCCATCGGTCTGAGTTGCGCGCTGGCCCTCTGGGACGGCACGACCTTGCAGGTCTGGACCCACAGCCAGGGCATCCAGAATCTGCGCGACGACTTGACCAAAGCCCTGGGACTGCCCAAGGCATCGATTGTGATGCGGCATGTCGAAGGGTCTGGTTGTTATGGCCATAACGGCGCCGACGATGTGGCGTTTGATGCGGCCCTGCTGGCCATGGCGGTACCCGGTGATCCCGTGCGGGTGGTGTGGTCACGCGCCGACGAGTTGTCCCAAGCACCCTTGGGCAGTGCGCATCTGGTCTCGTTGCGTGCGCGCTTGAACGATGAGGGACACATCACCCACTGGCACCATGAACTGTGGGCCAATGGCTACAGCTCACGCCCGGGTCGAGCCGTGCTGCCCACGCTGCTGGGAGCCTCGCAGCGCGCCAGCGGTCAGCCCATTCCGCTGGCCATCAACCCGCCCCTGGCTGCGGGCGGCGGGTCCGACCGCAATGCGGTGCCCGGTTACAACATCGAACACACACACGTGGTGAACCATCGTCTCACCGTGATGCCGATTCGCACCTCGGCCATGCGCGCCCTGGGCGCCTACGCCAATGTGTTTGCGATTGAATCCTTCATGGACGAACTGGCCCATGCCAGTGGCCAGGATCCGGTGGAATTCCGGCGTCGCCACATGACCGACCCCAGAAGCCTGGCGGTGCTGAATGCGGTGGTGGAGCGCAGCACCTGGTGGCATTTGCCACGCGAAGAAGGCGTGGGACACGGCGTGGCCTGGGCGCGTTACAAGAACACCTCGGCCTGGTGTGCAGTGCTGGCACAGGTACAGGCCGGAGAGACCCTGCGCGTGCTCCAACTGGACGTGGCGGTGGATGTGGGCCGTGTGGTGGACCTTGATGGCGTGATCAACCAGACCGAAGGCGGCGCCCTGCAAGGCATGAGCTGGACCCTCAAAGAAGCGGTTCACTTCGATCGCCAACACATCACCACGCAAAGCTGGGCCGACTACCCGACGCTGCGATTTTCTGAAGTGCCGGCTTTGACCATCCACGTCCTGGACCAGCCCGACCAGCCCTCACTGGGCGCCGGCGAGTCCGTACAAGCGCCCGTTGCCGCCGCCCTGGGCAATGCCCTGTTCGATGCCCTGGGGGTGCGCGTGCGCCAGTTGCCCCTGTCGCAGGACCACATCCTACAAGCCTTGAACGAATCGGCCTGAGCATCACACCGCCCCCTACACGCCACCACACCATGATCCGCATCAACGCACAACCGATCCAGACCGCATTACCCGAGAAGACCCCTTTGCTGAACCTGTTGCGGGACGAACTGGGTCTGTCAGGCACCAAACTCGGTTGCGGAGAAGGTGAATGCGGCGCCTGCATGGTGCTGGTCGATGGTCGACCGCAAACGTCCTGCAACCTGCCGCTGTGGGCGGTACAAGACCATGACATCACCACCCTGGAGGGCTTGGGCTCTGCCGAGCGGCCTCATGCGCTTCAAGAAGCGTTCATCGCGGAAAACGCCGGCCAATGCGGCTACTGCCTGAGCGGCATTCTCGTCAGCGCAAGTGCCCTGCTGCAACACACGGCTCGCCCCACCCGAGCCGAGATTTGCGCGGCCCTGGACAAGCATCTGTGCCGCTGCGGAGCCCACGAACGCATCATTCGGGCCGTTCAGCGTGCTGCCAATACCCTGGCGGGTTGACCCCCTGGCCCCTGCCCAGAACCCCAGGAGTTATCTTGTCTGCCGAGTCGTCCCCCTTGAAACATCCGCTCGATCTGGTTGATCAACTCCGACAACTGATCGGTGCAGCCCATGTGCTCACCGAGGCGCAGGACGTGGCGCCCTTTGTGGAAGACTGGCGCGGCCGTTACCGCGGTGAGGTGCTGGCCGTGGTGCAACCGGCCACGACACAAGAAGTCGCCGACATCGTCAAGGCCTGTGCGCAGGCAGGTGTGGGCATCGTCCCGCAGGGGGGGCACACCAGCATGGTGGGGGGCGCAACACCAGTGGGCGCGCGTCGTGACAACGGCACTGCCCCTGTGGTGGTAGCCCTCAGGCGGATGAACCGCATCCGCGAGGTGGATGCCGTGGGCAACACGCTGATTGCCGAGGCCGGCTGCGTGTTGCAGACACTCCAAGAAGCCGCCGATGCTCGGAACAGGCTATACCCGGTGACGCTGGGCGCCGAAGGCTCGTGCCAGATCGGGGGCAATGTGTCCACCAACGCCGGCGGTACGGGCGTGCTCAAGTATGGCAACACGCGTGAGCAGGTGCTGGGGCTGGAGGTGGTGTTACCCGATGGGCGCATCTGGGATGGCTTGCGAGCCTTGCGCAAGGACAACACCGGCTACAACCTCAAGCACCTGTTCATCGGTGGCGAAGGCACACTGGGTCTTGTGACGGCGGTGGCCGTGCGCCTGCACCCCAAGCCGGCACGAACGGCCACCGCCTGGTTGACGTTTGACAACGTCGAGAGCGCGCTGACCTGCTTGGCCGAATTTCAATCCATCGCCGGCGATCGTATCGCCGGCTACGAGCTGTTGAACCTGGCGCAATTGCAGGCCGTGCAGGCGCACTTCCCGGATGTGCGCCTGCCCACCGATCCCGAGGCTCCTTATGCCGTGCTGGTTGAACTGTCAGACACCTACATCAAGGCAGACCTGGATGGTTTATTGCACGATGTCTTGTCTGGCCTGACCGAGCGCGGCCTGTTGCGCGATGCCGCGCTGGCAGCCAGCGAAACGCAGCGCGCGGCCTTCTGGCATATCCGGCACAGCATCTCCGAGTCCAATCGCAAGGCCGGCATGGGTTTATCAACCGATGTGGCCGTTCCGGTGAAATCGCTGGCCGTGTTCATCGATCAGGCCAGTCGCGCTGTCCAGGCCCGCTGGCCCGAGTTGGTGATTGTGCTGGCCGCGCACATGGGAGACGGTAATGTGCACTTCATTCCGCGCTTCTCGTTTGAGCAATGGGCCCGACTGCCCAACGCCGCGGCCACCGCCGATGCTGTTCGGGCGACGGTGCATGACGTGGCCGTCGCGCTGGGCGGCACCTTCAGTGCAGAGCATGGTGTCGGCCACGTGCTGGTGGACGAGTTGGTACGCCTGCGCGCCCCGCTGGAGATCGAGTTGATGCAACGAATCCGCGCCAGCTTTGATCCGCAAGGCTTGATGAACCCGGGCAAATTGCTGCGCCGCTGAGCCCGAATTCTGACCGCGTCCTGGTGACACCTGCCAAGGAAGACTGGACAGCCCGCCGCCGAGGAGCCTTAGGCCGCCGCGTGGCGGCGCATGAACTCGGCAAACTTGTCGGCCAGAGCCGGGTAGTGGGACTTCCATTCCGGAAACGCAACCAAGTCCACATCCTGGTCTTCGATGGGTAACTGGAACAGTTCAGCACCCGGGATCAAGGCGGCAGCGGCCAGCCCATTCACACTGGAGTGCGTCTTGTCGTTGCCGGGCACCACCAGGGTGGGCACTCGATACGACTTGAGCTCATCCTCAGGCACGCCCATCACCGGGCCCACCGGACCACTGGTGAAATTGGCCAGCCAGCGCCCCATGACCGCCATGTAGTCGCGCGGATCCATGGCCATGAGACGCTCGCGGCTGGCCGGGTTCAGCGCCAACCGTTCGCGGTAGGGCTCGGTGTTACACACGCCCGCCATGCCCCCCGCATGCGCCGCCTTGATGTATTGCCCGTAATAGGTGTTAGGCAGACGTCCCGCCGCGAAGGCTCCACCGGTCACACGCATCAACAACAGGCCCAGCACAAACTCGGGGTGACGTCGCTGCACCGTCATGGACAGCCGGGCACCGGCTGAAGAACCGCCAAGAAAGGCGCGCTGGGCACCGTAGTGCTGCAGCAGGGCATGCAGGTCATCGGCCCAGATATCCTCCTCGCTGCCCTCGCCGCCGATGATGATGTCTGACGCACCGGTGTTGCGACGGTCGTGCACCAGCACGCGAAAACCCTTGGCCGCCACTGCCTGCGCCAGCGGCGCCATTTCCAGGTAGCGGTGACGACCACCCGAGTTCAAGGCCAGCCAGGGGCCGCTGTCGCCAAACACTTCATGAAAGATATTGGCGCCGTGAATGTTCAAGTAAGGCATGGGAGGTGTGCAGGGTGATTGAAATGAAGGGGTGTGGCTGGCGAGTTCGTCACTCGATGCGAATACGGGCGTCTTGAATCACGCGCTGCCACTTTTGAATTTCCTGACGCACGAACTGACCGAATTCCTGAGGCGACTCGCCGCCCAGCTCGTAACCCATGCTCGCCGCCTGGTTCTTCCAGGCGGGCGTGGCCATGACCTTGGCCGTTTCCTGTTGCAAGCGCTGAATCACAGGCAGGGGGGTGCCTGCCGGCACAAACAAACCGTTCCAGCCGGCCGCCTCCACCCCGGCGAGTCCGGCCTCTGCCAGGGTCGGTACATCCGAGATGATCTGTACGCGCCGCGGCCCTGCCACACCCAGGCCTTTGAGCTTGCCGGCCTTGATGTGCTGCGCCACCACGGACGGGGCGAGATAGGCCACCAACACATGGCCAGCCAACAAGTCGGGCATTTCAGCGCCAATGGCCTTGTAGGGCACTTCGCGCATGCGCACACTGGCCGTCAGCTTGACGAGTTCACCCAGCAACTGCGTGATCGACCCCGCCCCCCCCGAGGCGAAGGTCAGCTGGTCGGGCTGCGACTTGGCCAATGCGATGAATTCTTTCAGGTTGTTGGCGGGTACGGATGGGTGTACCACCAGCACCAGCGGCGAAGAGGTCATGCGCGTCACCGGCACCAGGGCTTCATTGAGCTTGCAGCAGGGCTGGGGACTGAGCAAGTCATTCAGCGCGTTGTTGACGTTGCCGTGCAGCATCGTGTGGCCATCGGCAGCCGAGCGCGCGACTTCACGTGCGCCAATGCTGCTGTTGCCCCCGGGACGGTTTTCCACAATCACTTGTTGCCCCAAGGCGTCGGACAAACCAGGCGTCAGGTCGCGGGCCACCACATCCACCGCACTGCCCGGGCCTGCCGGCACGATGATGCGAAGGGTCTTGTTCGGAAAACTCTGGGCCCCCGCCAAGCCTGCCACCACCACACACCACCCTGCCAGCAAAGCACGCGCCAATCGTTTCATCTTCAACACTCCCACGTCATAACCCCATGTAATATTTTTTGACGAGATCACTGCCGTACAACTCTTCGGCACTGCCCTCCACCGCAATCTCGCCGTGCACGATCAGATAGCCCCGATTGGCCACCCGCATGGCTTGGGTGAAATTCTGCTCGGCCATCAGCACGGTCAGACCGGCCATGCGTTTGAGTTCACGGATCTGGTCGATCACGTGCTTGACCAGAATTGGTGCAAGCCCCACCGAAGGTTCGTCAATCAACAAAATGCGCGGGCGCGACATCAGGGCACGGGCCAGCGCGACCATCTGCTGCTCGCCGCCGCTCATGCTGCCCGCGAGTTGCTCCTGTCGCTCCTTCAAGCGTGGGAATACCTCGTACACCTGCGCCAGCGAATTGGCCAACTCGTTGCGTGCAGCGCCTCGGTAGGCGCCCAGTTGCAAGTTCTTGGCGACGCTGAGTTTGGGGAACAGATGACGCCCTTCAGGCACCAGCGCAATGCCGCTGTTGACAATCTGCTCCGTGGTCATTTGGCGCAGATTGAGTTCCACGCCATCCACGCGAGCGATGATCTCGCCGGCTGTGGGCTTGACAATGCCCATGAGCGATTTCATGAGCGTGCTTTTGCCGTTGCCGTTGGTGCCCAGCAAGGCCACGGTCTCGGCCTCGCCCACGTGCAGGTTCACGTCCTGCAGGACATTGACGGCACCATATCCGGCCCGAAGGCCGCGAACCACAATTTCAGTCGCCAAGATAAATCCTCTCGACAAGGGGGTCACGCAGCACCGCATCGGTGGGGCCATCGGCAATCTTCTTGCCGGCGGCCAGGACCACCAACCGCTGGGAGAACGCCGACACCGCGCGCATGATGTGCTCGATCATGATGACGGCAATGCCCATCTCGTTGAGCCTGAAGAGCAAGGCCAGGATTTCATCGGTTTCGGAAGTGGCCAGACCTGCCATGGATTCGTCGGCAATCAGCAACTTGGGTTGTGCGGCAATGGCACGCGCCAATTCCAGCTTGCGAAGATCAATTTGGGTGAGACTGCCGGCCATGTCATCGCGCTTGTGTTGCAAGCCCACCTGCTCCAGCGCCTGCAAGGCCAACGCTTCCAGCTCGGCGCCGCTGTGCCGCTTCCCGAGCCGATGCTCGGCGGCAAACATCAGGGGCACGCGAATGTTTTGCAACACCGACATGCGCACAAAGGGGCGCGGGATCTGGAAACTCCGAGCCAGTCCCCGGTAGGCCCGCTGATGCGGAGGCAGACCCATCAGTGACTGGCCGTCAAAGTCGATCGTGCCCAGCTCATTGACGAGCACGCCCGACAAGCAGTTCACCAGGGTGCTCTTGCCCGACCCGTTGGGTCCGATCAGGCCCACGCGCTCGCCGGGCTGCACATGAAAGTCAATGCCATCCAGAACCACAAAGCCGCCGAAGCGCTTGCCCAACTGACGCACTTGCAACAAGGGTTGCGTCATGGCTGTCTCCCTGACCGAATTTTCTGCCACAGGCCCAGGATGCCATTGGGCGCGATGGCCACAAACAGCATCATCAGCACGCCCACAAACAGCAGGCTGAGCTCCGGGGTGATGATGTTTTTCGAACCGAAGTACTGCTGGACACCGCCCAGCAACAGGGCACCTACCACGGGGCCGGACCAGTGGGTCATCCCGCCAATCAGCGGCATGGCAATGCTGTTGACCGTGTGCACCAGGTTGAAGGCGCCAATCGGGTCCACGTACGTCACGAAGTAGGGGAAGATGGAGCCCGCCGCGCCCATGAGCGCGCCGCTCAGGGCCGTGGCCTGCAACTTCAGCCGCAAGGTGGGAACGCCCGAGCACTCGGCCGAATCCTCGTCATCGCGAATGGCTTGCAAACCGGTTCCCAGCTTGTTGCGCTCCACCGTGCGGGCAATCCAGATGGCGCACAAGGCAATGACCAGCATGACGAAGAACACGAACTCGGTGGAGGATGCAAACCCGGCCACCTGCGCCGGCTTCATGACATAAGCCCCGCGCGCGCCGCCGACAAAACTCCAGTTGAGCACCAGGGTTTGCGCCACGACCGCCAGCGCCAGCGTGGAGATCGAAAAGAAGACGCCTCGCAACCGCAGCGTGAGGTAGCCGGTGCACAAGCCCACCAGACCGGCCAGCAGGCTACCCAGCACGATGGCACCGGGCAGCACCAGGTAGGGCAGGTGACTGGCCTGCAACATGACGACGCCCAGATCCAGGCTCTTGAGTTGCTGTATCGCCAGCGCCTTGTTGAAGAACACCGTGCTGTAGGCGCCAATCGCAAAGAAACACGCCGAACCGAAGTTCACGTAGCCGCCATAGCCGCCCAGGATGTTCCATGCCGTGGCCAGCACCACGTATTGCAGGATGTAGAAGGCCACCAGCAGGTAGTACCCTTCGCCCAGCGCTTTCACGCCAAAAAAAATCAACAGCCCGGCCAGCACCAGGCCCAACACAAAACCCAGGTTGGATCGTGCCATCAGCGTCTCCCGAGCAAGCCAGAGGGCCGCAACCCCAGCGTCAGCAACAACAGGCCGAAGGCCACCGCAGGCGACCAGGACGGCCCCACAAAGGTCGAGGTCAGACTTTCAGCCACCCCCAGCAGCAGGGCGGCCAGCAAGGTGCCGGACATGCTGCCCATGCCCCCAAGCACACACACCGCGAACACACGGCCGATGTACTCACGCCCCAGCGAGGGTTCTACCGGCTGGATGATGATGAGCGCCGCCCCCCCGAGCGCCGCCGTGGCCACCGACAGGCCGAACGCTATCTGCTTGACGCGCACCGGGTCGACGCCCATCAGGCGCAGGCCCAACTGCTCTTGTGCCACGGCCGACACCGCCAAGCCGAAATAGGTACGGGTGAGAAACAGATGGATGCCCGCAACCAGCACCACCCCGATGCCAAACGGGATCAGCAGGCGCAACGGAATCCCCACCACCCCCCACTCGATCATGGCATCCACATAAGGCGTCTGCACGCCACGCAAATCCACACCGAAAACCAGGATCAGGGCGACGTCGGTCACAAACAGCAGGCCGAAAAAGAAAGCCAGACCCCGGCGTGGATCTTTCTCCCGGCTCTCGAACAGGTTGTAGTACACACGGTAGATCAGCATGCCCAGCAGGCCGAACAGCGGGCTGAGCAACAGCATGATGAGCAACGGGTCCAGCCCGAACCGGTCGTTCAGCCAATAGGCCAGGAAAGAACCCAGCATGATCATGGCGGGGTGCGAAATGTTGGCGATGTCGAGCATGCCAAACGCAATCGAAATGCCGATCGACACCGCCGCATAAAACCCGCCCAGCAGAATGCCTGCCACCAGGGCATTCACCAGCAAATCCAGAATGGTTGAAATATCCATGAAGGTTCCCCGCACTCAAGGTGTCGGCAAGGTTTGCAACCCGCAGGGCCAGCCCGGTTGTTGAGCGATCTGCTCGGGTGTGAGGGAGGCATCCCAGGCATTGGCATCAAACCGACGTCCATTGGTCTGGTCGGCATGCGTGGATACCAGCCACAGCAAGGGTGGCACCATGTCCTGCGGTTCCACCAGCCGAGGCATTTCACCGCGTGCACTCGCGTCCCGCACCTCCGGGGCAATGCCCAGGGTGTTGGCACCTCCCCCCGGATTGAGCACGTTCACGGTCACGCCGGTGCCCTCGAGCTCCTGTGCCCACACCATGCTCGCCATTTCCAGGGCGGCCTTGGATGAACCGTAGGGACAGAATCCCGGGCGCTGCATCGTGGGTTGCATGGTGGTGACGTTGAGAATACGGCCCCACCCGCGCTCGACCATGGCCGGCGCCAGGCGGGCGGCCATCATCTCGGGGGCCATGCAGTTGGTTTCGTAGATGCCACGGATCACTTCGTCCGAGCTTTCATAAAAGCGCCGCGGCGTTTGGCGGGTATAGAGGTCGGGGGCCACAAAGGTCAGGGTCAGCCCGGCGTTGTTGATCAGAATGTCGACATGCCCCGAATGCTGGCGTGCATGGGCGACCAACGCATCGCATCCGCTGGAACTGCGCAAATCGACATGGAAGTAATCCAGGCGATCTGACAACCCCTGCGCGCGCGCTGCTTGCTCGAACGCAGCACGGTCCTCGGCCAGATGCCCGGCAGCCACCACGGCGCACCCTTGTTCGGCCAGCGCCCAGGCCATGGCTTTGCCCAGGCCCCGGCTGCCGCCGGTGACCAGAGCCACCCGCCCTTGCAATGACCCCACCTCAACCTCCGATCGGGAAGGGTGTGACCAGTTGACCGGACTTGAATTTTTCCGGGTACAGGATGACCTGGGTGCCCGGTTGATCGAACTGTCCCAGTTCCTTGCCATTGACCTTCTGGAACTGCGTCATCAGGATGCGCGGCTCGGCCCACTCCCCTCGGGCACCGAAACGGATATCGCCCATCACGGTCTTGAACGAGTTCTTGCGCAAATAGTCGGCCAGCACCTCGTCCTGCAACGACTTGGTGGCCGTCACCGCCTGCTCGAGCACTTGCAGTTGGGCAAACGTCGTGGGCGGCACGTAAAAGCCCAGCTGGTCCAGCCCCTGGGCGCCGGCCACGGCGCGGTAGCGGTTGATGAGTTCGCGCGTTCCCTGGAATTGCATGGTGGGCTCAGGCAGGTACAGCTCGTAATTCACGACACCATTGATGACGCCCGACAACTGCTGTTTGAGCGCCGCCACTTGCAAGCCCACCATGGCACCGCCAAACATGGTGCACTTGAGTTTCACCTCGGCAGCCGCACGCACCAGGCCCGAGGTGTCCGCCACATACGACCCCACGAACACCAGGTCGGGCTTGGTGGCAGCGATAGCGCGCACCACCGAGAGAAAATCCACCTGGTTGGGCGGATACGACTTGTCATAGACCACCCGAAAGCCCAGCCGCTTGGCGTGCTCACGGGCGCCTTCCAGCGCATTGTTGGCAAACTCGGCGTCCGCCCCCACCAAGGCGACCGTCTTGGGTTTGGGGTTGAGTTTGGCGGCGATCTCGAAGAAGCCCCTGGCCAACTCCTCCTTGCCGTTCGCGCCGTACGGCATGATCTGGAAGTACTTGTCGTAATTGAAGGGGTCGTTCACCGCCAGGGCCAGATTCGCCACGATGAGGCGCTTGCGCTCGATGAGCAGCGGCATGGCGGGGGCCACCAGGTTGGTGCCCGTGCCAGCGAGCAAATCGACTTTGTCGACATCCAGCAACTTGGTGTACAGGCCCGGCACCAGCGTGGGGTTGGTCTGATCGTCATAGATCACCAGCTCGACTTTTCGTCCCAGCAAGCCGCCACGCTTGTTGATGTCGTCGGCCCAGATCTGGGCCGTGGCCTGTGCCACCTTGCCAATCGAGGCGTTACCCCCCGTGAGCGGCATGGTGCCACCAATTTTGATCGGACCGGACTGCGCAAAAGCAGAAGACGACATCAGGGCCGCACTGCCAGGCAATGCCCACAACACGCGACGACGAGAAAGGCGGGACGCATTCATCAGAATCTCCTGGGGGTGATTGATCGGTTGCAAGTCAGCAATTCGCGACACTAACCAAAAGGTCCGCGCCTCGCAAGTTGAACAACCCTAGACAGGTGAGCCCCAGGTGACAGGCGGGATCCCGCCCTATAGTCGACTGATTCCGTCGTGCTTGTCCGGGCATGCAATTTCCCCTAAAGTGCCGCGGTGCTTGTGTGAATTGTTTTTGTGTGTGCCGCTTTTATTCTGGATAACCCAACATGAGACTTGGTTACTTCACCATGCCGGTGCATCCGGCTTCCCGCAACCCCACCGAGACCTTGCGCGAAGACCGCGAGATCATCATCCTGGCGGATCAGCTCGGCTACTACGACGCCTTCGTGGGCGAGCACCTGACCGATCTGGTGGAAAACATCACGAGCAGCATGATGTTCCAGGCCACCCTGATTCATTCCACCAAGAACATCAAGCTGGGCACCGGCACCACCAACCTATCGCACCTGCACCCGGTGCTGGTGGCGTGTCATGCCGCCATGTTTGACCACATTGCGCAAGGGCGTTTCATCCTGGGCGTGAGCCCCGGTGCCTTGCCCTCGGATGCAGAGGCGCTGGGCATCTTCCACGAAGACCGCAACAAGATGTTCGCCGAGTCCATCGAGGTCATTCTCAAGATCTGGGAATCCAAGGCCCCGTTTGACATCGACCTGCCCGATAACCGGTTCAAGGTGTCGACCAAACTCACCTATGACGAGGTGACCAACACCGGCATGATGTACAAGCCCTACCAGAACCCGCGCCCTGAAATCGTGGGCACGGTGGTGGCGCCGTTCTCCAAGGGTGTGATCGCCATGGGCGAAAAGGACTTCCACCCCCTGTCAGCCAACTTCCTGTACGACAAGTGGATCAAGTCACACTGGGACAACTACGTCCAGGGCAAGGCCAACGTGGGCAAAAAAGCCTGTCCGTCCGACTGGCGTGTGGCGCGCACCATCATGGTGGCCGATGACGACAAGGTGGCCAAGGATTACGGTCGCAGCTCGGAGCAAAGCCCCTATCGCTTTTATTACCGCAACCTGTATCACAAGCTGCGCAAGGGTAAGCGCGATGCCGTGTTCAGCATGGACGGCAAGACGCCGGAAAATCCGGTGCCGCTGGACGAAATCCTGGACAACCTGGTGATCGCCGGTGGCGTGAACGAGGTGGTGGACAGCATCCTGGCCTTGCACGAAAAGGTGGGCGACTTTGGCGAGTTGGTGTACGCGGGTCTCGACTGGGCCGACCCGGTGCTGGCGCGTCGCTCCATGGTGCTGATGGCCGAGGAAGTCATGCCCCGCGTCAACAAGGCCCTGGGCCATTCCCGCCTGGACCGTTGCAGCGCCTGTCAGAACACCCCTCAACCCCTTTGCAAAACCTGAAGAAGTTCTATGTTTTTTACTTGCACTGCCGGCTGCCAGGATGACAGCCATGGCCATGGCTTCGAGCCCTTCACCTCCCTGACACGATCGGCGGAAAAGCGCGCCGGCGCCAGCACACTCAAGGCGATTGAGAAGGCCGCCCGCACCAAAGCGGTCACCGCCAAAAAAGCGCCGGCCAAGCGTCCCGCCACCCAGCAGGTGGTCCGCAACGCCAAAGGCAAATTCAAGGTGGTGGACATCCACTGCCACTACCTCAATCCGGAAGTCAACCGCAAGACGGCACACCTCAATGCGGCTCAATACGACCCCACCGTCATCTTTGCCAATGAGTTGACCAACCGCACCAACGTCGCGCAAATGCGCGACCGTGCGCCCAAGCTCACCGGCATCGACGAGCGTCTTCGCGACATGGACCGCATGGGCGTGGATATCCAGGCGGTGTGCCCGGCCCCCTATCACTACTTCTATTTCACCGAACCGGACTACGGGGCCGAACTGGCGCGTGAAGTGAACGAAGGCATTGCCAACCTGGTGAGCCTGCACCCGGACCGGTTCATCGGCATGGGCTCGGTGCCCTTGCAAAACCCCAAGCTCGCCGTGCGTGAGCTGGAATACGCAGTCAAAAAACTCGGTTTGCGCGGCGTGGAGATCAACACCAACGTCAATGGCATGAACCTCACCGACCCGCGTTTGGGGCTGGAAAAATTCTTTGCCAAGGCCAATGAGCTGGGCGTGGTGGTGTTCATGCACCCCCTGGGTTACACGCAGGCCGATCGCCTGACCAACCACTACTTCAACAATGTGATCGGCAATCCGCTGGAGACCACCGTGGCGCTGAGCCACCTGATTTTCGACGGCGTGATCGAGCGCCACCCGAAGATCAAATTCATCGCGGCGCACGGCGGCGGATTTCTCGCGCACTACTGGGCCCGCATGGACCATGCCTGGCGTGCGCGTCCTGACACCCGGACCGTCATCAGCAAGCGCCCTTCCAGCTATCTGGAAAAGGTGTACTTCGACAGCATCACCTTTGACCCGCGCATGCTCAAGCAGTTGATCGACCGCTACGGCGCCAACCACGTGCTGCTGGGCACGGACTACCCCTACGACATGGGAGAGGACCATCCCCGCAAGCTCATCGCCGGGGTCAAGGGCCTCACCGATGTGCAGCGCCGCCAGATCGAAGGCCTGAACGCGCGCCGTTTGTTGAACTTCTGATCGGACGCTGAACCCCTGGGCTGCGGTGCCAATGCATTGGTTCCGCAGCCTTTCGCTTTGAAGAGGGACCCCCTTCATGACCCCCACGCGCATTGCTTTGATTCATGCCACGCCGCTGGCCATCGACCCCATCAAGGACGTCATCGTGCGGCACTGGCCAGAGGCTCAGTGCCAGCACCTGCTGGACGATTCGCTGTCGCAAGACCGCGTGCGCGACGGCCATTTGACGCCCGCCATGGTGCAGCGCTTTGTCACCCTGGCCCGCTATTGCCAGGCGGCTGGCGCACAAGGCATCCTGTTCACCTGTTCGGCTTTTGGACCTGCCATTGAAGCCGCCGCGCAGGCAACCGGACTGCCCACCCTCAAACCGAATGAGGCCATGTTCGAGCAGGCGCTGGCCATGGCGCAAGCCGGGCGTCCTCTGCGCGTAGGCCTGGTGGCCACGTTTGAAGCGTCCATTGCCTCCATGCGGGAGGAATTCATGGACCTGGCTCGCTCACGCGAGGTGCAGGCCGAGGTCACCGGCTGCTTCGTCCCCGAGGCCATGAGCGATCTGGCGCAAGGCCAGGCGCAGGCGCACCACAACAAAGTGGCTCGCGCCGTGGCACAGTTGCCGAACTGCGACGTGATCCTGCTGGCCCAATTCTCGATGGCTGCCGCGCAAGCCCTGGCCCAGCTGAGCACCTCGACGCCCGTTCTCTCCAGCCCCGACTGCGCCATCCTGGCGCTTCGCAACCAGTTGACCCATGCCTAACTCCACCGTTCACGTTCGACAACTCGAACGCTACATGACCACCACCCTGCAGGCCGTCGGCTTGCCCGCAGCCGACGCCCACACCGTGGCACAGCTCATGGCAGAGGCCGACCTGCAAGGCTCGGATGGCCACGGCGTGATTCGCCTGCCCCAGTACTGCAAGCGCATTCTGGCTGGCGGGGTGAATACCCGCCCCAACATACGCGTCGAGCAGGAGCGCGCCGCCACCGCCCTGATCCACGGGGACAACGGCATGGGCCATCTGGTGATGAAGCGTGCGGCCGAGCTGGCCATCAGCAAGGCACGCCACAGCGGCATGGCCTGGGTGGGCAGCCACTTCAGCAACCACGCTGGACCCGCCTCCCTCTATGCGCGCATGGCGCTGGAGCACGACATGATCGGGCTGTATTTCGCGGTGGGCAATGCCAACCACCTGCCGCCCTGGGGAGGGCTCAGCATGTTGCTCTCAACCAACCCGATCGCTGCGGCCATCCCGGCGGGCGAGGAAACCCCGATCGTGCTGGACATGGCCACCACCGTGGCAGCCTATGGCAAGGTCAAGGCCAAGGCGCAACGCGGCGAGATGATGCCTGAGGGCTGGATGATGGACCGACTCGGTCAGCCCCTGCTGGACCCCCAGCGCAGCGAAGAGGGTTTTCTGCTGCCCATTGGCGGCTACAAGGGTTATGGCCTGGCCCTGGTGGTGGGCCTGCTCGCGGGTACGCTGAATGGTGCCGCCATGGGCAAGGAGGTGATCGACTTCAACCAGGACGCGCACAGCGTGACAGACACCGGACAGGCGATTGCCATCATCGATCCCGCCGCCTTTGGCGAGGTGTCCCATTTCAAGCAACAGGTGGATGTCCTGATCCGGGACATTCGCAACAGCGAGCGCATTCCGGGGGTGGACCGCATCTGGCTGCCCGGCGAGCAAAGCCATGCCCGCCGCGCCACCTACCTGCATGAGGGCATTCCTATCCCGGCTGCGCTCATGCAAACGCTGGACCGCTTGTCCGAACAACTGGACGTTCCGACCTTGTCGGCCACGGCCCCCTGACCCCCCTCTTGAACAGGAGCGCCTCCATGCAACGACGCCACTGGTTGTTGATGTCCGCCTCGCAAGGGCTGGTGTCCCTGGGTGCTGTGGTGGGCGCCTTGCCCGCCCAAGCCCAAGCGGGCTATCCCACCAAGCCCATCAAACTGATCGTGCCCTTGGCGGCTGGCAGTGCGGTGGACAATGCGGCGCGGATCGTGATGCAGAAGGTGGCTCTCAACACCCAGGGCGCTGTGGCCATCGAAAACCTGGCCGGGGCCTCGGGCGTGATCGGTACCGATCGGGTCGCCAAATCGGCACCGGATGGCTATACCCTGGGCGGGTTCAACGACAGCATCATGACCATGCTGCCCAACCTGAACCCCAAGCTGCCCTGGGACATCGTGCGCGACTTTGCGCCGATTTCGCTGGTGGCCACGGTCGAGTGGGGGCTGGTCGTGCCGGCGGACTCCCCGATCTCCAACGTGACGGAATTCATTGCCGCAGCGCGCCAATCACCCGGGCGCGTGAATTACGGCTCGGGAGGCAACGGCAGCCCGCAGCACATCGCAATGGCCTTGTTTGCCAACCAGGCGGGGGTACAACTCACCCACGTTCCTTACAAGGGGGCGACGCAGGCTGCCGTGGGGGTGGCCGGCCACGAAGTGCAGGCCGCGTTCCAGGGAATTGCGACGGTGCATTCCCTGGTCAAGGCCAACCGCCTGAAGTTGATCGCCGTGTGCACGCCGCGACGGCTGGCCCAGTTTCCCGATGTGCCCACCGTCTCGGAATCCGGCTTGAGTGGGTATGAGTTCAATTCGTGGTTTGCGCTGATGGCACCGGCGGGCACACCGCGGGGAATTGTCCAGCGCCTGCACCAGGAGGTGGTCAAGGCGCTGGGGGACACCAGCGTGCGCGAACAGCTCATGGCCCAGGGGCTCACGCCACGCGGCGCCAGCCCCGAGGAGCTGAGCACCACGCTGGGACAGCAATTGGCGCGCTACGAGGCCCTGTTTCGGCAAGCTGGCATTCGCGCCGACTGAAAAGGCGTCTACTGCCAGGCGAGCCGCGAAGCTCCCCGGACAGACGTCACTCGGCCTTGATGTTGTTGTCAGCGATCAGCTTGGTGTACTTGGCCTGCTCGGCTGCGAGGAACTGGCGAAACTCGGCCGAGGTGCTCATGGTGGCCTCGACCCCCAGACCGGCAAAGCGCTCTTTCAAATCGGGGTTGACCATGATTTTGTTCAGCACGTCGATGTAGCTGTCGACCACAGCCTTGGGGGTGCCCGTGGGCAGAAACACGCCCCACCAGTTGTTGGCGACCAGCCCCTCCAGACCGGCCTCGGCGAAGGTTGGAATCTCGGGCGTCATGGGCGAGCGTTTGGCACTGGTGATGGCCAGCGCACGCAGTCGCCCGGTGCGAATATGCTGGGTGACCGGCAAGGCGTCGGAGACTACCAGGTCGATCTGCCCGGCGATCAAGTCGTTCACCGCCTGACCGCCGCCCTTGTAGGGAACGCCGATCATCTTGATCCCGGCTTGCCGCATGATCATCTCGCCCGCCAGGTGTGACATGCTTCCCGGGCCACTGGTGCCAAAGCTCAGCGAATTCGGCTTGGTGCGTGCTGCGGTCAGCAAATCGTTCAGGGTTTTGTGGGGCGATGCGGCCGGCACCACCAGGATGTTGGGGCCGACCGCCGTGAGCGCCACCGCGATGAAGTCGCGCTCCATGCTGTAGGGGAGCTTGGTCAACAAGGGGTTGACGCCCGCCGGGCCCAGGTTGCCCACCACAAAGGTGTAGCCATCGGCCGGTTGGCGAGCGGAATACTCCATTCCGATTGAGCCGGCCGCACCAGGCTTGCTTTCAATGATGACCGGTTGGCCCCAGACCTCGCTCATTTTTTGACCCATGATGCGGGCCATCAAGTCGGAACTGCCACCCGGCGGGTACGTGACGATGAGTCGCACAGGCCGGTTGGGGAAAGCTTGTGCCAGTGCCTGTCCCGCGCCCCATATCGCGAGCCACCCCGCGAGCAGTGTTGTCAGGGCGATCCGCCACAGCAGGGGGGAAGAGATTGCGCGCGTCGTCATGTGGTCTCCTGTGTCAATGTGTTCAGAGGCAGTGGTCTCGCTCGCGTCAGATCTGCACGTGACTGACGCGGCACATTCTGGTTTTGACTTATATTAACAAAGCCCTTCACTTTGAGTGTCACTTTTTATGCACCACGCCCCTTCTCCGGCTTCACGTGCCGATCAAACCTTGTCGCATAACATGAAGTTGCTGGCCCACCACGAGTTGGCGGGCTTTGGTGGCCTGGGCGAAGGCATGGCCATGCAGCAAACGTCCGACGGGCGGCGCATCATGTGGCTGGCTCATGAGTCCGCCCCGAAAAATTTCTCAGGCGTCGATGTCACCGACCCGCGCAACCCCAAGCTGATCGTGCAAACCGATCTGCCACACATGAAGCTGAGGTCCAACTCGCTCGACGTGGTCGGGGACACCATGGTGGTGGCGTACCAGGCCAGCACGGTGGGCATCAAGCCGGCGGGCATTGATATCTTTGACATCAGCAAGCCAGAGACACCGCGTCTGATCTCCCACTTTGATTGCTCGGGGCCGCACTCACGCGGTGTGCACGCGGTGTGGTTCGTGGATGGTCGTTATGTCCACATGTCCTCGGGCGCACCGGACTTTCAACCGCGCAATCCGCTGGACGATCAGTTTTACCGCGTCATTGATCTGGCCAATCCCAGCCAGCCGCAAGAAGTGGGCCGCTGGTGGTATCCGGGCACGCGTGAGGGCGATGCCGCACCGCCGCCGGCTCGCCTGCCCGCTCAGTTCGACACTGGCTTTCGCACGCACAACACCAATGTGTTCCCCCAGCGCCCTGACCGCGCCTTCATCGGCTACATCGACGGCGGCTCGGTCGTGCTCGACATCTCCGACCTGAGCCACATGAAGGTGGTCTCGCAGTGGAACCACTCGCCGCCCTTCAATGGCTTCACGCACACCGTGCTGCCGCTGTTTGATCGCGGGCTGTGGATCGTGAGCGATGAGTGTGTTCAGGACAATGGCGCCGACTGGCCCAAACTCGTGTGGGTGGTGGACGCGCGCAATGAAGCCAACCCGGTGCCCATTGGTACCTTCCCGGCACCCTCCTACGAGGCGTTTGCCAAACGCGGTGGCCGCTTTGGCGCCCACAACCTGCACGAGAACCTGCCCGTGCCCACGTCGTTCCAGTCAGACACGCTCATCATCGGATCGTTCTTCAATGCAGGCGTTCGGGTGTATGACACCACCAACCCCTACCAGGTGCAGGAGGTGGCGTACTTTGTGCCTGGCGCACCGAAGCTGTCACCCGCCGGTGCGATTCAGCTCAACGACGTGTACGTGGACGATCGGCGCATCGTCTACACGGTGGACCGCTTCACCGGCGGTCTGTACGTGCTGGAAATGAACCTCTGAGCCTTGCGTCAGCCCGCATGAACTTTCAGCGAGACCCCCTGGCAGGCAAGCTTCCGGTCTCGCTGATCACGGGCTTTCTCGGCAGCGGCAAGACCACCCTCATCTCGCGTCTGGTGCGCCACCCCGAGATGAACCGGGTGGCGGTGGTGATCAATGAAGTGGGGGAGATCGGTATCGACCATGATCTGGTCAGCCAATCCTCGGAAAACATCAGTCTGCTGGCCAATGGCTGCATCTGCTGCTCGGTGCGCACGGATCTGCAAGAGACCTTGCGCGATCTGTTCGCCCGTCGCCAAGTCGGCGAGGTGGCTGACTTTGATCGCGTGATCGTTGAAACCACCGGACTGGCCGATCCGGCACCGGTGATTCAAACCCTGATCAGCGACACGCTGATTGGGGCTCAGTTTCGCCTCGATGGCCTGGTGACGCTGGTCGATGCGGTCAACGGCCTCTCGACACTGGACACCATGCCCGAGTCGGTCAAGCAGGTGGCGGTGGCCGACCGGTTGTTCATCAGCAAGTCGGATCTGGCCACGCCCGAGGCGCTGTCGTCCTTGCAGCAGCGACTGTCAGAGATCAACCCACAGGCCAGGCAAGGCCTGGTTGTGCAGGGCGATCTGCCGCCCAGCGCCCTCATCGGCTTGGGCCTGGCCTCAGCACGGGCTGGTGAGCACACCTTGCAGTTCCTCGGCGAGTCGTTGTCAGACACGGCTTCCATCGCCGCTCCTGCAGGCCGCTACCTGGGCGAGCGCAACGCCCGTCACGACCCGTCCATTCGCACGCTGTCGTTGCGCTTTCAACAGCCCTTTGCCTGGTCCGCCTTCTCCAGCGCGCTGGATTTGCTGACTCAGATGCGCGGCCCCGACTTGCTGCGTGTCAAGGGCGTGGTGAACGTGGAGGGCAAGCCCGTGGTCGTGCAAGGCGTGCAGCACCTGTTTCATCCCCCCGTCGAACTGGACCGCTGGCCCAGCGATGACCATGATTCCCGTTTGGTGTTCATCACCCGCCACATGGAGGCCGACGTGATCCGTCGCCTGTTTGAGGTGGTGGGACAGCTCGGCCATGGTGCATCCCAGTCGGTTGCCCCCGCCCCATCTGCTTAAGGGACAAGTCTGCCCGCCCTGACTTCATGACAACAACCACTTCAAGGAGCCATGCATGAACACTTCGTTTTCGCCGTCCTCCCACGCCAGCTGGCAGCGCACCCGTCGTCTGCTGGTTGCCTGGCTGCTGGGTTGTGGTGTTGCGCTGGGTGCCGCAGCGCAGTCATTTCCCAGCAAGCCGATTCGCATGATCGTGCCCTTTCCCGCGGGCGGTACCACCGACATCGTGGCGCGCATCCTGGCGCAACGCATGAGCGAGACGATGGGGCAACCCGTGGTGGTGGAGAACAAGGCCGGCGCCGGGGGCGCCATCGGTGCGGATATCGTGGCCAAGGCTGTGCCTGATGGTCATACCCTGCTGATGCACAACATCACCTTCCCTTTGTCCTCGGTGGCGCAAACGCTGACCAACCGGTCGCCCTTCAATGCAGAAACCGATTTTGTCGGGGTCTCCATCGTCGTGTACGTTCCCTTTGTGCTGACCGCCAACCCGAGTGTTCCGGCCCGGGATTTGCGCGAACTCGCCACCTTGCTGCGCACCCAGCCGCAACTCCAATACAACTACGGCTCCACCGGCCCGGGATCTGCCGTGCATGTGCTGGGTGAAGCGTTCAAGCGTGAGGCCAAGGTCGAGATGCAGCACGTGCCGTTCAAAGGGGCAGCACCCCTGAAACAGGAATTGCTGAGCGGGCGCATTCAGGTGGGGGGCGATCAGCTGTCCTCGTCACTGGCCGATATCCGTGCTGGCAAGATCAAGGCCATCGCCACGACGGCCTCGCGTCGCATGAGCATCCTCCCGGACGTGCCCACCGTGCGCGAACTGGGCTTCCCCAACCTGGAGCTGGAGGGCTGGAATGGTTTGTTTGCGCCCGCCAAAACACCGCGGGATATTCTGGAGGTGTTGCAACGCGAGATCACCGCTGCGCTGAAAAACCCCGACGTGATACGTCGCTTGGGCGAGCTTGCTGCTGAACCGGTCGGCTCCAACGGCGCCGAGCAGGAGGCCATGCTGAAGCGTCAGATGGATCAATACCGTCCGGTGATCCGTGACATGAAGATCGACTGACGCCACGTCCTGGGGACCGGGCTGGCACGCTGCCAGCCTGGAACCTTTCCCATCGCTGAGCAGACCGCGCTCAGCTGCGCGAGTCAACCCACCAGACCGGATAGCGGGTGCAATCGGCCTCGTCCAGACCCTGGGCAGCGGCGCGGTCAAATTGCTGCAATGTGTGCTGCGTCAACGGGGCCGAGCGCCCCATGGACTGGATTTGTTCGAGCATCGAGCGCACATCCTTGCGCATCACCGACAACTGCACCGTGACCTGTTCGCTGGGATCACGGGCCAGGGCCTGCGTCAGCATGCCCCCACGAACCTTCAGCATGTTGGGTCCACCGGACGACTCGCTGAACAACTCCACCACCAGTTTCGGATCCAGGCCCAGCGGCTCGATGATGGACAAGGCCTCGCCCAGGGTTTGCCAGTACACCATGAGGGGCAGGTTGATGGCCAGCTTCATGCGCGCACCGGCTCCATGCAAGCCCACGTGTTCAATGCGACGGCACACCCCCTCGAGCACCGGTCGCGCACGAGCCAGCACCTCGGCCTGGCCGCCGGCAAAGCCCATCAGCTTGCCTTCCCGCGCGGGTCCGGTACTGCCACTGACCGGGCACTCCAGGTAAGCCACCCCAGCAGACTGGGCCAGCGCCGCCATGGCCTCCTGCTTGGCCGGAGGCACCGTGCTCATTTCGATGAACAGGCGATTCGGTTCGCGCGCCTTGAACAGGCCCGTGGCGGACAAATACACGTCATCGAGGGCAGCGTCGTTGGTGACGATGCTGATCACCACCTCGGTGGCATCGGCCAGCGCCTGTGGCGTTTCGGCCCACCCCATGCCGCTGGCCAGCAAAGGCTCAGCACGCGCACGGGTGCGGTTCCAGACCGTGACCTGGTGACCCAGGGATTGCAACCGAACCGCCATGGCGGCTCCCATCTTTCCAGTACCTGCGATGCCAATGTGCATGATGTCTCCCCTCCTGCATGCGTTGCGCGACTCTGCGGGAGTCTATCGGAACGCCTGCACGGTTCAATCGCTGGCTGTCGCGGCGGTCAGGCGCAAGCGGGTGGCTTCGGCCTGGAACCAGATGCGTTGCCCTTGAAAGAACACCCGCAGCTGATTCAGGTTGTCGCCTGTGACCTCGAAAGGCTGTTGCCCGGGAATGTTGACGCTCTGTCCCGCCTGCAAGGATTTGCGGGTGACCTGGCCCGTCGCGTCGCGCACACAGACACTGACATCACTCACGGCGGTGACATACACATAGTCGGCGGACTTGGAAGGCTGTGACGGCACGATGGTCTGGGGCGTGCCGCTCGGACTGCACAACTCGAGGGGCGGGGACGCAGACGGCGCGCCAGGGACTGCAGACGACGTGGCGGCAGCGGCGGCGGTCACAACGGTCTTGTCGCCCGGGGCGCTCACGCGATCACGCTCCGCCTGCGTTGACGAACTGGCATCAGCGCTTGGCACCGACCCATGGCGCTCGGGTGACGCCGTCTCGGTGACTGCCGCAGTCCCGGAAGTTTGCACCACCCCTTGCGTGGCGCCCGGCGGGCGGATGGAAGGAATCAGACCGATCCCGGTACCGATTAACCCCACCCCCACCAGCGACAGCACGATCGTGGGCATGCGCATGGTTGATTTGAACTGGGCGGGAGCCGCCACGGCGGGTTGTGAATCAGACGGCACAGCGGCACGGGTGGTCGGGTGCGCTGCCAAGGTCAGGAGCGCTGGCGTTGCCTCGGGCAGGTCAGAAGAGTCATCGACGGGTACCGCCTTGGCGACGTGTGGCTCGACACCCAGTCGCTTGAGCAGTTTGGCTCCCATGTCGTATTTGATCGACTCGGAGTAGAACGCCAACGACCCACCCTCTTCCAGTTGTTGCAGGTGTCGCAAGGCAATGGCGTTGTCCCGCGCAAAAACCACATCGCTCACACCGGCTTGCAGGCGTGCGCCCTTGAGCTGACGTTGATGTTCTTCGGTCCACTGTTTGCGGGCGGCAGTCATGACAAGTCGATCATCCCTGGTGGCGAATCGGTTGGCTTAACGCATCGTTCGCCATGATAACCCGGGCCACCACAACAGGCCCAGTGAATGCTTATCCTAGAGGCCCGCACCCGCTGTGGGAATCCCCAATTTTCATGAGGGCGCAGATGCCGTGTTCGAACTCACGTGGGTGAACCGGTGAACCAGGGCGCCCCCGAGGCTGGTTCAGCCAGATCCCAGTACAACCCGGCCATCAGGGCCATCCCTTCGCGCGCCACACTGGCTAGCAAATGTTCATTGGGAGCGTGCTGAGCGCATGCCGGGTACGAATGCGGCACCCAGATCGTGGGCAAGCCCAAGACATCGGCAAACACGTCATTGGGCAGGGATCCGGCCAGGTTGGGCAGCAAGGTGGCCGGCTTGCCGACGCTGCGCTCGATGGAGGTCAGGGCCCATAACACCCAGGGATGTTTGACATCCAGACGCGTGGCCGGACTGGAGGCCTTGACCGTGACGTCAATGTCGTCAAATCCGTGCGCGTCCAGGTGCGCGCGCACGATGTCCGCCAGTTGCTCCCAGGGGGTTCCGGGTACGAAGCGCAATTGGCAATGGGCCACTGCGCTGGGCGGGATGGCATTGACGGGTCGCTGGGGATTGCCCGCCCCCATGGCCAGCACTTCGACCGTGTTCCAGGCCATCAGGCGTTCCGCCTCACTCAAACCCGGTTCGCCCCAGCGGGGATTGGTGGCGGGATCGTCGTCGCCGCCCCCAATGCTGACATCCGCCAGGGTCTGACGGATATCGGGGGACACGGCCGGCGGCAACAGGCCCGCCACCTGGATGCGGCCGCTGGCATCGGTGAGCGTGGCCACCGCATGGGCCATGCGAATACCCGGATTGGTCAGCACGCCGCCCCAATTGCCCGAGTGGTAGGCACGCTCCCGGCTGTGCAGCGCCAATGTGAAATTCACCAAGCCTCTGGACCCCAGAAACACGGTGGGCCGTTGGGCATGCACACGCGGGCCATCGCAGGCAATCAACAGATCCGCCGCCAGCAGGGTGCGGTGCTGTTCACAAAACTCGCGCAAGCCCGGGCTTCCAGCCTCCTCCCCCATCTCCAGCAGCACCGTGACGTTGTAGCCCAGACGTCCTGCGCGAGCCTCGAGCACCTGCCTCAATGCGGACAGGCTGGCCGTGTGCTGTCCTTTGTTATCGGCCGTCCCTCGCCCGTACCAGCGGTCGCCTTCGATCGTCATCTCCCAGGGGTGCAACCCAGCTCGCCACTGACTGTCCTGGCCATTGATCACATCGCCGTGACCATAGGTCAGCACACACGGCAAACCCGGACCCTCGATGCGTCTGGCCACCAACAAAGGCGGCGCATCGGCAACAGGGTTGTCAAACACCTCGCATTCAAATCCGCACGCTTGCAAATCCGGCACCATCTCCTGCGACAGATAGGCCCGCAACACGTCCTGGTTGCCCGGCTGGTCGCTGGCCGTGGGCATGGCGACGCGACGTGACAGCAACGCCTGGTAATGGCCGGCGTCAAACCAGTGGCGGGTGAGGTCAATTACCTGGTCTCGTTTCATGGTGACTGCGTGATCGGTGAGGGTCCAGCTACTGTAATTCAATCCCTGGTCCGCTGGTCATGCCATCGCTGCCAGCCGTGATGCCACACCCGGCCCTTCTAGAATGGTTTGACGATTCAACCTCAGGAGGAAATGCATGCCCTACAACGCTCTCGTGCGCCCGATCTGTTCGCGTGTGATGCGCCGGGTCTTGGGCATGTGCTTGCTTGGCTTGACCTCCGTGTGCGGGGCCCAATCGACCACCGACTGGCCCGTCAAGCCCATTCGTCTGTTGCTGGGCTACCCGCCCGGCGGCGGCTCTGACATCGTGGCACGGCTGATCGCCAAACCCCTGGGCGATCGGCTGGGTCAAAGCGTGGTGGTGGACAACAAGCCCGGCGCAGGCGGCAACATCGCTTCCGAGTTGATGGTGCGCGCCGCCCCCGATGGCTACACCCTGCTCTTCATCCCCAGTGGTCATGCCAGCAGCGCCGCCATGAAGAAGCAGTTGCCGTTTCACCCGGTGAACGACTTCAACTGGATCAGCACGGTCACCACCTACCCGCTGGCGCTGTCGGTGGTGCCGGACTCCCCATTCAAATCGTTTCAGGACCTGGTGCAACGCGCCAGGGCCGAACCCGGGAAGATCAGCTATTCCTCGGTGGGGGTGGGCACCGCCATGCACCTGGCCACCGAGTGGATTGAATCAGAGGCCGATATTCAGCTCAATCACATCCCGTTCAAGGGCGGCGTGGGACCCATGACCGAGTTGCTGGCCGGCCGACTCGACGTGATGGTGGACACCATGACGCTGACGGCCTCACTGCTCAAGGATCAACGGGTGCGTGTGCTGGCGGTGACCTCGCCCAAAGGCAAGAGCCCGGTCGCGGGCGTGCCGGCGGTGGCAGATTTTTACCCCGGCATGGTGTTCGAGTCCTGGCTGGGGATTGCCGCCCCGCCTGGCACGCCAGCGGCCGTCGTGGAGCGGTTGAACCGCGAAATCCGGGCCGTGGTGGAGACGCCCGCCATTCGGCAACGCCTCATGGAACTGGGCGGACAGCCTCAGGCCAGCAGCCCCGCCGAATTTCGCGCGCGGGTGGAGCGAGACATCGGGAACTTGCGCAAAGTCATGACGGAACGCAAGATAGATCAAGAGTGAGCGCATGCTCCATTTGCCGCGCTCCCCTAGGGAAAGCGAGCGCAGGCCCCCGGGGGTATTGGACCTATGATGCCTTCAAAGCAGGTTCGCCATGGTCCATCGCGTGATGGGTCCCCTTGACGAGTTGCCGGACCAGGCAGTGTCCTGACCGCCCCTCGCCCAGCGCGGCAGCGCGCAGGGACACCCGCCGTGCTGGCTGCCTGATTTCTAATCCCAACGACGATCACTCAAGGAGATGTCATGAAGCTCAAAGTTGTTGTAACGGCTGCACTGCTGGCCGCCGGCCTGGTGGCTGGAGGTGCCGCCAGTGCCCAGGAAAAACTCACCGTCTGGTGGGTCAAGGGCTTTTACAAGGCTGAAGACGATGCGCTGTTTGCCGCCATCAAGAAATACGAAGCCAAATACAAGAACGTCAAGATCGAGTTGTCGCAATACCCGATCCAGGACATGATCCCCAAGACCGTGGCCGCGCTGGACGCCGGCAGCCCGCCCGATCTGGCCTACTCGGACACCTACGACTTCCAGACCACGGCCTCCTGGGCCTATGACGGCAAGCTCGAGGACATTTCCAGCGTGATCAACCCGCTGCGCGCCAAGTTCGCCCCGAACACGGTGGAAACCACCTTCCTGTTCAACAACAAGCTGCAAACCCGCAGCTATTACGCTTTCCCGATCAAGCAGCAGACCATGCACATCCAGTACTGGGCGGACATGCTGGCCGATGCGGGTTTCAAAGAGTCGGACATCCCCACCACCTGGAAAGAGTACTGGAGCTTCTGGTGCGACAAGGTGCAACCCGCCTCGCGCCAGAAAACCGGACAGCGCACCTTCGGGATCGGCCAGCCCATGGGCGTGGACGCGACCGACTCGTTCTTCTCGTTCCTGACGTTCATGGACGCCTACAACATCAAGCTGGTCAACGATTCGGGCAAGTTGCTGGTCGATGATCCGGACGTGCGCAAGGGCCTGATTGCGGCCGTGTCCGATTACACCGCGGTCTATGCCAAGGGCTGCACACCGCCGTCCTCCACCAGCTGGAAAGATCCGGACAACAACGTGGCCTTCCACAACAGGACCACGGTGATGACCCACAACGCCACCATCTCGATCGCCGCCAAATGGCTCGACGACATGAACAATGCGGCGCTGACCGATGCCCAGCGCGCCACGGCCAAAAAGAACTACACCGAGCTGATCAAAACGGCCGGCTTCCCCAACAAGCCTGATGGCAGCAAGATGACCTACCGCGCCGCCATCAAGACCGGCGTGATCTTCAAGGACTCCAAGAACAAGGCCCGCGCCAAGGAATTCCTCAGCTTCATCCTGCAGGAAGAAAACCTCACGCCATACGTCGAGGGCTCGCTGGGCCGCTGGTTCCCGGTGACCAAGACGGGGCAGCAAAGCAAGTTCTGGAAAGAGGACGTGCACCGCAAGGCCGTGTACGACCAGTTCATGGCCGGCACCTCGACCTTCGAGTTCACCAAGAACTTCCGCTTCACCCAGCTGAACAACGAAAACGTCTGGGCCAAGGCGATGAACCGCGTGCTGAACGAAAAAGTGCCGGTGGATAAAGCGGTCGACGAAATGATCGAACGCATCAAGACCGTCGCGCGTTAATCAGACGTTGTCGAGAATGGCGGCTGCCTGTGATGGGCAGCCGCCCTTTTGTTAGAGAGTGTGACGATGTCCGAATCCGCGACCCTGCCATCTGCTGTCGCGCCCGCCCGCACCAGTTCCTCCTGGGAGTTCTGGGGCCGTTGGCTGGTGGTGCCTTACTTGCTGATCTTTCTGGTCTTTGTGCTGTACCCCGTGTGTTACGGGCTGTGGTTGGCACGCCACCCCGAGAGCTATGTGAAGCTCTTTGAAGATCCCATTTTCTTTCGAACTGCCGTCAATACGCTGGTGTTTCTGGTGGTGGCCATCAATGTGAAGATGGTGATCGCCCTGCTGCTGTCGGGCTTTTTCATTCAAACCCGCTGGTGGATCAAGATTGTCTCGGCCTTGTTCATCCTGCCCTGGGCGGTGCCCTCGATTCCCACCATCCTGTCGGTGCGCTTCATGCTGAACCCCGAGTGGGGCGTCATCAACAGCACCATCTTCCGCATGACCGGACTGGACGGCCCCAACTGGCTGAACGATCCCACGCTGGCGCTCACTTTTTCCATGCTCATGCACATCTGGAAGTCGTTGCCGTTCTGGACACTGATTCTGGTGGCCGGTCGACTGGCGATTCCCTCGGACCAATACGAGGCGGCCTCGGTCGATGGGGCCAGCAGCTGGCAAAAATTCCGCTTCATCACCTGGCCGTCGATGAAGACGCTCTACCTCACCTCCACGCTGCTCTCCATGATCTGGACACTGGGGGACTTCAACAGCGTCTACCTGCTGACCGGTGGCGGACCGGCCGACCTCACGCACGTGCTGGCCACCCTGGGCATCCGCTACCTGCGACTCGACCAGGTCGATCTGGCCATGGCCTCGATTGTGGTGGCCTTGCCGCTGGTGCTGCCGCTGGTTTACTACATGATGAAGCGACTCTCCAAGTAAAGGCACGACCATGAAGAGATCCTTCCTCAAAACCGTGACCGCCGAAGCCAAGCTGCTGCTGATTGGCATACCCGTGCTGATCTGGACGTTGGTACCTATTTACCACATGTTCTTGTTCGCCATCTCGAGCAAGGACTCGGCCACCTCGGGCCGCCTCTGGCCCCAGGAGCCCACGCTGCAGAACTTCGACTTCGTGTTTCACCAAAAGCATTTCTATCTGGACCACTTCTGGGTGCAGATGGGCAACTCGTTGCTGATCGCGTTGTCGGTGGGTTTCCTCACCCTGCTGATCGCCACCTGCGCTGCGTTTGCCATCAGTCGCCTGAAAGTGCGTGGCGGACGCACCGTGATGAATCTGGCTTTGTTCACCTACTTCATCCCGGCGGCTTTTCTGGCCGTGCCGATGTACAAGACCATGGGGCTGTATGGTCTGCTCAACACCCAGTGGTCGCTGATCCTGGCCATGGTGACGATTGCCTCGCCCTATTGCATCTGGGTGCTCAAGCAGGCATCCGACAAGCTGCCCGTTGAACTCGATGAGGCCGCACGCATGGATGGTGCATCGCCCATGCAGTTGTTCTTCATGGTCTACCTGCCCCTCATGGTGCCGTCACTGGTGGCTGTGGGCACGTATTCCCTGCTGCTGGCCTGGAATGAGTACCTGTACGCCTTCTTGCTGCTGTCCAACGACCAGAGTGTGACCGTGGCTGTCGCCCTGGGCAACTTCCTGTCGGCCGATGACTCGCCCTGGGAGTTGCTGATGACCACGGGTCTCATCTACGCCCTGCCGCCTGCGGCCATTTATTACACGTTCAAGCGCTACATGGTGTCGGGCCTGACCGCCGGCGCCGTCAAATCCTGAGAGTCCGACATGGCATCCGTATCCTTTCGCAATATCAAGAAATCATTCGGCAAGACCGACATCATCCACGGCATCAGCTTTGACATCCGTGACGGTGAATTTGTGGTGCTGGTGGGCCCCTCAGGCTGCGGCAAATCCACGCTGCTGCGCATGCTCGCCGGCCTGGAGGACATCACCGGTGGCGAGATCGCCATTGACGACACCTGTGTCAACGACCTCGAAGCCAAGGACCGTGACATTGCCATGGTGTTCCAGAGCTACGCCCTGTACCCGCACATGACGGTGCGTGAGAACATGGGTTTCAGCCTGCGGCTGCGCAAAGCCAGTGCGCAACTGATGCAGGAACGCGTCGCCCATGCGGCTCGCATCCTCAACCTCGATGCCTTGCTCGAGCGCTATCCGCGTGAACTCTCCGGCGGTCAGCGACAGCGCGTGGCCATGGGTCGTGCCATCGTGCGTGACCCCAAGGTCTTTCTGTTTGACGAACCGCTGTCCAACCTCGACGCCAAGTTGCGGGTGGCCATGCGTGCCGAAATCAAGGAACTGCACCAGCGGCTCAAGACCACCACGGTGTATGTCACGCACGACCAGATCGAAGCCATGACCATGGCCGACCGCATTGTGGTCATGCATGACGGCATCATCGAGCAAATTGGCACGCCCCTTGAACTCTTTGACCATCCGGGCAACCTGTTTGTGGCGCAGTTCATCGGTTCACCCGCCATGAACGTGGTGAAGGGCGAATTCAAGGCGGGCACGCAAGCGGTGGACGCCCAGGGCGTGCACTGGCCCGTCCCGCCCGCCCTGACTCGCCACGCCGGACGTTCGGTGCACTACGGCATTCGACCCAGCGACATGACCTTGTCCGCCACGAGCCAGGGCGTGCCAGCCCAGGTGGTGGTGGTGGAGCCCACAGGTGCCGAGACCGAGTTGTTGTTGCAAGTGGGGCAGGTCCACCTCACACTGGTGATGCATGGTCGCACCGCGGTGCAACCGGGTGACACCGTGCATCTGGACATTGACGTCAGCAAAGTCCATCTGTTTGATGGACAGACCGAGCAGCGGCTGGCGTGAGGAAGTCCGGCCGCACCCAGCGGTTCACTCACCCACAGCCTCAGCGATGGCTTACCGCAGTACCCAGTGCGGACCCAACTCGGTCAGCGAGGCTGCGCCGGCGAGTTTCATGGAGAGCTTCAATTCATCCATGAGAATTTGCAGCGCCCGATAAGCACCGGCCTCACCGGCCACAGCGGCACCATATAGCGCTGCACGCCCCACCGCAACACCCGAGGCGCCCAAAGCGCGCGCCTTGAACACGTCAACGCCACGCCTGACACCAGAATCGATGATCAAAGGTGTGCCGGGCACCGCTTGCACCATCAACGGCAAGGCATCCGCCGTGGCAATGGCGCCATCCAGCTGACGACCACCATGGTTGGAAATCCAGATGCCGTCAACACCCATGGCCACCAGTCGCTTGGCATCTTCGGGATGCTCCACCCCCTTGACCAGCAAGCGTCCTTTCCAGCGATCCCGCATGCGCGCAAGTTTGTCCCAGTTGAAAGCATCGTCCAGACTTTGTCCCACGCGTGCAGCAATGGGCAAACCGTTGTCGACCATGCCCCCATAACCCGCCACATTCTCGAATTGTGGAAGCCCCCCACGAAGGAGCTGCAAGGCCCAGGCGGGATGGGTGATGCCGTCACGCAGCAAGCCCCAGCTGGGTCGCAGGGGTATTGAAATACCGTTTCGATAGTCCTTCTCGCGTTTACCGCCAGCTGGCAAATCCACTGTCACCACCAGCGCGCCATAGCCATGCGCCTGTGCCCGTTCGATCAGTTGCAGATTGAAGTCGGGGTCTTTCAACACATACAGCTGAAACCACAAAACCCCTTGCACCGCGCGCGCCATGCGCTCGATGCTGGTGGTCGACATGGTGGAGAGCGTGTAGACGATGCCATGCGCATGGGCAGCACGCGCAATGGCAATATCGGCTTGCGGCCAGGCCAGCATGCAGGAGCCCATGGGCGCGACCACCAAGGGCGCCTGCACCGACGCCCCCAGCAGTTCGCTCGCGATCTGCGGAGCACTGACATCGTTGAGCACACGCGGCATCACCCGGATACGCTCAAACGCGTGTCGGTTGTCGCGCAGTGTCAATTCGTCCTCGGCACCCCCATCAATGAAGTCGAAGACCGCACGCGGCAAACGTCTGCGCGCCGCATGCCGAAAATCGTTGATTGACAGGTAGCGCTCGAGCCGCGCCTCGCTCATCAGATCGCCCTCACTTGCTCTTGATGAGCTGTGTCATGAGGTTGTCGAAGGGCAAATCACAGAACTGCTGCCACATGATCTGCTCGGCGCGGAACTTCGACCAGTGCGCGAAAATCTTGTTGAAGGCTGGGCTCTTCTCGGACAGCTCCACATAAAGTTGCTGGGCCGCCTTGTAGGATGCCTGGGTGACGTCCTTCGGGAATGCGCGCAACTGCGCACCACCGGCCACCAGCCGTCGCAAAGCCTGCGGATTCTCCGTGTCGTACTTGACCGTCAACCACTGGTTGGCCTCGGCGGCTGCGGTGCGCAAAGCCACTTGGTACTGAGGCGGCAAGGTGGCCCAGGCCTTCTGGTTGATGAACAGCGACAAGGTGGCCGAACCCTCCCACCATCCCGGGTAGTAGTAGTACTTGGCGACTTTGTGCAGGCCCAGCTTTTCATCGTCGAGCGGGCCCACGAATTCGGCTGCGTCGATCACGCCTTTTTCCAATGCGGGGTACAGATCGCCGGCAGCCAGTTGTTGCGGCACCACCCCCAACTTGGACAGCACCATGCCGGCCAGGCCGCCTACACGAAACTTCAACCCTTTCAGATCGGCCGCTGTCTTGATCTCCTTGCGGTACCAACCGGCCATTTGAGCCCCGGTGTTGCCCACCGCCATGCTCAAGACGCCATAGTTGGCAAAGAACTCGTCCATCAGCGCTTGTCCGCCGCCTTCGTACAACCAGGCGTTCTGGGCCCGCATATTCAGACCGAAAGGCAGGGCCGTGTGAAATCCAAATGCCGGGTCTTTGCCAATGTAGAAATAGCTGGCGGTATGACCCACCTCGACCGTGCCATTGGAAACCGCATCAAAGACGCCCAGGGCCGGCACCAGCTCGCCAGCGGCATGCATGGAGATGTTGAACTTGCCACCCGTCAGCTCACCCACGCGCTTGGCCATGTTTTCCACGGCACCATAGATGGACACCAAGCTCTTGGGATAGCTCGAGGCAATGCGCCAGCGAATATCCGGGGCAGTGGTTTGGGCGCGAGCCGGTGCAGCCAACGTGGCGGCTACAGCGCCGGCCGCGGCGCCACGTGTGATCCATTGACGTCGATCCATGAGGGTTCCTCCCTTGTGATGAGATTCAAATTTACCATCAACACCTGCGCTGGTTCAGCCCACCTGATACGCACGCACAGCATCTTCGTTCCAGGTCACGCCACTTCCCGGCACATCAGCACTCACGGCGCACCCGTCGATGCAACGCAGTGGTTGCGCCAGCACAGGGCCGGCCAGATCCATACGCTCAAGCCAGTGGGCGGTGGGCGTCACCGCCAACAAATGCGCGCTGATCTCGGGGAAGATGTGACTCGACATGGGCACCCCCGCAGCTTGTGCCAATGCCGCCGCGCGCATCCATCCCGTCACGCCACCGATCTTCATCACATCGGGCATGGCAAAGTCACAGGCACCCGCCTGCAAGGCGCGTTGCATCTCGCCAGGTCCGCACCAGTTTTCACCGATCTGGATGGGGGCCCCCAGGCCTCTCAGGCGTGCGTGCCCCGCCAGGTTTTCCTGGATCGTGGGCTCCTCGACCCAGGTCACGCCTTCTTGCGCGAGCGCACGGATGCGGCGCTCGGCCTCCGGCACGCTCAGGCCCTGGTTGAAGTCCACCATGATGTGCACCTCTGCACCGACGGCCTGTCTGAGCGCGCGCAACACCTCCAGGTCTTGCGCCAGTGTGGGGTAGCCCATCTTGGTCTTGATGGCGCGAAAGCCGGCGTCCACCGCTTGCCTGGCCCGCAACCGGCCCAACTCCAGGCCATCCAGCCCGTGGCTGTCATACACCGGAATGGGACGGGGCGAACCGCCGAGCAAGCTGGCCAGCGGCATCTCCTGATGGATGGCCAGGGCGTCCCACAACGCCATGTCCAGGCCCGAACAGGCCATGATCACCAGGCCGCCCCGCCCCAGCAGTCGCAACCGTGATTCGAACGCCGCATCGAGATTCACCGGCTCCACCGGCTTGCCCAGCAGGGTGGCGCCGAGGTCATCCACCAACGACTGAACCGCCTTCAAAGCCAGTGGCGTGTAGGTGAACACATAGGATCGTCCCGTGATACCCGCATCGGTCTCGAGATCAATCAGCACCAAGGGCACGGTGTCGATGATCCCGGTGCTGGTCTTGAGGGTGTATTCCAGGGGCGCCTGAACGGCACGGGTGCGCACCTGTCGCACACAGAGGGTGGTCATGGCATCAACTCCTGGTCAAGGGGCGACAGGCGCCGGAAATCCATTGCGCCCCGGAAACTCCGGCGCCAACGGGCGTGCGTTGGGCATTTTGAGCCACAAGCGCCACATGAAGCGACGTCGGGTCACGTCCTCCACATCCTCGAACTCGGTCCGCGAATGCAGCACCGCGTAATTATTGGCAAACTGAATATCACCGGGCTCCAGCATCATCTCGATTCGCATGCTGGGGTCGTGCATGACCTCATCGAACGCGTCGAGTGCCTCGATCTCCACGCGGGACAAGGGCCAGCCTCGAATCTCGTGACCCAGCTCGGTGTACTGGCGCAAATAACGGCAACTGAGTTTGCCCTCGTGGTAACTGAAAATCGGCGACAGGCTGGGCTCGGGCTCACACAGATGCGCGAAGTACATGGGCCGGTAGTACAAACCCATGAATTGCGGATACCGCTCGAGCAGGGCGTTGTAAAGACTGGCCACGCTCACCAGGCTGCTCAAGCCGCCTGTCCTGTCCTTGCGCACGCACAGCAAACCCACCACATCGGAAGGATCAGAGTGGTAGGGCAAAAACAGATTGGTTTCGTACACCCGGGTGTTCTTGTCATGCAGGTTGCCCACGTTTTGCACCGGGCCCAGCAACTCGCCGCGCGGATTCTGGCGCACGGGAATGACCATGTGCAAGCCCATGCCGTAATACAGGCATCGGATGTCCTCGTCGGTGTAGCGCTCAAGCGGCAAGCCACGCAACAACTTGAACCCTCGGCCGTTTTCCAGTTCATCGGCAAAGCCCTTGAGTCGGCGAGACAGCCTGGGCAGCGGGAAATCCTCCTGGGTGAAGTCGGGAAACGGCAGCCCTTTGGCGTGCAGAATCGCCAGACCGGCATCGACCTCAGCCACTTCATCGGCACTGAGCCGATGAATCCAGCGGTCGTCTCCCTGAAAGTCAGCGCCCTTCCAAACGGCCGGTCCCGTGATGGGTTGCATGCGGATGAGACTCATGGTGGACGCTTATTGAGTGAGCAGTGTTGTACGGGGCCTCACAGCACCTTGGCGCTGGAGCGTTCATGCATGCGATCGCGCCAGGCCTGCAAGGCCTGCAGGCCCAGTTCGCCAGGCACAAATTTCATCAGGCCGCGGGCAAACTCCAGCGCACAATACGCGGTGATGTCGGCAATGGTGAGGCGCTCGCCCGCCACCCAGGGGTGCGTCTGCAATTCACGGTCCAGCCACCGCGCCACCTCCACCACCTTCTCCCCTTGCGAGCGTCCAAAGTCGGGAAATTGGGGAATTTCAAGCGGCGCCAGACCCGGGTGGCAATGACGAATCCAGTGGGCCAGTCCTGCCATCAGGTACAGCTCGACGCGACGATCCGCCATTTCGATGAAGGCACGTTCATCCGCATCGCGCCCCATCAGGTTGGGTTCGGGGTGATGCCCTTCCAGCCAGGTACAAATGGCACGGGTTTCCGTCAGCACGCGACCATCGTCCAGCTCCAGCGCGGGGACTTTGGCCAGGGGGCTCTTCGCCAGGTAGCCTTCAGCGCGGTGCTCCCCCTGGTTGAGATCGACATTGACCACCTCCAGTCCGGTGATGTTCTTCTCGGCCAGGAACATCAGGACCCGGCGCGGATTGGGTGCGCGGTAGGCGGAATGGAGTTTCATGGCGTGTCCTGGCGTGGTTGTCCCATCTCGACCATCTGGCGGGCTTGTTCCGAATAGCGACGCGCGGCATCATCCCCATCACGACGCTGATGCACCTCAGGTGCCGGTCGCTCGATCCCACGCTGCACCGCTGGCCGCGCCCGGATGGCAGACAACCACCGCTGCAAATGCGGCAACCCCTCCACCTCGACACCCGACCATCGATGCGTGCGCACCCAGGCCCAATTGGCGATGTCGGCGATCGAGTAGTCGCCCGCCAGGTATTCGTGGTCTTTCAGATGACCATCCAGCACGGCAAACAAGCGCCGGCTCTCGCCCTGGTAGCGATCGATGGCCGGCTGGAGCTTGTCAGGAAAGTAGCGGTAGAAGACATTGGCCTGCCCCATCATGGGTCCAATGCCCCCCATTTGAAACATCAGCCATTGCAGCACGCGAGATCGGCCTTTGGGATCTTGCGGCATCAGCTGGGCTGTTTTTTCGGCCAGGTAGATCAGACAAGCGCCGGATTCAAAGACCGCAAAGTCGTCCTCACTCCGGTCCACGATGGCAGGGATGCGACCATTGGGGTTGATCGCCAGAAATGTCGGCGTCTTTTGCTCGCCCTGGGAGAGGTTGAGCACCTGAAGGGTGTAAGGCAGCCCCAGTTCTTCCAACGCAATCGACACTTTGTGACCATTGGGCGTGGCAGCAGTGTAGAGGTCGATCATGATGCCCTCAGCTTATCAGCCCACACCCGGACGAACCACCCGGGGTTGTCCCGAACGTGCCGCACCCGAAGCCCACCGTGCTTGGCGTAAGACCCCGATAGTCCTTAAACTGTGTGATGGTCGCGGTGCACTCGCAACCCGAGCCAGCCGCGACTCGAACTCACCATGACAGGAGACCCGCATGGACCCGCAACTGCAGACCTTCATCGACCAATGCCGCCATTGCCTGACGAGCCAACCCGGCCCGGCGGGCCGACAAGAGGTCGCCACCTTGTTGCAAGCCTTGTTGTCCGACACCGCTTTCGTGAACCGGCTCATTCCGCCTGGCACCGGTGAGCGCGAGCTGCTGTACGAAGACCCGGATCTGGGCTTTTGCGTGCTGGCGCACAACTACCTCACGGCCAAGCATTCAACGCCCCACGACCATGCCCACTCATGGGCGATTTATGGTCAGGCGCGCGGCCAGACCGAGATGAGCGACTATGAATTGCTGACGCCTGCCACGTCCGAACGCGCAGGCACCGTCAAAGCCGTGCGAACCTACGCCCTCACACCCGGTGTCGCCCATGTCTACAACGAAGGCGATTTGCACGCCCCCACACGGGTCGCTCCGACCAGCCTGATCCGTATCGAGGGGACCAACATGGCCCGGATCAAGCGCCTGAGTTATGAAGCGGTCGAATGACGCGCTCTTGATGGGCTCTCGCGATGCCTGACGAATCCATCCAGTTGCGTGTCAATGGTGGCGCCCACTCGGTTCCCGCCGATGCGCAAACTCCCCTGTTGTACGCCCTGCGCAACGATCTGGGGCTCACGGCTGCCCGCTTTGGCTGTGGCCAGGGCCAGTGTGGCGCGTGTCACGTGCTGGTGAACGGCCGCTCCGTGGCTTCTTGCGACACGCCGCTGTGGTCGTGCCAGGACAAGTCCATCACCACCCTGGAGGGACTGCAGGACGACCCCGTGATGCAGGCCTTGTGTCGCGCCTTTGAGCAGGAGCAGGCCATCCAGTGTGGCTACTGCGTCAATGGCATCCTGATCACCGCCCAAACCCTGCTGGCGTCCGACACATCGCCCGACGAGGCAGACATCATGCGTGTGCTCGACGGGCATTTATGCCGGTGCGGCACGCATTGGCGCTTCATCCGGGCCATCCAGCGAGCCGCCCTCGACCTGCAGGCCTCTCCACCATGACCCAGACCTCCCCCGCCACCGGCGGGTTGACCTTGCCGCCCACCCTGGCTGCCTCGCCCACGCTCAGTCGCTGGGTACGCTTTGACACGACGGGGCGGGTGAGCCTCTTCACCGGCAAGGTGGAACTGGGTCAAGGCATCCTCTCGGCCATCGCCCAAATGGCGGCCGAGGAACTCGATGTCGATTACGCGCTGGTGGATATTCATCCGGTGGACTCTTCCCGCAGTCCCAACGAAGGCTCTACCTCGGGCAGCCGCTCCATCCAGGAAGGCGGCGAGGCCATGCGGCAGGCCTGCGCAGAAGTTCGTCATCTGTTTGCACAGGCGGCGGCACAAGTCTTGAAGGTCGATGCGCAGCAACTCACCGTCGAACAGGGGATTTTCAAAGCGGCAGGACTGGACCCAGGACTCTCGTATTGGGCCTTGTCCCCGATGGTGGATCTGAGTCAGCCCGCGTGTGGACGTGTGGCGCCCAAGTTGCCCGCCCTGCACCGGGTGGTGGGACAGTCTTTGCCGCGCAAAGACCTGCCGGCCAAGTTGCGTGGCGGGACCTTTTTGCATGACCTGCAGCTGCCCGGGATGGTGCACGGCCGCATCATCCGTCCACCCGGGGTGGGCGCGGTGCTGCTGCAGGCCGATGAAGCCGCCACGCGGGCCCTGCCGGGGGTGATCACCGTGGTCCGTGACGGCAGCTTTCTGGGCGTCATCGCGCAGCGGGAAGAGCAAGCCATCCGCGCCATGCAACAGCTGGCCCGCGACTGTCAGTGGCAAGCCGGCCCCACGCTGCCCCCGGCTCACACCCTTCACGACCAGTTGCGCCAACTGCCCGCCGAGATCGAGTTACTGCGGGATGACCCGCCCAACCAGAGCACCCCCGGCCTGGCGCACGCAGCGACGTTCACCCGCCCCTATCTGTCGCATGGATCGATCGGCCCGTCCTGCGGCCTGGCGTGGTGGCATGACGAACAGCTGGAAGTCTGGTCGGCCTCGCAGTCCATCCATGCCTTGCGCGATGAAATCGTCAAACTGCTGCGGCTGCCCACCGAGCGGGTGGTGGTGCGCCACGCCGAAGGCTCGGGCTGCTATGGACACAATGGCGCTGACGATGTGAGCTTTGATGCGGTGCTGCTCGCCCGCGCGGTACCCGGCACACCCGTGCGGGTGCAGTGGATGCGCGACGATGAGTTTTCGTGGGAACCCCAGGGCCCGGCCATGGTGGTGGACTTGCGCGCCCGCCTCGATGCCGAAGGTCGCATCGCCAACTGGGAAGAGCACATTTGGGGCAATCGACATATTCAGCGGCCCGGTCGGCGCCCTGAAGCCGGCTTGCTGGCTGCCTGGCACCAGGGCGAGGGCCTGCCGATGATGCCCGCCACGGACATGCCGCTGCACATGGGCGGAGGCAGCCAGCGCAATGCGGTGCCTTATTACGACTTCCCCGCCATGCAGGTGACCAACCACGCGGTGACCGCCATGCCCATCCGGGTGTCGGCCTTGCGTGCGCTCGGGGCGTATCTGAATGTGTTCGCCATTGAATCCTTCATGGACGAACTGGCCCTGGCCAGCGGACAGGACCCGGTGAGCTTTCGATTGCGCCATCTGTCCGACCCGCGTGCACGCGCGGTCATCGAGGCGGTGGTGCGACGGGCCCAGTGGGAACCTGGCACCTCACGGGAAGAAGGCCGTGGCGTGGGCCTGGCCTTTGCCCGTTACAAGAATATCGGCAACTATGCTGCCGTGATTGCGGAGGTGGAGTTGACTGAACGCGTGGCCGTCAAGCGGGTGGTGGCTGCCGTGGACTGTGGGTGCATCGTCAATCCGGACGGTGTCCTCAACCAACTTGAGGGCGGTGTTGTGCAGGTCACCAGTTGGGTGCTCAAGGAGCAAGTGCAGTTTGATGACCATCGCATCACCAGCACCGACTGGGACAGCTATCCGATTCTGCGTTTCAGCGAATTGCCGCGCGTGGAGATTGAACTCATCTCCCGACCTGAAGAACCCTCGCTCGGCGTCGGCGAAGGGGTCACAGGCCCCACGGCTGCAGCCATTGGCAACGCGGTTTATAACGCTTTGGGCGTGCGGGTTCGCGATCTGCCGCTGCAGTTCGATCGCATCGTGCAAGCCATGTCCTGATTTATCGCTAGGAAGATTCCCATGAAACCTCTCGTGTCTCGCCGCCAGTTTGTAGCCGGCTCCGCACTCACCCTGTCAGGCCTGGATGCCGGCTGGGCACAGTCATCCAGCTTCCCCACACGGCCCGTGCAATTGGTGGTGCCATTTCCACCCGGTGGCGTGGTGGATCAGACGGGCCGCGCGATCGCACAGTCGTTGTTCAAGATCTGGAAGCAGCCCGTGGTGATCAATACCAAGCCTGGGGCAGGCGGTGCGATTGGGATGGCCACGGTGGCCAATGCCCCCGCCGATGGTTACACCCTGCTGGCCGCCCACCCCTTCATCAACACCCTGCCGGAATCGGAGCGACAGTTTGGTCGTACTTCAGCGCATGACCGCAGTCACTTCGTGCCGCTGTCGCTGATCGTGGCCGATCCGCTGGTGCTGGTGGTCAAAGCCGACTCGCCCTGGAAGACTTACGACGAGTTCGTGGCCGATGCCCGTCGCCGCCCCGACACCATCGCCTATTCGTCGTCGGGCGCTTACAGTGCAGTACACCTGCCCGTCGAAATGCTGGCCCATGCGGCCGGCATCAAGCTGCGTCATATCCCCTATGCCGGCGGCGGACCCGCACTCACCGCCGTGCTGGGCAATGTCGTGGCGGCCACGGCCGGTGCGCCAGCGGTGCTGGCCCCGCAGATCAAGGCGGGCGAGTTGCGCGCGCTGGTGACCACGGGCGTCACCCGTCACCCTTTGCTGCCCGATGTGCCCACCGCCAAGGAGCTGGGTTACTCAGGCGCCGAGTTTTACCTGTGGGTGGGCTTGTTCGCCTCCGCCAAAACCGAGGAGGCCATGGTGCAACAACTGCGCCGCGATGTGGCCCGCGCAGCCACCGATAACGAGTTCGTGCAATACATGGGCCGCCTGGGCGCACCGCTGGATGTGCGCGACGGCCCCGCGTTTCAAGCCTTCCTGCAGCAAGACGCGGAGCGCATCAGCGCGGCGATTCGACGCATCGGCAAGGTCGACTGAGGCGTCCACCGAGCACGCGGGCAGCTTCAGTGCTGCAGGATTTTCGAGAGGAATTCCTTGGTGCGCGGCTGCCGGTTTTCGGGGTGACCAAAGAACTCGTCCTTGGAGCAGTCTTCCAGGATGCGGCCGCCCACGTCGATGAAGATGACACGGCTGGCCACCTTGCGGGCGAATCCCATCTCGTGGGTGACGCACATCATGGTCATGCCCTCCTGCGCCAGCTGCACCATCACATCCAGCACTTCGCCCACCATTTCGGGGTCCAGGGCCGAGGTGGGTTCGTCAAACAGCATCACCACCGGGTCCATGGACAGGGCGCGCGCAATCGCCACGCGCTGCTGCTGACCGCCCGAAAGTTGCCCCGGAAATTTGTCCTTGTGCGCCATCAGGCCCACGCGGTCCAGCATCTTGAGTCCGCGCGCGGTGGCTTCATCAATGGAGCGGCCCAGCACCTTCACCTGCGCGATCGTCAGGTTTTCGGTGACGGACAAATGGGGAAACAACTCGAAGTGCTGGAACACCATGCCCACGCGCGAGCGCAACTTCGGCAAGTCGGTGGACGGCGAATGCAGGGGCACACCGTCGACAAAAATTTCGCCCTGCTGAAAGGGCTCCAGGCCATTGACCGTCTTGATCAGCGTGGATTTGCCCGAGCCTGACGGGCCGCACACGACCACCACATCGCCCTTGTGGATGTTGACCGAGCAGTTGTTGAGCACCTGCACCGGGCCATACCACTTGGATACCTGCTTGATTTCAATCATGAGAATTCTCCGCACCCGTGCTCAGCGCACAATGGCAATCCTGGCCTGCAGACGCTTGACGCTCCAGGACAAGGCAAAACAGATCACAAAGTACACCACGGCCGCGAGCAAATACGCCTCTTCGGGGCGGCCATAAATCTTGCCGGCATTGGCAAATCCCTTGAGCAGGTCGTACGCGCCGATGGCATACACCAGCGAGGTGTCCTGGAACAGGATGATGGTCTGGGTCAGCAACACCGGCAACATGTTGCGAAACGCCTGCGGCAGGATGATGAGCCGCATGTTCTGTGCATACGTCATGCCCAGCGCTTGGCCCGCAAACACCTGGCCGCGCGGGATCGACTGGATGCCTGCCCGCATGATCTCGCTGAAATAGGCTGCTTCAAAGGCAATGAAGGTGATCACCGCCGACAGCTCGGCGCCGATCGGCTTGCCAATCAGAAACGGAATCAGCAGGTAGAACCAGAGAATGACCATGACCAGCGGAATGGAGCGCATGCCGTTGACATACACCGTGGCCGGAGCGGTCAGCCAGCGCTGGCCCGACAAGCGCATGAGTGCGAGCACCGTGCCCAGCACAACGCCCCCGAGGGTGGCCACCAGGGTCAGTTGTACGCTGAACACCAGGCCGCTCAGGACAAACTTGCGCAGCATCTCCAGGTCAAAAAATGACAGGTCCAGACCCAGCATCTCAGTGCCCCCCACCGGTGCCCGCGGCAATGAAGCCCGGCACGCGCATGCGACGCTCGATCAGGGCAAACACACGGTTCACGGCAAAGGCCGAGACGGCGTACAGCACGGTCACGGCCAGGTAAATTTCCATGCCACGTGACGTTTCTTCCTGAGCCTGCATGGCGAACATGGTCAACTCGGCAATCGACACCGCAAAGGCCACCGATGAATTTTTCAGCAGGTTCATCGACTCGCTGGTGAGTGGCGGCAGGATGATGCGAAATGCCATGGGCAAGAGCACATAGCGGTAGGACTGGGCGGTGGTGAAGCCCATGGCCAGTGCGGCATAGCGCTGGCCGCGTGGCAGCGCCTGAATGCCGGCACGGAATTGCTCGGCAATGCGCGCCGAGGTGAAGAAGCCCAGGGCCACCACCACCAGCACAAAGCCCGGCACCTGCTGAAATGCCGGGAACATTTTGGGCACCACGAAATACCAGAGGAAGATTTGCACCAGCAATGGAATATTGCGGAACAACTCAACCCAGGCGTTGGCCAGGCGCACCAACCAAGGGCTGTCGGTCAATGTGCGCACGGTGCCCACCACGGCGCCCACCAGCATCGCCACGACCCACGAACTGCCGGCCACCGCCAGGGTCCAGCGCCAGGCCTCCAGCATCCATTCCAGATAGGTGCGTCCGCCGCCGTCGTCGGTCAGGAACACCTGCCAATCCCACGTCATCTCGGTCCTCCCGACCCGCGGTGGGTCATGGATAGAAAAAGGCGAGAAGCGCGTGAAGCGCCCTCGCCATGGTTAGGGGACCAGGTCACCCCTGGACGGCTTCACTTCTTGGCGTAGTCTTCAGCCGGCTTGTCGTTCGGGTTGGCCCAGGCCATCTTGGTGGCGTCGCTGGCGGGCAAGCCCACGCGCGTGTTCTTGGGCGGGATGGGTTGAACGAACCACTTGTCATAGAGCTTGGCAAGTTCACCCGACTTGGCCAGATCGCGCACCGTATCGTCGGCGAGCTTCTTGAAGGCGGCATCGTCCTTGCGCAGCATGATGGCGATCGGCTCGACGTTGAGCACTTCGCCCACGATGTGGAAATCAGCGGGGGTCTTGCTGGTGGCGATGTTGCCCGCCAGGATCTGGCCGTCCATCACGAAGGCGTCGGCACGGCCCGACTCGAGCAACAGGAAGCTCTCGGCATGGTCCTTGCCGAATACTTCCTTGAAGTCCACACCATTGGCGCGCTCGTGCTTGCGCAACAACTGCACCGAGGTGGTTCCGGTGGTGGTGGCCACGTTCCTGCCATTGAGTTGCGAAATGGAGGTGATGCCCGAATTGGTCTTGGCGGCGATGCGCACTTCCTCCACATAGGTGGTCACCACGAAGGCCACATCTTTTTGGCGTGCCGTGTTGTTGGTGGTGGAGCCGCACTCGATATCAACCGTGCCGTTTTGCACCAGCGGAATGCGGTTTTGCGAGGTCACGGACTGGTACTTCACATCCAGCTTGCGACCGATGGTTTTTTCCAGGCTGCCGAGGATGCGTTGGCAAACTTCCACGTGGTAGCCGGCGTACTTGCCATCGCCGAGCGTGAACGACAAGGCGCCGGACGAATCGCGGACGCCCATGGTGATCACCCCGGAATCCTTGGCCTTGGACAAAGTGTCAGCATGGGCCGTCAAGCCAATCAGTGCAGAGAAAGCGAGAACAAACAGTTGGGTTTTCATGTGCGTTGGTATCACCGGAAAAATGGAAAGCCAGCCGCCGTCCAACAGGGGACCGTGCGGCACCGAACCCATAGTTTCGCAGATATCTGGACCGCATCGCCGTTTCCCCCGAGGGAACACCGGGCAAAAAAACGCCCCGGAACCGGGGCGCAGGAACCCCGAAACTGGCAACTGCAAAAAGCCCGGCCGCCACTGCATACCCTGCAGCACGTATCCGTCGGAGGAATCTCCATTGTACTGTATATTTATACAGACTCCTCGGCGCGGTGACCAAGACTTCAGCTAGCATGGCCACATGCGAATTCTCGAGATACTGCCCCTGATCGACTGGCTGGCGCTGGCATTTTTCCTGGCGGGCTGGTCGGGCTACGCGATGTTTGCCCACCGGCGTGGTCAGACGCGTGAATCCATCCTGGCCACCACCAATGTCTATCGACTGCGGTGGATGCGACAGGCCATCCACCGGGATCCGCGCATGCTCGACGGCATCATCACCCAAAGCCTGTCCGAGACCCCTTCGTTTTTTTGCTCCACCACCATCATCATCATCGGCGGACTGATTGCGTTGTTGGGCACCACCGACAAGGCGGCAGAGCTGGTGCGCGATTTTCCGTTTGCGCAACCCACCCCGATGCTGGTCTTTGAATTCAAGATCCTGGTGCTGATTGCCATCTTTGTGTATGCGTTCTTCCGCTTCTCCTGGTCGATGCGGCAATACACCTTTGTGGCACTGATGATCGGTGCCTTGCCCCCGGCCACCGTGCTGGCCGAGCAACACGAGGAGGCCGAAGGCATGGCACGCCGGGCCGCCACCATGACCGGGCTGGCTGCCGAAACTTTCAACGATGGCCTGCGGGCCTATTACTTCTCGTTTGCCGCCATGGGCTGGTTTTTCTCACCGTTGGCCCTGGTGCTGGCCACACTGCTGGTGATTTTCATCCTCTTTGGGCGCGAGTTTCGCTCTGAAGTTCTGGCGGTGATGCGGGATTGAGCCTGCTCACCGCGCGAGCGCGTCACGCGCTTTTCAGGTCTTGAGCGGCAAGGTCACTTGCAGGCTGGTCATCACCTCGATGAAATAGGGTCCATCCGACTGCAGGCCACGTTGCAAGGCGGACTCGATCTGATCTTCACGCTCCACCCGCTCGACGGCCATGCCAAAGCCCTGCGCGATGGCCATGAAGTCCGGGTTGAACAAGTCCGTCCCCGGATGACGCGCCGGGTAGGCGCGTTCCTGGTGAATGCGTATCGAGGCATAGCTGCCGTTGTTGGCCAGGATGAACAGGATCGGCAGACGCCGCTGCACCGCGGCGATCATCTCGTTGCCGGTCATCATGAACCCGCCATCGCCCACCATGCACACGACCTTGCTGCGCGGTTCGCGCAGCGCGGTGGCCACCGCAGCCGGTGTGCCATAGCCCATGGCACCGGCCAATGGGGCCATCAGCCGCTGCGGGAAATCAAATCCGAAATGGCGGTACACCGGCGCCGCAAAGGTCCCGGCGTCCAGGCACAGGCGCACATCGGCCGGGGCTTGCAACTTGAGGTGCCGCACCACTTCCGCAAAGCGCACCCCATCATCGGCCTGACGCTGTGGCCAGCCGGCGTGCTGCGTATGCAATTGCCGCAACTCCTTGGCCCAGGCACATTGGGTTGCGCCGGGTTGGACTGCGCCCTGAGGCATGAGGTCTTGCACCAAGCCCACAGGGTCGCAAGCCAATCCCACCTCGGTTGCAAAGTGCAGTCCCACCACCCGCGGATCCGGGTAGCAGTGGACCAAGGGTTGCGCCGGTTGCGGCAAGGTGGGGAAACTGTAGTTCTGGCTGGTCACATCGTCCAGACGTGTGCCCAGGGCCAGAATCAGATCGCTGCTGTGAAAGCGCTCCAGTTGCTTCGCCGGATTGGCCAGGCCCAGATCGCCCACAAAGAGCGGATGGCTGTTGGGAAACACATCGTGGCGGCGAAAGGCCACACACACGGGCACGTGCCAGGCCTGGGCAAAAGCCAGCAAGGCTTCGCGACCACCGGGCACATCGAAGGCGCCACCCGCGATGATGAGTGGTCGCTGGGCGGCTGTGAGCAAGCCGCGCACACGCTCAAGTCCCTGGGGGCTGGCGCGCAGGCCATCGTGTTCGCGCGCACGCCATGACACCGGCTGGATCGCCTGTTGTTGTACATCCTCTGGAATGGCAATCACCACGGGACCCGGTGTGCCACTGGTGGCCATGCGCACAGCCTTGTAGGCGATTTCGGGCAACTGCGCCGGATCGGTGGCCTCAAACACCCACTTGGCGATGGTGCCATACATGGCCCGGTAATCGATCTCCTGGAAGGCCTCGCGCCGCAGATCCTTCTTCGGCACCTGACCCACCACCAGGATGAGCGGTATGGCGTCTTGCTGTGCCGTGTGCACGGCAATGCTGGCGTTGGTGGCGCCGGGGCCCCGGCTCACCATGACCACACCGGGGCGACGTGTGAGGCGCCCATCGGCGCAGGCCATGAAGCCCGCGCCCGCCTCATGACGGCAAGTCACCAAGTCGATCTGCGGAAAGTCGGCCACCGCATCGAGCAAGCCGATGTAGCTCTCGCCAGGCACCTGAAAAATGCGGTCTACGCCGTGCGCGGCCAGCACCGAAATAAACGCGTGGGCAGAAGTGTTCAAGGTGACCTCGGCGGTTAATCGATGCGGGCGCCGGTGTCGCGCACCAGTTTGCTCCAGCGCTCGTTTTCCTTGCGGATGAACGCGCCGAACTCCTCAGGCGTGCTCTTGAGGATTTCAGAGCCCATCGCCATGAGTTTGTTCCTGACGGTGTCGTCGTCCAGCGCCAGGTTGAGTTCCTGGTTCAGTTTATCGATGATCGGCTTGGGTGTTCCAGCGGGCGCCAGCATCCCGAGCCAGGCGCCGACTTCAAAGTTGCTCACCCCCAGTTCATGCAAGGTCGGCACATCGGGCAACAAGGGCGAGCGCTTGAGGGTAGAGACCGCCAACGGCCGCAACTTGCCCGACTTGATGTGAGGCAACATCGACAGGACCGTGTCAAAGGTGAGATCCACCTGGCCCCCGATCAGGTCGGTTTGAGCCTGGCTGCTGCCCTTGTACGGCACATGGGTGAGTTTCATCCCGGTGCGCTGCTGCAGGAGCATCATGATCAGGTGACTGGTGGTGCCATTGCCAATCGAGGCGAAGGTCATCTTGCCCGGATCAGCGGTGGCCGCATTTTTCAAATCCTGGTAGGTGTTGATCGAGGTGCTGGCATTGACAACGATGGCATAGGGCAACCAGGTGTGGATGCCCACGGGCGCGAAATCCTTGATGGGGTCGTAGGTCAGCCGCGGGTACACATAGGGGTTGATGCTCATCGGGGCGGTTGCAGACACCACCAGGGTGTAGCCGTCGGGCTTGGCCTTGGCCGCCGCAGCGGCGCCGACACTACCGCCTTGACCTGGCTTGTTGTCGATCACAAAGGACTGCCCCAAGCGGGTGGTGAATCGGTCGGCCAACACCCGCGCCACACTGTCGGTGGCGGTACCGGGCGGAAAACCCACGACGAACGTGACGGGCTTGCTGGGCCAGCTCGCCGTGTCCTGTGCCTGCGCCTGTGGCAATAACAGGCAGGCCAGCGCGGCCACTGGGCGGATCAGCGTGAACAAACGGTGCATGGTGTCTCCTTGTGCAGGTGTCGTGGTGTCGCACCTGTCATCACCCACGCCATTATTGGCAAAGCCGTGAATCACGCTATCACGTAGGCGATCACGAGCTTGGCCAGTCTTCCAAGCAGACTCCCGTTTTCGATTATGCTGACCCGCTGCGGTGGATGCGGTCCACTCGCGCATCAAAGGAGAGCCATTCATGAGCCAACCCGTGGGTTTTGTACAAGATAAAGTCGTTCTGGTCACCGGTGCCGGTGGTGGCATCGGGCGCGATTTCGCGCTGGCACTGGCGCGCGAGGGCGCCAGGGTGGTGGTGAACGATCTGGGCGCCTCCCTGCAAGGCGAAGGCCGGGACACCGCACGCGCGCAGGCGGTGGTGGATGAAATCAAGGCCGCCGGTGGTCAGGCCGTGGCGAATGGGGACAGCGTGTCCGACTGGGACGGTGCCAACCGCATGGTGACCCAGGCGGTGGACACCTTTGGGCGCATTGACGTGGTGATCAACAACGCCGGCATTCTGCGCGACCGTTTCTTCTTCAACATGAGCCCCGAGGAGTGGCGCGCGGTGATTGACGTGCACCTGAACGGCGCGTTTTATGTGTCGCGCGCAGCCGCCCCCCATTTCAAAGAGCAGCAAAGCGGGTCCTACATCCACATGGTCTCCACGTCGGGCCTGGTGGGCAACTTCGGGCAAGCCAACTATGCGGCCGCCAAGCTGGGCATCTCCGCGCTGTCCAAATCGATTGCGATGGACATGGCCAAGTTCAAGGTGCGCTCCAACTGCATCTCGCCCTTTGCCTGGAGTCGCATGATCAGCTCCATTCCCACCGAGACGGATGAGCAGCGTGACCGTGTGGCCCGTCTGCAAAAAATGGAAACGGCCAAGATCGCCCCGCTGGCGGTGTTTCTCGCCAGCGACGCGGCCGCCGATGTGACGGGTCAGATCTTTGCGGTGCGTGCCAACGAGATTTTCCTGATGAGCCAGAGCCGTCCGCTGCGCTCCTTGCACACCGAACAAGGTTGGACACCGCAGTCGGTGGCAGACCGTGTGATCCCGGCGCTGCGGTCGAGTTTTTACAAGCTCGACCGGTCGCAGGACGTGTTCGACTGGGATCCGGTGTAAGGCCTTCGCCGGCCACCCACCCCCGTGGGCGGGCCCGAGGCCAACCGCAACATCAAGAGGCCGCGTAGGGCACCGAGTGATCCACGGTCTCCCACATGAAGGCCGCCGCCGGTCGTTGCGACTCTTCGAGGATGTGTCCGACCAGCCCTGCCGAACGGCTGATGACAGCCACGCCACGCATGATGGGCAAGGGAATGCCGATCTCTCCCAACAGGGCAGCAGATGCACCGGTGGCGTTGATGGTGATGTGTCGGCCATACACGGCATCCACTTGCTTGGACAGGGTGAGCAGCGCCTCGATGTGCTTGCCAGGGACGGATTGCGCCTTCGCCACCGACAGCATCTTGGGTGTGCGGGGATCGTCGGGCTTGTGATGCGGATGCCCGAACCCGTGCAAGGGCAATTTGGCCTGGTGATGTCGCTCGGCGATGGCCCGGGCGCGGGCCTCCACCCCTTCCGGGGCCTGGAGCATTTCGCCGATCATCTTGGCACAACCCTCCATGGTGCCGATGAAGGTGGAGCCCACCCCCAGCAAGCCCGCCGCCACCGCTGACTGCAGCGCCTCGGGGGCCGAGTGGTAGATGAGCCGGGTGGCAATGGCGCTGGGGGTCAGGCCATGCTCCATCAGGGTCACCAGCACCGTGTCCAGCACCTTCACATGACCCGCTGGCGGCTTCTTGCCCGTGAGGTGAAACAGGAACATTTCGGTGAAGCTCATCTCGCCAATCAGTTCCTCGACCAGGTCGGCCTCGCGGATGAAGATTTGCTTGCTGTCCGAGCGGGCAATCGAGGTGGTGGGTACGGGTTTGGTTTTCATGGTGATCAGCAACCGGGTTCGTCAATGAAGCGTTCGATTCTTCACAGGCAGGCTGGTGACGTCAATGCAGACAAGTCATGCATGCGCCTCGGTGCGTGCAGCCTAGCTGGTCGTTGCGCCGCCCAGCGGCCGGGGCGCGCGCCTGACGCCACCCCCTTGTTGCGCGGGGCCGCGGGCGCCAGGACGGTCCCGTGTGGGGGAATCGGCCGACAGGAACTTGGCAACAAGTAACCAGCTGGTTATGATGGCGGCGCAGCGAGGAGTGCACTTATGAAGTTCGGCGACTTTGTCAAAGTCAAATCCCTGGCCAGTCCGGCAGGATTCAAAGAAAACCTGGCCCGCCTGGGTCTGAACATGCCCTGCGACGAAGAACTCGAGTCGGGCCCCGGATCGGTCATGGCTCAACCCCTGCAGGTGGGTCCCTTCACCATGGGCAACCGGTATGCGGTGCACCCCATGGAAGGATGGGATGGTCACGCCGATGGCCGCCCCAGCGACAACACCCGCCGCCGGTGGCGTCATTTCGGCTTGTCGGGCGCCAAGATGATCTGGGGTGGGGAGGCGGTGGCCGTTCGCCATGACGGACGCGCCAACCCGCGCCAGCTGGTGATGAACGCCAGCAACCAGGGCGACATTGCCGGCTTGCGCGAGACCCTGGTGCAGGCCCATCGTGAAGCCATGGGAGACGACAAGGACCTCGTGATCGGCCTTCAGCTGACCCACTCAGGACGGTTTTGCAAACCCAATGACGACGCGCGCATGGAACCGCGCGTGCTCTATCACCACCCCTTGCTGGATGGCAAGTTCGGCCCCAAGGAAAACATCGTGATCATGAGCGACGGCGATATCCGCCAGCTCATCGACGACTTCGTGGTGGCTGCCAAGCGCGCGTGGGACTGCGGCTTTCAGTTCATTGACCTCAAGCATTGCCACGGCTATCTGGGTCACGAATTTCTGTCGGCCAAAACACGCGAGGGAGACTACGGCGGCTCGATGGCCAACCGCACACGCTTTCTGCGCGAGTTGGCGCAAGGTATCCGCGCGGAAGTGCCCGGCATGGAGTTGGGCGTGCGGTTGTCGGCGGTCGACTTTCTGCCTTACCGGCCCGACCCGTCACTCTCCACGGACGAGTCACTGGGCCCGGGTATTCCGGTCGATGCCAGCCAGGCCTTGCCGTACCGCTATGGCTTTGGCACCGATGAACAAGACCCGCATCGCATCCAGATCGATGAAACGGCCGAGTTCTTGCAAGTGATGACGGAGCTGGACATCCGTTTACTCAACGTGACGATTGGCAGCCCCTATTACACGCCGCATGTCACCCGCCCGGCGCTGTATCCCCCCTCGGACGGCTACCAGCCCCCCGAAGACCCGCTGGTGGGTGTGATGCGCCATCTGGAACTGGTGCGCGACCTGAAGCAGCGCTTCCCGCAGCTGTGCTTCGTGGGCAGCGGCTACACCTACCTGCAGGAATTTTTGCCCTATGTGGCGCAAGCCGTGGTGCGCGAAGGCTGGACCGACCTGGTGGGTCTGGGACGCATGATGCTCTCCTACCCTGAACTGCCCGCCGACGTGCTCGCGGGTCGCCCCCTGCAGCGCAAGCGCCTGTGCCGCACGTTCAGCGATTGCACCACCGCACCCCGCAACGGCATGATCTCGGGCTGCTTCCCGCTGGACACCCATTACAAGAGATCGCCGCAAATGATTCAACTCACGCAAGTGAAAAAGGCCGCCAAGCTGGCCTGACCGTGCATGCCGCGCCCGTCTGCCCCCAGCCCAGCTCGCGACCCTGAGAACAGTCGCGCGCGTATCCTGGCGGCCGCACAGGCCGAATTTGCCCAGCACGGATTCGACGGGGCGCGGGTGGACCGCATCGCCGCACTGGCGGGTCTCAACAAGCGCATGCTCTACCACTACTTTGGCAACAAGGACGATCTGTTTTGCGCGGTGCTGGAAGTCAATTACAGCCACAAGCGCGACTCCGAACGGGCGCTCAACCTGGAGCAGGATTCCGCGACCGAAGCCGTGCGCAAACTCGTGACCCTGACCTGGAACTACTACCTGGACAACCCGGCGTTTCTGAGTTTGCTCAACAGCGCCAACCTGCACCAGGCCAAGCACCTGCGCGAATCCGCGCAAGTGCGTGAGATGCGCTCGCCCTTCATCACGCTGATCGGCAGCATCCTCGACAAAGGCGTGCAGGAAGGGGTTTTCCGCCCGGGCGTGGATCCGGCCCAGCTCTACATCACCATCGCCGGACTGTCGTACTTTTATCTGTCCAACCAGCACACCCTGTCAGCCATCTTCGGCCGCTCGCTCATGAGCCCGCGTGCACGACGCGAACGGCTCGACCACATGGTCGATGTCGTGCAGAGCTACCTCACCGCCCGCCCACCATCGTCTGATTGACCCTTGTTGCCCATGAACACGATTGCACTCATCAACGCCCAGGGACACAGCACCCCCTACACACTCAGCGGACGGTCCATCCCGCAGGTGGCGTTGCACCCCTTCAACCGTGTGGCCTACTCCGCCGCCCACGTGGTGGCCGACCCACGCGCTGCCATCGACCCCTGGTTGCAGTCAGCCGTCGACTGGGACGCCACGCTGCAATACCGCCATCACCTGTGGTCACTGGGCCTGGGCGTGGCCGAGGCCATGGACACGGCACAGCGCGGCATGGGACTGGATTGGCCCACCTCGCGCGAACTGATCCAGCGAACGCTCCAGGCCGCGCGCACCGTACCGGGCGCCCTGGTGGCCAGTGGTTGCGGGACCGACCAACTCGACCTGGCCCAGGTCAAGTCGCTGGACGATGTCATCCGCGCCTACGATGAACAGATCGACGCCATCGAGGCCCTGGGTGGGCGTCTCATCATCATGGCCAGTCGCGCGCTGGTGAAGGTGGCACGCTCACCGGATGACTACGAGAAGGTGTATGACCACATCCTCTCGCAGGTGCGCGAGCCCGTGATCCTGCATTGGCTGGGCGACATGTTCGACTCCGCCCTGAGCGGCTACTGGGGACATACCGATCTGGACCGGGCCACCGAGACGGCGCTGGGCGTGATGCGCTCGCACGCGAGCAAAGTGGATGGCATCAAGGTGTCCTTGCTCGACAAGGACCGCGAGATCCACCTGCGCCGTCAACTGCCGGCGGGCGTTCGCATGTACACAGGCGACGACTTCAACTATGCCGAGTTGATTGCTGGCGATGGTGAGGGAGCGGAGCCGGTGCACCGCCAGAGCGATGCCTTGCTGGGCATTTTTGACGCCATTGCGCCTGCTGCGAGTGCGGCGCTCTCGGCGTTGGCGCAAGGCCATGTGGATCAATTCCACGACATCCTCTCACCCACCGTGCCCCTGTCGCGCCATATCTTCCAGTCACCCACCCGTTTTTACAAGACGGGGGTGGTGTTCATGGCCTGGCTGAACGGGCACCAGTCGCACTGTGCCATGGTCGGCGGGCAGCACAGTGCGCGCTCGGTGCCGCATCTGTGCGAACTGTTCCGCCTGGCCGACCAGGCCGGCTTGCTGGCAGACCCCGCGCTGTCCGCCCACCGCATGCGTCAATGGCTGGCGCTGCATGGCGTCGACTAGTCCCTCGCGTCATTCAGGCCATGGCCCGCAGGGCCGGTCGAGAATGCGCAAGCGCGTCATGCAGTCGACTTGCCAGACAGGCACAATAAGCCATGCCTTCATTGCCCCCGTTCACCGCGCCCACGGCGTATCAGGACCCCGCCCAGGCGCTGGCACAGGTGCAGCACCTCTACCAGCAAGCCATGGACCATTTGCGCCAGGCCATGCAACGCTTTGTCGCCGGCGAATCTTTCACGGACCGCGTGCGGGCCTGCTACCCGTTTGTGCGCTTGCAAACCGACACCGTGCTGCGCAGCGACCTGCAGGATGCCTCATTGCTCAGCTATGGCTTCGTGGCGGGACCGGGTCGCTATGAATCTACGCTCACGCGGCCCGATCTGTATGCCCGCTACTACCTGGAGCAGTTCGAACTGCTGGTGCGCAACCACGGCGTGGCCCTGGAAGTGGGGGTGAGCAACCACCCGATCCCGGTGCACTTTTCGTTTGCTGAACACGATCACCTGGAAGGCGAACTCAGTCCCGAACGGCGTCAACTCATGCGCGATGTGTTCGATCTGCCCGATCTCTCATCGATGGATGACGGCATCGCCAATGGCACCTGGTCGCCTGGGCCGGGGCAACCGCAACCCCTGTCACTGTTCACTGCGCCCCGCGTGGACTATTCGTTGCACCGCCTGCGTCACTACACCGGCACCCGGCCCGACCACTTCCAGAATTTCGTGCTGTTCACCAATTACCAGTTCTATATCGACGAATTTGTGCGTCTCGGCCATGCGGCCATGGCCGATCCGCTCAGTGACTACGATGCGTTTGTCGAACCGGGCAATGTGGTGACGCGCGCGCAGGGCCGCTCACCGCAACCCGAGGATGCGATGGGCGCCGCGCCGCCACGCTTGCCGCAAATGCCCGCCTACCACCTCAAGCGCGCAGACCGCAGCGGCATCACCATGGTCAACATTGGCGTGGGTCCTGCCAATGCCAAGAACATCACCGATCACATCGCTGTGCTGCGGCCGCACGCCTGGCTCATGCTGGGCCATTGCGCAGGCCTGCGCAACTCGCAACAACTGGGCGACTACGTGCTGGCACACGGGTATGTGCGTGAGGACCACGTGCTCGATGAGGAACTGCCCCTGTGGGTACCCATCCCCGCGCTGGCCGAAATCCAGCGTGCGTTGCAAGCCGCGGTGGCGGACATCACCCAGTGCAGCGGCGCCGATCTCAAGCGCATCATGCGCACCGGCACGGTGGCGAGCACAGACAACCGCAACTGGGAATTGCTGCCCGACAACACACCGCAACGCCGCTTCAGCCAGAGCCGGGCCGTGGCCCTGGACATGGAAAGCGCCACCATCGCCGCGAATGGTTTCCGCTTCCGGGTGCCCTATGGCACGTTGCTGTGCGTGAGCGACAAACCCCTTCATGGCGAGATCAAACTGCCCGGCATGGCCAACCATTTTTATCGCGAGCGTGTGGACCAGCACCTGCGCATCGGCATTCGTGCGCTGGAGTTGCTGCGCGGACAAGGGGTGGCCCAGTTGCACAGCCGCAAGCTGCGCAGTTTTGCGGAGGTGGCCTTTCAATGAACACCGCCACGCCCCCCTATCTGGTGTGCGACCACTTGCACAAACGCTTTGGCGAAGCCGTGGCCGTCGACCAGGTGTCGTTTGAGATCCATCCGGGCGAATGCCTGGGCGTCATCGGCCCCAACGGGGCCGGCAAAACCAGCACGCTGCGCATGTGTCTGGGGCTCAGCCGCCCAGACGGCGGTGAGGTGCGCGCGTTTGGTCTGCGCATGCCGAAGGACATGCTGGCCATCAAATCGCAACTTGGCGTAGTCGGCCAGTTCGATACCCTGGACCCCGACTTCAATTGCGCCGAAAACCTGCTGGTGTACGGCCGCTATTTCGGCATCCCCGATGCCGTGCTGCGCGAGCGCATTCCCGGCTTGCTCGAGTTTGCCGCGCTTTCGCACAAGGCGCAGGCCAAGCCGGGCGAACTCTCCGGCGGCATGAAACGACGCCTGAGTCTGGCCCGCGCACTCATCAACCAGCCCAAGTTGTTGCTGCTGGACGAACCCACCACGGGACTGGATCCCCAGGCCCGTCACTTGATGTGGGAACGCTTGCAGCAACTGCTCAAGCAGGGCACCTCCATTCTGCTGACCACGCACTTCATGGATGAAGCCGAACGCCTGTGTGACCGGCTGCTGGTGCTCGACCACGGCCGTGTGCTGGCCGAGGGGCGCCCGCGCGAGCTGATTCAACAGCACCTGGAACCCGACGTGGTCGAGGTCTATGGTCCCGAAGCGCTGGCCCTGCGCGAACCGCCCTGGCGCGATCTGGCGGCGCGGGTTGAACACAGCGGCGAAACCGTGTTCTTCTACACGCACGATGCCCGGCCCTTGCTGCAAGCACTGCAGCAGCAACCGCACTTGCGGGTGCTGCACCGTCCTGCCAACCTGGAAGACCTCTTCCTCAAACTCACGGGTCGTCAGATCCGCACGGAGGGATGATGCGCTGGTGGCCCATATTCCAACGTAACCTGCTGGTGTGGCGAAAACTGGCCATTCCCAGCATGATTGGCAACATCGCCGAACCTCTCATGTGGTTGCTGGCTTTTGGCTATGGCCTGGGCTCGCTGGTGGGTGATATTTCGCTCGGCGGCGAGCACGTGCCCTATCTGGTGTTCCTGGCCAGCGGCTCGATTTGCATGAGCGCCATGAATGCCGCCACCTTCGAGGCGCTGTATTCCGCCTTCTCGCGCATGCATGTGCAAAAGACATGGGACGGCATCCTGAATGCCCCCGTGAAGCTCGACGATGTCGTCCTGGCGGAAATGCTGTGGGCGGCATTCAAGTCGCTGTTTTCCGTCACGGCCATCCTGTTTGTGATGCTGGGCCTGGGCGTGAGTCACAGCCCCAAGCTGCTGCTGGCCTGGCCCTTGTTGCTGGGTGTCGGTATCACCTTCAGCTGCCTGGCGCTGATTTTCAATGCGCTGGCCAAGGGCTATGACTTTTTCACCTACTACTTCACGCTGTTCCTCACCCCGATGATGTTTTTAAGCGGCGTGTTCTTCCCTCGCGAGCAATTGCCGGTCTGGGTGCAATGGGTATCGGCCTGGTTGCCGCTCACACAAGCCGTGGAATTGATCCGGCCGCTGTTCATGGACCGCTGGCCCGATCCGTTCCTCACCCCGGTGCTGGTGCTGGCCGCTTATGCCGGCGGCGGTTACTGGCTGGCACTTCGACTCACCCGTCGGCGTTTTCGGGTCTGAGGCCTGGCGGCGACGCCTTGTCAGTTTGATGTTTGAGAGTTCGCCTAAGCTTGATGCCTCACCCAACGCTTCCGGAGTTTCGCCATGTCTGACGCCTCCTCGTTCGATTTTTCGAAATTCGTCCCCGGCTTCGATTTTCTGAAGAACCTGTCGGGCACCGGTGCGCAAACGGGCTTGCCCTCCGCCTCGGCCTGGATTGCCCCGACCCTGGACCCCGACGAACTGGACAAGCGCATTCAGGAACTCAAGACCGTGCACTTCTGGCTCGACCAGAACACCAAGGCGGTGAGTGCCACCATCCAGGCCCTGGAGGTGCAGAAAATGACGCTGGCCACCTTGCGTGGCATGAACATGAGCATGTCCGATCTGGCCGAGTCACTCAAAATCAAGCCTGACACGATGTCCTCGGTGTTCAGCAGCCCCGATGCCCACTCGCCGTCGGCAACAGCAGAGGTCACGCCACAGACCGGCCAACACGCCACCGCCCCCGAACAGCCTGCCAGCAAACCCAGGACCCGGCCGGTGAAAAAACCGCGGGAGGCAGCGTCTTCGGCGAACGCCGCCGCGTCGGCGCCCACGTCCGCCGCGCAGCCAGGCGGCGTGGACCCGATGGCCTGGTGGGGGGCCCTCACGCAGCAGTTTCAGCACATTGCCAACCAGGCTGTTCAGGACCTGCAACGCCAACCACCGGCCGGCGCTGACTCCCCGGCCCAGACAACGTCTACCCGTCGCGCTGCCAAGGGCACGGCCAGGGGTAGGCCCCAAGGCGCGCGCAACAGCGCCACCAAAGCCTCCTCCGGGAACTCCGGCAAGGGCACTTCGCCGTCCTCGAGCAGCAAGTCCAAGCCTGCGCGAAAATCAACGCATTCCGCTGCACGACACCGCGACACATGAAACTGTTTCCTTACGGCCACGCGACCCATCCCGAATGGGGCATGGCCGCGGAACTGGTACTGGCGCAACTGCGCGCCCAGATGGCCTCGCCGGATTACGCCAGCCAACCCACACTCGGCCTGGTCTACATCACCGATCATCTGGCGGCCCATGCGCAAGATCTGCTCGACCACCTGAGCCACGCGCTGCCCTGGGTCACGGACTGGAGCGGAACCGTCGGTGTTGGCATTGCGGCCAATCAGGTCGAATACTTTGACGAACCGGCACTGGCCATCCTGCTGTGCGACTTGCAGCCCCACCAGTACCGCCTGTTCAGCGGCATTGCCCCGCTGAATACGCATGCCGCTGACGGCTTCGTGCCACACACCGCCCTGCTGCACGCAGACGGCCACACACCGGACCTGACCGAGTTGATCACCGAAATGGCGCAGCGCACGCGCAGTGGCTACGTGTTTGGCGGCTTGAGCGCGAGTCGTGGAGCGAGCGTGCAGTTTGCACTGAGTTCCCAAGGGTCGGTGCCGGGACAGCACCCGGGCCGCGGGGTATTTGAAGGCGGCCTGAGCGGTGTGGCGTTCAGCGCCGAGGTGCCCCTGATCTCACGCGTCACCCAGGGTTGCCTGCCCATTGCTGCGGAGCGCACGATCACGGCGTGTGAACAACATGTGCTGTTGACGCTGGACGATCGCCCGGCCCTGGAGGTGTTGTTGGAAGACCTGCAGGTCAGTTTGACGGAACCCCGCGCAGCGATGGCAAAAATCCGTTCCACGCTGGTGGGCTTGAGCCAGGGCCCTCAACCCACATTGCGCCGCACGGGTGAGTTCGGCGACGAGGTCATGGTGCGCCACCTGGTCGGGCTGGACCCCGAGCGGCAAGCCGTGGCCATCGCCCAGGCCGTGGAGCCTGGCATGCGCATGACCTGGTGTCAGCGGCATGCAGCGGCCGCGCGCGCGGATCTGTTGCGCATCGGCGCTGAGATTCGCGAATCGTTGGAGCCCGACATGCTGCCCGAATCGCTGGCCTTGGAACTCGCGGACAGCGCTCTGTCAGAGCCGCATCCGGCCAGGCGCATTGCTGGCGCCATTTATGTCAGCTGCGCAGGGCGGGGCGGGCCGCACTTTGGCGCGCCCAGTGCAGAGTTGCAACTGGTACGCCGCGCCTTGGGCGACGTGCCGCTGATCGGATTTTTTGCGGGCGGAGAAATCGCTCACCAGCACGTGTACGGCTACACCGGCGTGCTGACTGTCTTCACCACACAACCGGAAACAGCATGATGAAAACTGCAGTGGGATTGATCGGACTCGGCGCCATGGGCTCCGGCATGGCGGGTTCGCTGCGACGGACAGGACATGACGTGCATGTCTTTGACATCCGGCCAGGGGTTGCCGCCGCCTTTGCCTCGCAAGGGGGTCATGCATGCACCACGCTGGCCGAACTGGCAGCAGCGTGTGACGTGATCGTCTCGGTGGTGGTCAATGCAGCGCAGACCGAGGAGGTGCTGTTTGGACCAGGACGGGACGGAACGGGTTGCGCCACGCACATGAAGCCCGGCAGCACCTTTGTGATGTGTTCGACGGTGGATCCCCAGTTTTCCGTCCGTCTTGAGACCGAGCTCAACACGATGGGCCTGCATTACGTCGATGCGCCCATTTCGGGTGGGGCGGCGCGCGCAGCCAGCGGCGAGATGACGATGATGACCGCCGCCAAGCCCGAGGCGTATGCCCGCACGGATCACCTGCTAGACGCCATGGCTGCCAAGGTGTATCGCCTGGGCGATCGTGCCGGTGCCGGCAGCAAGGTGAAGATCATCAACCAGTTGCTGGCGGGTGTGCACATTGCGGCGGCCGCCGAGGCCATGGCGCTGGGCCTGCGCGAAGGCGTGAGCCCGAACGATTTGTACGAGGTCATCACCCACAGCGCAGGCAACAGCTGGATGTTTGAGAACCGCATGGCCCATGTGCTGGCCGGCGACTACACGCCGCTGTCCGCCGTGGATATTTTCGTGAAGGACCTGGGGCTGGTGCTCGATACCGCGCGTGCCAGCAAGTTCCCCTTGCCGTTGTCCAGCACTGCGCATCAGATGTTCATGCAGGCCTCCACCGCAGGTTATGCGCGTGAGGATGACAGTGCGGTGATCAAGATCTTCCCGGGCATCACCTTGCCTGAGGGGAAGAAGCAGGCTTGATGCTGCGTCAGTCGCTGCTGATCAAACGCCGCGGGAGCGGTCTGCACGGAAACGCTGCGCAAACCCGGCAAAGTCACCCGCATCCAGTGCATCACGCATTTCCTGCATGAGGTTCAGGTAGTAGTGCAGGTTGTGCACCGTGGCCAGCATGGGGCCCAGCATTTCACCGCAACGATCGAGGTGGTGCAGGTAGGCGCGACTGAATCCGCCACTCACCGATCCGTCGGGCCGCACATGCCCGCGGCAGGTGTAGCAGGCGCAGGTTTCGTCCAGCGGCGCATGGTCTGTTTTGTGGCGGGCGTTGCGGATTTTCAGGTCGCCAAAGCGGGTGAACAGATGGCCGTTGCGCGCATTGCGGGTGGGCATGACGCAGTCGAACATGTCCACCCCGCTGGCCACGCCCTGCACCAGGTCTTCCGGTGTGCCCACACCCATCAGGTAGCGCGGCTTGTGGGCCGGTAGCCGGTGGGGCGTGTGCGCCATGATGCGCAGCATGTCCTCCTTGGGTTCGCCCACACTCACACCGCCCACCGCATAGCCGGGGAAGTCGAGTTCAACCAGCGCCTGCAGCGAGGCCTCGCGCAGGGTCTCGAACATGCCGCCTTGCACGATGCCAAAGAGTGCATTGGGGTTCTCCAGACGGCCGAACTCCGCCAGGCAACGACGGGCCCAGCGCAGGCTCAGTTCCATCGAACTGCGCGCTTGGGCTTCGGTCGTGAGCGTACCGCCCACCTCATAGGGCGTGCACTCGTCAAACTGCATGACGATGTCGCTGTTGAGGATGGTTTGAATCTGCATGCTGATTTCGGGCGTGAGAAACAGCTTGTCGCCATTCACCGGCGAAGCAAAGCGCACGCCTTCCTCGCTGATCTTTCGCATGTCGCCCAGCGACCACACCTGAAAGCCCCCGCTGTCGGTGAGGATGGGCTTGTCCCAGCGCTCAAAGCCGTGCAGCCCCCCAAAACTTTGCATGATGTCCAGACCCGGACGCATCCACAAATGGAACGTGTTGCCCAGGATGATCTGCGCACCCATCTCCTCCAGGCTGCGCGGCATCACCCCTTTGACGGTGCCATAGGTGCCCACCGGCATGAAGATGGGCGTTTGCACCACGCCGTGGTGCAAGGTCAGGCGACCGCGGCGGGCCAGCCCTTCGGTGCGAAGCAGTTCAAATTCAAGCATGGGTCTTCCTCTGGAGCAGCATGGCGTCGCCGTAGCTGAAGAAACGGTAGCGCTGTTCGATGGCATGGCGGTACAGCGTACGCATGGTGTCGTAGCCGGCGAAGGCGCTCACCAGCATCAGCAAGGTGGACTTGGGCAGGTGAAAGTTGGTGAGCAGCACATCAATCACCTGGAACGGGAAACCCGGGGTGATGAAGATTTGCGTGTCGCCACTCGTCTGGCCAGTGGCCGCCCAGGATTCGAGTGTGCGCACGGTGGTGGTGCCCACGGCCAGTACGCGCCCCCCGCGCTGACGGCACGCCTCAATGGCCTGAATGGTCTCGGGGGGAACGCGGTACCACTCGCTGTGCATGCGATGCTGCCGCAAGTCCTCGACCTTGACCGGCTGAAACGTGCCTGCGCCCACGTGAAGGGTGACGCTGGCACGGGCCACGCCGCGGGCCTGCAGGGCTGTCAATACCGATTCATCAAAATGCAGGGCAGCAGTCGGCGCAGCCGCCGCGCCGGGTTCACGCGCAAACACGGTCTGATAGCGTTGGGCGTCCTGCGCGGTGTCGGTGTGTTCGATATAGGGCGGCAGGGGCACGTGGCCGTGTGCCTGCATCAGGGCATGCGGCTCGTCGCTCAGGGCAAAACGGAACAAGGCGCCGTGCTCATCCGGCCAACGACCCAGCAGGGTGGCGGTGAAGCCTCCCTCCATGTGCAACCGCGCGCCGGGCAGCGGTTTCTTGCTGACCTTCATGTGCGCCACGACCTGATGCGGCGGTTCTTGCCCCAGCGGGTCCGGGGGCAACACCCGTTCAATCAGCAACTCCGCCTTGCCGCCGGTGGATTTCTCGCCGAAGAGGCGGGCTTTCATCACCTCGGTGTCGTTGAAGACCATCAGGTCGCCGGGTTGCAGCAGGTCAGGCAATTCGCGGAACACCCGGTCCACGGGCGTCCTGGATCGGCCATCCAGCAAACGGGACGCGCTGCGCTCGCTCGCGGGGTGCTGGGCGATCAGTTCGGGGGGCAGTTCAAAATCGAAATCGGTCAGCGTGAATTCACGTGACCCGGGAGGCGACAACTCGTTGTGCATGTGCTTGAGGGCCGGACAGACCCGTTCCAAGTAAGAAGGGCCACATTGTGACATGGGACCCCGGCAACGGAGGGTGGCCAGGGGACGAGATGCCGCACCCGGCGGACGCGGATGTCATAATTGCACCCATGCAAGCCCTGCGCAGTTCCAAATTCATCGCCAGCCTGGTGCTGGTGTGGTTTGCGCTCTTCGTGGGCTCGTCCATGGCCGCCAGCCTCATCAACCCGGGCAACCTGCAAATGGTGTGCTCGAGCGATGGCGGCATGAAGATGGTGGACACCGGGGACGGCGAGGGTGAGATCAAACTGGCCAAGCCGATGGAGTGTCCCTTGTGTGCCTCGGTGACGGCGCCACCGCCGGCCATCCGCTCTGGCCAACTCCCTGCTCCATCCTCTCTGGCGCACGCCCTGCACTCGGTTGCAGCGGCACACATTGCGTCGGTCACTGCACCGCCCCTGCCTTCGCGCGGGCCGCCCTCTTCGTTCCTGTAACGCGCCTGTCGGTCAGTTGCTGGCCCCGGGTGCCTCTCACTTAGCCCGTTCGCATTCTGCGGGACTTCTGCGCACACAACCGGGCGTTTGGCCTGGAGAGGTCCTTCCTGAAGCGATTTCGGATTCCATGAGGGCTGTTCGGTAACGCCATGCACTTGCGCATGCTATCGGGCAGTCAGTGCAGGTAGATTACATGAACGCTATTCGATCCAAAAAAACAGTCAGCGCCCTGGCCACTTCCGCTCTCTTCATTGGCGCAGGATGCTCAACCACATCTTGGGCCCAATCTGACCAGGTGGTCATGACGCTGGGAGAAGTCATGGTGAACGCCCATGGCGGTGCCCTGAGTCCCAGACAACTGCTCTCCTCAGTCAATGTCCTGACTGCCGACCGCATTCAAGATCAGACCCATTACAGCAATTACGAATTGATCAGCCAGGTGCCCGGCGTCATGCTGGGTGAGTATGCCGGAAAGGGCGTGGGCTTCGGCACAGTGTCCATGCGCGGGTTCAACGGGGAGGGTGTTTTGAATGGGGTGAAGTTGCTGATCGATGGCGTTCCCAGCAATGCCAATGACGGCAACACGTATTACATCGACATCGTGCCACGTCTGGACATCGAGGCGGTTGAAGTGATCAAAGGTACCAACGACCCGCGTTATGGCCTGCACAACATCGCGGGCAACATCAACATCGTCACCCGGTCGGGTGGCAACTACAGCGAATCCAAATTGACCGCAGGCAGTTTTGGAACACAGATCCTTCAGTTGGCTAAAGGCATTGAGGCAGACAACGTGACCCAGAACTATGCGCTGAGCCGCAAGATAACGAATGGGTTTCGACAGCACATGGAAGCCGATGCCACCAATTTCAGTGGAAAGTGGTTTGCGAAATCTGGCGAAGGGTCATCGCGTATCGGTCTGATCGTGAAGCATCTGAGTAATTCGGCCAACGAACCTGGTTATCTTTCGCAGACACAAATCAGCACAGACCCGTGGGGGGTGGCTTCCAATAGTGTGAATGACCGTGATACACGTCAAGCCAGTCAGCTGGCTGTACAGGCCGAATCAACCCTTGATACCGCAACGCAATTACAGGGTCAGGTGTATTGGAACCACCTGCATGATGATCGGTTCATCAAATTCCCCGACTCGACTAGACAAGAATTTCGTCAGTTACAAGAACAGCATGTGGGGGCATCGGTCAATTTCACGCGCCAAGTGGGACAAACGCGCTTTGGCGAGACGACCCTCATGGGTGGCATCGATACAGAACGACAAGACAACCTCAATTTCAGGGAGCGTCCGATCCAAATGGGCTTGGTTAGTGTCATGCCCCGTCGCAACCACCAATACCTCTTCAACACCGTCGGCGGATTTGTCCAGGCAGTCCTGAAGCTGAGTGATCAATGGACAGTCACACCGGCCTACCGCGTAGACAAAGTGACGGGCGAAGGTGTGATCAGCTACGACACCACCGCCGCGTTCATAGGTACCTGGCCTATCAACCATTACGGCTTGATCAAGCAACCCAAGATCAGCAGTTCGTACAAAGTCTCGGAAGCTTCAACGGTGTACGGCAACTGGGGACGGTCATTCCAGGTCGGAACAGGCCGAGCTGCTTATCAGACAACGGCCTTTGAGGTTGGGCCCTCTATCAACGAAGGGTGGGAGATCGGGTTGAAATTCAAACCCTCCTCGCTGGTGGATGCCCGCTTAGCCACCTGGAAACAGACGGCACAAAATGAAGCCAGGACGCTACTGGCCAACCCCTCGAACGACACGGTGAATTTGGGGCAAACCGTCAGAGCCGGGACGGACATTGAACTGAATGCCAAGCCAAACGACAGCACCACCATGTGGGCCGGCATATCCTTCCAGAAATCCGAAATCATGGTGACTGGGAAAGAGGTTGATCATGTGCCAAGACGCGTTTACACATTCGGCATTAATGAAAAGTTCAACGACAAATGGCGTGCCGGTGCCATGGTAACCGGGCAATCCGGTTATTTCATTGATACGACCAATCCCGAAAAAACTGGTGCTTATACCCTCGTCAATACAACTCTGGGTTACAGAATCAATGCGACCACTGATGTCGATTTTCAAATTCGGAATTTGACCAATCGAACTTATTACTATTCATATGACAACGTCTACGCGGGTTCGCCAGGCAATTTCTATGCCCCCAACATGCCACGCAGTGCTTTTATGACCGTCAGCTTGAAGCTCTGATGATGCGAGCCGGACGCAGAAAAAATTGGTATTGGCTGCATAAGCACCTCGGTCTATGGGCCGGGGTGCTTTTTGTGTTGCTGGGTATCACCGGAAGTCTTCTGGTGTTCTACACGGACATCGATTCGCATCTGAATCCAGACACCCAACCCTCCACCACACGCGTGACGAGCGTTTCGGCCCAAGCCGTCTACGAGGCCCTTCGCCGGGAATATCCCGACAAAACAGGCAGTTGGCGTATCGAATTGCCGCTAGCAACAAACAACGCAGTCGCCGCTCGCTACATCAAGCCGCCAGAAACAGCCCATCGATCATTTGCGCCACTCATGGTCACAATTGATCCGCTGACGTATCAAATCACGAGTGCGCGGTATTGGGGAAGTTATCCCATGACCTGGATATATGACTTGCACTACACATTGCTTGCCGAGGAGACTGGACACAAGCTGGTGGGTGCCATCGGTATCATCTTGTTGATGGCCATCGTACTGGGCTATGGGTTGTGGATGCCCACGCGGGGGCGTATCGCAAGCAGCATGAAACCCAATATCCGGCATCAACCTGTCAAAAAAGTGTATGACTTGCACATGATGGCGGGTATTTATGGTGGTGCATTGCTGGTAATCATCACCTTGACCGGTGTCATCCTGGCTTTTCCGCAGACCACCTCCCGTTGGGCGTCAACTTTGCTGGCTTTTGACACGCCCATGCCCGTCTCTCGACACCTCCTGACAGCCGGACAATCGCAGGCCGACCTCGACGCGTTGATCCGGCAAACTAACACTCTATTTCCGCAGGAAGAAATCCGGTGGATTGAAACCAGCGGTGATGACGGTCGCGAAGTGACCTTTCGAATGTTTAGCGGCAATGAGCCCAGTCGTCGTTTTCCTCAGACGTATGTGAAATTGCATCCGTTCACCGGCGAAGTGCTTCATCGACGCGACTACCATCAACTGCCTGCCGGAGACAAACTCTGGGCGTGGGTCCATCCGCTGCACAATGGCGAAGCTTTCGGTCTGGCAGGACGATGGGCAGTGGCGCTGCTCGGCTGGATTCCCGTCCTCTTGCTTTTTACGGGCGTGTTGCGTTTGATGCAAAAACGCAAGGCTAACGCCTATGTCCGTGCATACCGAGCCAAGTACAACTCGGCTTCACACGCGTCAGAAGGACGACCACATTGACCCCCCGTTTTTTCAACTGAACCAGGAGCATTCGTGAAATTCAACTCTCGAGTCATGATCACCGCATGGGCCACCATGCTGTTTGCCAGTGCATGGGCGCAGCAAGCCATCACAGTGTCGGAAGAATGGGCTCGCGCCACTGCCCCAGGTCAGAAAGCCACCGGAGCTTTCATGAAAATCACCGCGGCCCAGTCCAGCAAACTAGTTGCCGTCAGCAGTCCAGTTGCTGGCATCACCGAAATCCATGAAATGAAAATGGAAAAGGACGTGATGCGCATGTCGGCTGTCGGCACGCTTGATTTGCCCGCCGGCAAGGCGGTCGAACTCAAACCCGGTGGTTACCACGTCATGCTCATGGACTTGAAAAATCCGCTGGCTGACAAATCCACCCTCCCGCTGACCCTGACCTTTGAAGACGCCAAGGGCCAGAAGTCGCAGCTGGTGCTGCAAGTGCCCGTGCGCTCGATGAGCGGCATGTCCACACACAAGCACTGACATTGATCAAGGGCACACCCCTGCACGGGGCGGTCGACCTCAGGGAGGATGCCCTCGGCGTCTGGCTTGCTACCTGAGCGGCAACGCCTTGATGGATGTCAACGACGTGCCCTCACCGGCGCGCGATGATGGGCTCCAGCGAACCCTGGAGCCCCCATGAAACCCGATGATCTCAATGCCCTGCGCCAGCGCTTGCTCGACACTCGCCGTGACTTGCTGGAACGCATCGCGCAACAGCGCGGTGGCACGCTCGGTCGCACGGAGGCAGCGGCCGAACAACTGGGTCACAGCGAGGACGAGCATGCCCAGAACATCACCGAGCGTGACTTGTCCTTTGCCATGGATGACCACGACTGTGCCGAACTCAATGGCGTACAGGCCGCATTGGTGCGGGTGCGCGAAGGCACGTATGGGCAGTGCCTGGACTGCGGTGAGCCGATTGCGATGGCACGGCTGCAAGCCAGTCCCGAGGTGCAGCGCTGTGTGGCGTGTCAAACACAACAGGAGCACCGACAGCCGCACTGAGCACAGACAACGAGGGCTTCAAGCGGGTGGCGTCACCGCTTGCTCGATGGCCCCGAAGACGCTCTGCCCGTCCTGGCCCTTCATCTCGATGCGCACGGTGTCGCCATAGCGCATGAAGCCGGTGGAGGGTGCGCCGTCGAGCAGCGTTTCCATGGTGCGTTTTTCAGCGATACAGCTGTAGCCCTTGGGCCATTCTTGGCGGCCCTTGGTTTCGATGCCCCGGTTGCTGACGGTGCCGCTGCCGATGACGCTGCCCGCACGCACGTTGCGCGTCTTGCACAGATGCGAGATCAACTGACCGAAGTGAAAGGTCATGTCGGCCCCGGCATCGCACATGCCCACCTTGCGACCGTTCCAGGTCGTTTGCATGGTGAGATGCACACGGCCGTGGTCCCAGGCCGTGCCCAGCTCGTCCAGTGTGACCGCCACCGGACTGAACGCCGTGGCAGGCTTGCTTTGCAAAAACCCGAAGTACTTGGCCAACTCGTCGGACACCAGGTTGCGCAAGGAGACGTCGTTGGCGAGCATCACCAGACGGATACCGTCCAGCGCCTGTTCGGGGGTGGCGCCCATGGGCACATCGCCCGTGATCACGGCCATCTCGGCCTCAAAGTCGATGCCCCACTCCTCACTGCGACACACAATGGGATCGGTGGGGCCGATGAAATCGTCGCTGCCGCCCTGGTACATCAGGGGTTCGGTGTAGTAGCTGTCGGGCACCTGGGTGGCGCTAGCCGCGCGCACCAGTTCCACATGGTTGATGTAAGCCGAGCCGTCCGCCCACTGGTACGCGCGCGGCAGGGGTGCCATGCAGCGCTGCGGCTCGAATGGGAACGCATGGCGGGCCTTACCCTGGTTGAGGGTTTCGGAGAGATCCTGCAACTGGGGCGAGAGAAAATTCCAGTCGTCCAGCACCTGCTGCAGACGATGGGCCATGCCACTGGCGTAGTGCGCCAGGGTGAGGTCGCGGGAGACGACAACCAGCTGGCCGTCACGGGAACCATCCTTGTAGGTGGCAAGTTTCATCGCACAGTCTTTCGATTGGGTTCGCGCCCTGCTTGCGAGGCCGCATCGGTGTCGGCCAGCACGGGGCCTGAAGATGCGGGCCATTCTACAAAGCGGCTTCGTGGGACACTTGCGTCAACCATTGGCTCTGCGTCCCGTTGAGGAGTCATCACCCCATGCCTGCACCACGACCAACCCGCACCTCACCCCCTCGCCATCATCTGGTGCTCACGACCCTGTGCGTGCTGGGTCTGCACCTGGTGTTGCTGGGCTCCCCTCTGCCCGCGGTGAGCAGTCCAGGCAGTCCAGCAACCGGGACCCCGACTTCACTGCCTCCCTCATCAGGGCTCGGGTCGACCCACCCCTCCCCCCTGTCTGCGGTCCCTCACCAGCGTGACGTGTTGCCGCCCGGCGGTCTGCGTGTGCGGGTTGCCCGCCTGGCCCCCCTGGCACCGCCTCTCCCCACTGAAGCGTCACCCTCGCCCGCCGAGGTCCCGCTTTCGTCCGCCACTGAGTCCGCCACTGCCTCTGCGCCTGAGCCAGCATCTGAGGCTGCACTTGAGGCCACATCAACGAGTTGGACGCTGGCGCAAGCCAGCATTGATAGCGAGCATTCACTGCGGTCTAACCAGACAGAAAACAAGGCCCAGCCTCCAGCGAAATTACCCAATTCGGCGCGCTTGCAGTTTGACGTGCTGGGCAAGGTCAAGGGGTTTGGCTATACCGTCAGCGGTGAGCTGTCCTGGCAGCAGGACGGTCGGCAGTACCAGTCCCGGTTTGAAATCGGCATGCCCTTGCTGGGCTCCCGGGTGCAGACCAGCCAGGGGCAGATCGGCGCGGGCGGCCTGCTGCCCACCCGGTTTGGCGACAAGGTTCGCAGCGAACAGGCGGCGCATTTTGAACGCGACAAAGGCCTGATCAGCTTCAGCGCCAACACGCCGTCGACTCCCCTGGAACCCGGCGCCCAGGACCGGCTGAGCCTGTTCATGCAGCTGGCTTCCCTGTTGGCGGGCGCTCCGCAGCGGTATCCCACTGGCACGCTCATCACCCTGCAGGTCGTCTCGGCCCGCGAGGCCGAGCCGTGGACTTTCCGGGTGGACGCGGGGGAAACACTGCAACTGCCCTTGGGCCCCACCCCGGCGGTGCGGCTGACACGTCTGCCTCGACAACCCTACGACCAGCAGGTTGACCTGTGGTTTGCCCCGTCCCTGGGATACCTGCCCGTTCGTCTGCGCGTGACGCACCCCAATGGGGATGTGGCCGACCAGGTGTTGCGCCGCCTGGAGCCGACCGGTTAATGGCCGCTCAACCCTGACTTGAAGAGCCCGGCGATCGCCCCATCTGCAGCCTCATGAACACACTTTACGATTCCGAATCCTTTGTGGTCGTGCACCTGCAAGCCCCAGGACAAGACACGTCCAACACCACGGGCGTTGATGCGCAAACCCAGGTTCCCGCCATGCCCAGGCACGGGTTCGAAATTGTCGACAAGCGATCCGGCAAGGAGGTGTACCTGGACGGCTCCTGGGCCGAGTTGTTCCAGCAACACCTGCATGCCTGGCATCTCAAAAGCCCCACCCAGGAAGAAGTGGAAGCGACGCTGGAGCGCTACAGCGGTCTGGCTCAGCAACCCGTGCTGGTGCACTGAGCATCAGGCTCCGGCGTTATTCCGGTTCAATTTTCGCGTCGCGCACCACCTTGGCCCAGCGCGGCGCCTCGGCCTTGATGAGTGCGGCAAACTGCTCGGGCGTGCCGCCCGCCACTTCGTTGCCCTGGCTGGTGATCTTCTCGCGCAAATCGGCATCCTGCAGCGCCTTGTTGCACGCCGCATTGAGTTGGCGGACGATTTCGACAGGCAAGCCCTTGGGCCCCACGATGCCCTGCCAGTTCAACACTTCCACCGCGGGGTAGCCCTGCTCGGCCATGGTGGGCACATCCGGCAACAGGGGTGAGCGTGTCTTGCTGGTGATCGCCAGCGCGCGGAAACGTCCGCCTTTGATGGCGGGCATGGCGCTGTACATCTGCTCGAACATCATATGGACCTGGCCGCCCATCAGGTCGGTGGCGCCAGCCGCTCCGCTCTTGTAGGGGGCGTGAATCATGTCGATACCGGCCGAATGTTCAAACAAGGCGCCACTCAGGTGGTGCGTACCACCGATGCCCCCCGAGGCATAACTCAGTTTGCCCGGGGCCGCCTTGGCCGCAGCCACCAGGTCCTTGACCGACTTGTAGGGCGAATCGCTACGCACCATCAGGGCCAAAGGGCCACGCTCGATCAACGCAATGGGCACGATGTCGGTGAACGGGTCAAAGTTCAGCTTTTTGAACAAGGCATGGTTGACCGCCAGCGGTGCGAAGTTCCCCATGCCGAGGGTGTAGCCATCGGGCTTGGCGCGCGCGATGGCCTCGGTCCCGATATTGCCCCCCGCACCCGCCTTGTTGTCCACGATGATGGGCTGACCCAGCAGCGTGGACATGACCTTGGCCACTTGACGTGAACGCGAGTCGGCGTTGCCCCCGGCCGCATACGGGCACACCCAGGTGATGGGTTTTGTGGGGTATTTGTCTTCGGCCAGGGCGGCGAGCGGGTAGCCCGCAGCCAACCAGGCCGCCTGTGCGGCCGAGTGTTTCAGCAGGGTACGACGGTTGAATGCGGACATGGGGTGACTCGGGGTGCTGACGGCGTCGCTCAGGCGTGGCGGCGAATCGAATCGGCCACGGTCGTCACCATCTGGTCGATGTGCGATGGCTCGACGATGAAGGGCGGCGCCAGTACCAGGCTTTCGCCAGAAGGCCGCACCAGCACGCCTCGCTGGAAGCAATCCAGGAAGATGTCATAGGTGCGCCGCCCCGGTGCCCCCGCGCGCGGACTCATCTCGACGGCCCCGGCCAGGCCATGGCTGCGGATGCTGATGACGTTGGGCAAGCCCTTGAAGGCCGAGTGCATGGCGTCTCCCAGCACGCGCCCCATGGCGCCAGCGCGGGCAAACAGGTCTTCCTGCTTGAAGAGTTCGATCGTGGCCAGGGCCGCAGCGCAGGCCACCGGATGACCCGAGTAGGTGTAGCCGTGGAAGAACTCGATACCGTGCTCAGGGGCATCCACCCCCATCATGGTGTCGTAGATCATGTCGCGGCAAACGACACCACCCAGGGGAATGATGCCATTGGTCACGCACTTGGCAAAGTTCAGCATGTCGGGCACCACGCCATAGAAGTCGGCCCCGAACGGCACGCCCAACCGCCCGAAGCCAGTGATGACCTCGTCAAAAATCAGCAGGATGCCGTGGCGTGTGCAGATGTCGCGCAAGCGCTTGAGGTAACCCTGCGGCGGCATGAACCACCCCGCGCTACCGGCCACCGGCTCGACGATGATGGCTGCCACGTTGCTGGGGTCATGCAGCGGCAGGATGCGCTGTTCCAGTTCGTTCAGGTACGACTCATCGGCAGACGGCTCCACCCCGTTGTAATAGGCATTGCGCTCGGGGTTGTGGAAGAAGGGCATGTGATCGACGCGCGGCAGCAAGGATGTGCCAAACGCCTTGCGGTTGGCCGGAATGCCCCCCACGCTCATGCCGCCAAACCCCACGCCGTGGTAGCCTCGCTCACGCCCGATGAAGACGGTGCGGTGACCTTCGCCACGGGCCCGGTGGTAAGCCAGCGCCACTTTCAGGGAAGTGTCCGCCGCCTCGGAGCCCGAGTTGCAAAACAGCACCTTGTTGAGATCTCCAGGGGCCAGCGCCGCAATGGCTTCGGCAGCCTGGAAGGCCTTGTCGTTGCCCATCTGAAAGGCGGTGGCGTAATCCAGCGTGTCGAGTTGCTGCTTGATCGCCTCGTTGAGCTCGCGTCGGTTGTGCCCAGCGCCCACACACCACAGGCTGGAAATGCCATCAATGACCTGTCGGCCATCGTGCGTGGTGAAGTGTATGCCCTGGGCCGCCACGAACACACGTGGCTGCTGGCGGAAATGCCGGTTGGGCGTGAAGGGCAACCAGTGGTTGTCGAGGTGAAAGTCTTGGAAAGCCATGTCATCTCCAGGCCCCCATCAGGGGGGCAAAAGCCAATTGTGCATCGAAAATTACAATCAGCGCATGCCCTCTTACATTCTGAACCTCTCCTGCCCTGACCGCACGGGTATCGTGCATGCCGTTTCCGGCTTCCTGCTCGAGCGTGGGGGCAACATCGAGGAGGCGGCCCAATACAACGACCGGGACACGGGGCTGTTCTTCATGCGGGTCGCATTTGCCTGCGAACTCGACATCGCTGCGCTGCAGCAACAGATCGGGCAGCTGGCCCAGGGGTTCGGCATGCGCTGGTCGCTGCACGACGCCACCGTCCCCATGCGCTGCGTCATCATGGTCAGCCGCGAGGGGCATTGCCTCAACGACCTGCTGTTTCGCTGCAAGAGCGGGCTGCTGCCGCTGGATGTGCGCGCCATCATCAGCAACCACCGGGACTTCTACCAGCTGGCGGCCAGTTACAACATCCCGTTCCACCACATCCCGGTCACCGCGGCCACCAAGGAACAAGCCGAAGCCCGGCAGCTCGAGATCATCCGCGCCGAACAGGCCGAGCTGGTGGTGCTGGCGCGCTACATGCAAATTCTCTCGGACCCCCTGTGCCGCGCGTTGCAAGGACGCGCCATCAACATCCACCACAGTTTCCTGCCCAGTTTCAAAGGTGCCAAGCCGTATTACCAGGCCCATGAGCGCGGCGTGAAACTGATTGGCGCCACCGCCCATTACGTGACGGCGGACCTGGACGAAGGCCCCATCATCGAGCAGGACGTGGCCCGGGTAGACCACAGCAAAACCGTGGAAGACCTGACCACCCTGGGTCGCGACACCGAAAGCCAGGTGCTCGCTCGCGCCGTCAAGTGGCACAGCGAACACCGCGTGCTGCTGGACGGGCACAAAACCGTCATCTTCAAATAACCCGGGCATCGGGGCCGGCCGCGCCGACCCCACCCCGTGGATACGCCCGGGTGGCCGAGCCCCGGCGGGCCCCATGGACAAGCGGTTTGGCGTACAGTGGACGCATGAATGCACCCGCCTCCCATTCCCAGCAGCAGGCCCTGGACCGCGCCGAGCAACAGTCACGCGTGGTGGTCGCCTTGCGCCGCCACCTGCCCGCGCACGCCGTGCTGTTCACGCCGGAAGACACCACGCCCTATGAATGTGACGGCCTGACCGCCTACCGCCAACGCCCCCTGTGTGTGGCCTTGCCGGAAACCTACGAGCAGGTGCAGCAGGTCCTGCGGGTCTGCCATGCGCTGGGAGTGCCGGTGGTGGCCCGGGGTGCCGGCACGGGCCTGTCGGGCGGAGCCATGCCCCACGGCGATGGCGTGACGCTGTCGCTGGCCAAGTTCAACCGCATCCTCTCGCTCGACGCCTACAGCCGCACGGCTGTGGTGCAATGCGGCGTTCGCAACCTGGCCATCAGCGAGGCTGCTGCACCGCTGGGCCTGTACTACGCCCCGGACCCCTCGAGCCAGATTGCCTGCACCATTGGCGGCAACGTGGCCGAAAACTCCGGCGGCGTGCATTGCCTGAAGTATGGGCTCACCTTGCATAACGTGATCAAGGTCAAAGGCTTCACGGTCGAAGGCGACCCGGTCGAATTTGGCAGCGATGCACTCGACACGCCAGGGCTGGACCTGCTGCCCCTGGTGGTGGGCTCGGAAGGCATGCTGGCCGTGACCACCGAGGTCACCGTCAAGCTGGTGCCCAAACCGCAACTGGCGCGCTGCATCATGGCCAGCTTTGCCGACGTGCGCCAGGCCGGCGATGCGGTGGCGGCCGTCATTGCCGCGGGCATCATCCCGGCCGGACTGGAAATGATGGACAAGCTCATGACCGCGGCGGTGGAGGACTATGTCCACGCAGGCTATGACCTGGACGCCGCCGCCATTTTGCTGTGCGAGAGCGATGGCACGCCCGAGGAAGTGGCCGAGGAGATCGAGCGCATGAGCGAGGTGTTGCGCGGCTGCGGCGCCACGGCCATCGCCGTGAGTCAGAGCGAGGCCGAACGGCTGCGCTTCTGGAGCGGACGCAAAAATGCGTTTCCGGCTTCAGGTCGGATCAGCCCCGACTACATGTGCATGGACTCCACCATCCCCCGCAAGCGCCTGGCCGACATTCTGGAAGCCATCTCGGCCCTGGAAGACAAGCACCAGTTGCGCTGCCTCAACGTGTTTCACGCCGGCGATGGCAACCTGCATCCGCTGATCCTGTTTGATGCCAACGACCCGGATCAGCTGCACCGTGCCGAGGCCTTCGGTGCCGACATCCTTGAGACCAGCGTGGCCATGGGCGGCACCGTCACCGGCGAACACGGCGTGGGCATTGAAAAACTCAACAGCATGTGCGTGCAGTTCACCCCCGAGGAACGCGAGCAGATGTTCGCCATCAAGCGCGCCTTTGATCCGCAGGAACTGCTCAACCCCGGCAAGGTGATTCCCACGCTGCATCGCTGTGCCGAGTACGGTCGTGTGGTGGTGCGCGGCGGACAATTGCCGCATCCCACGCTGGAGCGGTTCTGAGCGCGGGCGAACCTGCATGCCAGAACCAGTCGTCGGGCTCGGCCTAGCAGCCCGGCCGACGGGTCGCCGATTTCCTGGCGTGCGTTGACCGGACGCGTCTTACCGCCGACCGAAGATCGCCGTCCCCACACGCACCAGGGTGCTACCCGCCTGAATGGCCAACTCCAGATCGGCGGTCATGCCCATCGACAACACGTCCAGCGTCTGCCCCGGCAGGCTGGTCTGCAGGGTTCGCCACAACAGCGCCGTGCGCTGATGCACCGCCAGCATCGCCGCCTCGTTTTCTGCGGGGTCAGGAATGGTCATGAGTCCACGCAGTTGCAAACGTGGCAACGCCGCCACCGCACGGGCCAAGTCCAGCAGCTCATCCGGCGCCACGCCCGATTTGGTCTCGCCGCCATCGATGTTGACTTGCAGGCACACCTGCAGGGGCGGCAGATGCGCGGGCCGTTGCTCGCTCAGTCGCTGGGCAACCTTCAGACGGTCAATGGTGTGCACCCAGTCGAAGTGCTCGGCCACCAACCGGGTCTTGTTGCTCTGGATAGGGCCGATGCAATGCCAGACCAGGCCCGCCGTCGCGGGCTCGGCGCGTAACTGCTGAATCTTGTCAACGCCTTCCTGGATGTAGTTCTCGCCGAAATCGACTTGCCCGCACGCTGCCACGGTGCGGATGGCGTCCACCCCGAAGGTCTTGGAGACGGCCAGCAAATGCACCGATGACGGCTCACGGCCACAGGCATGCGCCGCCCGCGTGATGCGATCACGAACGTCTTGATAGTGCAGCGCCAGGGTTTCCATAATGCCCCGATCGTAACCCCCACCGCGCTGCTCGCCCGTGCTCTGCCCGCCCCCCTCTCTCCAGCATTGGCTCGGGCTGGCACGCGCCGCCCAGGCCAGTGACTTGCACGTGTCGGCGGGCCAACCCCCGCGGGTGCGCGCCGAGGGCCAGATGCGCGTCCTGTCGGACCATGTCTTGTCGGCTGATGAGGCCGCCACCTTGCGCCGCGAGGCCTTCCACGGCGCCGACAGTCCACACCCGGGCACTGATGCGGACTTCGCCCTCAACCTGCCACCCCACGGCCGCTGCCGGGTCAATGCCTTCGAGCATTTGCATGGTGCGGGCCTGGTCCTGCGGCTGTTGCCCGACCGCGTGCCAGCGCTGGATCAGCTGGAGGTGCCGCCCGCGGTGATGCCCTGGCTGGACGCCCCCGGTGGCTTGGTCCTGGTGACAGGCGCTACCGGCAGCGGCAAGAGCACCACCCTGGCGGCACTGGTGCAGCACCTCAACCTGACCCGCCATGGTCACATCCTGACGCTGGAAGACCCCATCGAGTTTGTCCACACGTCTGTCCGTTGCCAGATTCACCAACGTGAGATCGGACGCCACACCCCGGATTTCACCACCGGCTTGCGCGCCGCCTTGCGCGAGGACCCGGACGTGATCCTGGTGGGGGAATTGCGCGACCTCGACAGCATCCGGCTCGCCCTCACCGCAGCCGAAACCGGTCACCTGGTGCTGGCCACCTTGCATACCCGCAGCGCCGCCCACACCATCAGCCGGCTGGTCGATGTGTTCCCACCCGCCGACAAACCCGCCGTTCGCAACCAGCTCAGCCTGTCGCTGCGGGGCGTTTTGTCACAGCAATTGCTCCCCTCCTTGCAAGGACCCCGCATGGCGGTGCACGAAGTGTTGTGCTGCACACCGGCGGTCCGGCACCTGATCCGGGAGGACAAGCTGTCGCACATCGACAATGCCATGCAAACCGGTGCCGCTCACGGCATGCACACCATGCATCAGGCCTTGCAACGGGGCGTGCAGGCCGGTCGGCTGGCGGCTTCGATGGCTGCCTGACTGGTCGCGTCAAGCAGGGCCCGGACGGGGGCTTCGAACGGACCTTAACGCTGCCCGCTCCGTTGCCTGCTGCGGTCTCGACCCCTCCAGGCAATATCCTGACCATGGCACACCTGAACCGGGCCCTCTATGATGGCATCCGTGGCAACGCCGCCTGACCGGCGCTCCATTCCTCACCCTTCGTCATCGCTTCATTTGGTTCGTCATGTCCAGCATCAACCCCCGCACCTACGACTCCGTCCCCTCCACCTCGGTGGCCTTCATTGGCCTGGGTGTCATGGGCTACCCCATGGCCGGCCATCTGGCTCAGGCCGGCCACGCCGTGACCGTCTATAACCGCAACCCCGCCAAGGCCCAGGCCTGGTGCAAGGAGTTCGCCTCCAGCCCGGCCCCGCGCAGTGCCGCCACACCCCGTGAAGCGGCGCAAGGCGCCGACATCGTGTTCTGCTGCGTGGGCAATGACGATGATCTGCGCTCGGTCATCCTGGGGCCGGACGGCGCCCTGGCGGGCATGAAGGCCGGCGCCATCCTGGTCGACCACACCACGGCCTCTGCCAACGTGGCGCGCGAGCTTTATCAGGCCGCCAAGGCACAGGGCGCGGCATTTCTGGACGCGCCGGTTTCGGGCGGTCAGGGGGGTGCGCAAAATGGTCAGCTGACCGTGATGTGCGGCGGGGATACCGCCGTGTTTGAGAAGGTCAAGCCCGTGGCCATGGCTTTCTCACGCGCCTTCACGCTGATGGGTGAGAGCGGGGCGGGTCAGCTCACCAAGATGGTCAACCAGATCTGTATCGCTGGCCTGGTTCAGGCCCTGGGCGAGGGCATTGCCTTCGGAACGCGCGCCGGACTCGACGTCAACCTCGTGCTCGACGTCATCGGCAAAGGGGCGGCCCAGAGCTGGCAAATGGACAACCGTGGCAAGACCATGGTGGCCGACAAGTTTGACTTTGGCTTTGCCGTGGACTGGATGCGTAAAGACCTGGGCTTGGCCATGGACGAGGCGAAACGCAACGGCGCACGGCTGCCCGTGACGGCCTTGGTCGATCAGTTCTACGCCGACGTGCAGCAACTCGGCGGCAACCGCTGGGATACCTCCAGCCTCGTCAAGCGGCTGAAGTAACCCCTCGCCACGGCGGCCCTATTTGGCGTTGCCAGCCGGCGCCGGGGCCGGGGCCGCCGCCTTCGGTGGGGCAGGCAGGAGCGCCTGCAGTTCCTCTTCGGTCAGGATGTCGAAGATACGAACCACTTTTTTCACGCCCGAAACCTGACGCGCCAGGTCGGACGCGCGCTGGGCTTCGCGCTGCGTCACGCGGCCCATCAGGTACACCGTGCCGCGCTCGGTGACCACCTTGAACGCATTGGCGAAAATATCCTTGCTGTCCACCATGCTGGCCTTGACCTTGCCGGAAATCAGCGTATCCATCGAGCGATCTGCCAGCGAGCTGCTCGGGGCGACGACCAATTCGTTGACCACGGACCGCACGTTATCCACCTGCGACACCAGCTGGTTGGCGTAATCCTTGTCCTTTTGCGCGGGCACCTCACCCGTCAAGAGGACCTGGCGGTTGAAACTGGTGACGTTGATGTGGACACGACTGCCCAGCATCTCACGGATGCGGTTGGCACTGCGCAGCTCGATGCTCTCGTCTTCCAGCTGAATCCCCGAGGTGCGGCGATCGCTGGCCACCAAGGCGCCCCCCACCATGCCCCCCACCATCAAAGGTGCACACGCACCCAGGCTCATGACCAGCGCCAGCGCTGCTGCGCCACGGGTCCAAAGTCGTTGTTGTTTCATGGGTTACCTTCCTGTTCGCCAAGTAATTGGTTGTCCACGCCATCGCACAGGCAATGCAGCACCAGCAGGTGCACCTCCTGGATGCGAGCGGTGCGCTCGTGGGGTACGCAGATGTGCACATCGGTGTCCCGCAGTTGGGCACCGATCTTGCCGCCGCCGCGACCGGTGAGTGCGATGATGGTCATTTCGCGTTCGTGGGCCGCCTCGATGGCGGCCAGCACATTGGCCGAGTTGCCGCTGGTGGAGATGGCCAGCAGCACATCCCCGGGCTGCCCCAGGGCTCGCACCTGCTTGGAAAAGATTTGCAGAAAACTGTAGTCGTTGGCCACCGCCGTGAGAATGGAGCTGTCGGTGGTGAGCGCCAGGGCACCCAACTCGGGCCGCTCGCGCTCGAAACGCCCCACAAACTCGGCCGCAAAATGCTGCGCATCGGCAGCCGAGCCGCCATTGCCACAGGCCAGTACCTTGCCGCCACTGGTGACGCACGCCAGCAAGGCCTGGATGCCTGCGACGATCGGTTTGGCCAGCACCTGTGCCGCCTGGTATTTCAGGTCAGCGCTGTCGATGAACTGTTGTTCAATGCGTTGCTCAAGCATGGTGCATATGATAACCGCGCCCCATGACGCGGAGCTTCCACCATACCGCCATCAGGGGTGCAGGTGTGCGTCAGCATGCATCAAACGCCCCTTGAACCCAGAGCACCGCCTGACCATCCAAGGCCACGACATCGAAGCGGCAGGGGGGCGGGTCTGCAAACCGTCGCAGGTAATGCCGGGCAGCCCAGATGATGCGCGAGCGCTTGGCGGGCGTGACGCTGGCCAGGGCGCCACCGAATCGCTGACTGCGACGCAGCCGGACTTCGACAAACACCAGGGTGCCATCGGGCGCCCGCATGATGAGATCGATTTCACCGCCCCCTCGGCCAGGCGTCCGATAATGGCTGTCGAGCAGGCGCAACCCCTGCGCCTGCAAGTGGCGCGCGGCGCTGCTTTCGGCCGCATCGCCCAGGAACTTGGTGGTGCGGGGTGTACCAGCCTGAGGGTCTTGGAAAGAGTTGAGTGAGCGCTTCATTTGATGCCGCCCGTGCGGCTGCCCATGCCGCAGCGGCTGCGCAGGATTATCCCGAGGGCTGCCTCTATGTGGTGGCCACACCGATTGGCAATCTTGCCGATATCAGCCTGCGCGCCCTGCACGTGCTGCAGCTCGTGGACACGGTGGCCTGCGAGGACACGCGTCACAGCCAGGCCTTGCTGCGTGCCTTCGGCATCGACCATCCGGCCGGGGCCTGGCTCGCGGTGCACCAGCACAACGAATCTGCCAGCAGCGAAGCCATCGTGGCCCGGCTGAAGCTGGGCCAGCGCGTCGCCTTCGTGAGTGATGCGGGCACACCCGCCATCAGTGATCCGGGCGCCAGGCTGGTGGCGCGCGTGCAAGCCGAGGGCTTGCGCGTTGTGCCGTTGCCAGGCGCCAGCAGCGTCACGGCGCTCCTGAGTGTCAGTGGCCAGTGGGAAGACACCCAGCCCGGGTTTGTGTTTCTCGGGTTTTTGTCCTCGCGGGCTCAGGAACGCCAGGCACAAGTCAGCCGCATCCAACAGGAACCGCGTGCCCAGGTGCTGCTCGAAGCACCACACCGCATCGAGGCACTGGCGCAAGCCTTGCAGCCCTTGGGCCCGCGCCGCCTCACCGTGGGGCGCGAACTGACCAAGCAATTCGAGGAAGTTGTCACGCTCCATGCGGATGCGTTGCCCGCCTGGCTTCAGGCCTCGGCGCATCGCACGCGCGGCGAGTTTGCCCTGGTGGTGCATCCGCAGGCTGCGGCCACACCAGACGCCGCGGCCGATGATCGGGTACTGCGTTTGCTGTTGACCGAACTGCCCGTCAAAACCGCGGTGCGCCTGGCGGCCGAGATCACCGGACAAGCGCGCAACGCACTCTACGAGCAGGCCCTGCGCCTGCGAGAACAGCCGGGCCCATCCGAGGACGAATAAAGCAAACCCGCGCTGACATCGCCTCATCGCAGCGGTCGCTGCGATGGCAACCCATCAGCAATGAATGGTGATGGCGTCCACCACGCGATAGGTCTCGTCCACCACTGGCATCCACCGCCATTTGTCAAACGTGGTGCAAGGGTGCGAGATCCCGCTGCCCACGATCTGTCCCACGCGGGGGTGCTCTTGCGCGGGACGCGTGGCATCAAACCGCAAATGCGCATGCTGGTCGTTGAGCGCCACCACACGCCAGTGCGCGGGCACGGGATGCGTCTGGGTGTCACCACGCTCGGCACGCCACAGCGGCACGGGCAGGTCCAGGTCGTAGGACACATCACGCTTGCCCATGCTCAGGTGCGCCAGCCCAGGCTCCGGACACGACTGCACCACGCTCAACACTTCCAGCGCGGGCTCAAGCGTCTGCGCGAGGTGCAACCGCTCGCCCACACAGCGCAGCAGTCGCCGGTATTGCACATGGTCGTGGGTCAGGTAGCAGCCCGAGCGCAGCACGCCCCGCGCGGGGCGTGACAGACGCGGCCGCAGATCCTGCGCGACCAGGTCGAACAATGCGGACCCGCCGGCCGAGATCAGCACCTCGTCACACTCGAACCAGCCCGCGGCATCGCAGGCCTGCGCGATCGCCTGCAACCGCTGCATCAGCGCCGCCACGGCCTCGGTGGCGTGTGCATGGTCACAGGTGGTGAGCGAGCCTTCGTAACTCTCGATGCCGACCAACCGCAGGGCCGCACTGGCGTGGATCCGTTGCGCCACCGCCAGCGCCTCGTCATGGGTTCGGCACCCGGTTCGATACCCCTCCAGGCCCAACTCGAGCAACACCGGAAACACCACCGAGTGGGATCGCTCGCGACGCCAGTGTTCAATCTGTTCAATTTGCGCCAAGGAGTCGACCAGGAAGAACACTTGCAGATCAGGGTGCGCCGTCAACAGATGCATCAACCCGTCCAGATCTGCCGGCTGCAACACCTGGTTGGCGATGAATGCCCGCCGCACGCCGTGCGCGACACCAACGCCCGCCTGGTACACGGTCGCAAAACTGATGGCCCAGGCACCGGCATCCAGTTGACGCCGGTACAGCTGCGGCGACATGGTGGTTTTGCCGTGCGGGGCCAGGGAAATGCCGCGCGCCCGGCAGAACTCGCGCATCCAGTTCAGGTTGTGCATCAGCGCCTGCTGGCGCAGCACCGCCAGGGGAAACGGCAGGTCACCCTGCAACAGCTGCCAGCCCTGGCTCGCCACCGCCTCCAACGCGATGGGCGGTGCATGCAGGGGATACCCCTTCAAGGGCGGATGCAGCGTCGGACCGCTCACCTCACAGGCCCTGCACCGCCACCAACCGGGCACGGCTGCAAGCGTCGCGAATGCTCTTGAGGCTTTGGTAGACGGGTCCGTTGTAAAAACCCTCGAAGGCAGCCAGATCAGGAAACTCCAGGATCACGATGCGCCGTGGCTCCCAGTCACCCTCGTACACCCGGTGCTCACCCGCGCGGGCGAGGTACTGGCCCCCGGCCGCCTCCAGGGCAGGCTTCACGCCGTTCATGAATTCCTGGTACTTAGACAGGTCGAAGATTTCAACATCAAAAATCACATACGCACTCATGACACAGCTCGGAATGGTGATGCCGTGATGCTAGATCCACCTGGTATCCATCGGGCATGGTGTAACTACGCATTCGCGTCACCCCGGCACCAGGACGGTACCCATCCCGGGCCCATAATCTGGACGATCCCAGGAGACTTTATGCGTGCCCCCCCTTCCCTCACCCGTCGCCAGCTCATCGCCAGCACCGTGCTGGCCCCCGCGGTGCACTCCCTGTCGGCACGGGCACAGGCCTGGCCCGCCAAGCCGGTGCGCTTCATCGTGCCTTTTCCCCCGGGCGGTCCGGTGGACACCACGGCCCGTGCCTTCAGTCAAAAGCTCGCCGACATCTGGAAAAGTCCGACCGTGATTGACAACCGTGCGGGCGCAGGTGGCGTGGTCGGTGCCACAGCCGCTTCCAAGGAAGCTCCCGACGGGTACACCTTGTTCGTTGGCTCCATTCACCACTCGGTCAACCCCACCCTCATGGGCAAACTGCCTTACGACATCGAGCGCGATTTTGCGCCCGTGAGTTTTGCGGCCATGTTTCCCGTGTTCGTGGTGGCACACCCATCGGTTCCGGCCAACAACCTGCGTGAACTCATGGCACTGGCCAGAAAGGACAGCAGCGTGCTCAGTTACGGTTCTTCGGGCAATGGGGGTGGCACGCACCTGGCGGGCGAGCTGTTCAACCTGGAAGCCGGCACCCGTTTGCAGCACATCCCCTACAAAGGCAGTGCGCCCGCCATGAACGACTTGCTGGGGGGCCAGGTACAACTGATGTTCAGCGATGCCCCCACGGCGCTGCCGCAGATCAAGGCCGGGCGGGTCAAGGTGCTGGGTGTGGCCAGCCGGCAGCGCTCGCCGATGCTGCCCGATGTCCCCAGTGCCACCGAGATGGGGTTGCCCGGCTATGAGGCCTACTCATGGGCAGCGCTGTTCGCCCCGGCCAAAACGCCACAAGCCCTGCTGGACAAGATCAATGCTGACTTCAATGCAGCCATGGGGGACGCGGAGGTGCGCAAGCGCCTGCTCGAGGCCGGCGCCGAGGCCGACCCGGGCACCCAGGAGCAGATGCGTCAGCGCCTGAAAGCCGAGCTGACCAAATGGGAGAAAGTGATCCGCACGGCCGGTATCCAGGTCAGCTGAAGTCTGTCTGGCCCCAGGAGCGGCTGGTGCTGCACGGGCTTGGGTGGACTTGGGATGCACCCGGCAAAACGCCACCGTGTCGGTGGCGTTGTCACAACTGGCGCGGCTGGCGGGGATCGAACCCACGACCCTTGGCTTCGGAGGCCAATACTCTATCCACTGAGCTACAGCCGCGCGTGAAGCTGCCCATTGTAGGGCTTTGCCAAAACCGCTCACAGCGGGGTCAGGCTGGCGAAAGCCGCGCCAGTCCGGCCTCGCTATAATCGTTGGCTGTTTCAAGCCCCCCAGCACCCTCGAGGATTCCATGAGCGAGCACCACGAAGAAGCCCACACCGGCCCGATCAAGACGCCCCGTCAACTCCTGTTGGCCGTCTTCTATTCATTTGTGGTGCCGGTGTTCATCATCATTGGCCTCGTGTACTACGTCACCTCGGCCAACAAAGAGGCCCCCGGCTCCTCCAACACCCCGGAGGCGGTGGCATCCCGGATCCAGAAAGTCGGCATGATCGAGGTGCGTGACGCCAACCGCGAACTCAAATCCGGCGAAGAAGTCTACAAAGCCCAGTGCTCGGCCTGTCACGCCGTTGGCGCAGCCGGTTCACCCAAGTTCGGCGATGCCGGTGCCTGGGGCGCTCGCATCAAGAATGGTTACGAAGCCTTGTTGAACTCCGCGCTCAAAGGCAAGGGCGCGATGGGCGCACAAGGCGGCGGCGACTTTGACGATCTCGAAATCGGTCGCGCCGTGGTTTACATGGCCAACAACGCGGGCGGCAAGCTGGCTGAGCCCAAAAAGCCTGAAGCCGCTAAATAACCGCGCGCTGCCCGTCACCCAAGCCGGTCTCTCGACCGGCTTTTTTCATGCCGAAACCTGGTTTGTCTGACCTGACATGGGCGCCAGGCTCAGCGGGAATGCGCCTGCGGACTGCGGCAAAACCCGAAGCGCTGCTCGAGTTCCTGGTGCTGCACGGTCTTCAAGGCCCAATGACCTAGCTCGATCTGTTCGGCGGCGTGAATGACGTCCTGGCTGTGCACCAAACCCAACCCTATCCGAGACTCGATATACACGTGACCGAACTCGTCGGTCCAGACCCCCTGCACCGCGAGCGTTTGTCCGGTGTGCGCACTGACCTCTCCGGCAGCTGACACGCGGCAGATCAGCGGTGTGTCCTCGAGCTCCACAAACACACGCTGCGGACCGTTCTGGAAATACCAGCATCCGCGTGCATCGGGCTCATAGTTACGCTGAATGAAACCGATGAGCTTATCGTGCCGCAACAGGGATCCCTTGTGTTGCGCGAAGGGACCGGCCGCTTGTACCTGGTCATCGCGCATGAACCACTGTCCACGCGCATCCAACCCGAGCCAACCGTAGCAGTCGGGCACATTCGGCCACTTGGCCAGCGCTTGTCGAACAATCTCGTCCATGGTGATTACCGCCCAGGCTTGTGCAGCCCCTCAACAACCAGCAACGATCATAGTGCCCGGAACCAGTGGCCGATGGCGCCGGGCAAGCCGCGCACATCGCCAGGAAATGCGCCGGCCGCAAACCCGACATGGCCGCCCTGCGCAGGACGCCACAGCGTGACGCTGTCACTGACCTGGTGCTGCTCCGGCAGGGACGATGCGGGCACAAAGGGGTCGTTCAAGGCGTTGATGACCAACGCCGGCAATCGCACCCGGCCAAAGTGTGGGGCGGAGGAAGCCCGGCGCCAGTAATCCTGCACATCGGCAAATCCATGCAGGGGCGCGGTGAACAGGTTGTCGAACTCGTACAGATCGCGCGCCCGCAGCAGGGCCTCTCGGTCAAACAGCCGGGGGAACTGAGCCAGTTTGGTCAACGCGCGCGGTTTCATCGTGCGCAGAAACATCCGCGTGTACACCAGCCGGTTGAATCCGCGACCGATGGCATGGCCACTGGCGGTCAGGTCCAGCGGCGACCCCACCGACACCACCGCATCCACGGTGCGGCGTGCTGTCTCACCGGCCTCCTGCGCCCAACGCATCAGGGCATTGCCCCCGAGCGAAATGCCCACCGCCAGTAGGCGGCCTGCATGAACACTGCGCATGCGTTGCAGGATCCAGCCCACTTCCTCAAAGTCACCCGAATGGTAGGCACGCGGAGCGCGATTCGGCTCTCCGCTGCAGCCACGAAAGTGCGGGACTGCCAGGCGCCATCCCCACCGTCGGGCCTGGTCTGCCCAGGCCCGGGCGTAGTGGCTGCTTGACGAGCCCTCCAGGCCATGAAAGAGAACGCACAGCACATCCTCGCGCCGTGCTGCACGCCCCTCCTCCTCATCGAGTGGGTGCAGCGACGGGGAACTGATGGGTTCAGCGGGTGTTGGCCCTGCGTGGTCGAACAACCAGTCGACATCAATGAAGTCCTGATCCGGCGTGTCCCAGCGCTCGCGTCGCCACACCGGGTCGGGCTTCGCATGCGTGCGCGCCCACAGCGCCGAATGAATGGTCTGGGCCTGCCCGCCTGGGAGCCACCAGGGGGCCCGGTAGGGCCAGGTCAATGCAACACCTGCGGCGCGTCCTGCCCCTCTTGCAAGGCCTCGGGTGTGCCGGGGCTGGCATGGTGGGCCACCATGCGCCAGCCCTGTGGGGTGCGGTGATACACATTGGTCGCCACCACACTCGCGTGCTTGGGACCGTCGGGCAGCAAGAGTTCAACCCGTTCCACCACGTTGTGAACCACACTGGTGAGCGATTCGATCTTGCGCACACTGTGCTCATGCACCTGGATCGTGCCATTGGCAAACATGGATTCGAAGGCGGCGCGAATGGCCCCGGTGCCCACCAACCGGGGGCCTCCGGGATGCACGCACACCACCTCGTCCTCATCGGCCCAGCAGGCCATGAGTTTGTCGATGTCACCTTGTCGCAAGGCTTGGTAGAAAGCGGATTCGATATCGTCGGCCGAGCCACCCACCGTGGCCGCGCGAAGTTTGGCTTTGGGCATGGACAGATTGTGCCTTGTGCCCTGACGAATAGCCAGAGGCGGCAACGCCCAGCGTCGACGGGATCGACCTGGGCGTTGGATCGGTCACACAGCGCAGGCGCGCCGCGGGGCGATTATTTCTTGCCGCGGAACCTGCGCAGCGCGGAAAGCTGAGCGGCCATGATGGTGAGTTCGGACTGGGCGCGGGCCAGATCAATGTCGCTCTTGGCGTTCTTGACGGCTTCTTCAGCGGCCTGTTTGGCTTCATTGGCCTTTTCTTCGTCCAGGTCCTTGCCACGCACGGCGGTGTCGGACAACACCGTGACGCAGTCCGGCTGGATTTCGAGAATGCCACCGGCCACGAAGACGAACTCCTCACCACCATCAGGCGTCTGGATCCGCACCGAACCGGGACGGATACGCGTGATCAGCGGCGTGTGGCGTGGGTAAACGCCGAGTTCGCCCGATTCGCCCGGCAAGGCCACAAAGGTGGCTTCGCCGGAGAAGATGGACTCTTCCGCGCTGACAACATCGACGTGGATGGTGTTGGTCATACGGCCTCTCAGAGCTTCTTGGCTTTTTCGATCGCTTCGTCGATGGTTCCGACCATGTAGAAGGCCTGCTCGGGCAGGTGGTCACACTCGCCGTTGACGATCATCTTGAAACCACGAATGGTCTCGGCCAGCGACACATACTTGCCTGCCGTGCCGGTGAACACTTCGGCAACGTGGAAGGGCTGTGACAGGAAACGCTGGATCTTGCGAGCTCGGGCCACCACCAGCTTGTCTTCCGGAGCGAGTTCGTCCATGCCCAGAATCGCGATGATGTCGCGCAGTTCCTTGTAGCGCTGCAGCGTGCCTTGCACGGCGCGGGCCGTGGCGTAATGCTCTTCGCCCACCACATGGGGGTCGAGCTGGCGGCTGGTGGAGTCCAGGGGATCCACGGCCGGGTAGATACCCAGGGCGGCGATGTCACGTGACAGCACCACGGTGGAATCCAGGTGGGCAAAGGTGGTGGCGGGCGACGGGTCGGTCAAGTCATCGGCAGGCACGTAAACGGCCTGGATGGAGGTGATGGAACCCACCTTGGTCGAGGTGATACGCTCTTGCAGGCGACCCATTTCCTCGGCCAGCGTCGGCTGGTAGCCCACAGCGGAAGGCATACGGCCCAGCAGCGCCGACACTTCGGTACCGGCCAGGGTGTAACGGTAGATGTTGTCCACAAAGAACAGCACGTCACGGCCTTCGTCACGGAAGGACTCGGCGATGGTCAGACCGGTCAGGGCCACGCGCAGACGGTTGCCGGGGGGCTCGTTCATCTGACCGTACACCATGGACACTTTGGATTCGACCAGGTTGTCCAGACGAACCACGCCGGACTCGGCCATCTCGTGGTAGAAGTCGTTGCCTTCACGGGTACGCTCACCCACGCCAGCGAACACGGACAAGCCGCTGTGCGCCTTGGCGATGTTGTTGATGAGTTCCATCATGTTCACGGTCTTGCCCACGCCGGCGCCACCGAACAGGCCCACCTTGCCGCCTTTGGCGAACGGACACACCAGGTCAATCACCTTGATGCCCGTTTCGAGCAGCTCTTGCGAGGGGCTCAGTTCGTCATAGGCCGGGGCCTTGCGGTGGATGGATGCGGTCTGGGTCTGGTCGACCGGGCCGCGCTCGTCAATCGGGTTGCCCAGCACGTCCATGATGCGGCCCAGCGTGGCCTTGCCCACGGGAACCGTGATGGCTGCACCCGTGTTGGTGACCATCAGACCACGGCGCAGACCGTCGGAGGTGCCCAGCGCAATGGTACGCACCACGCCGTCACCGAGCTGCTGCTGCACTTCGAGGGTCAGGGCCGAGCCTTCGAGCTTCAGGGCATCGTAGACCTTGGGCATCTGGTCACGGGAAAATTCGACGTCCACCACGGCGCCGATACATTGAACAATCTTGCCTTGCGCTTGAGCCATGTTTTGCTCCAAATATTAAAAATCAGACAGCAGCCGCACCCGCGACGATCTCGGAAAGTTCCTTGGTGATCGCCGCTTGACGCGTCTTGTTGTAAACCAGTTTGAGTTCGTTGATGACGTTGCCGGCGTTGTCGGTCGCGGCCTTCATGGCCACCATGCGGGCCGACTGCTCGGACGCCATGCTTTCGGCCACGGACTGGTAGACCAGCGCCTCGACATAACGCAACAACAATTCTTCGATCACTGTGTGGGCGTCGGGTTCGTAGAGGTAATCCCACGAACCATGCTGGCCCTCATGCTGCAAACGGTCGGCACGCAGGGGCAACAGTTGCTCCACCACCGGCTCTTGCTTCATCGTGTTGATGAACTTGGTGTAGCAAAGATGCACCGCACTGATCTCGCCCGCAACATAAGCATCGAGCAGGGCTTTGACCGGCCCGATGAGCTTGTCGATGTGCGGCGTGTCGCCCAATTGCACCGCCTGTGCAACCACCTGCACGCCCGAACGGTTGAGAAAACCCAGACCTTTGTTGCCGATGGCCACCGCCTTGGCCGAATGGCCTTTGGCTTGCAGCTCCTTGAGCTTGTGGGTGACAGCACGCAACACGTTGGTGTTGAGGCCGCCGCACAAACCCTTGTCGGTGGTCACGACGATGAAGCCTTCAGCCTTGGCATCGTTGTGCTCCATGAACGGGTGCACGTACTCGGGATTGGCTTTGCCAAGGTTGTGGGCGATGCGACCGATTTTCTCGCTGTAGGGGCGAGCCGCGTGCATGCGCTCCTGCGCCTTGCGCATCTTGGACGCGGCCACCATTTCCATGGCTTTGGTGATCTTCTTGGTGTTTTCCACCGATT
>CALBSC010000062.1 GCA_937927685.1 uncultured Burkholderiales bacterium | reverse complement strand
GCTGCAAGGCATGGCTGGTGTTGTTGATGTCTTCGCTGGTGCAGGCAAAGTGCACGAACTCCTGCACGCGGGCGAGCTCCGCGCGCACCGCCTCGGACAGCGTGGAGGCGTCGAACTGCGCCTTGATCCAGTACTCCACGGCCTTGACGTCGTGGTTGGTGGTCTTTTCGATGGCTTTGATGGCGAGCGCATCCTCAGCCGAGAAACGTTCCACCAGACCCAGCAAATGCTGACGGGCCGCAGGACTCAGGGGCGGAAACTCCTTCAGGCCGGCCTCGCTCAGGGCGAGAAACCAGGTGATTTCAACTTGCACGCGACAGTGCATGTAGCCCTGTTCGCTCATGAAGGGACGCAGATGCGCCAGTTTGCCGGCATAGCGGCCATCAAGCGGCGACAGGGCCGTCACGGTGGATAAGCTCATACCGGGATTCTAGGGGAGCGGTCTGGCCGGTCTCGCGCACAGCCACCCACCGTGTGCGCACAGTGGGTGCGATCCGCCTGCCGATAGAATGCCCCCAACTCAAACACCCAAACCTATGAAACTGATCGGTGCCATCGCAAGTCCCTACGTCCGCAAGGTCCGCATCGTGCTGGCTGAGAAAAAACTCGACTATCAGTTTGTGCCCGAGGATGTCTGGTCCGCCAACACCTCCATCACCGACTCCAACCCGCTGGGCAAGGTGCCCTGCCTGGTGATGGAAGGGGGTGAAGCCTTGTTTGACTCGCGGGTCATCGTGGAATACCTCGACACCCTGTCACCGGTGGGCAAGCTGATTGCCAGTTCGGGTCGCGAGCGCGCCGCCATCAAGACCTGGGAGGCCCTGGCCGATGGTCTGCTCGATGCCAGCATCCTCGCGCGCCTGGAGGCGGGCTGGCCCGGTCGCTCTGCACAGGAGCGCAGCCAGGCCTGGATCGAGCGGCAACTGCGCAAGGTCGACGACAGCCTGGCGGCGATGAGCCGTGGCCTGGGTGACAACGCCTACTGCAGCGGCATTCACCTGACCCTGTCGGACATCGCGGTGGGCTGTGCGCTGGGCTACCTCAACTTCCGTTTCCCGCAGATCGCCTGGGCCTCGCGCCACCCCAACCTGGAGCGGCTCTACCAGAAACTGATGCAGCGCCAGAGCTTCATCGACACCCAGCCGGGCTGAGCGGCAGCTGCCTTTGTCCCGCCGTCCCGACATGACGACCCCCTCGTTCCTGGACAAGATCGTGGCGCGCGACCAGGCGCCTGTGGCCGTTCGGGCGCTTGCCACATCCGGTCCCGTGGTGTTCACCAACGGGGTATTCGACGTGCTACACCGCGGCCATGTGACCTACCTGGCGCAGGCCCGCGCTGAAGGCGCCGCCCTGGTGGTCGCACTCAACACCGACGCGTCAGCGCGTCGCCTGGGCAAAGGTCCGGACCGTCCGCTCAACAACGAAGTGGACCGCGCCCTCATGATCGCGGCGCTGGAGTCCGTCAGCCTGGTGACCTGGTTTGATGAAGACACGCCCTTGCAACTCATTCGCGAGTTGCGGCCGCAGGTGATCGTCAAGGGCGGCGACTACAACATGGCCACACTGCCCGAAACGGCGGCGGTGGAATCCTGGGGCGGTCGCGCCCTCGCACTGCCCTTTGTGGACGGCTACTCGACCAGCGCACTGGTGCGCAAAATTCGCAGCGCCTGAGCCGTCAAGGCTCAACGCACAGACCCCGTGCGGCTTAGCCTGCGGCGCCAAACACGGCGCGCCACAACGCCTGAATCGCCGCCGCCTCATGGGCCAGCGCAGAGGTCTCGACCTGGGTGGGCATCTCGTCAAGTCGTGCCCGGTGCTGCACCCGTCGCAAGTCCCGATAGGCGTCTGCAGCGGCCACCCCCATACCCACCGGTAGCAAGCCCACCTGCTCGGCCCTGAGCAGCAAGGCAATATTCCCCACGTTATCCAGCAACTCGGGGTGAGTGCCCCCGTGTCCGAGCACCAGGTACTGCACCGCGAACTCGGCGTCCACCATGCCGCCCGGGCTGTGCTTGACGTCAAACCGACCGGCTGGCACGGGCCGCGCCTGCCGCAACTTGTGCCGCATGGCCACGATCTCCTGCGCCAGCAGGCCCAGGTCACGTGGCGCGCGGATGACGTCGCGACGCACGCCCTCGAACGCCTCGGCCAGTGCAGGCAATCCCACACAAAAACGCGCCCGCGTCATGGCCTGGTGCTCCCAGGTCCAGGCCGTGTTGCTGCCGCGCTGGCTCTGGTAATCGGCAAAGGCTTCGAAGGAGGTGACGAGCAAGCCCGAGTTGCCATTGGGACGCAGGGCCGTGTCGATTTCGTAGAGGTCACCCTCGCCCGTCTTGACCGTCAGCCAGTTGATGAGGCGCCGCACCAACTGCGCATAAATTTCGCCGGCCTGCGGGTGATCGTCCTGATACACGAACACGATGTCGAGATCGCTGCCGTAGCCCAACTCTTTGCCGCCGAGTTTGCCGTACCCGAAGATCGCCAACTGAGGCACCGCCTGGTGCCGCTGGGGCAGTCGTTGCCAGACCCAGCGCAGGCTCAGGCGCAAGATGGTGTCGGCCAGCGCACTCAGGTCATCGGCCACTTGCTCGACTGTCAAACGCCCTTCGACGTCGCGCGCCAGCGTGCGGAACACCTCGGCATGGTGCGCCCGGCGCAAGAGGTTCAGGAGGTTTTCCTCGTCGTCCTCACCGGCGGTGTGCAAGGCCTCGAGCCGGGCCTCGAGCTCTGCCTCGAACTGGACCGGGTCGAAACGCTCCATCAACAAGGCCTGCGTGGCCAACTCGTCGATGACACCGGGGTGCTGCAACAAATAGCGCGCTGGCCAGCGCGCCGCCCCCAGCAGCCGCAGCAACTGCTCGTGCACAGCGGGGCGCTCCACCAGCAGCGCCAGGTAACTTTCACGGCGCAGCAAGGGCTCGATCCAGTCGCTCCATCGAACGGCGGCCGGCTCGCCCACCCGGCCCTCGTCCACCCACGACTGGGTGCGCTGCACCAGCCGCAAGAGGCGCTGACGACCCTCTTCGCGCAAGGCGCGCACGCGCGGGTGGTCGGGCCAACGCGCCACGCGCTCGCGCAAGGCCTCGCCCAGGTGCGGCAGCACGCCCTCGAGGTCGCAGGCGGCGGCCAACCCGTCCACCGGGGCGGTGTCTTCAGATCGGCTCGACCCATGCGGATCGCGTGACCCGTTAGCCCCCTGGGCAGACTCGGATTGCCCGAGCAGGCGATCAAATTCCTGCGCCACGAGTTCGCGGTGTCGTGCCAGCTCGGCCAGGAAAACCTCCACCGAGGGCATGCCCAGGGTGTGCGACAACCACGCCAGGTCGTCGGGGTCTGCGGGCAAGGCGTGGGACTGCTGGTCGTCCAGGTACTGGATGCGATGCTCGACCCGGCGCAAAAACACATACGCCTGCGCCAGGGCCTGCGCCGTGGCGGTGGGCATCAGTTGCGCACGCGCGACCCGCTCGAGCGACTCCAGGGTCGGTTGCGTGCGCAGTTCGGGGAATTGCCCGCCACGCACCACCTGCAGCAATTGCACGGTGAATTCGATTTCGCGAATGCCCCCGCGACCGAGCTTGACGTCGTTGGCCCGCTCGGGACGTCCTGCACTGCTGCGCTGGGCCTGGTCGCGGATTTGACGATGCAAGCCGCGCAGGGCCTCGAACACGTTGTAATCAAGATAGCGTCTGAACACGAAGGGCTGCACGGTGTCTCGCAAGGCCGGGGCGCTGCCCAGGCTGCTGCGCGGGGCCACGGCCCGGCTCTTGAGCCAGGCAAACCGCTCCCACTCACGACCCTGAACCAGAAAATATTCTTCCAGGGCATTGAGCGAGACAACCGAGGGGCCTGAGTTGCCGTTGGGCCGCAAGGCCAGATCCACCCGGAACACAAAACCGTGCTCAGTGGTGTCGCCCACCAGGCTGTAGATGCGTTTGACCGCCCGCGAAAAATACTCGTGCACGCTGATGCGCCCCGCCCCATCCGCGCGGCCCAGGGTGTGGCCGTCCTCGTCGTACACATAGATCAAATCGATGTCACTGGAGACATTGAGTTCGCGCGCCCCCAGTTTGCCCATGCCGATGATCCACAACACGGCACGTTGTCCCCGCTCGGTCATCGGGGCACCGTACTGTTCGTCGAGTTGGGCCTGGGCTGCTTCGCAGGCGCGCTCCAGCGCCAGTTCGGCCAGTTCGGTGACTGCCCGGGTGACCACCTCCAGGGGTGCTTGTTGCTCGCAGTCCAGCACCACCAGGCGCTCGATCACAAGTTGGCGCAACACCCGCAAGGCGGCGCCCAATTCGCCCAGTCGCTCCTGCAGGCTCCCCAGGGCCTGCTCCATCGTGGCGCGCACCGGAGGACCCGGCGGGAGCACGGCCAGGACCTCGGCATAGCGGCGACGCAGGCGCTGAACCAGCCGCGAATGATCGGCGCCGGGTTCGGCGTGGTCGCCCCCGGACACAGCAGGGTCGGGCGGGGGGGTGATAATTCCGGTCACGTTATTCCCATCATGGCAGACACCGACGCAGTCACCGAGCAGCCCCCCGAGCCCCAGCCACAGGCCGCTTTGCGCGGTTTGCCGCGCGGTGTGCGTCTGTACGCCCGGTTCACCCGTTGGGCCCTGCTGGCCGTGGCCGGGGTCTGGCTCGTGGTGGCCTTGCTGTGGTTGCTGCTCCACGGGTTCATTGTGCCGCGAATCGGCGAGTTCAAACCGATGCTGGAGGCGCATGCCAGCCGCCTCAGTGGCCGCGACGTTCGGGTGGGCGCATTGCAGGCCCACTCGAATGGCTTGCTGCCGTCATTCGAGGCGCTGGATATCGCCATCCTGGACGTGCAGCAGTCCCAGGGCTTGCATCTGGATCGTGTGCTGTTCACCCTCTCCCCGCAATCCTTGCTGCGTGGGGCCTTCGACCAGGTGGTCATTGATCGGCCCTCGGTCGATGTCCACCGGGCCACGGACGGCACCTGGTCGGTGGCGGGACTGGTCATCGAAGGCTCGACGGACGGGTCACTCGCGGACTGGTTGTTTTCCCACCGCGAGGTGGTGGTGGAGCAAGGCCAGTTGCGCTGGGTCGATGACACCCGCCCCCACACCGAGCCGCTCACCCTCAGCGGTGTGCGCCTGGTGCTGCGCAACGGGGTACAGAACCACCAATTCCGACTGGATGCCACGCCCGATGCGCGCTGGGGTGAGCCCTTCTCTGTGCGAGGGCAGTTCCGACAGCCGTTGCTGAGCTTGCGCGAAGGCAACTGGTCGGAGTGGAGCGGGACGCTGTACGCGCAGTTCAGTCACCTCGATCTGCAGCACTGGCGCCAGCTGCTGCCCGACCACGCGGCGCTGGACGCGTTGCGCGGCCAGGGTTGGGCGCGGGCCTGGCTAGACATCCGGCAGGGTCAACTCCAGAGTGTCACCACCGACCTGGCACTCACGCAACTGCAAGCGCGCTCGTCACCGTCGTCTCAACCCATGGCACTGGACTCGGCGCAAGGGCGCTTGACCCTGCGCCCCTGGCACCACGGGTTTGAAGTCACCACCGAAGGCCTGGTGCTGCAGGGCGCCCAGGCCATGCCGTGGGCAGCCGGTCGCTGGCGGCTGGCGTGGTCACCCGCGCAGGAGGCCCAACCCGAGCGGGGCGAATGGCAGATCGACCGGCTGGATCTGGATGGCCTGCTGGAGACCGCCGCGCTGGTCTCTTCGGACCGCAGCTGGATACAGGCCTTGCAAACGCGCCAACTGCAAGGCGTGGTGCGAGACCTCAAGGGTCAGTGGCAGGGGCGCTGGCCATCCCTGGACCACTACCGCGTGCAAGGCCAGGTGCAAGGTCTGTCACTGCAGAGTTTGAGCGGCAAGGTGGCCCAGGGCCAACCGGCGTGGCCGGGCGTGCAGGGCCTGCAGGTGAAGTTTGATGCCTCGCAGGACGGCGGGACAGCCCAGTTGCAGATGGCAAACGGCAACCTGCAGCTGCCCGCCTGGCTGGAAGAGCCGCTGGTGCCGGTGCAGGCGCTGGCGGCTGACCTGAGCTGGAAGCGTGAACGCACGGGCTGGCAAGTGCAGGTGGCGAACGGCAAACTCAGCAACGCCGAGTTGCAAGGTGAGGTGCAACTGACCTGGACCAGCCCGACCAACGGGCAAACCGGCGCAATGCTGGATTTGCAATCCACCCTCAAGCGCCTGGATGCGCGGCAGGTCGCCCGCTATTTGCCGAGCGCCTTGCCTGAGCGGGTGAGGCACTACTTGCGGGACTCGCTCAAGCAAGGCAGTGCCGACAACGTGAAGTTGCGGGTGCGTGGCAACCTGGAGCAGTTCCCCTTTGTGCAGGCGCAGCAGGGCGAGTTTCGGGTCAGCGCTCAACTCAACCGGGTCACCTATGCCTACGTGCCGGGGCCCGTGCCTGGCCCAGCCGCCGCACCCGACTGGCCCGCCCTCACCGAGTTGAGTGGCGACTTGCTGATCGAGCGCGACAGCTTGCATGTCAAGGCGGCCAGGGCCCGTCTTGTCGGTGCCCCCTCGCTGGCCTGGAGCGGCCTGGACGCCTCCATCCCGCACCTCGCCGACCCCGTGGTCGAGGTCCGCGGCGACGCACGCGGTCCGCTCAATGAGGCGCTGCGACTGATGCAGACGCCCGGCCTGAGCCGCGTGGTGTCCCAAGTGCTGGACAAGTCCAGCGGCACCGGATCCACCGATCTGAAGTTGCGCCTGAGCCTGCCCCTGAACCATCTGGATCAAACGCGGGCCTCGGGCCAACTGGTCTTGGGTGGCAACGACCTCGCGCTCATGCCGCAAGTGCCGAGCCTGCAGCGGGTGCGTGGCACGGTGCAATTCAGCGAGACCGGGTTGGTGGTGCAAGGTGTGCAGGGGCGTTTGCTGGGTGGCGAAGCGCGGCTGGAAGGGGGGCTGCGCTGGACACCCTCGGCCACCGAGCCACCGCTGCAACTGCGCATCCAGGGCTATGCCAGCGCAGACGGCCTGCGCCAGCACCGCGACTGGCAAGCCGCCACCCGCCTCTGGGCACTCATGGAAGGCGGCGCGAGTTACACCGCGGTGATGCAATGGCGCCAGGGCCTGCCGGATCTTGTCGTCACCAGCAACCTGCAAGGGCTGTCGCTGCAAGCACCCGCGCCGTTGGGCAAGAGCGCCGACAGCACGCAAGCCTTTCGCCTCGACTATGGGCTGACCCCCGAGTCCCGGGGCGCGGCCGCCTCGCGCTGGCAGGATCAGTTTCAGCTGTCCCTCGGCACCGTGGTCCGGGCGCACCTCGTGCGCGACATTGGCGCAACACCCTCACGGCTGCTTCGTGGTGGCATCGCACTCAGCCCGGACGCCGCGCCCGCGGTGGTGCTGCCCAGCGAAGGCCTGGGGCTGAATGCGCGCTTTGAGGAGCTCAACCTCGACCAGTGGTCTCCCTGGCTGAACAAGCTGGGCACGACCGCAGTCGCCTCCGGCACGGGACCCGCTGGCGAGCGCAGCGGGGGCGGGAGCGATTCGCCCCAGGACCTCATGCCCGGTGCGGTGGCCCTGTCAGCGCAACGCGTCACCAGCGAAGGCCGGACCCTGCATAACCTGGTGGTGGGGGCCACGCGCCAAGGGGATTTGTGGCGCGCCACCTTGAGCGCGGATGAACTCAACGGCTACAGCGAATACCGTCCTGCCAGCAACGCACAACCCGCCCGGCTCTATGCACGGCTGGCGCGGCTGGTCATTCCTCCCAGCGTGGTCTCGCAGGTCGACACGCTGCTCGGCGATCAACCCACCTCGATGCCCGCGCTGGACATCGTCGTGAACGACCTGGAACTCAAGGGCAAGCGGCTGGGCCGCGCCGAGATCGATGCCGTCAACCGCGCCAATGCCCAGGGCCAGCGGGAGTGGCAACTCAACAAGCTCAACCTCAGCAACCCTGATGCCACCTTCACCGCGCGGGGCAACTGGCTGCCCTCGGGGCCTCTGGCGCAGCGGCGCACCCAGCTCGACTTCACGCTGGAGGTGCAGGATGCCGGCGACCTGCTGGGTCGTCTGGGTTCACCCGGGCTGGTGCGACAGGGCAAGGGCAAGCTGGCGGGGCAAGTGGGCTGGGGCGGATCGCCCCTGTCGCCGGACTACGCCAGCATGAGTGGACAGTTCAACATGCAGATCGAACGCGGACAGTTCCTCAAGACCGAACCCGGCGCGGCACGGCTGTTTGGCGTGCTCAACCTGCAAGCCCTGCCACGACGTCTGATGCTGGATTTCCGTGACGTGTTCAGCGAAGGCTTTGCCTTTGACTCGTTCCGGGGGGACGTGGTCATCCAGCAAGGCATGGCCCACACCAACAACCTGCAGATGAAAGGTGTGAACGCCGCCGTGTTGATGGAAGGCCGAGCGGACATCGCGCACGAGACGCAAGACATCAAGGTGGTGGTGGTGCCCGAGTTCAACGCCGGTACGGCCTCGCTCTTTTATGGCACGGTCAACCCGATGCTGGGCCTGACCAGCTATCTGGCGCAGTATTTCCTCAGCCGCCCGCTGGTCAAGGCCAACACGCAGGAGTTCCATGTGAGCGGCAGCTGGAGCGACCCGCAGGTGAAAAAGGTGGGGCCGTGAACCGCTGGCAGTCTCGCTGGTCGTCACTTGCCGTGAGCCGTCGCTGGGGGTTGTGGGGCCTGCTGGTGCTGCTGGTGATCACCATGCTGGGCACGCTGGTGTGGCTGGCCAGCCGCTACGAGATCAGCCAGGTGCAGGAGCAACTCGACCGCGATGGCGTGGATGCCGTCAACGACATCCGCACCGCCTTGCAACGCAACGTGCAGTCGCTGCAAGCGCTGCAATCCCTGCCGGCCCAGGACCCCTCGCCCGCCGCCTGGGCACAGGAAGCCACCAAATTGCTGCGGCAGCACCGCGAATGGGTCCGGCTGGAGTGGCGCGATGCGGACTTGCAGGTGTTGCAGGCCGCAGACTCGACCTTCCGGGCGCCCGTGTTTGCCCGCTATGGCCGCAGCATGTCGCAGCCCGAGGTCCAGGCGGCCTGTTCCGTGGCCCAGCGTCAACGGGGTCCGGGCTATTCGCGCAGCAACTACATCTCGACGAAGGAAGGACAAGGCCTGGAGGTGATGGAGCTGTGCCTGCCCCACCTGGACAGTGGTCGCGTGGCGGGGTATCTGGTCGCCAGCTATTCGCTCAACGACATGCTGTTTCAGATGGTGCCCTCGGCCCTGGTGCAACGCCAGCAAGTGTCCTTCACCGAGGCCGATGGCACACGCCTGGCCACCCAAGGCAGTTTGCGCGAAGGCAGCCGGATTTTCAGCACCCAGCAATTGCTGGACCTGCCGGGCAACACCCTGGTGGTGCGCGTGGACCGTTGGCACGCCGCCCCCGCGCTGACGCCCAACCTCCTGCCCGCCCTGGTCACGGCCCTGGCGATCGCCCTGGGCTCGGTGCTGGTGATGCTGGGGCGCGACATGCGCCGGCGCCAGCGTGTCGAGTCGGACCTGGCCGATGCGCTGGCCTTTCGCAAGGCCATGGAAGACTCCCTGGTGACGGGCTTGCGCGCACGCGACCTCAAAGGTCGCATCACCTACGTGAACCCGGCCTTTTGCGAAATGGTCGGCTTTGAATCGCACGAATTGCTGGGCCATGGCATTCCCGCCCCCTACTGGCCGCCCGAAATGTTCACCGAATACGGGCAGCGGCAGGCGCTGCGCCTGGCCGGCAATGCGCCCCCTCGTGAAGGAGTGGAGTCGGTGTTCATCCGCAAGAGCGGCGAGCGCTTTCAGGTGCTGATCTTTGAAGCCCCGCTCATCAACGCCATGGGCAAGCAGACCGGGTGGATGAGCGCGGTGCTCGACATCTCCGAACAACGGCGCGTGGAGGAGTTGTCGCGCGCCTCGCTGGACCGGCTGCAGGCCACCGCACGCCTGGCCACCGTGGGCGAGATGGCCTCGTTGCTGAGCCATGAGTTGAATCAGCCCCTGGCGGCCATTGCCAGCTACGCCACCGGCAGCCTCAACCTGTTCGACGCCAGCCACAGCCACACCGATCGCGATGAGTTGCAACAAAGCCTCCAAGAGGCCATGACACGCATCGCCCGGCAGGCAGAACGCGCCGGGCAGGTCATCAAGAGCGTGCATGACTTCGTGCGCCGGCGCGACCATGCGCACGAGCAGGTCACCCCACGCGAGTTGCTCGACAGCGTGCTGCCCCTGGTGCACCTGCAAGCGCGCAAACTCGCGGTGCAGGTGCGGATCGACTGTCCCGACCATCTGCCCCCGGTGCTGTGCGACCGCACCATGGTCGAACAGGTGCTGCTCAACCTGGCGCGCAACGCCATGCAGGCCATGGCGGAAATTCCTCTGGCCCAGCAGGTGCGCCAGCTGAGTTTCCGCGTCCTGCCCGCGGCCTCCAATGCACACCAGCAGTGGCTGATGTTCGAGGTGGCCGATGTCGGTCCCGGCATTTCAGACGACGTCTCGGCGCAGTTGTTCAACCCGTTTTTCACCACCAAGCGCGAAGGCATGGGCCTGGGCCTGAGCCTGTGCCGCACGGTGGTGGAACAGCACGGCGGCTACCTGGGCCACCGGCCCAACACCCCGCGGGGCACCGTGTTTGATTTCACCCTGAGCGTGGCCACCGGCAGTCCGTCCCCGGACCTGCCCGCCTCGGCCTCCCGAACCGCTGCCGGTGCGGCGCCTTCGCACGACGCGCTGACGCCCACCTCGGCCTGAGAGAACCTCGGATGCAACCCACCCAATCCGCCCTGGTCACCATCATTGACGATGACGCAGGCGTGCGTGATGCACTCGCCTGGCTGCTGCGCTCGCGCCGGCTGCCCAGCCAAAGCTACGACAGCGCCGAAGCGTTTTTGCATGACCACCCCGAGCCCTGGCAACCCCAGGACCCGAGCTGCCTGCTGCTGGATGTGCGCATGCCGGGCATGAGCGGGCTGGCCTTGTTCGAGGTGCTGATCGGGCGCGGCTTGCTGCCGGTATTGCCGGTGATCTTTCTGACGGGCCATGCCGACGTGCCCACCGCCGTGGATGCGGTGCAGCGGGGCGCTCACGATTTTTGCGAGAAGCCGTTTTCGGACAACGCCCTGGTGGACCGCATCGAGCGTGCCTTGCAGCGCTCGGCCGACACCTTGCAAGCCCGGCAGTTGCGGCAAACCCTGGAGCTGCGCCTGCAAGAGCTGACCGAGCGCGAACGCGATGTGATGCGACGGGTCATTGATGGCTTGCCCAACAAGCTGATCGCCGATCAGCTCGATATCAGCGTGCGAACCGTCGAAGTGCACCGCGCGCGGGTGTTTGACAAGATGCAGGTCAAATCGGCCGTGGAACTGGCCAATTTGCTGCGTGGCGAAGGGGGCTGACACGTGCCGGGGGTCTGCCGCTGTGACCAACTTGACCCCGCTGACCGACCTCTGCACGCGGGCAGATGTCCCGCCCGGGCGGGACGGGGCACCCCCTGTCAGCGCTTGGGGTCGGCGGGACCGGACGGTCCCGGCGGATGCGCAGGCGTTTCGTCGCCCGCGGCGCCCGCGGCGACATCGGGGCGGGGCGGGGTCTGGGTCGGGTCATCCTGCGGGAGTTCACCACCCTCACGGCCGCTGAACATGGTCCACCACACGATCAGCACCAGCAACAAGCCCGCGCCCAGGACTTCAAGCAGAATCAAGGTCATGCAACTCCTCTTGTGGCGATGGTTGGGCTGGGCGATTGTAGGCAGCCTGGTGGCGTGTTCGAGCGCGCCGGTGCGTTCCCCGGCGCCTGAATCCCCCCCTTCCGGGTCGGTGCCGCGCCCCGCTCCGGTGGTCACCAGCCCGGCGCCCACTGCACCGCCGCCACTGGCAACGGGCAGCAAAAGCCGCTGGGTGACGAGTGCCTGGGACGAACTGCCGGGCTGGTCCGCAGACCTGCTGCATGAAGCCTGGGAGGCTTTGTTGACCAATTGCCAGCGGCCCAGTCAGGTGTTTGCGCCGCTGTGCCCGGACCTGCGCCGTCTGAGCATTGCCGATGCCCCCGAGCAACGCAACTGGCTGATGAGCCAGCTGCAGCCCTACCGGGTCGAGAGCCTGGACGGGCAGGCCAACGGACTGCTCACCAGTTACTACGAACCAGTGTTCGAGGCCTCCCGAACCCGTCGACCCGGATTCGAGGTGCCCTTGCATGCGTTGCCGGCCGCCCTGGACGCAGCGCGCCGCGCGGGCCGGCCCTGGTACAGCCGTGCGGAGATCGACGCATTGCCCGCAGCACAAGAAGCGCTGCGCGGGCGCGAAATCGCCTGGCTGGCCGATCCGGTGGACGCCATGGTGCTGCACATCCAGGGCTCGGGACGGTTGCGCCTGCAAGAGCCCGATGGCCGTGCGAACACGGTCCGGTTGGCCTTCGCGGGCTCCAACGAGCAGCCCTACCAGAGCATCGGCCGCTGGCTGCTGGACCAGAACCTCACGCGTGACGCCACCTGGCCCGGCATCAAGGCCTGGATCGCGGCCAACCCCCAGCGCACGCGCGAACTGCTGGCCGTCAACCCGCGCTACATCTTCTTTCGCGAAGAGGCCTTGCCAGACCCCACCCAGGGCCCACGCGGGGCCCAGGGCGTGCCCCTGACCTCGGGCCGCTCGATCGCCGTGGACCCGACCAGCATCCCCTACGCCACGCCGGTCTGGCTGCACTCCGAGGGCCCGGCCCAGCGCCTGCAGAAGCTGGTGGTGGCGCAAGACACCGGCAGCGCCATCGTGGGCGCCGTTCGCGCGGACTATTTCGCCGGCACCGGCGAGGCGGCCGGACAACTGGCCGGTCGCTTGCGCCAACCCTTGCGCCTGTGGGTGCTGTGGCCCAAGGCGGCGGCCATTCCCAAACCGTGAACACCGGGCCGGTTTGGCGGGCACGGGCGAGCAGCGGCACGGCGGCCTCCCCGCCCCTGCAGGGGTGTGCCACGTTGGCTTGACACCGCCCCACGCACACCGCCTACACTCCGCCTCTGGAGGAACCTCATGAACGCGCCCTTGCCCGAACACATCCGTCAGGCCCTGGAAACCGTCACGCTCGACGACAAATACTCGCTCGACGTGGGCCGCGCCTTCATGAGCGGCGTACAGGCCCTGGTGAAACTGCCCATGCTGCAACGCCAGCGCGACGCCCTGGCGGGCAAGAACACGGCCGGCTTCATCAGCGGCTACCGCGGCTCGCCCCTGGGCGGCTACGACCAGGCCTTGTGGAAAGCCCGCAAGTACCTGCAGGCGCAGCACATCGTGTTCCAGCCGGGCGTGAACGAAGAGCTGGCCGCCACCGCCTTGTGGGGCACGCAGCAACTGGGCTTTGCACCGCCCGGCAGCAACCGCTTCGATGGGGTGTTTGGCATCTGGTACGGCAAGGGCCCGGGCGTGGACCGTTGCTCGGATGTGTTCAAACACGCCAACATGGCAGGCACCACCCCCTGGGGCGGTGTGCTGGCCGTTGCGGGTGACGACCATGTGGCCAAGAGCAGCACGGTGGCGCACCAGAGCGACCACATCTTCAAGGCCTGCGGCACGCCGGTATTCTTCCCGGCCAGCGTGCAGGAAGTCCTGGACTTCGGGGTGCACGGCTTGGCCTTGAGCCGCTTTGCCGGCCTGTGGTCGGGCATGAAAACCATCCAGGAGATCGTCGAGTCCAGCGCCACCGCCATGATCGACCCCGAGCGTGTGCAGGTGGTCATCCCCGACTTCGAAATGCCCCCGGGCGGCCTGCACATCCGCTGGCCGGACGACGCGCTCACGCAAGAAGCCCGCATGTTCCAGTTCAAGTGGTACGCGGCACTGGCCTACATCCGCGCCAACCGCCTGAACCACGACGTCATCTCGGGACCCAACGACCGCTTTGGCCTGATTGCCAGTGGCAAGGCCTACAACGACACACGCCAGGCCCTGCTCGACCTGGGGCTGGATGACGCCACCTGCCAGCGACTGGGCATTCGCCTGCACAAAGTGGGCGTGGTGTGGCCGCTGGAGCCCCAATCCACCCAGGCGTTTGCCCGTGGCCTGCAGGAAATCCTGGTGGTGGAAGAAAAGCGCCAGTTCATCGAGTACCAGATCAAGGAAGAGCTCTACAACTGGCCTGACGCCCAGCGTCCGCGCGTGCTGGGCAAATTCAACGAGACCGATGGCGACCTCACCGGCGGCGAATGGTCCATCCCCAACCCGACCTCGCAAACGCTCTTGCGACCCAACCACGAACTCAACCCGCCGCTGATTGCCCAGGCGATTGCCACACGCCTGAAGAAGCTGGGCCTGGACGCCGACACCACCGCGCGCATCGATGCGCACCTGGCGCTCATCCGCGCCAAGGAACAGTCGCTCCAGGTCATCGACATCAAGGCCGAGCGCCAGCCCTGGTTCTGCTCGGGCTGCCCGCACAACACCAGCACCAAGGTGCCCGAGGGTTCGCGCGCGATGGCCGGCATCGGTTGCCACTTCATGAGCGTGTGGATGGACCGCAGCACGGTGGGCTTCACCCAGATGGGTGGCGAAGGCGTGCCCTGGGTGGGGCAGCAGCCCTTCTGCAACGACACGCACGTGTTCGCCAACATTGGCGACGGCACCTACTTCCACAGCGGCTTGCTGGCCATTCGCCAAAGCATTGCCGCCGGCGTCAACATCACCTACAAGATTCTGTACAACGATGCGGTGGCGATGACCGGTGGTCAGCCGGTGGGCGAGCGCCCCGAGGGCCACACCCCGGTGCAGATCGCCCAGAGCATGCGGGCCGAAGGTGCGCAAAAAATCACCATCGTCACCGACGAGCCGGACAAGTACGAGGGTGTGCGCGACCTGCCCGCTGGCATCGAGATCCAGCACCGCGACCGGCTCGACGCGATCCAGCGCGAGTTCCGCGAGATCAAGGGTTGCACCGTCATCCTCTACGACCAGACCTGCGCCACCGAAAAGCGTCGCCGTCGCAAGCGCGGCACCCTGGTCGACCCGGCCCTGCGTGTAGTGATCAACGAAGCGGTGTGCGAAGGCTGTGGCGACTGCAGTGACCAAAGCAACTGCATGAGCGTGGAGCCGCTGGAGACCGACTTCGGTCGCAAGCGCACCATCAACCAGAGCACCTGCAACAAGGACACCAGTTGTCTGAAAGGGTTCTGCCCAAGCTTCATCACCGTCGAGGGCGGTCAGCTCAAGAAGAAGGCCAAGGCGCAAGCCGCGTCACCGTTCACGCTGGGGGCCCTGCCCGATCCCACGCTGCCGAGCACCCTCCAGCCGTGGGGCGCGGTGGTGGCGGGCGTGGGGGGCACGGGCGTCATCACCATCGGTCAGCTGCTGGGCATGGCGGCGCACATCGAAGGCCGCGGCATCGTCACGCAAGACTCAGCGGGTCTGGCGCAAAAGGGCGGATCCACCTGGGCGCATGTGTACATTGCCGACCGTCAGGAAGACATCCGCACCACCCGGGTGAGCATGGCGGCGGCCGACCTCATCATCGGCTGCGACCCCATCGTCTCGGCATCGAAAGAAACGGTGCAACGCATGCGCGCGGGCCGTACCCGCGTGGCCCTCAACGGCTACAGCACGCCCACCGCCGCCTTCGTGAAAAACGGCGCCTGGCAGAACCCTGCCGAGGCCTGCGTGCACGACATCGGTCAAGCCATTGGCAGCGATGCGAACCCGACGAACTTGGGCGTGTTCGACGCCAACGCCGTCGCCACCCAGTTGATGGGCGACTCGATCTTCATCAACCCGATGATCCTGGGCTATGCCTGGCAGCGCGGCTGGATTCCTCTGGGGCGTGAATCCCTGCTGCGGGCCATCGAACTGAACGACGTGGCGGTAGAACACAACAAGCAGGCCTTCGAGTGGGGACGCCAGTGCGCCCACGACTGGTCGCGCGTGCAAGCCGTGCTCAAGCCCGCACAGGTGATGCAGTTCAAGCAGCGCGACACCGTGGAAACGCTGGTGGAGCGTCGTGCCGGCTTCCTGGTGGACTATCAACATGCGGCTTACGCGCAAACCTACCGCGACTTCGTGGCCAGGGTCCAACAGGCCGAAGCCGCCACTGGCAAGACCAGCCTGAGCGAAGCCGTGGCGCGCAACCTCTTCAAGCTCATGGCCTACAAGGACGAGTACGAAGTGGCCCGCCTGCACAGCGACCCGGCGTTCCAGGCGAGATTGCGGGAGCAGTTCGAGGGCGACTTCCAGCTGAAGTTCCACCTGGCACCCCCCCTGCTGGCCAAGACCAACGAACGCGGCGAACTGGTCAAGCAGACCTACGGCCCCTGGATGCTGAGTGTCTTTGGCTGGCTGGCGCGCTTCAAGGGTTTGCGCGGCACGGCCCTGGACATTTTTGGCAAGACCGAAGAGCGCCACACCGAGCGCGCCCTGATTCAGGACTACCGCGCGAGCATCGAGGAGGTGTTGCGTTCACTCAACGCGGACAACCACGCCCTCGCGGTCGACATCGCGCGACTGCCGGATCAGATCAAGGGGTACGGCCATGTGAAGGCGCGCCACCTTGCCAAGGTGCGTCCGCAGTGGGGGCGCCTGATGCAGACGTGGCGGGACCCGAGCCGGCAAACGCAAGCGGCCTGAGGGGCCAGCCCCTCAGTGCGGCGGGTTGAAGTCCTGCGGTTGCAACTCGATCGGTTGTCCGTGCGGCGTGCGGGCCGCCGCCGCTTCCCAGGCGTGTTCCAGGTCGTGGAGTTGGGCTGCGCTGCCCATGTCCTTGGACAGCACCAGGGCCTCCAGCGTGTCGAGCCAGTGCTGGTAGTAGTTGGAGCCGTCGTCGAGTCCGCCCGCGGCATTCACACGGCCGAGCCGCTCGGTCAGGGCGGCCGCCCATTCGGGCCAGGTGAACACGCCTTGTGCATGCAAGGCCACGGTCATGGCAAAGGCCTGCGCCTGCCAGGGCTCCTGAAACACCGGTGCATCGTCGGCCTGGGGGGGCAGGGGCAGACCCTGCCGGCATTGGGCAGCGATATCGGCCAGGGTGGCGCGCGGATCGCTCATGCGGTCACCACCGGCGCCAGATACGACTCCCACGCGTCCACGCTCACACGCACCGTGGGATCGGCCTGCGCGCCCCACAGGTCACGGGCATCAAAGACCACGGTATAGAGCCACTCGCCCTGGTCCGACTCGGGCGTGGGCGGATACGCGGTGTGGTGGTCAGGCAGCACATGCACGCCGCGCACCGCTTGCACCGTGCCAACGTGCCCGCGAACATAGCGCGGCAAGCGCGTGTGGCCCGTGGGATGCATCTGGTGCGCCTGTACACGCTGGCCGACCTCAAAGCGGGCAGGGGCTCGAACCGGGCGCTCGGCCGACGTGCCCCGCGCCATCGCGGCGTCCACCTGATCGGCCGCGATCACGCGCACCGGCAAGGCTGGCGCAGACATGGCCCCCGTGCGCAATTCGTCGACGCTGACCAGTCCGCGTGCCAGCATCAGCCGCTCCAGCGCCTCGATCCAGATCTGGTAGTAGCTGCTGGACAGGTAGAGGGGCGGCGGAAGCGATTCGCGTGTACTCCGCCCCTGGTCGATATTCCACTGACCGCTCCCGCCCATCAGCACGGTCAGGCCCATGGCTTGCCGTTCCCACGCCGCGTGAAAGATAGGTTCATTCACCTCGGGTTGCACCGGGCCATAACCCTGCATGCCGCCCATGTCGTGCACGCCGTTCATGCCGCTCCCCCCGCCGAATGCGCCGGCGTGCCGGCTTGGGCCGCAGCGGCGGCGGCAGCGCGTGACGCCGCTGCGGCCTGTTGCGGGGTGAGCGCCAGGCCCGTGCCGATCATGCTGTCGCGGGTCACCAATCCGGCCAGTTGCTCACGGCTCCAGCCCTCCGTGCCCACCGGTCGCTCGGGCAAGACCAGGTAGCGCACCTCGGCGGTGGAATCCCACACGCGAATGTGCTGGGCGGCGGGCAGGCTCACCCCGAAGTCGGCCAGCACGCCGCGCGGGTCGATCACCGCCTTGCTGCGATAGGGCGCGCTTTTGTACCAGACGGGCGGCAAGCCCAGCACCGGCCAGGGGTAGCAGCTGCACAGGGTGCAGACCACCAGGTTGTGTTCGTCGGCGGTGTTGGGCACCACCACCATGTGCTCGCCCTGACGGCCGCTGTAGCCCATGTCGGCGATGGCCGCCGTGGCGTCTGTCAGCAGCCATTCGCGGTAGGCCGCATCGTCCCAGGCCCTGGCCACAACACGAGCGCCGTTGTGAGGGCCCACTTCTTTTTCATAGAGCTCGATGATCCGGTCGAGCGCCGCCGGGTCGATGTAGCCCTTTTGCACCAGCAAGGTCTGCAGGGCCCGGACCCGTACATCCATCTCGCTCAGGTGGGAATGATCGTGGTCATGGTCATGCCCAGGCGTGTGGGCGTGCGGTTCAGGGTGCGTGGGCGTGCTCATGTGACCATGATAGGCCAAGGCAGGCGGTGAGCCAACGCCCACCGGGCGGCCGCTGTCAGGTCCCTGCGTGGGGACATCGGGGGCCCTCATACAATGGCGGGTTCGTCCCCTAGGAGATCCCTGTGTTCATTTCTTCCGCCTTCGCCCAGACCGCCCCCGCTGCTGCCGGTGACGTGGGTTCTTCCCTCATGAGCATGCTGCCCCTGGTGCTGATGTTCGTGGTGCTGTATTTCGTCATGATCCGTCCGCAAATGAAGCGCCAGAAGGAGCACCGCGCCATGATCGATGCCCTGGCCAAGGGCGATGAAGTGGCCACCGCCGGTGGCTTGCTGGGCAAGGTCACCAAGCTGGGCGACACCCACCTGGGCGTGGAACTCGCCGCCGGCGTGGAAGTGCAGTTGCAGCGCAGCGCCGTGGTGCAAGTGCTGCCCAAAGGCACGATCAAGTGATGGTGGGCGGCGCCGTGGTCACGGCGCTCCCCGGTCGCCCCTCGGTGGCCGTTGATGGGGTTGGAATGGCCCTGGTCCCCTGACGTCTTGCAGGACTCGACATGAACCGTTATCCGGTCTGGAAATACGCGATCATCCTGATCGCCTTGCTGGTGGGCAGCCTCTACACGCTGCCCAATTTCTTTGGTGAAGCCCCGGCCGTGCAGGTCTCGGCCGCCAAACCATCGGCCAAGGTGGATGCCGCTGTGCAGGCGCGCGTCGAGGACGTGCTGCGCGCAGCGGGCATCACCCCGGGTCTGGTGCAACTGGAAGCCGGCTCGCTCAAGGTGCGGTTTGACACCACCGACCAGCAACTCAAGGCCAAGGATGCCATTCAGCGCGCCCTGGCACCCAACGCGGATGAGGCGCCTTATGTCGTGGCCCTCAACCTGCTGTCGCGCTCGCCGCAGTGGCTGGGCGCGCTCAATGCCGCCCCGATGTACCTCGGCCTGGACTTGCGCGGCGGCGTGCACTTCATGCTGCAGGTGGACATGCCCGCGGCGCTGACCAAGAAGGCCGAGTCGCTCACCGGCGATCTGCGCTCGGCCCTGCGCGAGAAAAACCTGCGCCATGCCGGCATCAGCCGCAACGGACAGACCATCGAGGTGCGCTTTCGCGAGGCCGCCACGGCCGACGCCGCCCAGCGTCTCATTCAGGACCAGTTTCCCGACCTGCTCACCACCGCCACGACCGACGCCGGCGATATCAAGCTGAGTGCCAGCCTCAAGCCCGAGGCCGGTCGCAAGGTGCAGGAGCAGGCGCTCAAGCAAAACATCACCACCCTGCACAACCGGATCAACGAACTCGGCGTGGCCGAGCCGGTGATCCAGCAGCAGGGGCTGGACCGCATCGTGGTGCAACTGCCGGGCGTGCAGGACACCGCCAAGGCCAAGGACATCCTGGGCCGTACCGCCACGCTAGAAATCCGCATGGTCGAAGACAGCAGCGAGGCGCGCGGCGCCGAGCTGGGCACCGGCCCCGTGCCGTTTGGCACCGAGCGCTTCCTGGAGCGCAACGGCCAGGCGGTGATCGTGAAGAAGCAGGTCATCCTCACGGGCGAAAACCTCACCGACGCGCAACCCGGCTTTGACAGCCAGACCCAGGAAGCCGCCGTGCACCTGACCTTGGACGCCAAGGGCGCGCGCATCTTCCGTGACGTCACGCGCGAGAGCGTGGGCAAGCGCATGGCCATCCTGCTGTTTGAAAAGGGCAAGGGCGAAGTGGTCACAGCCCCCGTGATCCGCAGCGAGATTGGCGGCGGCCGGGTGCAGATTTCGGGCCGCATGAGCACGGTGGAAGCCAACGATGTGGCCCTGCTGCTGCGCGCCGGCTCGCTGGCGGCACCCATGGAAATCATCGAGGAGCGCACCATCGGCCCGAGCCTCGGTGCCGAGAACATTGCCAAAGGCTTCAACAGCGTGACCTGGGGCTTTGCCGCGGTGGCCGCCTTCATGTGTCTCTACTACATGCTGTTCGGCCTGTTCTCCAGCATCGCGCTGGGGGTGAACCTGTTGCTGCTAGTGGCGGTGCTGTCGATGTTGCAGGCCACGCTCACGCTGCCGGGCATGGCTGCCATGGCACTGGTGCTGGGCATGGCCATTGACGCCAACGTGCTGATCAACGAGCGTGTGCGCGAGGAGTTGCGCAACGGCTCGTCACCGCAAGCGGCCATCCACGCCGGCTATGAGCGCGCCTGGGCCACGATCCTGGACTCCAACGTCACCACCCTGATTGCCGGCCTGGCCTTGCTGGCCTTCGGCTCGGGCCCGGTGCGTGGTTTTGCCGTGGTGCACTGCCTGGGCATTCTGACCAGCATGTTCTCGGCGGTGTTTTTCTCGCGCGGCCTGGTCAACCTCTGGTATGGCGGTCAAAAACGTCTGCACGCCGTCTCCATCGGCACGGTGTGGCGCGCGGAGAAGTCCGCGGGCACGAACGACTCGTCCAAGGCCTGAATCATCCCTGGCTACCTGACCGCACACGCCTCCCGAGCCTGTCCACACCGACCCCACCGCTGATCGAAAGTCCTCATCATGGAATTCTTCAAGATCCGTCGCGACATCCCCTTCATGCGCCACGCGCTGGTGTTCAACGCTGTGTCGTTCATCACCTTCCTGGCCGCCGTGTTTTTCCTGTTCTCGCGCGGGCTGCATTTGTCGGTGGAGTTCACCGGCGGCACGCTGATGGAAGTGGCCTACAGCCAGCCCGCCGACCTGACGCAGGCGCGTAACGCCATTGCGGCGCTGGGCTATGCCGATGTGCAAGTGCAGAACTTTGGTACCGCGCGTGATGTGCTGATTCGCCTGCCGGCCGTGAAGGGCGTGAGCTCGGCACAGCAAAGCGAGAAAGTGCTGACCGCACTCAAGCAGGCGGACGCCAGCGCCGAGTTGCGCCGCACCGAATTCGTCGGGCCGCAGGTGGGCGATGAGCTGGCTGCGGATGGCCTCAAGGCGCTGGCCTTCGTGGTGGTGGGCATCGTCCTGTACCTGGCGTTCCGGTTTGAGTGGAAGTTTGCGGTGGCCGCCATCATCGCCAACCTGCACGACGTGATCATCATCCTGGGCTTCTTTGCTTTCTTCCAGTGGGAGTTTTCCTTGCCCGTGCTGGCGGCGGTGCTGGCCGTGCTGGGCTACTCGGTCAACGAGTCGGTGGTGATCTTTGACCGGATCCGCGAGAACTTCCGCCGCTTTCGCAAGATGGACACGGTGGGCATCATCGACAACGCCATCACCTCGACCATCAGCCGCACCATCATCACCCACGGCTGCACGCAGCTGATGGTGCTCTCGATGCTGCTGTTTGGCGGCGCCACCCTGCACTACTTTGCCCTGGCGCTCACCATCGGCATTTTGTTTGGCATTTACTCGTCGGTGTTCGTGGCCGCCGCCATCGCCATGTGGCTGGGCATCCGGCGCGAAGACCTGATCAAGCACGTGAAGAAAGAAGGCGACCCGGACGACCCGAACGCGGGCGCCGTGGTCTGAGTTCAACGGCCATCACGCAGTCCTCTTCTCCTTGCGGACGCCGGGTTGTGCTGTGACGGCATGGCAGCGCCGCCCCAGGGCAAGGCGCTGATTTGCGCATCGGCAACGTGTTGAGGGTGCGAGAAGAGGTTCAGTGCGCGACGCGGTCCGCGTCGTCACACAACTCATCCAGGATGAGGGCGTCGGGCTCGATGCCGGCGCTCCAGTAGGTCATGAGCACGATGATCTTGAGGTCATCGATGGACACCGGGTGCTGCGGCACGGCCATGGCGCGATCGAGCACGATTTCGCGCAGGTGCGCGGGCAGCACACCGGCCGATTCCAGAAAGCTCAAAAAGCCCAGACACTGGGCCCCGAGTCGGTCCTGCTCCTGAACCGAGTAGACCCGCATGCTGTGCGCGGAGGGCGCACGCAACAGGGTGGGCTCGGGGGCGGGTTCGGAGATGTCGATCAGCTGGGTGCCATGCGAGGCTTGCTGAAGCCCCTCCAGCCATTGCAGCGCCTGATCGATCTCCTCCTGCTCGAAACCGGCAGCACTGAGCTTGCGACCCAAATGCTGAATCTCGGGGCAGGCATCGCCACGCCAGTAGTTTTCGTACACGTACACGAGCACATCGAACATGACCCCAATATAACCGGTTTTGGCGACGATTCGGCAAGGCGCGCGGGCTGAACTCGCGGGGTCGCGCAAAAGCCCTCAGCGCACGCGCTGGAACCGTCCCCCGGGCAAGCGCTCCACCCAGCCACCCAACTCCAGGGCCAGGAGCCCTGCCAGCACTTGCGCGGTCTCCTGCTGGATGCGCAGGCACAAGGTCTCCAGGGGGGCCGGGTCCAGGCCCAAGGCCTCCCAGATATCCCGGTGGTCATCGGGCGCTGGCGGTGCGGGGGTGAGCCGGGCATGGTGGCGCGTTGGCGCGTCGGACCCCAGCGGCACCACTGTCTGCGCGCCCGGATCGGCGCGGCCAGCCCCCGGGTCGCGCAACTCCCCCAGGATGTCCTCGATCGACTCGACCAGCTTGGCGCCTTGCTTGAGGAGGGCATGACAGCCGCGCGACTGTGTGGCGTGGATCGAGCCCGGCACTGCCATGACGTCTCGCCCCTGGTCCAGTGCCTGCTGGGCGGTGATGAGCGAGCCCGAGCGCAGGCTCGCCTCCACCACCAGCGTGGCCTGGCTCAGGCCGGCGATGATGCGGTTGCGCCGCGGGAAATGGAAGGCCAGCGGTGGCGTGCCCGGCACCAGTTCGCTCAACACCACACTGCGGCTGGCAATTTCATCGGCCAGCAAGCGATGCTGCGCCGGGTAGGTTTGATCCGGTCCGGTCCCCACCACGGCCAGCGTGCTGCCCGGCAACCGGGACGCCAGCGCCCCCTGATGCGCGGCACCATCGATACCCAGGGCCAGCCCGGACACCACACACCAACCCCGGTCGGCCAGGGCTTGGGCAAAACCTTTGGCGTTTTCAAGGCCTTGCCGGGTCGCGTTGCGGCTACCCACCAGGGCCACACAACGCTCGCTCACGGCATGGCATTGCCCGCGCACAAACAGGCACAAGGGCGGGTCCGGAATTTCGCGCAGGGCACTCGGGTACTGCGGATGGTCCAGGGTCCACAGGGCATGCTGTTCCCCGGGACGGGGCGAAGCCAGCCAGTCGGTGATGCGGTCACAGACCTGCCGCCAATCTGCCGGGGGCTGCGCGATGGTGGGTGCCGGCCCTGGGTTCAGTACCCTGCCGCCTGCCTCCCGAACGCCTGCCAGCGCAGCCTCGGGCGAGCCGGTGTGGTGCAACAGGCGACGCACCGCCTGCGGCCCCAGGCCCGGGGTCAGTTGCAAACGCACCCACGATTCCCACGTGGGCATGCAATTGGTGATCGGCGTCATCGTCGGCTCCTGTGTGAAGTCGGGCGATCGTAGGCACCGATCTCTCGCTGGCCGGCGAGTTGCGCTCTCCGGGCTGGGAAGTGTTACTCGCGCACACACTCGCCGAGCAGCGTCAAAACTGGGACAATAACGGGCATGGCTCTGTTATCCATCCTCGTCTATCCCGACCCTCGGCTACACACCGTCGCGCGCCCGGTGCCGGCCGTGGACGACCGCATCCGCCAGCTGGCCTCCGACATGCTCGAAACCATGTACGACTCCAAGGGCGTCGGGCTCGCAGCCACCCAGATCGACGTGCACGAGCAGGTGATCGTCATGGACACCTCTGAAGAGCACGACCAACCCGTGGTGCTGATCAACCCCCAGATCGTCTGGATGAGCGATGAGCACATCATCTGGGAAGAGGGCTGCCTGTCGGTTCCCGGCATTTACGACAAGGTCGAACGCGCCGCTGCAGTGCGCGTGCAGGCGCTGGATGAGCACGGACAGCTGCGCGAAATCGAGGCCACCGAGCTCACCGCCGTGTGCATCCAGCACGAGATGGACCACTTGAAGGGCAAGGTGTTCGTCGAATACCTGTCCATGCTCAAGCGTGGCCGCATCAAAACCAAGATGCTCAAGGCGCAACGCGAAGCGCAGTCCTGACCATGCGGCTCGTCTTTGCCGGCACGCCGGTGTTCGCGCGCGAGGCGCTGGCGGCGCTGCTGACAGCGGGTCATGAGGTGTGCCTGGTGCTCACACAACCCGACCGCCCGGCAGGCCGCGGCCTGAAACTGCAGGCCTCGGCCGTCAAGCAACTGGCTCTGGCGCACCACATCCCGGTGGCGCAACCGCGCAGTCTTCGCCTGGACGGCCGCTACCCGGAAGACGCCCAGCAGGCCCGCGAGGTGCTGCAAGCCTGCGGCGCTGAGGCCATGGTGGTGGCCGCCTACGGCCTGATCCTGCCCGACTGGGTGCTGGCCTTGCCGCCCCAAGGATGTTTGAACATCCATGCTTCGCTCCTGCCGCGCTGGCGCGGTGCCGCGCCCATCCATCGGGCCATCGAGGCGGGTGACCGCGAGAGCGGCATCACCATCATGCAGATGGACGCCGGGCTGGACACCGGCGACATGCTGCTGGTGGCCCGCGAGCCCATCGACCCCCAGGACAGCACCGCTGCGCTGCATGACCGGCTGGCCACGCTGGGCGGTCGGCTCATGGTGGAGGCGCTGGCACAACTCGACAGCTTGCCGCGCACACCGCAGCCCGCCGAGGGGGTGACTTACGCCCACAAGATCGAGAAGCACGAGGCCCCGCTGGACTGGCGTCGAGACGCGCTGAGCCTGGCACGACAGGTGCGGGCCTTCGATCCCTTTCCGGGTGCGCAAGCCACCTGGGGTGATGACGTGCTGAAAGTCTGGCAATGCGACGTCACCCACGGAGGCGCTGGCAGCGCCGCGCCCGGTACCGTCGTGGCCGCTTCAGCGGCGGGGATCGATGTGGCCTGCGGCAGTGGTGTGCTGCGCATCCTGGCCCTGCAACGCGCAGGCGGCCGTCGGGTGGCGGTGGCCGAGTATGTGCGCGGTCACCCGGTTCGGGTGGGCGAGTCGTTCAGCCTGCCGGCCACCCCGGCCCAGCGCACGCCGGGTATTGCTTCAGGCGACCCCGCCAGCCTGTCACCCGGCACGTCGGTCCGTCGCTGACCCAGCGCCCCGCTTGTGCCTCATGTTTTTCCTGCGCGCCAACTACACCCACCCGGCTTTCTGGGAAGGCGTGCGCGCCAGCGCAGCGCTGGCACCCGGTCTGGCGGCGTGGGGCCTGATGACCGGTGTATCGATGGTCAACGCAGGCATGAGCACGTTTGATTCGGTGCTGATGACCCTGATCGTGTACGCCGGCAGCGTGCAGCTCGCCGCCATTCCCCTGCTGGCCGCCCAGGCGCCCATGTGGGTCATTGTGGCGACGGCGGTGTGTGTGAACCTGCGCTTCGTGGTGTTCAGCGCACACCTGCGACCCTACATGATGGTGTGGCCGCGCTGGCAGCGCCTGATCAGCGGTTATCTCACCGCCGACCTCAGCTATGTGCAGTTCACCCAGCGCTTTCCGAAGCCATCAGCCGACGCTGCCGGACAACGTGCCGAGCAGGCCTTTCTGAGTGGGCATTACTTTCTCACCTGGGTCAACTGGGTGGGCACGGGGCTGATCGGCATCGCCCTGACCCGGGCGGTGCCCGCGCACTGGGGCCTGGGGTTTGCCGGCATTCTGGGACTGGTGGGCGTGACGTGTTCGCTGGCCACCTCGCGACTGCGGGTGTTTTCTGCCGTGGTGGGCGGCACGGCCAGCGTGGCGGCGGTGGCACTGCCCTTGAAGCTCAACATCGTGGTGGGCATTGCCGTGGCGGTAGCGCTGTGCATGTTGCTGGACCGCTCGCCAGTCCTCACCCCCCCACCCAAGGACGGCACATGATTGAATTCGACCATGTGCTCACGATGGTGGCGTTGGCCTTGGTGACCGTGGTCACCCGGTGTTTCTTCTTCATCTCGGACCAGCCCTGGGAATTGCCGGGCTGGGCCGAGCGCGGTCTGCGCTATGCGCCCATCGCCGCGCTGACGGTGGTCATCGTGCCCGAAATCCTCACCCTCCAGGGCCACCTCATCACCGACTGGCGCGATGCCCGCTGGCCGGCCGCCCTGGCCAGTGGCGCCTTTTTCCTGCTGCAGCGCGGGCGCAGTCATTCCATCCTGGGCACCATCGTGACCGGCATGGCGGTGTACCTCCCGCTCCACCTGGGCTTGGGCTGGTAAGCGCGCCGGCCAGGACTGGGCCCTGGCGTCGCGCGCCTGCACAGGCGTCAGGCGGTGCCAAGCCGAGGCTTCTAAAATTGTGCGCATGAACGTTATCCGCTTTTCCGATTTGTGCGCCCAGGGCCAGGTCCAGGGTCGCCGTGTTTTCATCCGTGCTGATCTGAACGTGCCGCAGGACGACCAGGGGCGCATCACCGAGGACACCCGCATCCGCGCCTCGCTGCCGTGCATCCGCCAGGCGTTGGCGGCGGGCGCGGCCGTGATGGTCACCTCGCACCTGGGCCGTCCCACCGAAGGCACCTTGCGACCCGAGGACTCGCTGCAACCCGTGGCCGAGCGCCTGGGCGAGCTGCTGGGCCAGCCCGTCACCCTGGTGCGTGACTGGGTACAGGGGGTGAACGTGGCCGCCGGGCAGGTGGTGCTGCTGGAAAACTGCCGCGTCAACCCCGGTGAGAAAAAGAACCAGGAAGCCTTGTCACGCCAGATGGCCGCCTTGTGCGACATCTATGTCAATGACGCCTTTGGCACCGCGCACCGCGCCGAGGCCACCACCTATGGCATCGCCCAGTTTGCGCCCATTGCCTGCGCCGGGCCCCTGCTGGCCGCGGAAATCGATGCCATCACCCGCGCCCTCGCCGCCCCGCGCCGCCCCTTGGTGGCCATCGTGGCGGGCTCCAAGGTGTCGACCAAACTCACCATCCTGCAAAGCCTGGCCGACAAGGTCGATCAGCTCATCGTGGGCGGCGGCATTGCCAATACCTTCTTGCTGGCCGCGGGGTTGCCCATCGGCAAGAGCCTGGCCGAGCCCGATCTGGTGGAGCAGGCCCGCCGAGTGATCCAAGCCATGAAGGCGCGCGGTGCCGAGGTGCCGATTCCCACCGACGTGGTCACCGCCAAGTCCTTTGCCGCCGATGCGCCGGCCACCATCAAGGCCGCGCAGGATGTGGCCGCCGATGACATGATCCTGGACATCGGCCCCGAGACCGCACAACGCCTGGCCACGCAGCTGCGTGCGGCCGGCACCATCGTCTGGAACGGCCCCGTGGGGGTGTTCGAGTTTGATGCCTTCTCCAAAGGCACCGAGGTGGTGGCGCGGGCCATTGCCGACTCGGACGGGTTCAGCATTGCCGGGGGGGGTGACACCCTGGCTGCGATTGCCCGCTTCGGCATCGAGTCCCGGATCGGCTACATCTCCACGGGGGGCGGCGCCTTCCTGGAGGTGCTGGAAGGCAAGACGCTGCCTGCGCTGGAAATCCTCACCCGTCGCGCCAGCGCCTGAGGGCACGCAGGAGAAACAAAAAAGCTCCCCGAGGGGAGCTTTTTATGGTGGCCTTGAGTGGCTCAGGTCGGCAACGGGGTCGGCTGGCTGGTCGCACGACCGGCGTAATCCGTCCAGCAGCGGCGGGTGAAGTCGTACAGCTTGCACTGGCGCGCCGTCTCGAAGTACCAGCGCCAGGAGAAGGGCTGCACGATGATGCGTTCGGGCAGCATGGTTTCGAGCTTGTCCTGCGCCTGGCTCAGCTTGTACAGCGGGATGCTCATGTCCACGTGGTGGGCGGTGTGCTCCATGATGTGGTGCATCAGTGCGCCAATCTTGAACGGGAAGGTCAGGTGCACCGTGGTGGACACGAAGGGCTGGGCCTTGGACCAGGCGCTGCGGTCATCATGCCAGGACACTTTCACGTGGGTGTGGTGGACGTACACCACAAATCCAATCATGGCGCACCAGAACAGGAAGGGCACGACCACGCCCATCAGCAGCACCAGGGCCACCGATTGATCGAACGCCAGGGCAGCGGCGGTCATCACCCCGATCCAGACGAGACCGAAAGCGCTGACCAGTAGGTTGTCCTGCACGAAGATATTGCGGCGCGTCGGCATGTGACGGGCATTGGGGAAGAACATGCGGTTCCACCAGATCTCGACCATGTAATACACGCCCGGCGCCCAGCCGCTGCGGTACACACGGTCCATCAGACGCTCCAGGGGGGTGAGCGCATCGTATTCGGCCTGGGTGAGCGGGGCCCACACGAAATCAAAGCCCTTGAGGTTGGTGTAGCCGTGGTGCACCACGTTGTGGCCCACGTCCCACAGGCTGTAAGGCGTGAGCGACGGCAGGAAGGCAATGCGGCCCAGCCACTTGTTGAGGCCGCGGTGCGGCGTGAGGCTTTGGTGGCAGGCATCGTGGCCAATGATGAATAACCGTCCGATCACAAAGCCGGCCGCCAGCCCGCACAGCAGCTTGGCCCACCAGGCGTCAAACAGCACGGTACCGGCCAGCAGGGTGGCCCAGACGGTCAGGTCCAGCACCAGCAGCACCAGCGCATAGAACGTGGTGCGGTCAGCCAGCGGGATGAGCCACTCGCGCAAGACCTTGCGGTGGGGCAGGGGTTGTCCGGGGGGGATCGGTTGGTCGGTCGTGGTGGTATTCATGAAAATAGCAAAACGTGTCAGCGCCCACGCCACCAACTGTCCGCATGGCGTGATGCGATACCGCCATTATCTCCTGACACATGCGCCGTGTGCTGACCAGGGTCATAAAGTGTTGCAAGATCGAACGGGCCAGGGCTTCAATACCAAAGTATTGATTTCGATCAGTCAGCCCCCCGGGAGGGGGCGCCGCACCGCCAACGCCTACCAGCGCAAGGGCAAGGGCGCGCAGATGAAATATTGCCGCCGTTCGTTGCGACTGATGTACCCCCCGATGATCAGGTCCTTGAGCAAGCGGCTGACCATCTCCCGGCTGGAGCCGATTTGCTGCGCCATCAGGGCGTGCGTCATGCGCTCGCGCACCAGCAAGCGCCCATCGGGTAACCGCTCGGTGTGACGCGTGAGCAACTCGCACAAGCGGCCGTAGGTGTCGGTGAACAGCACTTGCCGCACCGTTTGGGTGGCCTGGCGCGCACGGGCCACCACCGTGGCCAGCAAATCCAGGGCAAAGGCCGGTTCCTGCGCGATGAAATTCAGCAACTGCGCGCGCGGCACCACCGAGCACCAACTGGGGTGCAGGGCTTGCACGCTGGCCGAGCGCACGTCGCCGCCCAGGCTCATTTCACCCACCACATCGCCGGAACTGCAAATGCCATAGGTCACTTCGCGCGGCCTGGAACCGCCCGAGTTGGAATACACCCGCACACGTCCCTCGAGGATGATGATCAGGTCCTCCCCTGGCGTGCCTTCGTGCAGGAGGACGGCATGGCGGTGAAACAGCCGGATGTCGCCCAGTTGCGCCAGCCGGCGCAGGCGCGCGGTGGGCAAGGTGTTGATCAAGGCCTGGGCGTCGGCCAGGCGGTGGTGGCTGGGTTGTACCGGGTGCAGGGGCTTCATGGTCAGTTCAGGTCGGTGGTGGATGACCTCCATGGTGCATGGGTCGCCGCCCGGTGGATCGCATCGCACTCACAAAGCGGTATCAGTCACGCTTCAGACCCGAATTCATGTGAGAATGATTTGCATGAATACACCCGCCAAGCCTCGCCGTTCAACCAAAATCGTGGCCACGCTGGGCCCGGCCTCCAGCGATCCGGACATCCTCGAGAAGATGATTCGTGCCGGGGTGAACGTGGTGCGACTCAATTTCAGCCACGGTGTGGCGCAGGACCACATCGACCGCGCCCGACTGGTGCGTGAAGCAGCGGCCCGGGCCGGGCGCGAGGTGGCCATCATGGCCGACCTGCAAGGCCCCAAGATCCGGGTGGGCAAGTTCGCCGAGGGCAAGGTGCAGCTCGAGCCCGGCGCGCAGTTTGTCCTCGATGCGTCGCGCACCACACCCGGCGATATCCGGGGCGTAGGTCTGGACTACAAGGAATTGCCCCAGGATGTGAAGCCGGGCGACTTGCTGCTGCTCAACGACGGGTTGATCGTGCTCAAAGTTGACGCCGTGAAGGGCGAGGCCGTGCACACCACGGTCCAACTCGGCGGCGAGCTCTCCAACAACAAGGGCATCAACAAAAAGGGGGGCGGCCTGACCGCGCCCGCCCTCACCGCCAAGGACATGGAGGACATCAAGACCGCCATGAGTTTTCAGGCCGACTATGTGGCGGTGAGCTTTCCCAAGAACGCCACCGACATGGAGATGGCACGCCAGCTGGCCAACGTGGCGGCCGCCGAGTACAAGCACCGGCCGGGCCTGATCGCGAAGATCGAGCGCGCCGAGGCCATCCCCCATCTTGACGACATCCTGCGCGCCAGTGACGGCATCATGGTCGCTCGTGGCGATCTGGCGGTCGAGGTGGGCAATGCCGCCGTGCCCGCGCTGCAAAAGCACATGATCCGCCTGGCGCGCGCACACGACAAGGTGGTCATCACCGCCACCCAGATGATGGAAAGCATGATCACCAACCCGGTGCCCACACGCGCCGAGGTGAGCGATGTGGCCAACGCCGTGCTCGATGGCACCGATGCCGTGATGCTGAGCGCCGAGACCGCGGCGGGCAAATACCCCCTCGAAACCGTGATCGAGATGGCCCAGATCTGCGTGGCGGCCGAAGCCGCCGAACGCGTCGAGCTCGACGCGGATTTCAGCGGCCTGACGTTCAACCGCATCGACCAGAGCATCGCCATGGGGGCACTCTTCACCGCGCATCACCTGGGCGCCAAGGCGCTGGTGGCGCTGACCGAGTCGGGCTCCACCGCGCTGTGGATGAGCCGCCAGCGCATCCATATTCCCATTTATGCCCTCACTAGCAAACTCAGCACCCAGCGCAAGATGGCGCTGTACCGCAACGTGAGCCCCCTGCTGATGGACACCAGCGCCGACCGCGACACCGCCCTGGTGCAGGCCGAGAACCACCTCAAGAAGCGCGGTATTGTCCAGACCGGCGACGTCTACGCCATCACCTGCGGCGAGCCCATGGGTTCGCCCGGCGGCACCAACATGCTGAAGATCTCCCAGGTCGCCTGAGGCGACACGCTGTCAGGCTCAGAGCAGGCTGGGCTCGCTAAAATCGATGGGTTTTCTTCCATTCAGCACCAGGACTCATCATGGCTCTCGTTTCAATGCGCGAACTGCTCGACCACGCCGCCGCCAACGGCTATGGCATTCCGGCCTTCAACGTCAACAACCTCGAGCAAGTCCAGGCCGTGATGGCCGCTGCCGATGAAACGGGCGCACCGGTCATCCTGCAGGCCAGCGCGGGCGCCCGCAAGTACGCCGGCGAGTCCTTCATCAAGCACCTGATCCAGGCGGCCACTGAGGCCTACCCGCACATCCCGCTGGTGATGCACCAGGACCACGGCACCAGCCCCAAGATCTGCGCCGGCGCCATCGACCTGGGCTTTGGCTCGGTCATGATGGACGGCTCGCTGATGGAAGACGGCAAGACGCCGGCCGACTTTGCCTACAACGTCAACGTCACCCGCCAGGTGGTGACGATGGCCCACCAGGTGGGCGTCACCGTCGAGGGCGAACTCGGCTGCCTGGGCAGCCTGGAGACCGGCGAGGCCGGCGAGGAAGACGGCATTGGCGCCGTGGGCAAACTGGACCACAGCCAGATGCTGACCGACCCGGAAGAGGCGGCCCGCTTTGTGAAGGAAACCCAGCTCGATGCGCTGGCCATTGCCATCGGCACCAGCCACGGCGCCTACAAGTTCACCCGCCCCCCCACCGGCGACGTGCTGGCCATCAGCCGGGTGAAGGAAATCAACGCGCGCATTCCCAACACCCACCTGGTGATGCACGGCTCCTCGTCGGTGCCGCAAGAATTGCTGGCCATCATCAACCAGTACGGCGGCAAGATGAAGCAGACCTACGGCGTGCCGGTGAGCGAGATCCAGGAAGCCATCAAGTTCGGCGTGCGCAAGATCAACATCGACACCGACATCCGCCTGGCCATGACCGGCGCGGTGCGCAAGTTCCTGCACGAGAACCCGGACAAGTTCGACGCCCGCGAGTGGCTCAAGCCGGCGCGTGAAGCCGCCAAGGCGGTGTGCAAGCAGCGCTACCTCGAGTTCGGCTGTGAAGGCCAGGGCGCAAAGATCAAGGGCGAATCCTTGAGCATCATGGCCGGCAAGTACGCCCAGGGCGCGCTGGCCCAGGTGGTGAACTGAGTGACCGCCGCCCTGCACACCTCCGACCTGCGATCCCTGCCGCTGCTCGCGCGGGGCAAGGTGCGCGACAACTATGCCGTGGGCAACGACCGCATCCTGATGGTGGCGAGTGACCGCATCAGCGCGTTTGACGTCATCATGGGCGAGCCCATTCCCGGCAAGGGCGCCTTGCTCACGCAGATGGCGCTGTTCTGGTTCGACAAGCTGGGTCACCTGTGCCCCAACCACCTGACGGCGGATACCCCCGAGAGCGTCGTGACGCCGGCCGAAGCCGAGCAGATTCGCGGCCGCGCCATGCTGGTCAAGCGTCTGCAGCCCATCCCGGTGGAAGCCGTGGTGCGCGGCTACCTGGCCGGCAGTGGGTGGAAGGAGTACCAGGAGAACCGATCGGTGTGTGGCGTGCCGCTGCCCGACGGACTGCACAATGCCAGCCGCCTGCCCGAGCCCATCTTCACCCCGGCGGCCAAGGCTGCGGTGGGCGAACATGACGAAAACATCACTTACGAACGCGTGGTCGAGATCGTGGGTGCCGAGCGCGCCGCCGAGATCCGGCGCGTGAGCATCGCGCTGTATGAAGCCGCCCGCGACTATGCCGCCACCCGCGGCATCATCATCGCCGACACCAAGTTCGAGTTCGGTCTGGATGAGCACGGCACCCTGGTGCTGATGGACGAGGTGCTGACGCCCGACTCCTCACGCTACTGGCCGGCTGACACCTATGCACCGGGCAGCAACCCGCCGAGCTTTGACAAGCAGTTTTTGCGCGACTGGCTCGAAACCGCTCAGGTACACGGCAAGCCGTGGGACAAGACCCCGCCGGCACCGCGCCTGCCGCAAGCGGTGATCGAGCAGACCGCCCAGAAATACCAAGAAGCCTGGGACCGCCTGCAGGGCTGATCAGCCCCCTGCAGTTCAGTTCAGCGCCATGCTGAGCTTGCGACGATAACGCGACACCATTTCGGTCTGCGGGTCCTGCTCGGCCAAGGCCTTGCCGGCCAGTTCGATGCCCCCGGCGGTTTTGCCGGTTTCCTGCTCGGCGTTGCGACGCGGCGGTGGCGTCAACAACTCCAGGATGGCCACGTACGTCTTGCGCGCCACCTCGTCGCTCCAGGCCTTGTCGCGCATGATGATCTCGAGCAACTCCTCCATGGCCGCCGGCCAGTCACCCGCCGCCATCAGCAGCCGGGCTTTGGCCAGACGGGTGTCAAAGTCGCGCTTGTTCTGGGCGATGGCGGCGTCGAACTGCTCGATCGTCCACTGGGCCCGCTCGTCGGTGGTGGCGAACTGCAGGGACAGCAACCAGTGGTGCAGGGCCTCAAAGCGCAACTGCAGGGGAATTTGCGCCAGCGCCGGGGCCAGCGCGGCTTCGGCCGTGACGAGGTCACCCTGGGAGATCAGCAGCTTGACATAGTCATGCCGCGCGTCATCGTTGGCCGGGTTGATGGCCAGGGCCTCCTGCAGCTTGGCCAGCGCGGCATCCACATCGCCCGACTCCATCAGCGCTTCGGCCTCCTCGGCGTCGGCCAGCGCCTCCAGGTCGTCAGCGCTGGGCAGGTGCTTGTCGAGAAATTCGCGCACCTTGCCCTCGGGCAGGGCGCCCATGAAGCCGTCCAGCGGGCGGCCGCCCTGCATGAGCACGCAGGTGGGGATGCTGCGGATGCCGAAGGCCCCCGCGAGCTGCTGCTCGTCGTCCGAGTTGATCTTGACCAACTTGAAGCGGCCACCGTAGTCAACCTCGAGCTTTTCCAGCACAGGCCCCAGGGACTTGCAGGGCCCGCACCAGGGCGCCCAGAAATCGACCAGCACCGGGGTGTTCATGGAGGCCGCAATGACCTCGGTCTCAAAATTCTCGACTGTCACATCCATCATGGGGAACAACTCCGGGCAAAACCTTAAAATTCGAATTCTCAGGGCGGCCTTCTCGGGCGCCCGCCACAGGCCGATCATATGACCCAACCGCTCGTGGGTGTCGTGATGGGGTCCCAGTCCGACTGGGAGACCCTGCAGCACGCGACCCAGATTCTCCAGGAATTCCAGATCCCCTTCGACGCCCGCGTGGTCTCGGCCCACCGCATGCCGGACGACATGTTCCGCTATGCCGAGGCCGCCGAGGGCCGGGGACTGCGCGCCATCATCGCCGGCGCGGGCGGTGCCGCACATTTGCCGGGCATGCTGGCTGCCAAAACCATGGTGCCGGTGCTCGGCGTGCCGGTGGCCAGCCGTCACCTGCAGGGCGTGGACTCGCTGCACAGCATCGTGCAAATGCCCAAGGGCGTCCCGGTGGCCACCTTCGCCATCGGCACCGCCGGGGCGGCCAATGCAGCCCTGTTTGCCGCAGCTTTGCTGGCCCATGACCACCCCGACGTGCGGGCGCGTTTGCAGGCCTTCCGCCAACACCAGACCGAACATGCCCGCCAGATGGCGCTGCCGGTACAGGCGTCAACATGACCCCGCCAACCGCGGGCGCCCGGCCCACGACCCCTTCCGATAGCTTGATGCCCGGCAGCACCCTGGGGGTGCTGGGCGGGGGGCAACTCGGGCGCATGTTTGTGCATGCCGCCCAGCGCATGGGCTACCGCACCGTAGTGCTCGACCCGGATGTGGACAGCCCGGCCGGTCGGGCCAGCGACTCGCATCTGCCCTGCGCCTACCTGGACGACACCGGTCTGCGCTCGCTGGCGGAACTGGCCAGCGGTATCACCACCGAATTCGAGAACGTGCCCGCACGCGCCCTGTCTGAACTGGCCCGCACACGCCCGGTGTCCCCCGCGGCCGATGCGGTCTCGATCGCGCAGGACCGTGCGCTGGAAAAAGCCCACTTCACGCGCTGTCAGGTGCCCGTCGCACCGCATGCGGTGTTGCGCACGGCGCAGGATCTGGCCCAGGTGCCCAACCACCTGCTGCCCGGCATCCTCAAAACCGCCACCCTGGGCTATGACGGCAAAGGGCAGGTGCGGGTGCGGTCGCGCGATGAGTTGCTGGCCGGCTGGGCACAATTACAAGGCCACGCCACCCAGCCGGTGGTCTGCGTGCTCGAGCAGATGCTGCCCCTGGCCGCCGAATGCTCGGTGATCGTGGCGCGCGGCCGTGATGGCCAGTGCGTGCATCTGCCGGTGCAGCGCAACCTCCATCGCCAGGGCATTCTGGCGGTGACCGAAGTCTTTGACGGCCACCTCGACCCCGCGCTGGCCGCCCAGGCCCTGGACGCCGCCCGCAAGGTCGCCGACGGCCTGAACTACGTGGGCGTGCTGTGTGTCGAGTTCTTCATCCTGGAGCCGGGTCCCGTGCGCGATGCGCTGGGCGCCCTGGTGGTCAATGAAATGGCCCCGCGCCCTCACAACAGCGGGCACTACAGCATGGACGCCTGTGACATCTCGCAGTTCGAGTTGCAGGTGCGCTGCCTGGCGGGTCTGCCTCTGACGCCTCCGCGCCAGCACAGCCCGGCGGTGATGCTGAACCTGCTGGGTGACCTGTGGTTCACCCAAGGCCCTGGCGGGAGCGGTGAACCGCGCGAACCCGACTGGGCCGCGGTGCTGGCGCTGCCCGGTAGTCATCTCCATCTTTATGGCAAATCCGAAGCACGAGCCGGTCGCAAGATGGGGCACCTCACCTTCACTGGCGCTGATGCGGTCCAGGTTCGGCACACCGCCTTGCAAGCCGCGGCGCTGCTGGGGATGGCGGCGTTTTGAGCACACGCACTGACCCACGATTTCACTTGAAACTTTCAGCGGTGCATTTGAGCCGTACTGTAGGTTTTGGTTTGATCAACACGTCCTTGCTGACCCAGCCATGATCCTGCCTGGCTCCGACCCTGCTGCCATTCAAGCCGCTGCCCAGGCGCTGGCCCGGGGCGAGCTCGTGGGTCTGCCCACCGAGACCGTGTACGGATTGGGGGCGGATGCCGACAACCCATTGGCCGTGGGCCGGGTGTTCGCCGCCAAAGGCCGCCCCAGCGACCATCCGTTGATCGTCCATGTGGCCGATGCCTCGCAGGCCGAGCGCTACGCAGACCCCATCCCTCCCGTGGCCCAGCGGCTCATGGCCGCCCACTGGCCTGGCCCGCTGACCTTGATCCTGCCGCGTCGAGCGGGCGTGGCCGAGGCCTCGGCCGGAAGACAAGGCTCCATCGGCCTGCGCTGCCCCAGCCACCCGGTCGCCCAGGCGGTGATGCGGGCTGCCCAGGCCCTGGGCGTGCACGGTATCTCGGCGCCCAGTGCCAATCGCTTTGGCCGGGTGAGCCCCACCACCGCGGCACACGTGCAAGATGAATTGGGCAGCGAGTTGCTGGTGCTCGATGGCGGTCCTTGCGACGTGGGCATTGAGTCCACCATCATCGACTGCACACGCGGACAGCCCGTGTTGTTGCGACCGGGCATGTTGTCGCTCGAGTCCATGTCAAAGGCGGCAGGAGAGCCCGTGCTCACACCCCAGGCCTTTGCGCAGCTCTACCCCTCGCCGGCAGTCGCCCCCCGGGCCTCGGGCACCCTGGAGTCGCATTACGCGCCCAGGGCGCGCGTGCACCTGCTGTCACACATGGCTTTGCAAGCCCGGCTGGACACTCTGGCGCCAGAAGCGGCACTGCCACCCAGCCGCTCCCCATGCGGCGTGTGGGCCCGCACGGCCTTGCGCGTGCCTCACGGGGTCGTGCTGCGCGCCATGCCCCAAAGTCCGGCCGATTGCGCCCACAGGCTGTTTGCCGAGTTGAGAGCGTTCGACCAACTGGGGGTGAGCGACATCCTGGTGGAGACCCCCCCGAGCCGTGCCGACTGGGACGGCGTGCGTGACCGCTTGACCCGGGCGGCCGCCTGAGCCACCCAGGCCCCCACCGCACGCCATGCGTCGTCGTCGCCCCAGCCTCGCGTAGAACGTTAAACTAGCTGGATGCGCTGGAGAACCTCAATGATGAAACCCACCCGGTCCTGGACGACAGGCCTTGGCCTCAAAACCCTGGCCACCTTGTTGCTCTCGACCTTGTTGGTCAGTTGCGGATCCAGCAAGAAGTACGATGAGTTCATCCCGACGCGGATTGTTTCGGCGGGGGATGCACTGAGCTATCTAGACGCCAGCCCGGTTGTCTCCTTGCCCGTGCCGGCTTTGTCAGCCTATGCCAACCGGTTGACGGTTATCGAGGACAACCCCAACACGAATGGCCTCTACGACCATTGGCTGAAGCAGTTCGCTGGTGGTTATATGTCGCCCACATTGGGCAACAGCGCCAACACCACGGCGAACATCATCATGCTGAGGACGGCAGCCCCGGTGGTGTCTCGTCACGGCGATGCTTCGGCGCCTTCCGACGCCAAGCTGGCCGATATTCAAGCTCAGCTCTCTGGCTTCAGTCCTCGTGCTGACGACCTGTTGGTGATGAGCGTAGGCCTGGGCGACATACTCGAACTTGCCGAATCCTATTTGGCTGGCAATGGCACGGGTGCGGGTAGCGTGGCAACCCTCAAAAACACAGCCTTCGCGCGCGGTCAAGCGTATATGGATTACGCCAATCAGCTTTACCAGAACGGGACATTCAAGCGGATCGTCCTGGTCAATCCCATCGACATCAGCAACAGTCCTTACGCACAACAAGCGAAAGTGGGCTCGGCCTTGAACCCATCGGTGGACGCCGTCATCAGCCAGCTCACTGAGCAATTCACCTACGGCCTCAAACGCAACGCGTCCACTTACCCGCGAAGTGGTGGTGTGTGGTTGTTTGATGCAACCAACTTGTTACTCAACATCAATCTGACCACTCTCAACGTCAACTTGACTGTGCCGGTCTGCGATGAAGCGGCAACCCCCAGGAACCAAGTCTGCTCGGTCCGGGAGGCTGACCTCCAGGCAGACCTGCTTTTGGGCAATCGAACGGGGCTTGGAAAGAATCCAAACTCATTCCTCAACCCCAACCTGAGCGACCCGACCAATGCGGTTCTGGCCTTAACGACTACTTCTTACACCAGCACCGCCTTGGCAACGACCAAGTACGCCACGACCAACTACTTCTACGCAGGCAGTATCATGCCGACCCCGCTCATCCACCGCTACATGGGGTCCACGCTTTACAACCGCATGCGCAGTGGCGTCGGTTTCTAAATTCGCTTTCTCGTTCGGCCATCCCCTCACGGCCGCCCCCCCACCCACTCCACCACCGCCTCAAGCGCCCCCCGGGCAGCTTGAGCCTGGGCGTGGTTGACGATGGCCACCACCACCCAGCGTTCGCCGCGCGCGTTGTCCACAAAGCCGGCCACGCCCACCACGTCGCGCAAGCTGCCTGTCTTGAGGTGCGCCACGGCTGTTGAGGCCTGACGGCGCAAGGTGCCGTCCTGGCCCGCCAGGGGCAACGAGGACATCAACTCGCTGGCGTAAGGGGACGCCCAGGCGTGCGTCAGCAAGCGGGCCAGGCCCGTGGCCGTGATGCGCTCTTGCCGGCTCAGCCCCGAGCCGTTGTCCAGCACCAGGTCCTCGGCGCCGATGCGGCTGCGCCACCAGCGCGTCACCAGGTCACGAGAGGCCTCGAAACGCCCCAGCCCCTGGGGTTGCCAGCTGAGGGTGAGGAACAGTTGCTGCGCCATCACGTTGTTGCTGAATTTGTTGATGTCGCGCACCACCTCGGCCAGGGGGGGCGATTCCACTGAGAAGGCGGGCCGCAGGCCTGCGGGCACCTGACCGTCGCGCACACTGCCACGCAACTGACCGCCGAGTTGTTGCCACATTCCCTCGATGGCGCGCGCCGCAAATCGCGCGGGGTCGGGGTGGGCCAGTGGCCACAGCCGTTCGCCGCAACTGGCGGGATAGCTCCCGGCCAAACGGGGCCGCACGGGGTCTTGCCAATCCAGCCGCAGCCCTGCCCGGTAGTCCAGGCACTCGCCCGCACTCAAGGGCACGCTGGCCGGGAATTGCACGCCAGCCAGCGGGGGCTCGACATGGACCCGGGCCACCTGGGCCGCGCGGTCCGGCACGAAGTGCATCAGCACCGACTTGAAGTTGATCAGCAAGGCGTCCGGGCTGGCGTTGTACGGCCGCAGGGGTTCGCCATCGAAGCCCCCGGGGTCACGTGCGGGCACCTCGAAGGCACTGCGGTCCAGCACGATGTCGCCTTCGATGCGCTGAATCCCCAAACCTTGCAACCGGCGCAACAACAGCCACAAACGCTCGACCCCCAGTCGCGGGTCACCCTGGCCGCGCAGGTACACATGCCCCTGCAACACCCCCTCACGAACCACGCCGTCCACATACACCGGCGTGCTCCAGGTGAAGGCCGGGCCTAACTGGTCCAGTGCCACGGTAGTCGTCACCAGTTTCATCAGCGAGGCCGGGTTGACCGGCACCTGCGCACGGTGGCTGATCAGGGGGGCGCCCTTGGCCTGGGCGGCTGCGGGCAGCACCACCACGCTCAGCGCTTCCCGCGGTACCTGGGCGCGCTGCAAGGCGGCTTCAACGGTCGCCGGCAATCCGCCCGCCGCGAGGGCGTGCAGCGGCATCGCGACCACCACGGCGGCACAACCCAGAATGGCCCGGCATTGACGAAGCCGGGGCCATCGGCAAGAACGGGTCATTGACGCCATGGTTGCCCTCAAAGCCATGGCGGGCAGGGACGTCAGGGGATTGGGCGGCATCAACGACATCAGTGGGTCCATGCAATCCATTATCCGGCCGGCGTTTTGAAGCCTGAAGCCCAAGCCCGTGACGCGCTCAAGCATTGCGGTTTCGTGGCCGCATCTCCCCCCACCCGCAGGACCACGCGGCCTGCCGCGATAATCGTCAAGACCGATGCCTTACGCACCGACGCACCCTCGATCCTGCCCACCCCCTGCATGAAGCTGCTAGCCCTCGACACCAGCACCGAACAGCTCTCGATCGCCGTCCAGTCCGGCGATCGGGTGTGGTGCCATCGGGGCGCCGGGGGCGCCCAGGCGTCTGCCCACCTGATTCCGGGGGTGCTCGAGTTGCTGGCCCAAGCGTCGCTGCGGATGTCCGAGCTGGACGCGCTGGTCGTGGGCCGGGGACCGGGGTCTTTCACCGGCTTGCGCACGGCCTGTGCCGTGGTGCAGGGCCTGGCCTACGGGGCCTCCCGCCCTGTGCTGGGGCTGGACACCTTGCTGGCCCTGGCACCGCCCGTGCGCGAACAAGACCCAGGGGCGCGGCGGGTGCTGGCGGTGCTGGATGCCCGCATGCAACAGGTGTATGCCGCCGCCTACGAATTCCGGGAAACGGAGGACCACCGCTGCGACGAATGGCTCACCGTCATGCCACCTGGCCTGTACGACCCCGGCGACCTGACACTGCCTGCAGCCTGGCAACACGACCCCGCCGTCTGGTTGGCTGGCAACGCCTTTGTGCTGCTCGACCCTGCCCCGGGCGTCCTGCGCAGCCCGCAAGGCCTGGCCCGTCGCTCCTTGGCGTGCCTGCCCGATGCCCAGGCGTTGCTGCAACTCGCGCCGGCTGCCCTGGCACGCGGCGAGGCCATCGCCGCACAGGACTTGCTACCGCTGTATTTGCGTGACAAGGTGGCGTTGACCACGGCGGAACGCCATGCGCTGAAGTCACCAATGGTGCCGTCCGTGCCTGCGCCCACGCCCAACCACCGGCAGGCGACCGCCTCATGAGCACCACCACCGCCCTGGCCGTGCGACACGCCCCCTGGTCCGACACCTGGTTCCAGGATGTCATGGCCATCGAAAAAAGCTCGTACTCACATCCGTGGACGCCTGGTAATTTCAGGGACTCTGTGGCTGCCGGCTACCACCTCGAGGTGCTGTTGGTGCAAGACCAGGTGCAGGAGCGTGTGGCCGGCTACTGGGTGGCCATGGAGGGCGTGGACGAGGTGCATCTCCTCAACATCACCGTCGCCCCGGCCTGGCAAGGGCGTGGTCTGGGCACCCGGCTGCTCAAGGCCTTGTGCGAATGGTCGCGCCAGCGCCAGGCGCAATGGCTGTGGCTGGAGGTGCGCGCCAGCAACACGCACGCGCAACAGGTGTACCAACACTTCGGCTTCAAACGCGTGGGCGAGCGCAAGAACTATTACCCCCTGACCCCCGTTCGGCGCGAGGACGCCGTGGTCATGAGCCTGTTGCTGCGCGCGCCCCGACACGACCCGGAGGACGCGGCATGAGCCTGCAGATCGATCAGCGCCGGCGCGCCATGCTGGCCGAAATGGGCGTGCTCCTGCCAGCAGCAGCCGTGTCCGCCACCGAGGCCGTTCCGGTGGATGCACCGGCGCATGCCGACCCTGTGAAGACCGTCACCGGGTTGCACACGTCCCTGGCGCATGCGGGCCAACCCACGCCGGGCCAAGGGCGGGCTCCTGCGGCCCGCGTGCCGACCGCGGACCCCGCTTCAGCGGCGGACAGGGCCCCCGCCGTCTCGGCCCCCGCCCCGCGCCCCCTGACGGGCCCCGTCGCCGCCCTGAGCTGGCCCGCACTGCAAGAAGCGGTGGCCGGCTGCCAGGCCTGCAACTTGTGCCAACAGCGGCGCAATACCGTGTTTGGCACCGGCGCGCCAGCGCCCTCACCCGGCGAGGCGCCGCAGGTGGACTGGATGATCGTGGGCGAAGCCCCCGGCGAAAACGAGGACCTGCAAGGCCAGCCGTTCGTCGGTCAGGCCGGTCAACTGCTGGACAACATGCTCAAGGCCGTGGGCCTGGAGCGCCATGCGGCGCAGGCGCCGGGCGGTCGTGTGTACATCGCCAATGTGCTCAAGTGCCGCCCGCCGGGCAACCGCAACCCGCAGCCGGAGGAGGTGGCGCGCTGCGAGCCGTATCTGCGTCGGCAAGTGGCCTTGCTGCGCCCGCGCATCATCGTCGCGATGGGCCGGTTTGCGGTGCAGTCATTGTTGCGCGACAGCGTGGCGGACATCGAGTCGCAACCGCTCGGGCGTCTGCGCGGGCAGGTGTATGCGTATGAAGGCGTGCCGGTGGTGGTCACCTACCACCCGGCCTATTTGCTGCGCAACCTGGTCGACAAACGCAAGGCCTGGGCCGACTTATGCCTGGCCCTCAGCACGGCGAACCGGCCACAGGGCTGAGGCGATCGAACCCACGATCAGGCACACCGCCGTCCAGTCCTGCCAGTGCAGGACTTCACTGAGCCACCAGGCACCGCTGAACACCCCGATGACCGGGATGAACATCACGCTCAGGCTCGACGCCATGGGCGGCAGGTGCCGCGCCAGCGTGAGCCAGATGGCCTGTGAAAACACAAACACCAGGGTGGCGTTGTAAGCAATGGAGCCCCATTGCACCGGGGTGGGCCAGGCCCAGCGCTCGTATTCGAGCAGGAAGGACAGCGGCAAGCCGAACGCCAGGGTGATGGCAATCATCCAGAAGGTGATGGTGAGGGTGGAGACCGTGAGCGTGGTGCGCCGCATCAGCAACGTGCCGTGGGCCCAGGCCAGGGCCGACGCCAAGGCCATCAGCACCGCCAACGGCTTGCCACTCAGCGCACTCATTTCATGCCACAGCAGCAGCACGATCGCCAACCCTGCCGCCAGCACGCCCAACCAGGTGCGGGGGGTGAGCGGCTGGCGATACAGCCACCAGCCGATCAAGGCCGCGAAGATCGGCATGGTGTACCCCAGGATGGCCGCGCGTCCGCTGGAGAGGTTTTGCAAGGCCATGATGATCAGAATATTCCAGACCACCATGCTGAAAAACGAGATGCGAAACAACTCGCCCCAGTCTTTGCGTGGCACATGAAATGGCACGCGCCGCTGCCACAGCAACAAGGCCAGCAAGGGCAGGCCACCGGCCATGCAAATGCAGCGAAACGCCAGCGGCGGAAAGCCGGTGATGCCCAGTTTCATCACCGGCCAGTTCAACCCCCAGATCAAGGTGAGGATCACGAGCAAGACCAGTTGCTGACGAGTCAAGGTTGCCATCGCGGCATCTTAGCGGGAGGTGGGCACACCTGCCTGGCGCGCGAGTGACCCGGGTCTGACAGGCCTGGCGGGCTGATCGCCCCGGGTCGGCCACCTACAATCCTGGCATGACATTCCTGGACCAGCTGCGCGAGGCCGGCACGCGCAACCAATCGATGCTGTGCGTGGGCCTGGACCCCGAGCCCGCCAGGTTTCCAGGCGCCTGGCGAGGCGATGCATCAAAGATCTTTGATTTCTGCGCCCGCATCGTGGATGCCACGGCCGATCTGGTCATCGCGTTCAAGCCCCAGATCGCCTACTTTGCTGCCTACCGCGCCGAGGACCAGCTCGAGCGATTGATGGAGCACATGCACCGTCAGGCGCCACACGTGCCCGTCATTCTGGACGCCAAACGGGGCGACATCGGCTCCACGGCCGAGCAGTACGCCCGCGAGGCTTTCGAGCGTTACAACGCCGACGCGGTCACGCTCTCCCCCTTCATGGGCTGGGACTCGGTCGCGCCCTATCTGAAGTACGCGGGCAAGGGCGCGTTTTTGTTGTGCCGCACCTCCAACCCGGGCGGGGACGACCTGCAAAACCAGCGTCTGGCCAGCGTCGAGGGCCAACCCCGTGTGTACGAGCATGTGGCCCACCTGGCGCAAGGGCCCTGGAACCTAAATGGGCAACTGGGGCTGGTGGTGGGCGCCACCTACCCGGCTGAAATCGAGCGGGTGCGCGAGTTGGCACCGACCTTGCCATTGTTGATTCCCGGTGTCGGCGCGCAGGGCGGCGACGCGGTGGCCACCGTCAAGGCGGGCTGGCGGCAGGATGCCGCGGGCGTCACCACGGGGCCCATCATCGTGAACTCGTCGCGGGCGGTGTTGTATGCCTCGGGCGGCGAGGATTTTGCGCAGGCGGCGCGACGTGTGGCGGAGCAGACACGCGAGACCCTGGAGCGCGCCAAGGCTTGACGCCTTCCGGCTCTGCCGGGCTGTCGCGGTAAGCAGCCATGGGTCGGCGCGCTACCGCCTAGATGTGGATACGCCCTGATCGCTTCGTCAGGGCAATGCTTGCGCCGTTACAGCAGTTTCGCCAGATAACGGCCGGTGTGGCTGTGCGCTAACGAAGCGATCTGCTCGGGCGTGCCGACACCGAGCACGCGTCCGCCACCCGCACCCCCCTCGGGGCCCATGTCGATCACCCAGTCCGCTGTCTTGATGACATCCAGGTTGTGCTCGATGATGACCACGGTGTTGCCCGCCTCGCACAGCTGGTGCAGCACCTTGAGCAAGAGGTCAATGTCGGCAAAGTGCAGCCCGGTGGTGGGTTCGTCCAGGATGTAGAGCGTGCGCCCGGTGTCGCGCTTGGAGAGTTCGAGGGCGAGTTTCACGCGCTGGGCTTCGCCGCCAGACAGGGTGGTGGCTGCCTGTCCGAGCTTGAGGTAACTCAGCCCCACGTCCATAAGCGTTTGCAGTTTGCGGGCAATGGCGGGCACTGCACTGAAAAATTCGAGTGCCGCCTCGACCGTGAGCTCGAGCATCTGCGCGATGTTGCGTCCCTTGTACTGCACCTCGAGGGTTTCGCGGTTGTAGCGTTGGCCGTGGCACACATCGCAGGGCACGTACACATCGGGCAAAAAGTGCATCTCCACCCGCACCATGCCGTCGCCCTGACACGCTTCGCAACGGCCGCCCGCCACGTTGAACGAGAAACGGCCCGGGCCGTAGCCGCGTTCACGGGCCATGGGCACTTCGGCCAGGAGTTCACGAATGGGCGTGAACACACCGGTATAGGTGGCGGGATTGCTGCGGGGCGTGCGTCCAATCGGCGACTGGTCGACGTTGATGACTTTGTCGATCTGCTCGAGTCCCAGCATTTCTTCGTGGGGGGCGGGCTCATCGTGCGCGCGGTGGATATGCCGCGCGGCCGCTGTGTACAAGGTGTCATTCACCAGCGTGGATTTGCCCGAGCCTGACACGCCGGTCACACAGGTCATGAGGCCCAGCGGAAAACTCGCATTCACCTGTTGCAGGTTGTGGCCCGACGCGCCGCGCACCTGCAGGCATTGAAAACGCGCAGGGTCGGGGCCGAGCACCGGGTCATGCACCATCACACCAGCCTGGCCGGCGCGCGCCGTGAAGGCGTTGGCAACAGGGACCGGCGCACCCTCGAGTGGCAACCAGGCGCGCCGTTTGGCGGGCCCTGTGATGACCTTCAGTCCGGCCAGGTACTGTCCGGTGAGGGAGTCGGGGTGCTGTTCGAGTTGTTCGGGCGTGCCTTGCGCCAGCACCCGTCCGCCATGCACGCCGGCGCCGGGTCCCATGTCGATGCAGTGGTCGGCAGCCCGGATCATGTCCTCGTCATGTTCGACCACGATCACGCTGTTGCCGATGTCGCGCAGGTGGCGCAAGGTGCCAATCAAGCGTTCGTTGTCCCGTTGATGCAAGCCGATGCTGGGTTCGTCCAGCACGTACATCACGCCCGTGAGTCCCGAGCCGATTTGCGAGGCCAGGCGGATGCGCTGGGCTTCACCGCCCGACAAGGTGTCAGCGCTGCGCGCCAGCGTCAGGTAGTTCAGGCCCACGTCGTTGAGAAACTTCAACCGCGCCGACACTTCCTGCACCACGCGGGCGGCGATGTCGGCCTTGGCCCCTTGCAGGCGCAAGCCCTTGAAGTAGTCCCACCCCTCGCGCAAGGTGAGCTGGCTGATCTCGTGCAGCCCGAGCGCCGAGGCGCCTTCACCCAACCGGACATGGCGCGCTTCGCGCCGCAGGCGCGCGCCGCCGCATTCGGTGCACTGCTGCGTGCTGCGGAAACGGGCCAGTTCTTCGCGCACCATCACCGAGTCGGTTTCCCGGTACCGCCGCGTCATGTTGGGCAGGATGCCTTCAAACGAGTGCTTGCGGCTGAGCTTGCGAGCCCCTCCGCCCGGCGACGGATAGCTGAACTTGATGGTTTCCTCGCCCGAGCCGTGCAGGATCACGTCGCGCACCTTTGCCGGCAACTCCTCAAACGGCGTCTCCAGGTCAACCGCATAGTGCCTGGCCACGCCCTCGAGCAAGCCAAAGTAATAGGCATTGCGTCGGTCCCACCCCTTGATGGCACCACTGGCCAGACTGAGCGTGGGAAAGGCCACCACGCGCGCGGGGTCGAACACTTCCTGGTGCCCCAACCCATCACAGGACGGGCATGCGCCTTGGGGCGAGTTGAAGGAAAAGAGGCGCGGTTCGAGTTCTGCAATGGTGTAACTGCACAGCGGACAGGCAAAGCGCGCGTTGAAAAGATGTTCGACGCCCGAGTCCATCTCGATCACGAGTGCCCGGCCGTCCGCCAGTTGCATGGCGGTTTCCAGGCTTTCGGCCAGCCGCTGCTGGGCCTCGGGCCTCACCTTGAGGCGATCGATCACGACATCCAGGTCGTGCTTGTCCTGGCGCTTGAGGTCGGGCAGGTCCTGCGCTTCGACCATCTGCCCGCCGATGCGAAAGCGCACAAAGCCGCGCGCCTGCAAGGCGGCCAGTTGCTCGCTGAACTCGCCCTTGCGGTCGCGCGCCAGGGGCGCCATGACGATCACACGGGTGTCTGCGGGCAGGGCCAGCACCGCATCGACCATTTGCGCCACACTTTGCGCCTGCAAGGGTCGGTGGTGCTCGGGGCAGTAGGGCGTGCCGGCGCGCGCCAGCAGCAGTCGCAGGTAGTCGTGGATCTCGGTGATGGTGCCCACGGTCGAACGCGGGTTGTGGCTGCTGGCCTTTTGCTCGATGGAAATCGCCGGCGACAGGCCCTCGATCATGTCCACATCGGGCTTGTCCATCAGTTGCAGGAACTGGCGCGCATAGGCCGAGAGGCTTTCCACGTAACGCCGCTGCCCCTCGGCGTAGAGGGTGTCAAACGCCAGGCTCGATTTGCCCGACCCGGACAGCCCGGTGACCACCACCAGGCGATGCCGGGGGATGTCCAGGTCGATGTTCTTGAGGTTGTGGGTGCGCGCCCCCCTCACGCTGATACAGCCATGCGTCTGGGCGAGATACGTGCCGTCGGAAGAGTCGTTCACAGCGTTGGGCGAGTCACAAGCAACCTGACATGATAGCCAACACGGCTCACCGGCGTACAGCCCACCGCTCCAGCCACCGCGCACCCCCGCGCACAACCCGTGCGCGACCTGCGGGTCAGACCGCCCCACCGGGCACACCTCGCCTTGGGCGACAATAGGGGCTCGTTTTGTCCCCTTCGCCGTGTCTGCCGCTTCCCCCACCCAGATGACCCCGCTTGAGCGCCGCGCCAGTGTGTCGCTCGCCATGATTTACGCCCTGCGCATGCTGGGGCTCTTCATGGTGTTGCCGGTCTTCATGATCGAGGCCCGTCACTACGAGGGTGGGGCCGACGCCTCCCGGGTCGGCCTGGCCATGGGCCTGTATGGCCTGGTGCAGGCCTGCTTGCAAATCCCCTTCGGCCTGGCCGCCGACCGCTGGGGCCGCAAGCGCGTGATCGTGCTGGGTTTGTTGCTGTTTGCCCTGGGCAGTGTGATCGCCGCCCTGGCCAGCAGCGTGACCGGCCTGGCCTGGGGCCGGGCCTTGCAAGGAGGCGGTGCGATTTCTGCCGCGGTCACGGCCCTGCTGGCTGACCAGACGCGCGACGCGGTGCGCACCAAGGGCATGGCGCTCATCGGCGGCAGCATCGGGCTCATGTTTGCGCTGTCGCTGGTGATCGGGCCGTTGCTGTCCTCGTGGGGCGGGTTGCCGGCCATTTTCTGGGTCACGTTCGGTCTGGCCCTGGGCGGTGTGGCGGTGGTGCTGGCGTGGACGCCCGCTGAGACATACCGGCCTGAAGCACCCACGACCCGGCAGGATGCACGTTCGACCTGGCGCATTCTGACCTCCCCGGAGTTGTTGCGCCTCGACGCCGGCGTGTTCATCCTCTACGCGGTGCAAATCGCCACCTGGGTGGCCGTACCCGCCTTGCTGGTGCAAGCCGGGCTGGCCACCGGGCAGCACAGCTGGCTGTACCTGCCGGTGGTGCTGCTCTCGTTTGTGTTCATGGGCCTGTCCCTGTTCCGCATGGAGCGCAAGGGGTGGCTGCGACCGCTGTTTCTGGCCTGCATTGCCATGGTGCTGTGTGTGCAACTGGGCTTGCTATACGTGTCGAGCCGGCAGCCCGATGTGTGGTCACTGGGCGTGCTGCTGTTCCTGTTTTTTTGTGGCTTCAATGTGCTGGAGGCCAGCCAGCCAAGCCAGGCTTCGCGGTTGGCCCCGCCCTCGGCGCGCGGGGCGGCGCTCGGGGTCTACAACACCCTGCAATCGCTGGGTATTTTTGCCGGTGGTGCGGCCGGCGGCTGGGTAGCCAAACAGCTGGGCAGCCAGGGCCTGTTTCTGGGGTGCGCCGCGTTGATGGCGCTGTGGCTGGTGCTGGCCTGGGGCATGCGTTTTGTGCCGGCCGGGCAGGAGGCAAGCAGCCACCGCATGCCGGATGACGCAACCGTCACCCCCGAAACTTCAGGGCGTTAATCCATCACTCGGCGACCGGTGCGGCAGAGCGCAAACGGGCTGCAACTGGCCCCATAATCGACAACTTCTTGAGAGGAACATCATGGCATCCGTCAACAAAGTCATTCTGCTGGGCAACTGCGGGCGCGACCCCGAGGTGCGCTATTTGCCCTCCGGCCAGGCTGTGGCCAATGTGAGCATCGCCACCTCGAGCCGCCGCAAGGACCGCACCAGCGGTGAAATGGTCGAAGACACCCAGTGGCATCGCGTCACCTTCTATGACCGCCTGGCCGAAATCGCCGGCGAATACGTCAAGAAGGGGCGTCCGCTGTATGTGGAAGGCCGCATCAAGTACGGCAAATACACCGACCAGGCGGGCGTCGAGAAGAACACCGTCGACATCATCGCCACCGAACTGCAACTGCTCGGCGGTCGTGACGGCGGCGGCATGGGCGGCGGTGACGAAGGCGGTGCGCCGGCTCCCCGCGCAGCCGCCCCACGCGCGGCGGCGCCCTCCCAGGCGCCGGCCCGCGCCCCGCAAGGCAAGACCGGCTTTGACGACATGGACGACGACATTCCGTTCTGACCCCACGCCAGCGCGCGCTTTCGCCATAATCCCAGCCAGCCCAGTGCTCGCTGGGATTTTTTGTGGCCGCTTGCCAGGACTCCCGCCCCATGACCCAGACCGAATTTCAGCCGTGGTTTGACAACCAGTTCAACGACTATGTGGGCCACCTGGAAACCCTGGTCAACCTGGATTCAGGCAGCTACCAGCGCGAGGGCGTGGCCCGGGTGCTGGACTGGGTGGCCGACTTTTTGGCCGCCGATGGCATCGCGGTGCAACGCCACCACACCGGTGACTTGCTCACTTGCGTGTCCGGCACGGTCAACCCGGGCCAGCCGCGCGACCAGGCCGTGCTGATGCTGGGTCACTGCGACACCGTGTTTCCCGCCGGCGAGGCCGCGCGTCGACCTTTCCGGGTGGAGGGCACCACGGCGCACGGTCCTGGCGTGGCCGACATGAAGGCCGGCGTGCTGATGAACGCCTACCTGCTGCGCGCCTGGCACCGCCTGGGTCGCCGCGACCTGCAACTCAGTGGCCTGTTCACCTGCGACGAGGAAATCGGCTCGCTCACCAGCAGCGGAGTGATCGAGGCCATGTGCCGCGAGCACCACTACGTCTTCAATGCCGAGCCGGGGCGGCCCAACGGCAATGTGGTGATCGGTCGCAAGGGCGGTGTGTTTTTCGAGATCGATGTCCAAGGCAAGGCCGCGCATGCGGGCGGCAATTTCTATGACGGCATCAGCGCCATCTCGGCCCTGGGCAAAAAGATGGGCGCGCTGGAACAGCTGATCGACCGTGATGAAGGCATCACCCTCAACGTCGGCCTGATCGAAGGTGGCCAGTCCGTCAACACGGTGGCCCCGCATGCCAAGGCGGGCGTTGACTTGCGCATTCGCACGCTGGAGCAGCGCGAGCGATGTCTGACCGAGATTGCCCGCATATGCACCACCAGCGTGATGGGCGAAACCGCCACCTGGACGATTCGCGGTGAATTCAAGCCATTCGTACAAAGTGAAGGTTCAAAGGCACTGGCCGAGCGCTACCTGGCCACATCGCTCGCGCAAGGCGTGATGGTGCAGGGCGAAATCACCGGCGGCTGCTCGGACTCGGGCATTGCGGCTGCCTGTGGCTGCGACGTGGTGTGTGCGGTGGGTCCTGCGGGCGGGGGATTTCACACCCCGAACGAATATGTGCGCCTGGAAACCGTGGTGCCCAAGGCCACAGTGTTGTTCAACACGATGATGGGCTTGCGCTAGGGTGTGAGCACGCCTCGTGCGTTATGTCGCTCACCGATGGCCAGGTGCTCACGACTCAGGGCTAAGGGCTAAGGGCTAAAGGCTCAAGGGTCGAGACTCAACCCAACTAGTGGCTTAGCGCGCAGGCTCCACCATGATGTCCATGGTCGCGCTCATGGACTCGCCGGGGGGCAGGACGGCAAGCCCCAGCGACTGCGCATCCATCGCGCCATCGCGCACCAGATGCAAGGCGTTGTTGACATGGCTCACTGGCTCGATGGCCACCGTGTCGCGCGTCGGATGGGTGAACACCACCAGCCGGCTCATGCCCGACTCGATGCGCACCTGCATGACCGCGTCGCGCAAAGTCAGCGCGCCATGCCAGCCGTCAAAGCAGTGGTCGACATCCAGCGTGTCGCAATCGGCCGAGAGCCCCGTGATCGCGGTGCGGTGCGTGGGTAGTTTGTCCGGCCCCATTTCCCAGCGACCGCTGGCCTGAAAACTCAGCTGGCTGTGGGCGCGCTTGACAAAGTAAGGGTGCCATCCCAGCCCCACCGGCGCAGCCCCATGCGCCTGGTTGGTGAAGGACAGCGTGAGCGTCAGGCGATTGGGATGCAACTGAATCATCTGGGACGCGTCGAAGGCAAACGGCCAGCCGCTGTCGGCGCGATGCTCGTAGGACAAAAATGCCGAGGATTCGTTGTGCTCCAGCACCTGCCACACCCGTTGCCAGCCCACGCCGTGGATGGCGTGCGGCTCATCACCGTTGTTGCGCACCAGCGGGTGGCTGGTGCCGTGCCACTGCAATTGCGCCTGGGCAATGCGATTGGAAAAGGGCACCAGCGGAAAGCACCCGGATTGGCGGGCCGCTTTCAAGTCCTGCGGCTCGGTTGAGCGCAGCACCGGCTCGTCACCCAGCCACAAGCCCGCCAGGCAACCGCCCAGGTCGGGGCGAAGCGCACAACGCAAGTTCGTGCTGTGCAACTCGAGTGCGGTCATGGGGCCTCCTGTGGTGTGGAGTCTGCATTCTCGGTGAATCCCGCGATGGGTGTGTCACCCGGTGTGTCATGTCGTGTGACAGCACACCGGTCACCCAACGCATCGCCCGTCGTACCAGCGCACCGATCACCCCAGGATTCGCAAAAAAAAGACCCGCGAGGCCTGGGCCTGCGGGTCTCAATCCAAGGAGAAAACAATCCGTAAAAATTGACCTGAGTGGTGTCAGAACCGGATCAACGGTTGTAGGCCGACTCGCCGTGGGAGCTGATGTCCAGACCCATGCGCTCGTCTTCCTCGCTGACACGCAGACCCAGGACCAGGTCCACGACCTTGTAGGCAATGAAAGACACCACGGCCGACCACACGATGGTGGTGATGACCGCCTGGAACTGAATCCAGACCTGTCCGGCGATGGAGTACTCGGGGTTCACGGCATTGGTCACGTAGTCGAACACACCGGTGCCGCCCAGGGAAGGCGCGGCAAACACACCCGTCAGCAAGGCGCCCAAAATGCCGCCCACGCCGTGCACGCCGAAGACGTCGAGTGAGTCGTCAGCGCCCAGCAGACGCTTGAGGCCAGACACACCCCACAGGCACAGCAGGCCAGCCGCCAGGCCGATCACGATGGCGCCCATGGGGCCCACGAAACCGCACGCCGGGGTGATGGCCACCAGGCCCGACACCGCACCGGAGGCTGCACCCAGCATGGAGGCTTTGCCCTTGGTCAGCGCTTCACCGGCAATCCAGGCGAGCGTGGCCATGGCCGTGGCCACCAGCGTGTTGATGAAGGCCAGCGCCGTGACGCCGTTGGCTTCCAGGTTGGAGCCGGCGTTGAAGCCGAACCAGCCCACCCACAGCATGGCGGCACCCACCATGGTCAGCGTGAGGTTGTGCGGAGCCATGGACTCGCGACCGAAGCCGATGCGCTTGCCCACCACATAAGAGCCCACCAGACCGGCCACGGCGGCGTTGATGTGCACCACGGTGCCACCGGCGAAGTCGAGCGCGCCCTTGGCCCACAGCCAGCCCGCGGCAGCGGTGACCTTGTCGAGCGTTTCAGCGTCGGTGATGGCATCCGGGCCGTCCCAGTACCACACCATGTGGGCGATCGGCAGGTAGCTGAAGGTGAACCACAGGGCACAGAACAGCAGCACGGCCGAGAAGCGCACACGTTCGGCGAAGGCGCCCACGATCAGGCACGCGGTGATGGCCGCGAAGGTGGCCTGGAAGGCGGCGAAGATGTACTCGGGAATCACCACACCCTTGCTGAAGGTGGCGGCAATGCTGTCCGGGGTGATGCCCTTGAAGAACAGCTTGTCGAGTGAACCGATGAACGGGTTGCCCGCGGTGAACGCTGCGCTGTAGCCATAGAGGACCCACAGCACATAGATCATCGAGGTGACCACAAAGACCTGCATCAGCACCGACAGCATGTTCTTGCTGCGGACCAGGCCGCCGTAGAACAGGGCCAGACCCGGGATGGTCATCAGGATCACCAACACGGTGGCGACGATCATCCAGGCGGTGTCGCCCTTATTGGGCACCGGCGCAGGTGCAGCGGCTTCAGCAGCGGCCGCGGGAGCGGCTGCCGTGGCTGCAGCAGGCGCTGCGGCGGCGGGGGCGGTGGCTGCCGGGGCAGCGGCGGGGGTGGCGGGCTGTGCCATTGCAGTCATTGAACCGCAAAGAAGGGCCATGCCCAGCCACAAAGTGGCTAGCAGTTTTTTCATTTCAATGCCTTTCAGGTCAGGGGGTCAAATCTTCAGGTCGATCACAAGGCTTCGGGCCCGGTTTCGCCGGTGCGGATACGCACCACTTGCTGCAAGTCGTAGACGAAAATCTTGCCGTCGCCGATCTTGCCGGTGCGGGCCGCAGCCTCGATGGTTTCGATCGCCTGGTCGACCATCGCGTCATCGACAGCGGCCTCGATCTTCACTTTGGGCAGGAAATCCACCACGTACTCTGCACCGCGGTACAGCTCGGTGTGGCCCTTTTGACGGCCAAAGCCTTTGACTTCGGTGACCGTGATGCCCTGGACACCAATACCCGACAGCGCTTCGCGAACCTCGTCAAGCTTGAAGGGTTTGATGATGGCGGTGATGAGTTTCATGGGGACTCCTAACTCTCGTGATGCTTTAGAACGTCTTGGCTACAGAGACCACGACGCTGGATTTGCCGGCGGCCTTGGCTGTAGACAAATCTGTAGCGAAGAACCCCTTTTTGGTTGTGCCAACGAAGGCACCCGTCAGGATGTAACCTGAACCAACGTCTTTACCAATGCTCAGCTTGTAATCGCCAACGGACTTGGGCACTACTGCACCACCTTCATCCGTGCTCATGACAATTCGCGCTTGATTGTTGTTCTTGAGGGTCAGGAGACCGTAGTGAGCACCCAGAATGATGCCGTCAATGTCTTGCGTGTAGCTCAGGTCAAGGTAAGTGCTACCTTTAGTGGACTTGTCAGCTCCCACCATATAAGCCGTTTTGAAATAATCCCCAGTGGCATAAAACAGCTTGGCAGAAACAGGGCCATAGCTCAACCCCAGATAGAGTTCCTGGTTGTTGATTTTCTTGTTGGCATAAGCTCCAGCGCGGTCCACACCAGTCTGCGGGTAGTAGTAATAAATTGCGCCCACGTCATAACCGAGACCAGGGGCCACTTCACCCTTGAAGCCACCGTAGAAGTCCATTTCCAGGGACGCGCCGTTGTACAGGTCTTGCGCCACATTGGAGTTCCAGTTGCCCACGTAGAAACCGCTGCTGTGGGTGATGTCGATGCCGCCTTGCAGGGCTGCGCCGTAGTTGGTCTGCGTGAAGCCACGGAAACGGTAGTCGCTGTTGAGCGAGGCGTTGCCGGCCACCGTCCAGTCGGGCGTGGGGGCAGCAGCAGCGGGCGCAGCGGTCTGCGCTTGTGCGGCACCTGCCATCATCATCAGGGAGGCGGAAACAGCGAGGATTTTTTTCATTATGAAACTCCAGTTACAAAAAAGGGTCGAACGTGATCTGCAGGTTCCGTGCCAAGGCCAACTTACCTCCAACAGGAGCAGAACTCCCCCATTTTGACCGCATTCTTCCCAAAATAGCCGATTTTGGGCACCAAGTCGGTGCGCGATGGTGCGGTAACAGGCATTGGCGCCACGTCGCGCACCAGAAGGAGGCGTCATGGGGTTTGCATCCATCCACAGTTGCGCCATGCTGGGTCTGCAGCTGATTCCGGTGACCGTGGAGGTCCACCTGGGCAACGGCTTGCCCGGTTTCACGCTGGTGGGCCTGGCTGACACCGAGGTCAAGGAGGCGCGCGAGCGGGTGCGTTGCGCCATCACGCATTCGGGCCTGCCGTTTCCGTCCAACCGGCGCATCACCGTCAACCTCGCCCCGGCCGACCTGCCCAAGGACTCCGGGCGGTTCGATCTGCCCATCGCGCTGGGCATCCTGGCGGCCAGTGGGCATCTGGACGCCGCCGCGCTGCAGGGCTACCGCTGGGCCGGGGAGTTGTCGCTGGCGGGTGATGTTCGCCCGGTCAAGGGCGCCCTGGCCATGGCGCTGGCCCTGCAGCAAAGCGGTCACCCGGAGCCTCTGGTGCTGCCCCCGGGCAGTGCCGAAGAAGCCGCACGCGTCCCGGGGCTGGCGGTGTACCGGGCCACACATTTGAATGCCGTGGCAGCGCAGTTCATGCCGTCGCCCGCTGAGGGCGCAAATGGAAGTGGCCAGGAGACGTGGTGTCGACTGACAGCGCCCACCCGGTCACCCGCCCCGGTTCACGGGCCCGACCTGGCCGATGTCCGGGGCCAGCCCGCGGCGCGACGCGCACTGGAGATTGCCGCGGCGGGCGGACACAGCCTGTTGCTGATGGGCCCGCCCGGCACAGGCAAGTCCATGCTGGCCCATCGCTTGGCCGGCTTGCTGCCGCCCCCACAGATTCATGAAGCCTTGGAAAGCGCCGCGCTGTGGAGCCTGGCGGGCCCGTTGAAGCCTGAACGCTGGGGGCAACGCCCCACGCGCAGTCCGCACCACACCGCCACCGCCGTTGCACTGGTCGGCGGGGGGTCGCCGCCCCGACCGGGCGAGATTTCCCTGGCGCATCATGGTGTGCTGTTTCTGGATGAACTGCCTGAGTTTCCTCGCCACGCGCTGGAGGCTTTGCGCGAGCCGCTGGAGAGTGGCGTCATCACGCTCTCGCGCGCCGCGCGGCAAGCCGAGTTTCCAGCGCGCTTTCAGCTGATCGCCGCCATGAACCCCTGCCCCTGTGGCTACCGCGGCTGCACCCACCGGCTGTGCCGCTGCACGCCGGATCAGGTGGCTCGCTACCGGCATCGCCTGAGCGGTCCCTTGCTCGACCGCATTGACCTGCATGTGGAGGTGGGGTGGCAAAGTGCCCAATCCGTGCTGGACACGCCCGCGGGAGAGTCCACCGCCGTGGTGCAGGCGCGGTGTATGGCCGCACTTGAGCGCGCCCGCGCCAGACAGGCGTGCAGCAACCAGTCACTGACGCCGGCGCAGCTCGCCAGCACCGACATCACCCCGCAAGCACGCCAGTGCCTGCAGCAAGCCGCCACCCGCTGGGCCTGGTCCACCCGCCAATCGCACCGCACGCTCAAGGTCGCACGCACCATTGCCGACCTGGACAACGCCGACACCCTCTCGCTGGCTCACATCGCTGAGGCCTTGCAGTACCGCAACACCAGCGACGATCCGGCGGGCGTCCCCGCATAATCCGGTCTCATGCACCCACCCCACGACGACGACGGCCGCAGCGCGGAACACCGCTCGCCCCTCGTGTTGTGGTTGTCGGTGGCGCAGCTGGTGAGCTGGGGCAGCGTGTTTTACGGTTTCTCGCTGTTGATGGAACCCGTCGAATCGGCGCTGGGCATGAGCCGTGCTGAGTCGTCGCTGGCTTTCAGCCTGGCGTTGCTGATGGAAGGGCTGCTGGCCTACCCGGTGGGTCGCTGGATCGACCGCGGGCACGAGCGCACGGTGATGGTGGCTGGCTCGCTGCTCATGGGTCTGGCGCTGGCCGCGCACAGCCTGGTGCAAACACCGCTGCAGTTTTATGCCGTGTGGCTGATGCTGGGCGTGGGCATGTCTGCCACCTTGTACCCGCCCGCCTTCGCCGTGCTCACGCGCCGCTATCCGCAGCACTTCCGCCGCGCCATCATCACACTCACATTTTTGGGAGGGCTGGCCAGTACGGTGTTCATTCCGCTGATCGCGTGGTTGTTTCAAACCTGGGGATGGCGTGAGTCGCTCTGGGTGCTGGCCGCGATGCAGTGGCTCATCTGCCTGCCCATCCACGCGCTGATGTTGCGCCACGCGCCGGTCACGCATCACCCCGAGACAGCTCGGGGTGAAACGCCGGACCTGCAGCGTCATCTGCGTAGCCCCACCTTCTTGCTGCTGGGCACCTTCATGGTGTTGATCATGGGCGTGACCTCGGCCTTGCCCGCGCACATGGTGAGTCTGCTGCGCGAGTCGGGCATGGCGCAGGCGTGGGTCATCGCTGTGCCGGCGAGCATTGGCGTGTTGCAAGTGGTGGGCCGGCTGTTGCTGTACTTCTTTGAGGCCCGCCTGGATGTGCACCAGGCCAACCGCTGGATTCCCTGCCTGATCGTGCTCGGGCTGGTGGTGTTGCTGCTCGGGGGCCACGACCCGCTGTGGGCCCTGGTGTTCGTGGCTTGCTACGGCATGGGCAACGGCATGATCACCATCGTCAAGGGCACGGCCATCGCGATGTATGTGAGCCGCCCACACAACGCCAGCCTGAACGGCGCCCTGGGTGTTCCCATGGCGCTGGCCCGCGCCACCGCGCCGTGGCTGATGGGCGTGCTGTGGAGCGCGGAGGCGGGCTACCGTTGGGGCCTGGGGGTGATGACTGCGCTGGGACTGGTGGCCATCTCGGCGCTATGGTGGGCGCAGTCCCACGCGCGGCGACTTACAAATTAGGCGCCAACAACCGCTGCACATCCGCCAGCGCCAGGCCTTTGCGTCGCGCCAGATCCTGCACCTGGTCGTCGCCGATGCGCCCCACGTTGAAGTAGCGGCTCGACGGATGGCCGATGTAAAAGCCACTCACGCTGGAGGCCGGCGTCATCGCCAGGCTGTCGGTGAGCCCCATCGAGATGTCGTCACATTGCAGCAAGTCGAACATCTCGCGCTTGACGCTGTGGTCCGGACAAGCCGGGTAGCCCGGGGCGGGGCGAATGCCCTCATAGGCCTCCGCAACCAGCGCCGCATTGTCCAGTGACTCGTGGGGGGCATAGCCCCACAGGTCTTTGCGCACACGCTCGTGCAGGCACTCGGCAAACGCTTCGGCGAGTCGATCGGCCAGGGCCTTGAGCATGATGGCGCTGTAGTCGTCGTGGTCGTCCACAAAGGCTTGCGCCTTGGCGTCCACCCCCAGCCCTGCGGTCACCGCAAACACGCCCACGTAATCGGCCTGGCCCACGGGGGCCACAAAGTCTGACAGGCACCGGTTGGGTGAATCGGCAGGCTTCTCGGTTTGCTGGCGCACGCCATGCCAGGTCAGCACGGCCTCGGTGCGCGACTCGTCGCGCCACAGCACGATGTCATCGCCCACGCTGTTGGCCGGGTACAGACCCACCACTGCATGCGCAGTCAGCCACCGCCCCTCGATCAGGCGCCGCAGCATGCGACGCCCGTCACTCATCACCCGCACCGCCTCGGATCCCACGACCGGGTCTTTCAGGATGGCGGGGTAGGGACCCGCCAGGTCCCAGGTCTGAAAGAACGGGCCCCAGTCGATGTAACGCTCGAGTTCGGCCAGGTCAAAGTTGCGAAACACCCGACGGCCGATGAATTTGGGCGTCTTGGCGCGGTAGCCGGCCCAGTCCAGCCGCGCCCCGCGTGTGCGCGCCTGCTCGAGCGTGACCAGCGGCGTCTGCTTCTTTTGCGCATGCAGCTCGCGCACCCGTTCGTAGTCGGCTCGCAAATCGGCGATGTATTGCGCGGCCTGGTCCGAGAGCAGCCCCTGCGCCACACTGACACTGCGCGAGGCATCCGGCACATAGACCACCGGGCCGTCGTAGTGCGGCGCGATCTTCACCGCCGTGTGCACGCGGCTGGTGGTGGCGCCGCCAATGAGCAGCGGGATCTTGCGCAGGCGGAAGTGATCGTCCTTTTGCATTTCTGCGGCAACGACCTGCATCTCCTCCAGGCTGGGCGTGATCAGCCCGGACAGGCCAATGATGTCCGCGCCCTCCACCTTGGCGCGTGCCAGGATGTCGTGACAGGGCACCATCACCCCCATGTTGACCACTTCAAAGTTGTTGCACTGCAAGACGACCGTCACGATGTTCTTGCCGATGTCGTGCACATCGCCCTTGACGGTGGCAATCACGATCTTGCCCTTGCTGCGCACCGCCTCGCCCGCGGCTTCCTGCTGGCGTTTTTCTTCTTCGATGTAAGGGATGAGGTGGGCCACGGCCTGCTTCATCACACGCGCGCTCTTGACCACCTGCGGCAGGAACATCTTGCCCTGACCAAACAGGTCGCCCACGATGTTCATGCCGTCCATCAACGGGCCTTCAATCACATGCAAGGGCCGCCCGCGGCGAGCCAGCACCGCTTGATAGGCCTCCTCGGTGTCCTCGGTGATGAAGTCGGTGATGCCGTGCACGAGCGCATGGCTCAGGCGTTGCGCCACCGGCACCGGTGCCTCGGGGGTACCGCGCCAGGCGTTTTGCTGCGCACCATCGCGCGCCGCCCCTTTGGCCGATTCGGCAATCTCGATGAGACGTTCGGCCGCATCGGGCCGGCGGTTGAGCACCACGTCTTCCACGCGTTCGCGCAGCGTGGGCTCGACGTCGTCGTACACGCCCACCATGCCCGCGTTGACGATGCCCATGTCCAGGCCGGCTTGAATGGCGTGGTACAGAAACACCGTGTGGATGGCCTCGCGCACCGGGTCGTTGCCTCGGAACGAGAAGCTCACGTTCGACACCCCGCCCGACACCTTGGCGCCGGGCAAGTGCTGTTTGATCCAGCGCGTGGCCTCGATGAAGTCGACCGCGTAGTTGTCGTGCTCCTCGATACCGGTGGCGATGGCGAAGATGTTGGGGTCGAAGATGATGTCCTCAGGCGGGAAGTCCACCTCGTCGACCAGCACGCGATACGCGCGCTCGCAAATCTCGGTCTTGCGGGCAAAGGTGTCGGCCTGGCCTTTCTCGTCAAAGGCCATGACCACGGCGGCCGCGCCATAGCGGCGCACCAGACGCGCCTGCCGCTTGAACTCCTCGACCCCTTCCTTCATGGAAATGGAGTTGACGATGCCCTTGCCCTGCACGCAGCGCAGGCCGGCCTCGATCACGCTCCACTTGGAGCTGTCGATCATGATGGGCACGCGGGCAATGTCGGGCTCGGAGGCAATCAGGTTGAGGAACCGCACCATGGCCGCCTGGCTGTCGAGCATGGCCTCGTCCATGTTGATGTCGATGATTTGCGCACCGTTTTCCACCTGCTGGCGCGCCACGGCCAGGGCTTGCTCGAAATCCCCGTTGAGGATCATGCGCGCAAAGGCCTTGGAGCCGGTGACGTTGGTGCGCTCGCCGATGTTGACAAACAAAGAGCCCTCGGCAATCGACACGGGCTCGAGGCCAGAGAGCTTGAGAGGCGGCGGTGTGGAAGTCATGGTCTCACCTGGGGTTCAGCAGGTGAGCGTCGTTGCACGTGAAGACCCAAGCCTGACCCGCGTGTGAGGTTGTCCGGTGACAACCCACGGGCTGCAACGCTCCTTGGGAAGCGCGTATTTTAACGGCAGTCAGGCCGCCAGCCGCGAGTGGCCGAGCGGGCGGGCGCGTTCGGTGCTCACCGCATCACGAATTGCCCCGATGTGCTCGGGCGTCGTGCCACAGCAGCCCCCCACGATGTTGACCAGGCCTTCAGCCGCAAACTCGTGCAGCAGACGGCTGGTGACCTCGGGGGTTTCATCAAAGCCGGTCTCGCTCATCGGGTTGGGCAAGCCGGCGTTGGGATAGCAGCTGATGAAGGTGTCCTCGGCCACGCGCGCGAGCTCCTGGATGTAGGGCCGCATGAGGGCCGCGCCCAGTGCGCAGTTCAAGCCGACGGCGAGCGGGCGCGCATGGCGCACACTGTGCCAGAAGGCGCTCACGGTTTGGCCACTCAGGATGCGCCCCGAGGCGTCGGTGACGGTGCCGCTGATGATGAGGGGCAGGCGTTCGCCGGTATGCTCGAACACCTCATCGATGGCAAACAGGGCCGCCTTGGCATTCAGGGTGTCGAAAATGGTTTCGACCAGCAGGGCGTCCACGCCCCCCTGAATCAGCGCCAGGGTTTGCGCGTGGTAGGCCGCACGCAGGGTTTCGAAGTCGATGTTGCGCGCGCCGGGGTCGTTCACATCCGGGCTGATGCTGGCGGTGCGCGGCGTGGGGCCCAACGCACCCACGGCAAAGCGCGGCTTGTCTGGCGTGCTGAAGCGGTCACAGGCTTCACGCGCCAGCCGCGCCGAGGCCAGGTTCATCTCGTCGGCCAGTTCGGCCATGTCGTAGTCAGACTGCGCGATGGTGGTGGCGCCAAAGGTGTTGGTCTCCACCATGTCCGCCCCGGCCGCCAGGTAGCCCTCGTGGATGTCGCGGATGACATCCGGGCGCGTCAGGCTCAGCAACTCGTTGTTGCCCTTCACATCGCGGTGAAAGTCGGCAAACCGCTCACCCCGGTACTGCGCTTCGGTCAGCCGCAGGCGCTGGATCATGGTGCCCATGGCACCATCCAGGATCGCAATGCGCTGCGACAGCAATTGCGGCAAGTTGGCCGCACGGGTGTAAGCGTTGGTCATGGGTGAATTGTAAGAACATGGACAATAGCCCCCTATGCGCAACCTGCACCCGCGAGAAACCTGGGCCCTGATGCAGGGCCACCCCGAAGCCGTTCTGATCGATATCCGCATGGAGATCGAGTCGATGTACGTCGGTCGCCCCCCGGGGGCCATCAACATCCCCTGGTACGAATACCCCGAGTTCACGCCCGATGCGGCGGCGTTTTGTCGCCAGGTCGAGGAGCAGGCCGGGGGCAAGTCGCACACCGTCATCCTGCTGTGCCGCAGTGGTCAACGGTCGCTGGAGGCCGCACAGGTCCTGGTCAACGCAGGGTTCTCGGATGTCGTGAACGTGGTGCATGGCTTTGAAGGCGACCTGGACGCGCAGTTTCACCGCTCCACCCTGAACGGCTGGCGCTTCGATCAGCTGCCCTGGGAGCAGATGTAGGTGGGTGACGCCATCACACGGCCCGAGCCCCTGGAGGTCGTGATAGCGGCAGGCAGACGTGGAAAGCTCTGAGCATGTCTGAAGCCCTGTCCATTTTGCGCGAGGTGTTTGGCTATCAGGCCCTGCGGGGTCCGCAAGCCGACATCGTTGACCACGTCATGGGCGGGGGCGATGCGTTGGTGCTCATGCCCACGGGCGGCGGCAAGTCGCTGTGCTACCAGATACCCGCCATTGCCAGGCACCGTGCGGGCAAGGGTGTCACGGTGGTCATCTCGCCGCTCATCGCCCTGATGCAAGACCAGGTGGGTGCGCTGCACGAGGTGGGCGTGGAGGCGGCCTTCCTCAATTCAACGCTGGGGAGCGAAGCCGCGTATGACGTGGAGCAGCGGCTGCGGCGTGCCGAATTCACCCTGCTGTATGCCGCCCCCGAGCGGCTCAACACGCCGCGGTTTCTGGCCCTGCTCGACAGCCTGCATGCGCGTGGTCTGCTGAGCCTGTTCGCCATTGACGAGGCGCACTGCGTGAGTCAGTGGGGACACGACTTCCGCCCGGAATACCGCGCACTCAGCCTGTTGCACGAGCGCTATGCCGATGTCCCCCGGCTGGCCCTGACCGCCACGGCGGATGCGCTCACGCGCACCGACATGGTGGAGCGCTTGCAACTGGCCGGCGCGCGGCTGTTTGTGAGCAGCTTTGACCGGCCCAATCTGCGCTACACCATCGTTGAAAAGAAAGATCCCTTCCAGCAGTTGCTGCGCTTCATTCAACACGAGCATGCGGGCTCGACCGGGTGCGACAGCGGCATTGTGTATTGCCAGTCCCGCAAGCGGGTCGAGGAGGTGGCTGCGCGCCTGAGCGAAGCAGGGCTCCCCGCCTTGCCCTATCACGCGGGCCTGGACAACGAGGTACGCCAGCGGCATCAGGACCGTTTTTTGCGCGAAGACGGGCTCATCATGGTGGCCACCATCGCCTTCGGCATGGGCATCGACAAGCCCGATGTGCGCTTTGTGGCGCACCTGGACATGCCCAAGAACATCGAGGGCTACTACCAGGAAACCGGCCGTGCTGGCCGCGACGGATTGCCAGCGAATGCCTGGATGTGCTATGGCCTGCAGGACGTGGTGCAGCAGCGCCGCATGATCGACGAGAGCCCGGCGAACGAGACGTTTCGTCAGGTGATGCGTGGCAAGCTCGAGGCCTTGCTCACGCTCGCCGAATCCATCCACTGCCGGCGCGAACGGCTGCTGGCCTATTTTGGCGAAACAGCGGCCCCGCCTGGCGCGGAGCCCGCACCGCCCGAGGCCTCGGACACCGGCGCCCGATGGCGCTGCATGAACTGCGACAACTGCCTCACGCCGGCCCAGGTCTGGGACGGCACCGATGCGGCCTTGAAGCTGTTGTCCACGGTCTACCGGGTGCAACAGCATTCGGGCTTTGGCTTTGGCGCCGGACACATCATGGACATCGTGCGCGGCAAGTCGAGTGACAAGGTGGTGCAGTTCGGTCACACCACGTTGAGCACGTTTGGCCTGGGCGCCAATTACAGCGAGCCGCAACTGCGTGGCGTGCTGCGACAACTGCTGGCCCTGGGCGCGCTGGCGGTGGATGCCCAGGCCTTCCAGACCCTGCAGCTGACCGAGGGCTCGCGTCGCGTCCTCAAAGGACAGCAGCCGGTGGTGCTGCGGCTGCCGGCCAAGTCGTCACCAGGCTCGGCACGCACTCGGCGCTCGGCCCAGACGGCCATGGCACTCGATGGCGTGGCGCTGGCTCGCTACGACGCACTCAAGGCCTGGCGCGGCGAGGTGGCGCGATCGCACAACCTGCCAGCCTATGTGATTTTTCATGACGCCACCTTGCAGGCCATCGCCCAGACCGGGCCGACCACCGAAGACCAGCTGCTCGATATCAGTGGCATCGGCCAGCAAAAGCGTCAGGCCTACGGCGCCGAAGTGTTGCGTGTCGTGTCGAGTGTGGGCTGACCGGGACGGTCGTGACTTCCACGGCTTGCGAGGCTGGCGCCCCAGACTTGTCGCTCAGGGCTGTCATGGACTGCTTGGATGGCCCGCCACCTGTGTCTGTCAGATCCGACCCATTGCCGCGGCGCACGACAACAGAGTTAAAATTCTTGGATCGCCTCAAGAGGACACCCCATGTCAAACCATTCAACCCCTGATCACAGCGAATCGACCGACGTGGTCGAATCCATCGTCCCCCTCATGCCCATCGTGCTGCCCATTGGCGGCGGCATTCTGATTTTCCTGCTGGCCTTCATCGCCGTCTTCATGTCCTGAGCGAGACACGGCCCGCACACGAACACCGCCCAGGCGGTGTTTTTTTGTCCTTTTTTCTGACATTTCCGCCGCACCTCATCAAACTATGCGGGTTTTGCATGGATTGGTTCGGCAAAGACTCCCCTGAATTCATAAAATTGCCATCCACATCGAGTCGGGTTCGGCCCCGCACTTCGGAAGAGGTTGTTTGAGGTCAGTTTCCAAGATGGTCCAGAGTGCGCGCGCGCACCCGGGCGTCGAGGGGAGCTGACCTCAACCAATTTTTGATTAGGAGCTCTCGATGAACGCACCCACCATGCAGGGTCTCGCACTGAATGTGCCTGGCCATGTCAAACACGCCCGCCTGGTTGCCTGGGTGGCCGACATGGCCGCCTTGTGCAAGCCCGATGCCATTTATTGGTGCGATGGCAGCGAAGCCGAATACAACCGCCTGTGCCAGCAACTGGTCGACGGCGGGACCTTCAAGAAGCTCGATCCCGTCAAGCGCCCCAACTCGTATCTCGCCTGCTCGGACCCGAGCGATGTGGCGCGCGTGGAAGACCGCACCTACATTTGTTCCGAACGCAAGGAAGAGGCTGGCCCCACCAACAACTGGATGGCGCCGGCGGAGATGCGCGCCACGCTGCAACCGCTGTTTGACGGTTGCATGAAGGGCCGCACGATGTATGTGGTGCCATTCTCCATGGGCCCGCTGGGCAGTCCGATTGCACACATCGGCATCGAGCTCTCGGACAGCCCGTATGTGGCGGTCAACATGCGCATCATGACCCGCATGGGTCGCGCCGTGTATGACATCCTGGGCAGCGACGGCGAGTACGTGCCCTGCGTGCACACCGTGGGGGCTCCCTTGCAAGCGGGTCAGAAGGATGTGAGCTGGCCTTGCAACAAAACCAAGTACATCGTTCACTACCCCGAAACACGCGAGATCTGGTCGTTCGGCTCGGGCTATGGTGGCAACGCCTTGCTGGGCAAGAAATGTTTCGCCTTGCGCATCGCCTCCAACATGGGCCGCGACCAGGGCTGGCTGGCCGAGCACATGCTCATCCTCGGGGTGACCAACCCGCAAGGCAAGAAATACCACGTCGCTGCCGCCTTCCCCAGCGCCTGCGGCAAGACCAACTTTGCCATGCTGATTCCGCCTAAGGGTTTCGACGGCTGGCAAGTCACCACCATCGGTGACGACATCGCCTGGATCAAGCCGGGTGCCGACGGCCGCCTGTATGCCATCAACCCCGAGGCCGGGTACTTCGGCGTGGCCCCGGGCACCAACACGCTGACCAACCCCAACTGCATGGCGAGCCTGAACAAGGACGTCATCTTCACCAACGTCGCCCTGACCGATGATGGGGATGTGTGGTGGGAAGGCATGGGCAACCCGCCCGCCCACTGCATCGACTGGCAAGGCAAGGACTGGACCCCCGAGATCGCCAAGACCACGGGCGCCAAGGCCGCGCACCCCAACGCCCGCTTCACCGTGTCGGCCATCAACAACCCCGCGCTCGACAGCGCCTGGGATGACCCCAAGGGCGTGGCGATTGATGCCTTCATCTTTGGCGGTCGCCGCTCCACCACCGTGCCGCTGGTCACCGAAGCCCGCAACTGGGTCGAAGGGGTGTACATGGCCGCGACCATGGGCTCTGAAACCACCGCCGCCGCCACCGGGGCGCAAGGCGTGGTGCGCCGTGACCCCTTCGCCATGCTGCCCTTCACCGGCTACAACATGAGCGATTACTTCCAGCACTGGCTGGACCTGGGCAAGAAACTCGCCGCCACCGGCGCCCAACTGCCGCGCATCTACACCACCAACTGGTTCCGCAAGGACGCGGACGGCAAGTTTGTGTGGCCCGGTTATGGCGAGAACATGCGCGTGCTCAAGTGGATGATCGACCGGATCGAGGGCACGGCTGCCGGCCAGGACAATGTGTTTGGCGTGAGCCCGCAGTACCGCGAACTCAACTGGAACGGACTCGATTTCAACGAGCAACAGTTCCAGCAAGTCACGAGCGTCGACAAGTCCGCCTGGCAAGCCGAACTCCAATTGCACACCGAGTTGTTCGAGCAGCTGCACCACCACCTGCCGGTGGCGCTGACCGACACCAAGGCCGCGCTGGAGAAGCGACTCGCGGCTTGATGCGCCGGCATTCATCCATGGCCCGTTGAGGCCATGAAAAAACCCAGGTCACGCTCACACGTTCCTGGGTTTTTTGTTTGATGCGCGAGGCGGGTGAGGCCCCGCGCGCTGCGTCATGTCACTCAGCGCGTCCCATGGCACACAGGATATCGGCCATGACGCGCGAGTCGTGCTGGGCCACGCCCCACAGTCGAGCGTCCTGCGCGGACTCACGGCGTGCGGCACGCCAGTTGCGCCAGGCGTGAGGCGCGCGCAGGGTCAGTGTGCGCATCGGCTTGGCCAGCAGCGCCAGCGCGGCAAAGCCCACCAGCCACAGCGCGATCCAGGCGGCCAGCAGGTGGCCGTCGCTCCAGGTCTCGATCACCTCGTTGGCGACCACCAGCAAGGCCGACACCAGGGCGGCCAGCAACAGGGTCGCCACGCCCCGGGCACCGTCAAACGTGGCGGTGACCTGTTCGAAGCGCTCGATCACCTGCTCGGCGCGCTCCACACCAGGATGTTGGCTGGGAAATTCAATGTTCACGAATGCGGTCATGGGGTCCTCCAGGGAAGTGCATCGGCAGTTGTTGCCCCAGATACTAGGGTTTTCTCTAGTGTCATTCAAATTTATTATGATGATGCATACCATTCACGGCATTTATGCACCCAGCCAAAGCCCTCAACTTTCGAACCCTTGACCTGAACCTGCTGCGGGTCTTTGATGTGGTCATGGCCGAGCGCAGCCTCACCCGGGCGGGTCGCCGACTGGCCTTGACGCAGCCCGCCATCAGCAACGCCCTGCGCCGTTTGCGGGACATCCTGCACGATGAGTTGTTGACCCGGCAAGGCTTGGTGTTGGTACCCACTCCCCGGGCAGAAGCCTTGTGGCCTGTGATCCGAACAGCGCTTCAACAGCTCGAGCAGTCGCTCGCGCCGACCGGGTTCGAGCCGTCCACCGATCAGTCGACCTTCATCCTGACCATGGCCGATGCCACGGCGTCCGAGCTCATGCCGGGCCTGTCCTCCTGGCTGGAGACACAAGCCCCCGGGGTGTCGTTGCGGGTGGTTCCCCTGACCACGCGGGACCCGCGTCGTCTGCTGCGCGCCGAAACAGCCGATCTGGCCGTGGGGCATTTCCCGGCGGTGCTGGCCGACCTCACCGCCCGCGCCCAAAGTGGAGAGGGGGTCGATTTCCATCACCAACGGTTGTTCGATGGCGAGTATGTCTGCGTGATGCGTCGCAACCACCCGCTGGCCAGCGGGCCCCTCACGCTCGCCGCGTTTTGTGAAGCGCGTCACCTGCTGGTGAGTTTTTCGGGCCGGCCCTATGGCTTCGTGGACGAGGCCCTGGCGTCGCTGGGACGGCAACGGCGGGTGGTCATGACCGTGAACCAGTTTGCCACGGCCGGTCGGGTGGTCGCGCAGTCCAACATGCTCACGGTGTTGCCGCGCCACTTTGTGCGCGTGGCCGGCATGGGGGATGCCCTGGCCTTGCGTGAATTGCCGCTTGATGTGCCCTTGGTTCACATCGACATGTTGTGGTCTGCTCACCGCCCGCCCACGGATGCGTTAGCCTGGTTACGCGATGCGGTGGCGCGCGCCGCGCAGGAGGCGCAGGCCCGTCACGGGCCACGTGTGCACACCGAAGGGGTCAACGCCTCGAGCACTGCCGATCCGCATTGAGCGGCGAGCCCCTCGACACCAGCTGCCGGCCGATGCGACTCAGCCTGGCACCGGGCCGGGGCGGCCCGCCAGCACCTGAAACGATGCCTGCACACTCAAAGCATCCTGCACGCCCGCCGGATGGGGCGTGGTGCGGAACTCCGCCCGCAACACGTCGGGCCTGACGTCGATCACGGTGTAGCCGCGCTCGTCCGATCGGGCGTGCAGCAAGTCCGGGTTGCTGCCGCGGATCAGCGACAGGATGTTCTCGCTCAACCCGCGCGACGTGATCGAGGTGGTGACAAACTCGCTCGCCACCACCGGCGAGGTCAGGTCGCCCGGTCGCAGCCGCAAGGGCGCGGCCACGTTCATGTGCACATCACCGCCCAGGGTGACCACGTTGCGCTCGGGCAGATCGGCGATGGTTTGCAGCAAGCGCTGGCGAGCTTGCGGATAGCCGTCCCAGGCATCGTTGAAGGTGGTCCGGCCCAAAGGCGTGGCAATCGACGTGGCGCTGATCTGGGTGCTTTGGGCAATCAGCCGCCAGCGCGCACGTGACGCGCGCAAGCCTTCGCCGAGCCAGGCCTCCTGCTCTCGGCCCAGCATGCTGCGCGCAGGTTCATCGAGCTCGGCACAGTTCATCACGGTGCGCGCTCCACCTTTGAGGGGGTCCGGGCAGGCCTGGTAATCGCGGTACTGACGGCAATCGAGCGTCCACAGATCGGCCAGGGTGCCCCAACTCAGTCGGTCATGCAGCCGCATCGAGGCGCGCGCCGGGCTGGCCAGGTCCGGACCGATCCACAGCGGCTGGTGCTCGAAGTAGGCCTGATAAGCGGCAGCGCGGCGCGCCAGAAACACCTCGCGGGAGGAGTAGCGGTTGTCCCGGTCGTTGGCGTAGTCGTTCACCACCTCGTGGTCATCCCACATCAGCACCCAGGGGCGCGCAGCGTGCGACGCCTGCAGCCACGGGTCCAGCTTGTACTGCGCGTAGCGTTGCCGGTACGCTTCGAGCGTCATGGGCTCCGGGCCCTCGTGTTGGCGAACCTGATAGCGCGGGTTGGAGCTCTCATAGATGTAGTCGCCCACAAAGAGCACCAGGTCCAGCGATTGCTCGGCCATGTCCCGGTGGGCGATGTACTGCCCCTGCTCAAAGTGCTGGCACGAGGCCAGCGCGAGGCGCAGGCGCTGCACCGGTGCGTCAGCGGCCGGTGCGGTGCGGGTGCGACCCACCGCACTGGTGGCGTCTCCACAGGTGAATCGGTACCAGTAGTCGCGGCCCGCGGGCAAGTCGCGCAGCGGCACATGCACGCTGTGGCCGCGCGTGGCGTCAGTCACCACCTGCCCCTGCCGCACCAATTGACGCAGGGCATCGTCAGCGAACAACTCCCATCGCACCGTCACGGGCTCTGTCGCGGCGCCGGCGTTCGCCCGAGCCTGCCGATCAGCCTCGTCGATGATCAGCCGCGTCCACAGCACCACGCCATCGGCGCGGGGGGAGCCACTGGCCACGCCCAGGGCGAAGGGCGAGGTTTTCCAGTGCCGCGCAACGTCCTGCGGCTGGGCGATGGGCAGACACCAGGGCGCGAGGGCCAGGGCGATGGCTTGTCGCTGCCATTGACGGCGGGTGGTGTTCAACATGGTCAGCGCTCCAGCAGGTGCGGGTTGAGGGTGTGGGCCTGCAGGATGACGCCACCGCCCAGGCACACCTCCCCATCGTAGAGGACCGCCGATTGCCCAGGCGTCACGGCCCATTGCGCCTGCGGAAAATCCAGTGCAAAGCCCTGCGATGAGTCGGCACGGAAGTGGCACGGCGCATCGGACTGTCGATAGCGTGTCTTGGCGGCCAGTTCGCGCCCAGCCCCCAGGGGTGCGGGCGGGTGGCCCGCCACCCAGCTGGTGTCGCCCACCTCCACCTGGTGGGCCAGCAACCACGGGTGGTCGTGCCCCTGCACCGCCACCAGCACATTGCGCGTCATGTCCTTGCGCGCCACGAACCACGGCGCGTGCTCGCCAGCGCCCCGCTGCGCGCCGGGGGTCTTGAGGCCGCCAATGCCCAGGCCCTGGCGTTGTCCCAAGGTGTAAAAGCTCAGGCCCACATGGCGGCCGATCTTGCGGCCCTGATCGTCTTCGATGGGCCCCGGGGTGTTGGCAATGTAACGGTTGAGGAATTCGCGGAACGGACGCTCACCGATGAAGCAAATGCCGGTTGAGTCCTTTTTCTTGGCGTTGGGCAAACCGATCTGCAGGGCCAGTTCACGCACCCGCGTCTTGTGCAACTCTCCCAGAGGGAACCAGCTGCGCGCCAGTTGCGCCTGCGAGAGGCGATGCAAAAAATAGCTTTGGTCTTTGGCCGGGTCCAGGCCTTTGAGCAGTTCGAACAAACCGGTGGTCGGGTTGTGGCGTACGCGTGCGTAGTGACCGGTGGCAATGGTGTCGGCACCCAGGCGCATGGCGTGGTCCAGAAACGCCTTGAACTTGATCTCGGCGTTGCACAGGACATCCGGGTTGGGTGTGCGACCGGCCTGGTACTCGCGCAAGAATTCGGCGAAGACGCGGTCCTTGTAGTCGGCAGCAAAGTTGACGTGCTCGATCTCGATGCCGATCACGTCGGCCACGGCTGCCGCATCGACAAAGTCAATGTTGGACGAGCAGAACTCGCTGTCGTCGTCATCTTCCCAGTTCTTCATGAAGATGCCGACCACCTCGTGGCCTTGCTGCTTGAGCAGCCACGCGGTGACCGCAGAGTCCACCCCGCCGCTCAGACCCACCACGATGCGCCGAGGTTTCATGTCAGAAGTCCCAAGCGCTGCCGCACACGTGACCGGCCGATCGCCGCGCGGGGCAATCAGTTGGCAAATGCCGCGATGCCGGTCTGGGCACGACCCAGGATCAGCGCGTGGATGTCGTGTGTGCCCTCATAGGTGTTGACCACCTCGAGGTTGACCAGGTGCCGCGCCACGCCGAACTCGTCGCTGATGCCGTTGCCGCCCATCATGTCGCGCGCGAGGCGGGCGATATCGAGCGACTTGCCGCAGGAGTTACGCTTGAGAATCGAGGTGATCTCCACCGAGGCGGTGCCCTCGTCCTTCATGCGGCCCAGGCGCAGGCAGCCTTGCAGGCCCAGCGAAATCTCGGTTTGCATGTCGGCGAGTTTTTTCTGGATCAGCTGGTTGGCTGCGAGCGGGCGACCAAACTGTTTGCGATCCATCGTGTACTGACGCGCCGCGTGCCAGCACGATTCGGCCGCCCCCAGCGCTCCCCAGGCAATGCCGTAGCGCGCGCTGTTGAGGCAGGTAAACGGGCCCTTGAGGCCTTGCACGGTGGGGAAGGCGTTTTCTTCCGGCACGAAGACGCCGTCCATGACGATTTCGCCGGTGATGGAGGCACGCAGACCCACCTTGCCATGAATGGCCGGGGCGCTCAGACCCTTCATGCCTTTTTCCAGCACGAAGCCACGGATCGGGCCGACCTGGCCGCCCTCGGAGACCTCCTTGGCCCAGACCACAAACACGTCGGCGATGGGGCTGTTGGAGATCCACATCTTGCTGCCCTTGAGGCGGTACCCGCCGTCCACTTTCTGGGCGCGTGTGGCCATGCTGCCGGGGTCGGAACCGTGGTCGGGTTCGGTGAGGCCAAAGCAACCGATCCACTCGCCGCTGGCGAGCTTGGGCAGGTATTTCTGTTTTTGCGCTTCGGTGCCGAAATCATGGATGGGCACCATGACGAGGGAAGATTGCACGCTCATCATGGAGCGGTAGCCCGAGTCCACGCGCTCGACTTCGCGGGCGATCAGTCCGTAGGCCACGTAGTTCAGACCGGGGCCGCCGTATTCGGTGGGGATGGTGGGGCCCAGCAGGCCGAGTTCGCCCATCTCACGGAAGATGGACGGGTCGGTTTTTTCGTGGCGAAAGGCCTCGAGCACGCGCGGCTGCAAGCGCTCCTGGCAGTAGGCGGCGGCAGCTTCGCGCACCATGCGCTCGTCTTCGGTCAGTTGCTGGTCAAGCAGGAAAGGGTCATCCCATTGAAAGCTGGCGTGTGCCATGTGGTTCTCCGCGTCGAATTGGTGCCAGGGCAGTGCACACTGCCCCTGAGCCAATCATTCTAGTGCGCAACAAATCCCCGCACCACCTCAGGCGTTGGCGCGGGCATGGGCAAAGTTCACATACCAGTCCAGGCACCCCGGGTTGGCCATGGCGTCCCGGTTGAGCACCTTGTCCACCGGTTGTCCCAGCAGCAGCTTCTTGATCGGCAACTCCTGTTTCTTGCCCGAGAGCGTGCGCGGAATCTCGGCCACCTGAAAGATGTCGTTGGGAATGAAGCGGGGGCTGAGCGCGGTCTTGATGGCGTCATTGAGCCGGCCACGCAAGGCCTCGTCGAGGGCCACGCCGTCACGCAGCACAATGAACAGCGGCATGTAGCTCTCGCGCCCCAGGTACTCCAGGTCCACCACCATGGAGTCCAGCACCTCGGGCAGGGCTTCCACCGCGCGGTACAGCTCACTCGTGCCCATGCGCAGGCCGTGTCGGTTGATGGTGGCGTCGCTGCGGCCGTAAATGATGCAACGCCCCTCGGGCGTGATGCGCAGCCAGTCGCCGTGCCGCCACACGCCACCGGCCGATGCATCCGCATCACCTCCGCCCACACGGCGGCCTTTGCCGGGCGGGTACATGTCGAAGTAGCTGCCCAGATAACGGTGATGATCGGTGTCGCCCCAGAAGAAGGGCGGCATGGAGGGCACGGGTTGCGTGACCACGAGTTCACCCACCTGGTCCACCACCGGCTCACCCAGTTCGTTCCAGGCCTCAACCGCCACGCCCAGGAAAAGGCACTGCATTTCACCGGCCACCATGGGCAATTCGCGGTGCCCGCCGACAAAGGCGCCGGCATCGGTGCCGCCAGAAATGTTGCACCACCAGATGTCGCGCGCCGTGCCGTCGGCCTGAACCGTGAGATGTTGGAATTGCTCGGTGCCCCAGTCCTGCACATCTGCGCTCAGGGGCGAGCCGGTCGTGCCCAGGGCTCGCACACGCGCCAGCCCCGGCCAGGGGCTCAGGTCGACCTGGGCCTTCATGCAGTTGGTGAAGAACGCTGCGCCGCCGCCCATGAAGGTCACGCGCTCCTGGTCGGCATAGCGCCACAACGTGGTCCAGTCGGGGCGCTCCTTGGTGCCGCCCGGGTTACCGTCGAAGATGACGCAGGTGGTACCGCCCAGCAGGCCGCTGATCTGCGAGTTCCACATCACCCAGCCGGTCGAGCTGTACCACATGAAACGCTCGCCCCAGGAGTTGGGGTCATAGCTGCAGGCGACGTCGTAATGCAGTGTCTTGTGGGCCATGCCATTGACCAGCGTGCCGCCGTGGGTGTGCACGATGGGTTTGGGCATGCCGGTGGTGCCGCTGGAATACACAATCCACAACGGATGATCAAACGGCAGCCAGCGGGGCTCGAAGCTGAGTTGCTCGGGATCCTGGCGCGAGACGATGGCATCAAAGTCGGCGCTGTGGGCCACGGCGGGCTGTCCCCCCAGATTGCGCAGCAACACCAGATGCTCCACGCTGGGCAAGGCGGCGCGCAACTCTTCGACCACCGCCGTGCGCGGGTGGTCACGACCGCCATAGGTCACGCCGTCACAGGCGATGAGCGCCTTGGGGGTGATCTGGCGGAAGCGATCGAGCACCGCGTTGGTCCCCATGTCGGGGGCGCACACACTCCAGATCGCGCCCAGGCTCACCACCGCCAGAAAGGCCACGATGGTTTGCGGAATATTGGGCAGGTACGCCGCCACGCGATCCCCCTGACCCACGCCTTGCGCCTGCAGGTGCAAGGCCATCGCCGCCACCTGACGGCGCAACTCGGGCCAGCTCAGCTCGAGTCGCTGTCCCTTTTCATTGCTGCCAATGACAGCCGGGAAACCCGCCGCCTGCGCGGGCTGCACATGCCGAAACACCTGCTGCACATAACTCACCTGGGCGCCCGGAAACCAGACGGCACCCGGCATGGCGTTGCGGGCCAGCACCGCCGTGTGGGGCGTGGGCGACTGAATGTCAAAGTAATCCCAGATCGATTGCCAGAACGCGTCCAGGTCAGTCACCGACCACTTCCACATGGCCTGATACGACGGGAAGTGAAGCCCGCGCTCGCGCTCCAGCCACTGCGCATACAGGCGAATCTGCGGGACAAAGGGGGCGGGCTGAGCGGGGCGGGCAGTGGTGGCGTTCATGGGCGGCATTATGAAGCCGGGCCTGCACACCGACCAGAGCGAATGCGCGAAGTCCGTCAAGCGAAGTGCTACACAGGCGACATGTGCCGCTGGTCAAACCCCCTCAGCATGCCGACGCCGATCCACAGCAGGTCAATCGCCGCGCTTCAAGCGGTCGCTCTTCCAGTACACGTCGTCACCGCCGTGCCAGCGGTTGAGGGTGCGCGCCAGCACGAACATCAGGTCGCTCAGCCGGTTGAGGTACTGACGCGGCAGCTCCTGCAGGGTTTCCGCGGCCCCCAGGGCCACCACCGCGCGCTCGGCGCGGCGCGCCACGGTGCGGCACACATGGGCCTGGGAGGAAGCACGCGAGCCCGCCGGCAGGATGAACTCCTGCAAGCGGGGCAGGGCATCGTTGAACTGCGCCAGGGCCTGGTCGAGCGACAGCACCGCGTCGGCCTTCAACAGCTGGAAACCGGGAATGGACAGCTCGCCGCCGAGGTTGAACAACTGGTGCTGCACGTCGACCAGCAACTCGCGCACCTCGCGCGGCATGTCCTCGCACAGCAACAGCCCGATGTGGGAGTTGAGCTCGTCCACATCGCCCATGGCCTGCACACGCAAGCTGCTCTTGGAGACGCGCTGGTTGTCCCCCAGCCCGGTGGTGCCGTCGTCGCCGGTGCGGGTGGCTATTTGCGTGAGTCGGTTTCCCATGGGGTGTCCTTGCGGTGGTCTGGTGCTATTGTCCCCGCAAAGCGGGCCGCGTCTTGCGGCGGACTGCACAGCACGGACAGGATTCGTAGAATCCGCTTCATCACCCACCCCTGCGGAGCCCCTCATGAATGCGCCCACGACCCCGAACCACCTGATGCCGGCCGTCGCCCAACGCGAGGTGCCCGACGCCCTGATCCAGCAGCTCAAGGCCTTGTTTGGCGATCGCTGCTCCACCGCCATGGCGGTGCGTGAGCAGCATGGGCGCGACGAGTCGTCCTTCGAGGTGCCGCCACCGGCCGCGGTGGTGTTTGCCGAAAGCACCCAGGATGTCGCCGCCGCCGTCAAACTGGCCAACGAGTACAGCGTGCCGGTGATTCCCTTTGGCGTGGGCTCGTCGCTGGAGGGCCATTTGCTGGCGGTGCAAGGGGGCATCAGCATCGACCTGGGTCGCATGAACCGGGTGCTGTCCATCAACGCCGAAGACCTGACGGTCACGGTGCAGCCAGGGGTAACCCGCAAGCAACTCAACGAAGAGGTCAAGAGCACCGGCCTGTTTTTCCCGATCGATCCGGGCGCGGACGCCACCATCGGCGGCATGAGTGCCACACGCGCGAGCGGCACCAATGCCGTGCGCTACGGCACCATGCGTGACAACGTGCTGGCGCTGGAGGTGGTGACGGCATCCGGCGAGATCATCCGCACCGGCACGCGTGCCAAAAAGTCCAGCGCCGGCTACGACCTCACGCGTCTGTTCGTGGGCAGCGAGGGCACGCTTGGCGTGTTGACCGAAGTCACCGTCAAGCTCTACCCCTTGCCCGAGGCGGTGTCGGCCGCGGTCTGCTCGTTCCCGTCCCTGGAGGCGGCCGTGCTCACCACCATCCAGACCATTCAGCTGGGGGTGCCGATTGCCCGGGTGGAATTGATTGACCACAACGCGGTACGCATGGTCAACGCCTATTCCAAGCTGAGTCTGCGGGAAGAGCCGCTGTTGCTGATGGAGTTCCATGGCTCGCCCGCCGGCGTGAAGGAGCAGGCCGAAACCGTGCAAGAGATCGCCCGTGACAACGGCGGTAACAACTTCGAGTGGGCGTCCACGCCTGAAGAACGCACGCGCTTGTGGACAGCGCGCCACAACTCGTATTTCGCTGCCGTCAGCTCACGCCCGGGCTGCCGTGCCATCAGCACCGACGCCTGTGTGCCCATCAGCCGTCTGGCCGAAGCCTTGCTGGAGTCGGTGGACGAAGCGGATGCGAGCGGGATCCCGTATTTCCTGGTGGGTCACGTGGGCGATGGCAATTTCCACTTTGGTTATCTGATTGACCCCAACGACCCCGCCGAACGCGCCCAGGCCGAAGTGCTGAATCAGACCATGGTGGAGCGTGCCTTACGCCTGGGGGGCACTTGCACCGGCGAACACGGCATCGGACTGCACAAGATGGACTTCCTGGTGTCCGAAACCGGAGCCGCCACGGTGGATGTGATGCGCACGCTCAAGCGCGCACTCGACCCGAAGAACATCATGAACCCGGGCAAGATTTTTGCCATTGCCTGAAGCGCTTCGTTGCGCCCCTGACTCACTCCTTTGAGAAGGGCTCGGCTCGGGGCGCAGAGAACGCGCTCCGCAGACGCCAAGCCGATTCGTCGATCAGGCTCTGCGCCCTGACCCGGTCAAGCGGTCGTGTTGACTGAGCTCGCGTGGTGGCGAGTAACGATGCGTCATGGATCAGTCGGCGCCGCGCAACCTGTCAATCAATCCGTTGAGCTCATCGAGCGAACCAAACTGGATGGAGATGTCGCCCATCTCCTCCACGCGGCCGTTGCGCTTGACGCGTTTTTTGACACGCACCTCGACTTCGGCGGTCAACAGATCGGAGAGCTCTTCCTCGATGCGCCGCAGGTCGCGTGATTTTTCTTTCTTGGGTTTTTGCGTGACCAGTTGAAACTCGGCGCCCAGCTTCTTGACCAGGCTTTCGGTTTCGCGCACCGACAGACTCTTGGCCGCCACTTGATTCGCCGCCGTGATCTGTGCCGCACGGTCCAGCGACAGCAAGGCCCGCGCATGGCCCATTTCCAGGTCGCCGGCCATCAACATGGACTGCACCGGGTCAGCCAGGTTGAGCAGGCGCAACAGGTTGGAGGCGGCGCTGCGCGAGCGGCCCACGGCTTGCGCGGCCTGTTCGTGCGTCAAGCCGAATTCGCGGATCAGCCGTTGCAGGCCCTGCGCCTCTTCCAGCGGATTGAGGTCTTCGCGCTGGATGTTTTCAATCAGCGCCATTGCTGCTGCCGCCTCGTTGGGCACGTCGCGCACCAGCACCGGCACACGCTCCAGCCCCGCCAGCTTGGCCGCGCGCGAACGGCGCTCGCCCGCGATGATTTCGTATTTGCCGGCGTTGGCCCCTTCGCTCAGACGCCTCACCAGGATCGGCTGCATGATGCCTTGCGCGCGAATGCTCTCGGCGAGTTCGTACAAGGCGCCTTCGTCCATGCGGGTGCGCGGCTGGTACATGCCGGGCACCAGTTCGCTCAGGGCGAGTTCACCCGTGCCACCGCTGGATGCGGCGTCCTGTGCGGGGGTGGTGACACTCGGGCCCAGCAGTGCTTCGAGTCCGCGGCCAAGGCCTTTGGGTTTTTTGGTGACCATGATGTGATGGGGTGCGACAAAGGTTCAGAGAAAAGCGTGTTGGGTGGCGGGTTCCTGCAACCAGGTGAGGATGGCCTCGCGCTGTCCGCCCGGGTCGAGCGGCCCCAGCCACTGCGCACCCCAGCACGCCGCCCACTGCGCTTGCTGGGTCAGGTGACTGCGGGGGCTGTGCTCGGGAATCACCCAGGCGGGGAACGGCAGGCGCGAGGGGGTGACCGCACGCCAGGTGCGGTAGCGACCCGAGGGGTGCGCCGCATCGGGACAAAAGGGACTCAACAGCAAGGCCGACTCCACCCGCGCACAGGAGGACGAATACGCTGCCCACGCCGCCACCAGCGCACAGCCCAGGCCCTGCGCCATCAAACGGCAACGCGGTCCACTGCGCACCGCCGACTCCAGTTGCACCAACCAGTCACCCCGCAAGGGCATCGGCTCGGCGTGCTGCAGCACCTCGCGGGCCCCATGGGCACGGGCGAGCTGCCAGGACCAGCCAGCGGAGCGGGCATGGGCCGGGTCGTCTCCGAGCCAGAGCAAATGGTGTGACATGTGCATGGGGGTCAGGCGTGCGCGATTCGACCCGCCTCACAGCGAGGGGCTGCGCTCCACCAGCTCACGTGCAAAGTCCACGTAGGCCTGACTGCCCTTGGCACTGGCATCGAACACGACGCCGGGCAAGCCATAGCTGGGTGCCTCGGCCAGCCGCACATTGCGCGGGATGACCGTGTTGAACACCTTGTCGCCAAAGTGGTCCTTGAGCTGATCGCTCACCTGTTGCTGCAAGGTGATGCGTGGGTCGAACATCACCCGCAACAAGCCGATGATGCGCAGATCCCGGTTGAGGTTGGCGTGTACCTGCTTGATGGTGTTGACCAGGTCGGTGAGCCCTTCCAGGGCAAAGTATTCGCACTGCATGGGCACAATCACCCCATGGGCGGCACACAAGCCATTGAGGGTCAGCAACGACAGCGAGGGCGGGGAATCGATCAGCACAAAGTCATACTCGTGCTCCACCTGGGCCAGCGCTTGTCGCAGCCGCTTCTCGCGGCGCTCCAGTCCCACCAGTTCGATTTCGGCGCCGGCCAGTTCACGGTTGGCCCCCAGCACATGGTAGGTGGGCTTACGGGCGGCGCTGGTAACTTCGCCCCATTGGCTGGTCTGTCGCGCCTCGGCAATCGAGGCCGACTCCAGCAACACGTCATACACCGAGAGTTCGAGTTGGCGTTTGTCGACCCCCGAGCCCATGGTGGCATTGCCCTGGGGGTCCAGATCAACCAAGAGCACGCGCTGCCCCACGCTGGCCAGCCCCGCGGCCAGGTTGACGGTGGTCGTGGTTTTGCCCACGCCTCCTTTTTGGTTCGCAACGCAGAAAACGTAGGGCATCTTATTTGAACTCTTTGGTACTCATTATTTGGTCAGCGCCAGCTTGCAGCCAAAGCCCATCAGCAAGGCGCCGGCGGTGGTGTTGAGGGCTCTGGCGACCCAGGGGTGGGCACGAACACGCGCGGACAGACGATGGGCAAGCAACACCAGCACCACGCCATAGAGGAGGGTGAGGGCGGCCACGGTCAAGGCCATCACCCCGAACGTGGCGAGTGAGGGCGGCTGTTGCGGGTCGACGAACAAGGGAAAAAAGGCCATGTAAAACACGATCGCCTTGGGATTGAACAGGGTGATCAGGCACGACTGCCGAAAGTATTGGCCCACCGCAATGTCCAGCACCGGGGAAGCACCCGGTCGCGACCGGATCATCTTCCAGCCGAGGACGGCCAGATAAACAGCCCCCAGCCATTGCACCGCCGTGAAGACCGCGGGCCAGGCCAGCAGCAAGGCCGACACCCCCAGCACCGCCAGCCAGATCAACACCTGATCGCCCGCCATGATGCCCAGGGTAGAGGCCAGGCCGCCACGCACACCGCCCTTGGCCGTGGACACGAGCAGGGCCAGGTTGCCCGGGCCGGGAATGGCCAGGAATACCAGGATGGCCAGGACAAAGGCCGGGAAGTCGGAAATGCCGAACATGGTTCAGACGTGGGGGCGTGAGCAATCGAGTGGGCGAGTTTACCCGGCTTGTCCGCTCCTGGGCCCCGCGGTCCGCCCTGGCGGTCGAAACGCGCGTTTGGCGCCCGGGCTTGCGGTCGCCTCAGGCGGGGTGTTGGGGCCGCATCCAGACCAGACAGCGCTCGGCCTGCAAGCCAGGAACTCGCAGGGGTTCCACGTGAAACACGTCGACGTGGGGGGGCAAGGCGGCGCGTTCGTCCAGCGGGTCGCGGCCCTTCATCGCCATCCAGACACCTGCGGGGGCAAGCGCCTTGCCGGACCATGCCACCAGGTCGGGGAGGGCGGCAAACGCCCGCGCGGTGATCACCTCAAAGGGGCCGGTCAGGGACTCCACCCGGGCATGAACCGCCGAGAATCCGGTCAACCCCAATTGCCCAGCGGCTTGCTGGACAAACGCCATCTTCTTGGCCACCGTGTCCACGCACGTGACTTGCCACTCAGGACACAACGTGGCGATGACCAGGCCGGGCAGTCCGGCACCTGAGCCCACGTCCAGCAGGCGCCCTCCCGCCGGGCATTGACGCCGCAAGGGGGGAATCACCGCCAGGCAATCCAGCAGGTGCTGCGTCAGGCCCTCCTCCGGGTTGCGAATGGCCGTCAGGTTATAGACACGGCCCCACTGGGACAGCAACGCCAGGTACTTCAGCAACCGGGACGATTGCTCGGGCTGCAGATCCAGTCCCAACTCCTGGGCGCCCGCCTCCAGGGCTGCCAACAACTGGTCAGTCATCAGGCCGCGGCCTTGTCGCCGTCGGGCACAAAGCCTTTGTACCGGGCGCGCCGCAAATGGATCAGCAGCAGCGAGATCGCCGCCGGGGTGATGCCCGAGATGCGCGAGGCCTGGCCCAGGGATTGGGGGCGGTGGCGATGGAGTTTTTGTCGCACCTCGATGCTGAGGGCGGGTATCTGGAGGTAGTCGAGGTCTTCGGGCAGGCTCAGGTTTTCGTAATAAGCCGAGCGCTGAACTTCGTCGCGTTGCCGGTCGATGTAGCCCGCATACTTGGCCGCGATCTCGACCTGCTCGACCACGGTTCCACGTGAAACAGTATCCAGGCCCTCCAGCTCGGAACTGGCAAACCGGCCGTCTGCCAGACTCATCAGCCCCGCATGCGTGACCCCCGGGCGTCGCAGCAGATCGGCCAGGTTGTATTCGCGCTCGATGGCCTTGCCCAGCACCCGTTCGGCGTCGGCGGCGGGCAGGTTGTTGGGGTTCACCCACAGGGCACGCAGGCGTTCGGTTTCACGTGAAACAGCGTCCCGCTTGCGGCAGAACGCGTCCCAGCGGGCATCATCCACCAGGCCCAGCTGTCGGCCGGTCTCGGTCAGGCGCATGTCGGCGTTGTCTTCCCGCAGTTGCAGCCTGAATTCGGCACGGCTGGTGAACATGCGGTAGGGCTCGGTCACGCCCTTGGTGACCAGGTCATCCACCATCACGCCCAGGTAGGCCTGATCGCGGGCGGGCACCCAGGGCTCGGCCTCGCGACACTGCAAGGCGGCGTTGATGCCGGCAAACAAGCCTTGCGCGGCGGCCTCCTCGTAGCCCGTCGTGCCGTTGATCTGGCCAGCAAAAAACAGTCCGCGAATGGCGCGGGTTTCAAACGAGGAAGAGAGGCCTCGAGGGTCAAAATAGTCGTATTCGATGGCGTAGCCGGGGCGCAGGATATGCGCGTTTTCCAAACCGGGCATGGAGCGCACCAGCGCCCACTGGATGTCAAACGGCAGGCTGGTGCTGATGCCGTTGGGGTAGATTTCGTGCGTGTCCAGCCCCTCCGGTTCGAGGAAGATCTGGTGGCTGTCCTTGTCGGCAAAGCGGTTGATCTTGTCCTCCACGCTGGGGCAATAGCGCGGGCCGACGCCTTCAATCTTGCCCGTGAACATGGGGCTGCGATCAAAGCCGGAGCGGATGATCTCGTGGGTGCGCTCGTTGGTGTGGGTGATCCAGCACGGCACCTGACGCGGGTGCATGTCTGCGCGACCCAGAAAGCTGAACACCGGCACCTCGCCCGGCAGGCCACCGGGCATGCCATCACCAGGTTGTTCGGTGCAGCGGGAAAAGTCAATGGTGCGCCCGTCCAGGCGGGGCGGGGTGCCCGTCTTGAGGCGGCCTTGCGGCAACTGCAACTCCTTGAGGCGGGCACTCAGGCTCACCGCCGGCGGGTCACCGGCTCGGCCGCCCGCGTAGTTGTCCAGGCCCACATGGATCTTGCCGTCCAGGAACGTGCCCGCTGTCAGCACCACGGCGCGTGCACGAAACCGGATGCCCGCCTGCGTGACCGCCCCCACCACACGGTCGCCCTCGACCACCAGGTCGTCCACCGCTTGCTGAAAGAGGGACAGGTTGGGCTGGTTTTCCAGGCGATGACGGATGGCCGCCTTGTAGCGGATGCGATCGGCCTGCGCTCGCGTGGCGCGCACCGCGGGCCCCTTGGAACTGTTGAGAATGCGGAACTGAATGCCGGACTCGTCGGTGGCCAGGGCCATGGCACCCCCCAACGCGTCCACCTCCTTGACCAGGTGGCCCTTGCCGATGCCCCCGATGGAGGGGTTGCAGCTCATCTGCCCCAGGGTCTCGATGTTGTGCGTCAAGAGCACCGTCTGGCAGCCCATGCGGGCGGCGGCGAGGGCGGCCTCGGTCCCGGCGTGTCCACCCCCGATCACGATGACGTCAAACTGTTGCGGGTACCACATGGGCGACTTTCTGGAATTCAACGGGGAGGGGAGGGGCCAAACGGCCTAAAAGCAAGGCGGGGCGCGGCCTTGCGAAGCAAACCTCATTTTAATCCACGCCCGTTTTCCCTGCCCTCAGATGGGGTAGGGGCCGCTGCCGCCAGGCCAGCACCGACCCGAGCAGGAGAACGGCCGCCGAGCAGGCCAACCCTCGGGCCAACCCCCCTGGGCCATCAGCCACCCAGCCCACCAGGGTCGGGCCAATGATCTGCCCCAGTGCAAACACGATGGTGAACGCACTGATGCCTCGTGCCCACTGGCTCGCCGGCAGGTTGTGGCGCACCATGGCGGTGGTGGACGCCACCACCGACAAAAACACCGCGCCAAACAGCAAGCCGGAAAGCGCCAGGGCCCAGCCCGGCGCCGACACCGCCGGCACCACGGTCGCCAGGGCCAGCAGTGCATTGAGGATCGCCAGCGCCTGCCCGCCCTGGAAGCGATCGAGCAAGCGCGCCCACAACCGCGCCGACACCACCACCGCCAGTCCGAGCGCCGCGTAGAACAGCGTGATGGCCGAGCCGCTGGCACCTTGCTCGCGCAACAAGGCAATCACGAAGGTCATGTAGCCGATGTAACCAATCCCGAAACACCCGTAGCCCGCCAAGCCCGGTACCCACTGGGACCACGCAAAGCGAACGGCCTCGTCCTGCCGCTGCGCCGTGGTCTGGCTGTGCTGTGGGTCAAGTCCCACCACCGTGCGCCACAACACGAGCAGCGCCACAGCACACACACCCGCCAAGGCCCACCACGCCCGGGGCCAATCCCCGGGCAGCACCAGCACCCAGGGCACCATCAGGGCCGACACCACGATGCCCCAGCCCGTGCCCCCGTAATACAAACCGATCAGCCACCCTCCCTGGTGCGGTCGCTGCTGCGCCAGACCCGCCGCCAGCAACCCCCCGGTGACAAACACCAGCGCGCTGGCACAGCCCGCCAGCCAGCGCTGCAACATCAGGGCCCAGGCCTCGGTGACAAATCCGCTGAGCGCCATGAACAGCGCCGCGAGCAGCATGCCCCCGCGCAACACCTGTCCGGGGCGCCAACGCAACAACAGTCGCGGCATCAACAACGCACCGACGAGATAGCCCGCGGCGTTGGCGGTGTTCATGGCACCCGCCAGGGTGTAGCTCCACCCCAGCGACTCGCGCATCGGTGGCAACAGCAACCCATAGGCAAAGCGCGTCACGCCCAACGAAACGGCCGCCCCCAAGGACAGCACCAGGGCTTGCCACCACAAACCCGCCCCCGAGGCCGACGCGCGACTCATGCGGGCGTCACGTCGGCGGACGCTGAGGGCCCGGCGGGTGCGTCAAACAGCAGCGCCACCTGCAGTCCCTGCCCGTCCGGGGCGGTCCCCAGCCACCACCCGGTCTTGAGCAAGCGCGCATACTCGGCCACGATGGCCAGCCCCAGGCCCGTGCCCTCGCGCAGGGCCTCGCCCGCCGATCCGCGCGACCAGCGCTGCATCACGTGTTGCTGCTGCGCGGGCGAGATACCCGGCCCGTTGTCGGTCACGGTCAGGCGCACGGTGGGCATCGGCCCGGCCCCCATCAGTTCCAGCGCCACCGTCAGTCGGCTCGGGCTGTCGGAGGTCGAGCGGCCATAGCGCAGGGCGTTGTCCAGCAGGTTGTTCAGCACGCCCTCGATCAAGGCCTGTTGTCCCATCACCCACACGGGCGACTCGACCCCCTGTGCGCCCAGATCCACCTGCAAACTGTCGGCGCGGGGCAGGTGGCGCAACACACTGTCTTGCACGACTTGAGACAGGTTGACCGGCTCCAAGGCCAGGTGCTGCTTGGCCTCATCGGCCAGCGCCAACGCCAGCAACTGGTCCATCAAGCGGCTGGCACGGTCCTGACTTTGGGCAATGCCCTGGAGTTGTTCGCGCCACACGTGGGGGTCGTTGTGGCTCAGCCCATATTCCGCTTGTGCTCGAATACCCGCCAGCGGGGTACGCAACTCATGCGCCACATTGCCTGAAAATTCGCGTTGCGCACGCAGGCTCTGCTCGATGCGCGCAAACAGTTCGTTGATGGCGCGACTCAGGTGCTGGATATCGCGGGTATTGCTCTTGATCTCCACCGGCGTCAGGTCACTTGCATCGCGCTGCGACAAGGCGGTTTCCAGGTCGGCAATCGGCTGCACGTCCGACTGAATCGCTCGCCGCACCGCCACGGCCAACAGGCCCAGCAACAGCAACTGCGGCACGATGGAAAACAGGACCAGCTGCTGCACCACCCGCTCACGGCTGGTGGTGGTCTGCGCCAGCACCACCGTGTGGCGCTGGGGCTGATCGAAGTTCAACGTGACGCGGTGCAGGCGCCGGTTCTGGAACACCAGCTCGTCAAACACCGGCCCCTTCGCGGACAGGGCATTGGCCGGGGCCAGTCCGGGATGGCCCGCCAGCAAGGAGCCGTCCTCCTGCAACACGGCAAACAGGATCAGTTCGGTCTGGTCAAACAAAACCGCCGTCAGCTCCTTGGCATTGAGGTTGAATTCGAGCCCTCCGTGCGGCGACAACTTGACGTGACTGGCCACCAGGTAGGCATCGTCAGCGAGGGCTCGGTCATACGCTTGTTGTGTGAAGTAGCCGGCCACGGCAATCGCAATGCCGGTACCGAGCAGCCAGGTCAATGCCAGCGGCAACAGGACGTGCCGCATCAGTCGACTGCTCAGCAAGGGTTGGGCGTGGGTCACCTTCATGCGGACACATCCTCCAGCAAATACCCCATGCCACGCAAGGTGCGGATGGTGACCCCGCTGCCCTGCAACTTCTTGCGCAGGCGCGAGACAAAGGCCTCCAAGGCATTGTCGCCAAGAGAATCGTCGAAGCCCGATAGTTTTTCTGACAGTATGCGCTTGCTAACTACCTTGCCGGGCGGGGACAACAGCTCGCTCAACACCTCGAATTCGCGCGCCGGCAAGGTCAGCTCCTCGCCATCCAGCTCGACCCGGCCCAGGTGACGATGCAGACACAGGGCCCCCACGCGGACCACATCCTCCGAGTTCTGGCTGCGGCGCACCAGCGCGCGCAGGCGGGCCTCGACTTCCGCCAGGTCGAACGGTTTGCCCACGTAATCATCCGCCCCGGCGTCCAGCCCGGCGATGCGCTCGTCGGTTCGGTTGCGGGCGGTGAGCACCATGACAGGGGTGCGCACACCCTGGGCACGCAACTCACGCAACCAGACCACCCCACTGCCCATGTCCGCATGCGGGGAAGACGACAGGGGCAGGTTCAGGTCGAGCAGGATGGCGTCATAGAGCTGCACGCGCGCAAAGTGCCGGGCCTGCTCCAGGTCGGCGGCGCCGTCCACGCGGTGGCCGGCCTCGCCCAGACTGCGCGACACCACGGCCCGCAACACGGGATCGTCTTCGACAACCAGGATACGCATGAGAGGGAAGAACGCCAAGGTGACGAAAAACCGCGGGCAGGTCAGGTCGTGGTCAGCCCCACCCGGCGATAAACGGGTCATGAGCATACGACACTTGCCTGGCTTGCGCTTGGCCGCACCTACCCTCTCTCGCTGGTTGCTGGGCGGGATGCTCGGCGCCGCCTGGCTGGGCAGCGCGGCTTGGGCGCAGGCCCCCATGATCCAGCGCGACCCCGCACCCAGCGCCAGCACCGCCGACCAGACCCTGTCGATCGAACAGGTGTTGCAGGCCGCCGGACAAAACCTCGATGTGGCGGTGGTGCGCCGCAGTTACGAGGCCGCCCAGGCCGACATCCTGGCCGCCGACCATGCGCCCTTGCCCGTGCTGTCTGCCAAGGCCGGGGCCATTGATCTCAACAACGGCATCGGGGGCGGCTCGCTCTTGCAGGACAAACGCATCGACAAGGGCGTGGGGCTGGACTGGACCTGGGAACGCGGCAACAAACGCAACCTGCGCACGCAGACCTCCCGACAGACCGCCCAGGCGGCGCAATCCGACTGGCAAGACACCATCACCACCCAGCGCATCCTGGCCCTGCAGGCGTTTTACGACTGGCTGGGTGCCCACCTTCGGGTCGAGGAAATGCAGGGCATTGCCGCGAGCGCGCGGTCCTTGTCCCAGGCCGCGCAACGGCGACTGCAGGCGGGCGATGTCTCGGCCCAGGACGCCGCCCGCACCGACATTGAAGCCGCCCGGGCCCAGGCCGATGTGCGACAAGCCGAACTCGAGCGCCAACGTGCCGCGCTGGCCCTGGCGCCTCTGATTGCCTGGCCCGGTCAGCCGCTGCAATGGCGCCCGCGCACCGAATGGCCCACAGGCGGTCAGGCCGCAGCCATTCAGGATGCGCAGGTCCGACTGGAAGAATGGGTGGAACAGCGCCCCGATGTGCGCGCAGCACGTGAGCGGGCCCGGGCCGCCCAGTCCGCCCTGCAACTGGCGCGGGCTCAGCAATCGAATGACATCACCTGGGGCGGCACCGTCGACCATTACCCCGCTGTCACCGGCATCACGGCGCGTCAGATGGAACTGCGCTTGCAAATGCCCTTGCAATGGGGCTACCGCTTCGAAGGTGAAATTGGCCGCGCCAGCGCACTGCAAAGCCAGTCACAAGACTTGCTTGAGCGCGCGCGACTGGGCGCTCGGGCAGAGTTGCAAACCTTGCTGCAAGCCTGGGACGCGGCACGCGATCGCTTGCAGACCTATGAGCGCGACATCCTGCCGCGCGCGCAGCGTGTCGCCCAGCAAGCCGAACTGGCCTACACGCAGGGCGCCCTCACCCTGACCGACTTGCTCGATGCGCGACGCACCCTGCGCACAACCCGGCTCGAGGCCATCGCGGCTCAGGCCGATTTCGCCAAGGCCCAGGGCACCTGGCAACTGCGCACCCAGCCCGTCACTCCATGAAACTGCTTCAGGCCTCCCGCCCGCTTGCTCATCCGTTATCCACGCCATGTTGACCCCCATCATTTTTCGTTTTCCTTCGGCTGCGGCACATCGCCGCATCCGGCCATTCACCCTGTGGCTGGGGCTGACACTCGGGGTGTGCCTGCTGAGTGCCTGCCAGCCCGAGACCCCACCGGCACCGGTGGCCCAATTGCCCATCCTGCAAGGTGAACAGCTGCGCTATCCCGCCGGCCATCCGCAACTGTCCTTGCTGAGCACGCAAGCGGCGCAAGGCGCCAACGATCTGGTGGTGAACCTGCCCGCCCGCCTGGTGTGGAATGAAAGCCGAACCCAGCGCATCTACCCGGCGTTCTCCGGGCGTGTCAGCCGCATCACCGCCGATGTGGGTCAGACGGTTGCCCCCGGCGCCATGCTGGCCGAACTGGCCTCGCCGGAGTTTGGCGCGGCACAAGCCGACACCGCACGCGCCCAGGCCGATGTGCAGTGGACACTCAAACAACTGCAACGCCAACAATCGCTGTTTGACGCCGGCATCGTGGCGCGCAAGGACCTGGAGCAGGCCCAGGCCGATGCCGCGCGCGCCCAGGCCGAGCTCGAGCGCGCGCAGGCACGCACGCGTCTGTACGGCAGCCAGTCCGGCGTGACGCAACAGCTGTCCCTGACCAGCGGCCTCGCGGGCCTGGTGGTGGAGCGCAACCTCAACCCGGGCCAGGAACTCCGGCCCGATCAAAGCGGGCCTGCCCTCTTTGTTGTCACCGACCCGAGCAGCCTGTGGGTGCAGATCGATGCACAGGAACAGCACCTGCCCGATCTGAAACCCGGCACAACCCTCGAACTCGTCGTGCCATCGTGGCCCGATCAGCGGTTTCAGGCTCGACTGCAGACGGTGGCCGACTTCATTGACCCCAACACCCGCACCATCAAGGTTCGCGCCGAAGTGGCCAACCCACGCCGGCTGCTCAAGAGCGACATGCTGGGGACGGTGCGCCTTCACCAGCGCAACAGCAGCGGCGTGGTCGTACCCGCCTCGGCCGTGCAGCTGCTGGGCACGCAACACACGGTGTATGTTCAGCTCGAGCCCGGCGTGTTCGAGCCCCGTCCGGTCAAGGTCGGCCACGAAGGCCTCGCCGAGGTGCTGATCAGCGAGGGCCTTCAGGCCGGTGAACAGGTGGTGAAACAAAACAGCCTGTTGCTCTCGCGTGAGTTCAAGTCCGCACGCGAGGCACTGGAAGGCAAGCCCAGCCCCGGAAGAGCCGCGCCATGAAGCGCCTGATCCGTAACGCCCTGAACATGCCCCTGTTCGTCGTGCTGGGCACGGTGCTGTTCGTCATGGCCGGCGTGATCGCGTTCAAGAACCTGTCCGTAGAAGCCTTCCCCGACGTCACCGACACCCAGGTCACCGTCATCGCACTGTATCCGGGCCGGGCCGCTGAAGAGGTCGAAAAACAGGTCAGCCTGCCGATCGAGGTGGCACTGGCGGGTTTGCCCAACAGCATTCGCGTGTTTTCCCATACGCAGTTCGGCCTGTCCTTCACCGTGGTCACCTACAACGACAACGCCGACGTGAATCTGGCACGACAACAGCTGGGCGAGCGTTTGCGCGGCGTCGATCTTCCCCCGGGGGTCGAGGCCCGCATCACCCCGAACGCCACCCCCGTGGGCGAGATCATGCGTTACCGCTTGCGCGGTGACGGCAAAACCACCACCGAGTTGCGCACGATCGAGGACTGGACGGTTGAGCGCACCTTGTTACAGGTGCCCGGCGTGGCGGATGTGGTCGCCATGGGCGGCTACATCAAGCTGTACGAGGTGCAACCGGATGTGCAAAAGCTGCGCGCCTTCAAGTTGACGCTGCAGGACTTGCAGGACGCCGTGGGGCGCGGCAACGCCAATGCTGGCGGCAGTTACATGGCGCAAGGCGCACAACAATTCACCATCCGTGGCATTGGCCTCTTGCGCACGGCCGATGACATCGGCCGCATCGTGGTGGCCTCACGCAACAGCACCCCCATCCTGGTCCGCGACGTGGCCCAGGTGACCATCGGGTCCGTGCCGCGTCTGGGCATCGTCGGGCAGGACGGCGAGGACGACGTGGTCACGGGCATCGTCATCATGCGCAAGGGCGAGAACCCAAGCGTGGTGCTCAAGGCGGTGAAAGACAAAATCGAGGAACTCAATCATCACATCCTGCCCGCGGGGGTGAAGATCGTGCCGTTCTACGACCGCACCTGGCTGATGAGCAAAACCCTCTCCACCGTGTTCAAGAACCTGGTCGAGGGCGCATTGCTCGTCTCGCTGGTGCTGTACCTGTTCCTCTCCAACCTGCGTGCCAGCCTGGCGGTGGTGGTGGTGATCCCGCTGTCGCTGCTGGCCACCTTCCTGGGGTTGAAGATCATGGGTGTGCCGGCCAACCTGCTGAGCCTGGGTGCGATGGACTTTGGCATCATCGTGGACGGCGCGGTGATCGTGATCGAGAACATCATGCACCGCCTGGCCGAACGCGGCGAGGGCATCCACGACAAAGAGCGCAAGTCACTCATCCTGCAAGCCACCAACGAGGTGGGGCGGCCGACCCTGTTCTCGATGCTCATCATCATCGCCGCCCACATCCCCATCTTTGCCTTGCAACGCCATGAGGGGCGCATCTTCCAGCCGATGGCGCTGTCGGTCACGGCGGCCCTGATTGGCTCGCTGGTGTTCTCGCTCACCCTGGTGCCGCTGCTGGCGTACTGGATGCTGCGCAAGGGTTTGCCGCACGGCGATAACCGTCTGCTCACCGGGTGCAAGCGCGTGTACCTGCCGGTGCTCGCGTGGGCACTGGACAAGCCGCGCAAGGTGATGTTGATCGCAGTCGGCGCGTTTGCGCTGTCGCTCGTGGCCGCCTCGCGCCTGGGGTCCGAGTTTTTACCCGAGCTGAATGAAGGCACCTTCTGGGTCAATTGGGACATGCCTGCCAGCATCTCGCAACAGGAGGCCTCGCTGGTGCTGAGCAAAGCGCGCACGCAACTGCTCAAGATCCCCGAAGTCCGTACCGTGGTCTCCAAGGCTGGACAGCCCGAAGACGGCACCGACCCCAAAACCCTCAGCATGGCCGAGGTGTTCGTCGATGTGAAGCCGGTCGAGGAGTGGCGCAAGGGCCTCACCCGCGAACAGCTGATCGAGGAGATGGACTTTCAGCTCACCCGCATTCCGGGCATCGACCCGGCGTTCTCGCAACCCATCCGCGACAACGTGCTGGAGTCGATCTCGCAAATCAAGGGACAAATCGTGATCAAGGTGGCCGGCGACGACCTGGGCGAACTGCGTCGCACCACCGAGGCCTTGCAACGAGAGTTCCGACAGGTGGCCGGCGTGCAGCGTGCGGAGATTGACCGTCTGGGCGAACTGCCGCAAATCCTGGTGGACATTGACCGCGAGCGCGCCGCGCGTCTGGGACTGAATGTGGCCGACATCCAGGACGTGATCGAGACCGCCCTGGCCGGTCGTGCGGTGACCGACATCTGGGAGGGTGAGCGCCGCTTCTCGGTGGCGATCCGCCTGCCCCAGGACCAACGCACCTTGGAAAAACTGCCCAACACCACCATTCCCATCCCGGGTGGAGGCTACACCTCGCTGGGATCCGTGGCCGACATCCGCCAGGCGGGTGGTGCCATGAACATTGCACGCGAAGCCGGTCGACGCACCATGGCCATCGGAGTCTTCATCAAGGGGCGCGACATGGGCTCGGTGGTGGCAGACATGAAGGCGCGGGTGCGCAAGAACGTGCTGATCCCGGCGAACTACACGCTCAACTGGTCGGGCGAGTTCGAGAACCAGGAGCGTGCCATGCAACGCCTGAGCGTGGTGGTGCCGATTTCCATGTTGCTGATCTTCGTGCTGCTCTTCAATGCTTTTGCCTCGGTGAAGTCGGCCCTGCTCATCCTGATCAACGTGCCGCTGGCCCTGATCGGGGGCTTCATTGCGCTGTGGGTATTCCACATCCCGTTGTCCGTGTCGGCGGCCATCGGTTTCATTGCGCTGTCCGGTCAGGCGGTGCTCAACGGCGTGGTGATGCTCACCGTGTTCCAGCAGTTGCGCAACGCCGGACTGAGTGTGCTGGAGGCGGTCAAGCAGGGATCCGAGCAGCGCTTACGCACGGTGCTCATGACCGCCATGCTGGCGGCGCTGGGCTTGTTGCCCATGGCCTTGAGCCATGACATTGGCTCTGAAACGCAACGCCCGCTCGCGCTGGTGGTGATCGGCGGATTGGTGACGGCCACGCTGCTGACCTTGATTGTGCTGCCCGTGCTGTATGTGGCCTGGTTCTCACCCAAGCCTGACAACTCGAGCGACAAGGCACACGCGGCGTCTGCTGGAGCGGCCTGATGCGCGCCCCCCGGCACTCAGTGTGCCGCGGTGGATGACCCGCGCCAGCGCCGCAACAGCAAGGCGTTGGCCATCACGCTGACCGAGCTCAGGGCCATCGCCGCGCCCGCGACCACGGGGCTCAGATAGCCCAGGGCCGCGAGCGGAATGCCCGCGGCGTTGTAAGCAAAGGCCCAGAACAGGTTTTGCCGAATCTTGCGCACCGTGCGATCGGACACGTCCAGCGCATCGGCCACCAGCCGCACATCTCCCCGCATGAGCGTGATGCCGGCGGTGTTCATGGCCACCTCGGTTCCACCCCCCGGGTTGGCCATGGCCATGCCCACATCCGCAGCCGCCAGGGCAGGCGCATCGTTGATGCCATCGCCCACAAACGCCACGACATGCCCTCGTGCGCGCAAGCGTGCAACCTGCGCCGCCTTGTCTGCGGGCAGCACCGGCGCCAGCACCTCCTGGTCGCTCAACCCCAGGCGTTGGCCCATGCTGCGCGCGGCGCCCAGGTTGTCACCCGACATCATCAACACCTGCAAGCCGCGCGCGCGCAGTGTCTCCATGGCGTGCAACGCCTCAGGCTTGGGTTCATCGGCAAACGCAAACAGTGCCAACACCCGCAGGCCCTCGTCCTGTTGTTCCGCCAGCAATGACACCGTGTGGCCCTGGGACATCGCCTGCTGGGACGCCAGCACCCAAGCGGGTGGCGCGTCGTCGGTCGGGGCTTCGGTCGCGTCGCTCACCGCGTGCGACGCCTCGCCGGCGCGTTGCCCCCCCGCCGGCTGATGCAAGCTCTGCATCCAGTGCAGACTGCCCATCACCAGCCGCCGCCCCGACACCAGGCCCTGTGTCCCACGCCCTGAAACGGCCGTCACCTCCAGCGCCGCTTGCAGCGTCAGCGCTTGTGCGCGCGCATGGTCCATCACGGCACGGGCCAGCGGGTGCTCGCTGCCGGACATCAGGCTGGCGGCCAGGGCCAACGCAGCGTGTGGGGCGGGTTCACGCTCGAGCGGCTGGTAATGGATCAAGCGCGGGTGCCCTTGCGTGAGTGTGCCCGTCTTGTCAAACACCACGGTGTCGACCCGGTGGGCGATCTCCAGTGCCTGCGCGTCACGAATCAGTATCCCGCGTTGCGCGGCCACCCCGGTCCCCGCCATGATGGCCACCGGCGTGGCCAGACCCAGCGCACAGGGACAGGCAATCACCATCACCGCCACCGCATGAATCAGCGCTGTGGGCACGTCCGCGCCCAGGCCCGCCCAGGCCAGGCCGGTCAGCACCGAGAGGCCCATCACCACAGGCACAAACACCGCCGACACCTGGTCCACCAACCGCTGGATCGGTGCCTTGGCGGCTTGGGCATCCTCGACCAGGCGGATGATGCGCGACAGCACCGACTCGGCGCCCACCGCGGTCACCTCGATCACCACGCGTCCTTCGCCATTCACGCTGCCACCCGTAACCGGGGCGCCGGCCTGCTTCACCACCGGTAAAGACTCGCCCGTGAGCATCGACTCGTCGACCTGCGTACGCCCTTCCAGCACACGGCCATCCGCCGGTATGCGCTCGCCCGGTCGCACCGACAAGCGATCGGCCACCATCAACTCTGCCACCGGCACGTCCTCTTCACCCATCGCCGTGATGAGATGGGCTCGCTCCGGCCGCAGCGCCTGCAATGCGCGGATGGCGGCGGTGGTCTGCACCTTGGCCCGGGCTTCGAGCCACTTGCCCAACAACACCAGCGTGATGACCACGGCAGAGCCCTCGAAATACAAGGCCACATGCGGGTCCGTCGGTGCACGCCACCACAACCAGGTCGACAGCGCCCAGCCGGCCGTCGTGCCCAACGCCACCAGCACGTCCATGCCGGCGCTACCGCTTTTCAAGGCGTGCCAGGTACCACGGTAAAACCGCGCACCCAGGCCAAACTGCACGGGCGTGGCCAGCAGGAACTGCCACAGCGCGGGCAACATCCAGTGCCGGCCGAACAGCCCCCCCAGCATGGGCAGGATCAAGGGAGCCGACAGCAACAAGCCCAGGGCCACCGGCCAGAAGCCTTGCCAGGGCGACCCGGCATCGGGCAAGGTGGCCGTTTCTCGCGGTACATAACCGGCCGCACGCACAGCACGGCGCAACTGCACGTCGTCCCCGGGCATCTGCACCCACCGCACCTGTGCGGTTTCCGTCGCCAGGTTGACGGTGGCGTCTTCAACACCCGGCACACGTCGCAACGCGCGCTCCACCCGCGTGACGCAGGCCGCGCAGGTCATGCCCTCAATACCGAGCTGAGTCGTTGCCGCCGTGTCCATGTCCGTGGTTCCTTCGTTTGCTGATTCCCCGCGATTGACGATACCATCCCTGTCGTCGGGTGTCGTTGCGCCAACGCAAGCAGACCGTTCAGCGTGTGTGGCCACCCCCCCATCATCACCCAGGAGGTGTTTTCATGAAACAGGCATTCAACGTGCAAGGCATGACGTGTGGCCATTGCGAAATGGCCGTCAAGCGCGCCGTGTTGCAACTCGACCCCGCTGCACACATCGAGATCGACCGCGCTCAGGGCAAAGTGGAGGTGGACAGCCAGCAACCCCGCGAAGCCCTGGCACACGCGATGGCTGAGGAAGGGTATCAGGTGTCATGACGCCCGCCGTGACTCAACCACGCCGTCTGGAGCGCCTGGTGCGCGGGCAGGACACCTCGGACGGTGCGGGCGTGAAGCTCAAGCGCGTCCTCACCCACGATTTGCAACAACGGCTCGATCCGTTTCTCATGCTTGACGCCTTTGGCAGCGACAAGCCGGGTGACTACATCGCCGGTTTTCCCGACCACCCCCACCGCGGCTTCGAAACGGTGACCTACATGATTGCGGGGCGTATGCGTCATCGCGACAGTGGTGGCCATGAAGGACTCCTGGAAAACGGCGGCGTGCAATGGATGACGGCCGGTCGCGGTCTGGTGCACAGCGAGATGCCTGAGCAGGAGGAAGGCGTGATGGAGGGTTTTCAGCTGTGGCTGAACTTGCCCAGCCAACGCAAGCTGTGTGAGCCGTGGTATCGCGATATTCCTTCCCACGAAATCCCCGAGGTCCGCCTGCCAAGAGACATTCGCGTGCGTGTCATCGCGGGGGCATGTGCAGGCGTGGTGGGGGCTATTTCGCGCGAACAGACCGAGCCGCTCTACCTGGATGTGCATTTTGAGGGCAACGGGGACACGGCCCTGTTTACACAGGCGCTGCCCGCTCATCACAACGCCTTGGTGTACCCCTATCGCGGGGGGCTCGAGGTTGGCGGCACAACCGACACCCAGACCGTGCCCCAGGGGCACATGGGGGTGTTGCGTAACGAGGGCGACGGCCTGGCTTTTCGCGCGTCACCGGGGACGCGCGCCATCGTCATTGCCGGTCAGCCGCTGCGCGAACCCATTGCGCAATACGGCCCCTTCGTGATGAACACGCGGGAAGAGTTGATGCAGGCGGTGGAGGATTTCCGCACGGGCAAATTTGTCTAACAAGCAACAGCCCGCGTTTGCGGGCTGTTGTGAAGTGCCTGGTCACGGGCTGTGGGGGGCGTCTGTTGTGTCCGGCGCCCGCTTGTTGAAGCGTTACACGTCGATATTCGCCGCGCGCAACGCGTTGGACTCGATGAAATCACGCCGCGGCTCCACCTCGTCGCCCATCAGCATGGTGAACACGCGATCCGCTTCAATGGCGTCGTCAATCTGCACACGCAACAACCGGCGCACATTGGGGTCCATGGTGGTTTCCCACAGCTGTTCGGGGTTCATTTCGCCCAGCCCCTTGTAGCGTTGGCGCGCCGTGGCTTGCTCGGCCTGCGCAATCAGCCAGCGCATGGCCTGGCGGAAATCGTTCACCCGCTCCTGCTTGGCTTTGTCGCCTTCGCCGCGGGACACGCGTGCGCCTTCGGACAGCAACCCCTTGAAGGTTTGCGCGGCCTCGGCCAGGGCGGCGTAATCGGCACCATGCACAAAGTCCTGGGTGATCACACTGCTCTTGATGTTGCCATGATGGCGACGACTGATGCGCAGCACAGGCTTGTCGCTGCGTGCGTCAAACTCGCCCGCCACTTCGTTGCTGCTGCCGATCTCGTTGAGATAGGTTTGCATGGCCGTGGCCGAGACTTCCGCCTGTTCCACGCTGTCGAGGTTGAGCGCCACGCCATCAGCAATGGCACGCAAGGCCTCGAGGTCCATGAAGGCGCTGAGGCGATCAATGACCGATTCGGCCAGTTGGTGCTTGCGCGCCAACTCAGCAAGGGTCTCGCCGTCGAGCTTGCGCGACGCGCTGCCCCCGGTTTCGATGCTGGCATCCTTCAGCGCGACACGGATCAGGAACTGGTCCAGCGCCGAGGCGTCCTTGAGGTATTGCTCCTCGCGACCAACCTTGACCTTGTACAGCGGTGGCTGGGCGATGTAGATGTGACCACGCTCGACGAGTTCGGGCATCTGGCGATAGAAGAACGTGAGCAACAAGGTGCGGATGTGCGCGCCGTCCACATCCGCATCCGTCATGATGATGATGCGGTGATAACGCAGCTTGTCGATGTTGAAGTCATCCGTGCCCGACTTGCCCGACTCTTCAGAGGCACGACCGATGCCGGTTCCGAGCGCCGTGATGAGGGTCAGAATCTCGTTGCTGGTGAGCAGCTTCTCGTAGCGGGCTTTCTCAACGTTGAGAATCTTGCCGCGCAAAGGAAGGATCGCCTGGAACTTGCGGTCACGCCCCTGTTTGGCAGAGCCTCCGGCGGAGTCACCCTCGACGATGTAGATTTCACACAGCGCGGGGTCTTTTTCCTGGCAGTCTGCGAGCTTGCCAGGCAAGCCCATGCCATCCAGCACCCCCTTGCGTCGCGTCATCTCCCGCGCTTTGCGTGCTGCCTCACGGGCACGTGCGGCCTCAACGATCTTGCCGCACAAGATCTTGGCATCGTTGGGACGCTCTTGCAAATAGTCGTTCAACGCCTTGGCCACGATGTCTTCCACCGGTGCGCGCACTTCACTCGACACCAGCTTGTCCTTGGTCTGGCTGCTGAACTTGGGCTCAGGCACCTTGACCGAGAGCACGCAACACAGGCCTTCGCGCATGTCGTCACCGCTGACCTCGACCTTGGCTTTCTTGGCCAGTTCGTGTTCCTCGATGTACTTGTTGATGACGCGCGTCATGGCCGCACGCAATCCGGTCAGGTGGGTGCCCCCATCGCGTTGTGGGATGTTGTTGGTGAAACACAGCACGCTTTCGCTGTAGCCGTCGTTCCACTGCATGGCCACTTCGACACCAATGCTGGTGCCCGGAATGCCCCCGTAGGTGTCAGCGGGGCGCTCGCCGGTGGCGTGAAACACGTTGGGGTGCAGCACTTTCTTGCCGCCGTTGATGAACTCGACAAACCCTTTCACCCCGCCAGCACCCGAAAAGTCATCGGCCTTGCCAGTGCGTTCGTCGGTCAGGCGGATGCGGACCCCGTTGTTCAGAAAACTGAGTTCACGCAAACGCTTACTCAGGATTTCGTAATGGAAATCGGCGTTCTGGGTGAAGATGTCCGTGTCGGGCAGGAAATGGACCTCCGTGCCACGCTTTTCTGTCTCGCCGACGATCTTCATCGGGGAGACTTCCACACCATCTGCCGTGTCGATCAGCCGGTTCTGGACGAAACCGCGCGCGAACTCCAGCGCGTGCACCTTGCCTTCACGACGCACCGTCAGGCGCAGCCACTTGGACAGGGCATTCACGCACGAAACGCCCACACCGTGCAGACCCCCCGACACCTTGTAACTGTTCTGGTTGAACTTGCCGCCTGCATGAAGTTCAGTCAACGCGATTTCTGCCGCGCTGCGCTTGGGCTCATGCTTGTCGTCCATCTTGACGCCGGTGGGAATGCCACGGCCGTTGTCCTTGACGCTGATGGAATTGTCCGAGTGGATGATCACCTCGATGTCATCACAGTGGCCCGCCAAGGCTTCGTCGATGGAGTTGTCGACAACTTCAAACACGAGGTGATGCAGACCCGTGCCATCAGAGGTGTCCCCGATGTACATGCCAGGGCGCTTGCGGACGGCTTCCAGACCTTCCAGGATCTGGATGGAGCCTTCACCATAGGCATCTACTGCAGGAGTCGGCTCGTTGGCCTGGGGTTCGTTGGGTAAGCTCATACAACTTTCTCAGGACCTGACGTCAGCAGGTCCGCGTGATATTCGGGGCTGGACAGGCGTAACGGCCACTCAGATGCGCATGGGCATCACGACATATTTGAAGCTGGACTGCTCCGGAATGGTGATCAGCACCGAGCTGTTGGAATCGGCCAGGTCCAGACGAACCATGTCCTGGTCCATGTTGGTGAGCACATCGATCAGGTACGTCACATTGAAGCCAATCTCGATGGCATCTCCGTTGTAGTCGATTTCGAGTTCGTCCACCGCTTCTTCCTGCTCGGCGTTGTTGGACGCCACACGCAGCAACCCCGGTTCCAGATTGAGTCGCACACCTTTGAATTTTTCACTGGTCAGAATGGCGGTACGTTGCAGGCACGCCAGCAGCGACGTGCGGCCCAGGGTGATGGTGTTTTTGTGGTTCTTGGGGATGACACGGTTGTAGTCGGGGAACTTGCCTTCCACCAGCTTGGTCACAAACTCCATGCCCTCAAACACAAACTTCGCCTGGTTGTTGGCAAACTGCATGTCAATGGCACCTTCCTTGTCGCTCAACAGGCGCAACATCTCGAGCACGGTTTTGCGCGGCAGGATGACTTCCTGTCGCGGGACTTCCACGTCTAGCGTCGCGCTCGCATAAGCCAATCGGTGACCGTCGGTCGCCACCAGGCTCAGTTGCTTGCCTTCTGCCACAAACAAGATGCCATTGAGGTAGTAGCGTATGTCATGCACCGCCATGGAAAACGACACCTGCTGCAGCAAACCCTTGAGGGTTTTCTGGGGCACGCTGAACACGGGACCAAAGTTGGGTGACTCCTGAACCAGCGGGAAATCTTCGCCGGGCAGGGTTTGCAGGGTGAAACGGCTCTTGCCGCCCTTGAGCACCAGTTTGTTCTGGCTGGACTCCAGGCTCACCGTCTGGTCAGCGGGCATGGAGCGCAGGATATCAATCAGCTTTCGTGCACCCACCGTGGTGCTGAACTGTCCTGCATCACCACCGAGGTCGGCATGGGTCCGGATCTGGATTTCCAGATCACTGGTGGTGAGTTGCAGGTTTGACCCTGTCTTGCGAATCAACACATTGGCCAAGACGGGCAATGTATGACGGCGTTCCACAATGCCGGAGACGGACTGCAACACAGACAGCACGCGATCCTGGGTGGCTTTCAATACGATCATGTCAACCTCTTGATGTAATTGATTAAATTAGGAGTAGTAGATAAGGACAGTGCCACTCTGTGGAAAACCGTATTTTCCTCTTTTTTTTCAACAACTTGACGGCTTTGAAAGGGTGTGGGTACCCGTGCTTCGCCGATGTATCGCCAATGGGGATAACTTGGCCGATTTAAGACCGGCTGTGGACAAGTGGACAGTTGTTGGAAAGTCATGCACAGGGTTATTCAGGGCGTCTGTCATCAACCCTTGAGCGTTTGTTCAAGGATATGGAGCTGTTGATTGAGTTCGGTGAGCTGCTGCCGCTCCCCGCCGATTTTCCGCACGGCATGCAAGACGGTGGTGTGGTCACGTCCTCCGAACAACTCACCAATCTCGGGCAGGCTTTTCTGGGTGAGCTCTTTGGCCAGGTACATGGCAATCTGGCGGGGACGGGCGATCGAGGCGGGCCGTTTCTTGGAATACATGTCGGCGACCTTGATCTTGTAATAGTCGGCCACCGTTTTCTGGATGTTTTCCACCGATATCTGGCGGTTCTGGATAGACAGCAGGTCTCGCAGGGCGTCCCGGGCGAGCTGGATCGAGATGTCTTTTTGATTGAACCGGGAATAAGCCAGGATCTTGCGCAATGCACCTTCGAGTTCGCGCACGTTGGAGCGGACATTCTTGGCAACAAAAAAAGCCACTTCTTCGGGCATCTCGGTGCCTTCTGCGCGGGCCTTGCTCATCAAAATGGCCACACGCATTTCGAGTTCCGGGGGCTCGATGGCCACGGTTAGACCGGAATCGAACCGCGACACCAGGCGCTCGTGGATATCGGTCAAGCCCTTCGGGTAGGTGTCGCTGGTCATCACAATGTGTGACTTTTTGGCCAGCAAGGCCTCGAAGGCATTGAAGAATTCTTCCTGTGTGCGCTCCTTGTTGGCAAAGAACTGCACATCGTCAATCAACAGCAAATCCAGCGAGTGGTAATGGTGCTTGAACTCGTCAAAGGTTTTGCGCTGATAGGCTTTAACCACATCCGACACAAACTGCTCGGCATGGATGTAGAGAACTTTGGCATCCGGGCGTTGGGCCAGCAAGGCATTGCCCACCGCATGAACCAGGTGGGTTTTACCCAGGCCCACACCGCCATAGATGAACAACGGGTTGTACAACTGCCCCGGCGAGTTGGCGACATGGGTGGCCGCGGCACGGGCCATGCGGTTGGCGGATCCTTCCACCAGCGTGTCGAAGGTCAGCGCGGAATTGAGTCGGGTGCGAAAGCCGGAAACCGAGGGATCGTCCGCCAGAACGGCCGGTTCAAGGAGCGGCTCGTGGTCCGTTTGTGGCCTGCTTTGCACATGTCTGACAGGCACTTCCCGCTGAGCAAGCACTAACTCTACTTGTACGGGCTGACCATTCATCTGTCCCAGCAACTGCGCCATGCGTTGCACGTACTGGGCGCGGATCCAGTCCATCTTGAACCGGTTGCCCACCGTGATTCGTACGCTGGACAGGTCGGGCGCGACCACCGCCTGCAGGGGTCGAATCCAGGTGTTGAACTGCTGCTCGGGCAACTCCTGAGCCAACTGGTCCAGACAGGACAGCCACAGGGCATCGCCCGGTTCAGGCGAACCAGCGGTCAGGGAAGAGGAGGGGGGAAAACCGGAATTCATGCAGATCAGGACTGTGGACAGTGTGCACTGAAAAGGCCCGCAGCAGGACTTTATCAAAAATTTATCCACAGGTCGTCGCGGGCCATTCTAGACGCCATTCAGGGGTTTCTGGCCAGGTGGCCCTGGTTTTTTGAGATAATGATGGGTTTCCCTGATAAATACCTTTAAAAGAATCGAGGTTCTTGCATGAAGCGCACCTACCAACCCTCCAAGACCCGCCGTGCCCGTACCCATGGCTTTCTGGTTCGCATGAAGACCCGCGGGGGTCGCGCCGTGATCAACGCGCGTCGCGCCAAAGGCCGCAAGCGTCTGGCTGTTTAATCGACCGTCCACCTGGTGGCGATCCTTCCGTGCCCGTCCCACAATCGGTGGACTCGGCACCCCGGAACGTTGCCTGGTGAACTTGCGGACCGTGGATCACTTGCTCCATCGCGCCGATTTTCAAGCGGTGATGGCGGCCGAGGTGGTGTCGCGGACATCGCATTTTGTTTTGCATCGACGCCTGGCCGATGTCCAGCCATCCGATCCCTCGGCCGATGCGCCGTGCACCCGTACGCACGCCAGTGCTGCACGGTCCCGTGTTGGTGCTGTGTTGCCCAAACGGCTGGCCCGGCGCGCGGTGACCCGCAACGCCTTGAAGCGTCAGATTTACAACGTCATGAACGCGTTTGAAAGCCGACTGCCCATGGGCGACCATGTGGTCCGTTTGCGGGCACCATTTGACCGGGCACACTTCATCAGCGCCACATCCACGCAACTCAAACAGGCTGCCCGCCAGGAGCTGGAGCAGTTGCTGACACGGGTGGTCCGGTCATGATGCAGCGTGTTCTGATGGCGTTGGTCAAAGGGTACCGCCTCTTGCTGAGCCCGTGGCTGGGCAGTGTCTGTCGCTTTGAACCCACGTGCTCGGTTTATGCCTTGCAGGCACTGGAGCGTCACGGCGCTGCGCACGGCAGCTATCTCACCCTGAGACGACTGGGCCGCTGCCACCCCTGGTGCGAGGGCGGACTCGACCCCGTTCCGGGCTCGTCCCTGTCTCACCCCGTTTTGCCTCTGGGTCCCTCGCCGGATCCGCTTTCCCTGAAGAAATCGACATGAACGACATTCGCCGCACTATTTTGTGGGTGGTTTTTGGTTTTTCCATGGTGCTGCTGTGGGATCAATGGCAAATCTACAACGGACACAAGGCCACCTTCTTTCCGGCCCCGGCGGTCAAGTCCGACGCACCGGCCGGCCCGACCGCCTCAAATGCCGCATCCGTACCAGCATCCAGCGGCGTTCCCACGACCGGATCAAACGTCACGCCCCAGTCAGTACCGGGTGGCGCACCCAACGAGGCGGGCAAGAGCGCGCGTGAGGTGATCGAGGTGGAGACCGACGTGCTCAAGTTGCGACTCGACAGCGAGGGCGGCTCGGTGTTGCGCGCAGAACTGCTCAAACATGCCGATGCGCATCACGCGGGGCAATCCGTGGTGCTGCTGGATGAAAGCCGCGAGCGTGTCTATCTGGCGCAATCCGGGTTGATTCCTGCCGCGGGCGCGCCTGCGCTGCCGACACACAAAACGCCCATGACCCTCACCACGCAGGAGCGGCGCTTGGCCGACGGCGCCAAAGAGCTCAAGCTGCGTTTTGAATCGGCCACCCTCAATGGCGTGAAGCTGGTCAAAACCTATGTGCTGCGTCGTGGGGCCTACGACATCACGGTGGAGCACGAGGTGATCAACCAGGGGACGTCTGCCGTAACGCCTCAGCTCTACGTACAACTGGTGCGTGATGGCAACAAGCCCGAGGGCGAGTCTTCCTTTTATTCCACCTTCACAGGTCCGGCGGTGTACACGAACGCCAAAAAATACCAGAAGGTCGAGTTCAGTGACATCGAGAAAAACAAGGTCGAGATAGAAAAGCAAAGCCAGGACGGCTATGTGGCGATGGTGCAGCACTATTTCGCCAGCGCCTGGTGGTTGCCCAACAACCTGCAGCGCGACCTGTTTGCGCGCAAGATCGACAACAACCTGTATGCCGTCGGCATGATTGCGGCGTTGCCGGCACTGGACGCCGGCAAGAGCCAGACGCTGGCCGCGCACCTGTTTGTGGGTCCGCAGGAAGAGCACAACCTCGAAGCCCTCTACCCCGGCCTGGAGCTCGTCAAGGACTACGGCTGGCTCACCATCCTGGCCAAGCCCCTGTTCTGGTTGCTTGACCAGCTCCACCACCAGTTGCACAACTGGGGCTGGTCCATTGTGGCGCTGGTGTTCCTGCTCAAGATCGCGTTTTACTGGCTCAATGCCCAGGCCTATCGCAGCATGGGCAAGATGAAGGCCATCAACCCGCGCATCATGGAGATGCGCGAGCGACTCAAAGACAATCCGCAGCAGATGCAGGTGGAGATGATGAAGATCTACCGCGAGGAAAAGGTGAACCCCATGGGCGGTTGCCTGCCCATCGCCATCCAGATCCCGGTGTTCATTGCGCTGTACTGGGTGCTCTTGTCCACGGTGGAAATGCGCAACGCCCCCTGGATTGGCTGGGTGCATGACCTGGCGGCCCCCGACCCGTTCTTCATCCTGCCCGTGTTGATGACCCTCTCCACGCTGCTCCAGACCTGGCTCAACCCCACGCCCCCGGACCCCATTCAGGCCAAGATGATGTGGATCATGCCGCTCGCCTTCAGCGTGATGTTCTTCTTCTTCCCGGCGGGCTTGGTGCTGTATTGGCTGACCAACAACATCCTGTCGATTGCCCAGCAATGGGTCATCAACAAGCAGCTGGGCGTGTTGAACTGAGGGCATGATCGACCGCACGGCGCCCATCATCGCCATTGCGACCGCCCCCGGGCGGGGGGCCGTGGGCATCGTGCGTGCCAGCGGCACGCAACTGGCCCCCTGGGCCCGGGAGCTGTGCCAGCGCGAACTGCGGCCACGTGAGGCCACCCTGGTTCCCATCCGGGATGGCAACGGCCACACCATCGATCAGGTGATTGCCCTGTTTTTCCCGGGACCACACAGCTACACCGGCGAAGACGTTCTCGAGCTGCAAGCCCACGGGGGACCCGTGGTGTTGCAGCTGATCCTGCAACGCTGTCTCGAGGTGGCGCAGCAACCGGCGGCGGCCGCAGAGGTGTCTCCCGGGCAAACACCGCCGGCGTTGCTGGCACACGCGCGCATGGCGCGACCGGGCGAGTTCACCGAACGGGCCTACCTGAACCAGAAACTCGACCTCGCGCAAGCCGAAGCCGTGGCTGATCTGATTGACGCCAGCACCGAGGCCGCAGCACGAGGTGCCAGCCGATCGCTCGAGGGGGCGTTCTCGCGCGAGGTCCAGGCCTTGCAAGAAGGCCTGACCCATCTGCGCATGTTGGTGGAAGCCACGCTGGACTTCCCCGAAGAAGACATCGATTTTCTGGAACAAGCGGATGCGCGCGGGCAACTTCACCGTCTGGCCGGGCAACTGCAGCAGTTGCAGGCACGAAGCCGTCAGGGCCGCTTGCTGCGGGAAGGTATCCGGGTGGTGATTGCCGGACAACCCAATGCGGGCAAAAGCTCATTGCTGAACGCCCTGGCTGGCACCGAGCTCGCCATCGTCACGCCGCAGGCCGGCACCACGCGCGATGTGATCACGCATGTGCTGCAAATCGAGGGCGTGCCCCTGCATGTGATCGACACCGCCGGATTGCGTGCACCGGACGGGCTCGGTGTGGACGAGGTGGAGCGCATCGGTATCGAGCGTGCGTGGGGACAGATTGCACAGGCGGACGCCGTGGTGTTCCTGCACGATCTGACGCGCCAGACGCAAGCCGACTACCAGGCCACGGATGCACGGATCGAGGCCGAGTTCGCCAGCATCATGAGCGCCCACATCCCGGTGATGCATGTGTGGAACAAGTGTGATGCCGCGACCCTGCCCGCAGGAACCTCCGCGGCGGCGGCGTTGTGCGTGTCGGCGCACTCAGGCGAGGGCTTGCCGGCCTTGCGATCGCGTCTGCTGGAGACGGCGGGGTGGCAATCGTCTCAAGCCGAGGGCGTGTTCATGGCGCGCGAGCGCCACTTGCAGGCCCTGGCCCGCGTACAACACCACGTGACGTGTGCACAAGATCACCTGCAGCAACCCCAACCTGCACTGGATGTGCTGGCGGAGGAGTTGCGTTTAGCGCAGCAGGCGTTGGCCAACATCACGGGCGAGTTCACATCCGACGATTTGCTGGGCGTGATTTTTTCTCGTTTTTGTATCGGCAAGTAAAGCGCACCGCCGCTCAGCCTTTGAGCAACTTCTCCTGGGCCAACTCCAGGGGGCCGGGTCGACCAAACAAGACCAGGGTATCGCCCCCTTCCAGCGGTCGTTGCTCATCGATGGCGTGTGTAGAGGCACCGTTGTCCGCGCGCCATTGCAAGACCTCCACCTGAAGCGCGTGCAAGGCCAGATCCTCCAGTGTGCGACCCACGGCGTCGGCCCCCAGTGGCAAGGTGACGCTGCTCAGACGCTCCTCTTCCATCTCTTCCAGCGTGTCGTCATCTCCGCCGTGGAAATAGCCCCGCAGCAGTTGGTACCGTGCCTCGCGCTGTGCCTGCACCACGCGCAGGACCCGACGCATGGGCACGCCCACCAGGGCCAGGGCATGACCGGCCAGCATCAAGGTGCCTTCCACGGTTTCGGGCACCACCTCGGCCGCGCCGGCTTGACGCAGCACATCCAGATCGCGCTCATCCGGGGTGCGCACTATCACCGGCACTTGAGGCGCGTGCTCGCGCACGTGGGCCAGCACCTTGAGCGCCGAGGGGGTGTCGTGGTAACTCACCACCACGGCGGCTGCGCGCGCCAGGCCGGCCGCCATCAGGCTGGGCAGACGTGCGGCGTCCCCAAACACCACGCTGTGTCCGGCGGCGGCGGCCTGGCGAACCCGATCCGGGTCGAGGTCCAGCGCCATGTAGGCAATCTGCTCCTGACCCAGCAAACGAGCCAGTTGCTGGCCACTGCGCCCATAGCCACAGACGATCACATGCGACTGGCTGCGGATGGCGCGGGTGGCGATCTGGGTCAGCTGGACCGACTGCATCATCCACTCGTTGGCCACCACCTTCAGCACGATGCGGTCGCTGAACTCCACGATGAAGGGCGTGGCCAGCATGGACAGCACCATGGCGGCCAGCACCGGGCTCATCCACTCGGGCGCAATCAGGGCGTGCTGGGCACCCAGGGACAGCAGCACAAACCCGAACTCACCGGCCTGTGCCAGGAACAAACCCGTGCGCAGCGACACACCGGGTGTTGCGCCCATGGCGCGTGCGAGCACGGTCACCAGCAGGGCCTTGGCCAGCACCGGGATGAGGGTGAGCAACAGCACCAGCCACCAATGTTCCCAAACCGCCCACCAGTCCAGCTTCATGCCGATGGTGATGAAAAACAAGCCCAGCAACACATCATGAAACGGACGGATATCGGTTTCCACCACATGCTTGTATTCGGTCTCGGCAATCAACATGCCCGCCAGGAACGCCCCCAGGGCCATGGATAAGCCGGCATGCTCGGTGAGCCATGACAAGCCCAGGGTGATGAGCAGCAGATTGAGCATGAACAATTCATCGCTCTTGCGCCGGGCCACCACGGTGAGCCACGCGCGCATGACCCGGGGCCCGCCCCACAGCAGCACACCCACCAGCACCGCCCCCTTGAACAAGGCCACACCCAGGGTGATCAGCAAATCTGCGTCGGCCGGCGCGGCCAGTGCCGGGATCAAAACCAGCAAGGGCACCACCGCCAGGTCCTGGAACAGCAGTACGCCCATGACCCGTTGACCGTGCTCGGTAGACAGCTCGAGCCGATCGGACAAGAGTTTGGCCACGATGGCCGTGCTCGACATGGCCAACGCCGCGCCCAGGGTGATGGCCGCTTGCCAGCTCAGTCCCCAGGTTTGTCCGAACCACACCATCACCATACTGAGAGCCACATGGCCCAACCAGGTACCGAGCAAGGTCAGCACCACCTGGCCCAGTCCCAGACCAAACACCAGGTGCCGCATGCTGCGCAGTTTGGGCAAGTTGAACTCCAGCCCAATCACAAACATCAGGAACACCACCCCGAACTCGGCCAGGTAGCTCACCCGCTGGCCGTCACCCGCCAGCGCCAGCGCATGCGGCCCCAGCACAATGCCGGCTACCAGATAGCCCAGCATGGCGGGCAACTTGAGCAACCGAAACAGCACCACGGCCAGCACGGCAGCCAGCAGGTACAGCAGGGCAACATCCAGAGAGGTCATGGCTAGCATCGTAAAGCCTGGCCGCAAACCCCTGCGGGTTGTAAGCCTGGCGAGGTGGCCAACCCCACCGTAAAATCATCACATGAAGCAGCCCCATTCATCCCCCCTCGCACTGGATGCGGGCGAACGAACACTGGCCCTGGGGCGCGAGACCTTGAACATCGAAGCGCAAGCGGTCCAACAACTGGTGGGCCGCGTGGGTCCTGCATTTGTCAGAGCCGTGCAGGCCATGTTGAACGTGCAGGGCCGCGTGGTGGTGATGGGCATGGGCAAGAGTGGCCATGTGGGTCGCAAGACCGCGGCCACCCTGGCCTCCACCGGAACGCCCGCGCTCTTTGTCCACCCGGCTGAGGCCAGCCATGGCGACCTGGGCATGGTGCAGGCGCATGACCTGGTGCTTGCCTTGTCCAACAGCGGTGAGAGTGAGGAGCTCTCGGCCCTGCTGCCTGTGCTCAAGCGCCTGGGCATCACCTTGATTGCCATCACGGGTGGTGTCGACTCCACCCTGGCCCGACACGCCGATGTGGTGCTCGACAGCAGCGTGGACAAAGAGGCGTGCCCGCTCAATCTCGCCCCCACGGCCAGCACCACGGCGCAACTCGCCTGGGGTGATGCCCTCGCCGTGGCCTTGCTGGATGCGCGCGGATTTCGCGCCGAGGACTTTGCCCGCTCTCACCCGGGTGGTGCGTTGGGCCGTCGTTTGCTGACCCATGTGCGTGACGTGATGCGAGCAGGCGATCAGGTGCCGCGCGTGAGTCCCTCGGCCAGCTTCGGGCAACTCATGCAGGAAATGAGCAGCAAGGGGCTGGGGGCTTCGGCCATTGTGGATGATGACGGACACCCCGTGGGCGTGTTCACCGATGGCGACTTGCGGCGGCTGATCGAGACCGGTGCCGATCTGCGTGCGCTCGCCGCGGCGCAGGTCATGCGCGCGCAACCCAAAACCGTCCGCGACGATGCCTTGGCGGCGCAGGCGGTGGAGTTGATGGAGCACCACCGCATCACCAGTGTGCTGGTGGTTGACGAGCACGGCGTGTTGTGTGGTGCGCTCAACACACACGATCTGATGCGGGCGAAGGTCATCTGATGTTGCCGGTGCTGCAACACCCCCCTGAGCGCCTCCTGCTGGCGCAAGACGTTCGGGTGCTGTTTCTGGATGTGGACGGTGTGCTCACCGATGGCGGCCTGCTCATGAGCGAGCAGGGCGAGTCGACCAAACGCTTCCACACGCTGGATGGCCATGGCATCAAGTTGTTGCAGCGTTGTGGCATTCAGGTGGCGGTGATCACCGGGCGAGACAGCCCGGCCCTTCGCTTGCGCATCGCGCAGCTGGGCATCACGCACGTGCACTACGGCACCGAGGACAAATTGCCGGCCGCGCAACGCAGCTTGGAGGCGCTCGGATGCGATTGGTCTCAGGCTGCCGCCATGGGAGACGACTGGCCTGACGTGCCGGTGCTCAAGCGCTGCGCCCTTGCCGTGGCGCCGCCCAACGCACAAGCGGAAGTGCAAGCCCTGGCCCACTGGGTGACTCCGCGAGCGGGCGGTCAGGGTGCGGTGCGCGATGTCTGCGACCTGCTGCTCATGGCGTCGGGCCACTATGCGCGGTTGTGGCGGGAGTTGCTCGCATGAGCGCCTTCTCGATGGGTGCTGCTGCACCCATGCTCACGCCCGCGCAGCGCGTGCGGCGAATGCTGGACCACCTGGTGAACTATTTGCCGGTGCTGCTCATGGGCGCGCTGGCCATGTTGACCTATTGGTTGGTGCGTTACACCCCGGAGCCCGTGGCGGTGCAGGAAACGAGGCCGGCCAGCCATGTGCCCGACTATTTCATGCGTGATTTTTCGCTCAAGGTCTATGCGTCCGATGGCCGCCTGGAGTTTCGCGTGCAGGGGGAAAACGCGGAGCATTTCCCGGACACGGATACGCTGGAGGTGACGCGGCCCCGGTTGACCAAGCTGGATGATGCGGGGCGGGTCACTGATGCCACCGCGCAACAGGCCATCACCACCCCCGAGGGCCAACGCGTCGAACTCAAGGGCCAGGTGGTGGTTCAGCGATCGACGCCCGTCGACGCACAGGGCCGTCGTTCCCCAGCCATCGAATTGCGCAGCGAGTACCTGTTCATCGATCTGGAACATGACCGCATGAGAACGGATCAGCCGGTGGAAATGTTGCGCGGGAGCGATCGCTTTTCCGCCGACGCGCTGGACTATGACCACGATCAGGGTGTGACACGTCTGACAGGACGGGTTCGCGGCCAGATTCAGCCTCGAACCACCGCACGTCGACCATAAAAAAAGCTCCCGAAGGGAGCTTTTTTATCGAGCGAGGCGTCGCGAATCAATACTCGCCACCGCGGCCACCGCCACCCTGGCGGGATGCGCCGTAGGGGCTGCGGAAGCTGCCATCGTTGCCGCCGTCACGGCGACCACCGCCATAGCCGCCGCCACCTTCGCGTCGGCCACCGCCGCCACCGCCACCGTAGCCGCCGCCACCACCACCACCGTAGCCGCCGCCGCCACCATAGCCGCCGCCACCACCACCACCACCGTAGCCGCC
>CALBSC010000061.1 GCA_937927685.1 uncultured Burkholderiales bacterium | reverse complement strand
GCTTGCGCGAGGGCGAGATTGGTTCGTCGACCATGCCGCACAAGGTCAACCCGATCGACTTTGAAAACGCCGAGGGCAACCTGGGCCTGGCCAACGCGGTGCTGCACCACCTGAGCGAGAAGCTGCCCATCAGCCGCTGGCAACGCGACCTCACCGACAGCACGGTGCTGCGCAACATGGGCGTGGCCCTGGGCTACGCCGCGCTGGCTTACCAGTCGATGTGCACCGGCCTGGACAAACTCGAACTCAATGAAGAAGCGCTGCATGCCGATCTGGATGCCGCCTGGGAAGTCCTGGCCGAGCCCATCCAGACCGTGATGCGCCGCTACGGCGTGCAAGGGGCCTATGAGCAACTCAAGGCCGTCACGCGTGGCAAGACCGTGACCGCCGAAGCCCTGCACGGCTTGATCCGTTCGCTCGACATCCCTGAGGAGGCGCGTCAGCGCCTGCTGGCCATGACACCAGCCAGTTACGTGGGCAAGGCGTCGGAACTCGCGCGCCGGGTCTGATCCTTGGACCGCTCGATGTAGCGGTTGAAGCGCCAGGCCTGGCCCACCAGGGTGATGCGTCGCCAGGTGGCGCGCTTGGCCGCCGGGCTCATCTCGGTCCAGCGCTGCACCTCGTCAAAACTGCGCCCGCAGCCCTTGCACTCGGCGTCACCCTGGCTGGTCGAGCAAATCGCGATGCAGGGCGTGTCCTGGGTGGTCTCGTACCAGGCCAGCCAGGCCGCATAGGCCTTCTTGGGGAAACCCTGCTCGGCGGCTTCGTTTTCGCGGTGATAGACCATGAGCGCATACACCTCGGCCAGCGCACGCAACTCGGGCGCGAGCGTGACGCCGTCCGGGGACGGCTTCAGGGCACGCCAATGGTTGATGGCGGCTTCGATGTCGGTGATGTGGATGGCAGACATAGGCAGGTGGGGGATGGATCATAGCGGCATCGGCGGTGTTATCCTGAAAGCACCATGAAGCTGATATTGAAATGGTTGCTCAGTGCCACCGCCTTGCTGGCGCTGGCCAACCTGGATCCCGGGGTAGAGGTGCGTGGTTTTGGCGCTGCGCTGGTGGCCTCGCTGGTGATTGGCTTGCTCAATCTGGTGGTGCGGCCGATCCTGGTGGTGCTGACCTTGCCCGTGACGATGGTCACCCTGGGCCTGTTCTTCTTTGTCATCAACGCCGGTTTGTTCTGGGCAGCGTCGGCCATGCTGGAGGGGTTTCAGGTCCGCAATTTCGGCCACGCCCTGCTGGGCTCATTGATTTACTCGGTGATGGGCCTGGTGATTCACTCAGCGCTGGAGCATTTGTTCCCGTCGCGCTGACTGAAAAACACGTGCCCGGCTGTCGATGATGGAGGCTTCCATCTCATCGCTGCGGCTGAGCGTGCCACTGCGGGCGCGGTTACGCGCCAGGTCCTGCGCCGCTTTGAGCCGGTCCAGCGCCCCCACGTATTCCCAGCGTAAGGCGCTGGCTTCGGCTTGTGCCCGCAATGACCGCAAGGTGTCACCCTGTAAACCCAAAGCCTGACCCAACAAGTCCCAGGCTTGCCTGTCACGGTTGTTGGCGCTTACAAACATTTGCATGTCCTGGGCTGCCAGACGGCCCTGATCGGGCAGGCCGGTGGCAATGCGCGCCTGTGCCAGCAGCAGGTGTACCGTGCGCCCAGGCGGCAGTGCCTGCAGTTGTGCCACGGCTTGCAGCGGTTGACCGCTGGCCAGACTCAACTCGGCCGCCAGCAACTGAACCAGTTCTCGCGCGGCGGGATCGTGTTGCGTCAGCCCACTCAAGGCGGGGAGCCGTTGCCGGGCGCGCTCGGGGTCGCGCAAGCGGCTGTCGGCCAACACGCCGGCATAGAGTGCTGCGGCCTGGCGCGCTGCAGTGGGATGCCGGGTGTTGGCGTCCTGACTGAAGAACCGCAACGCATCTATATTGGGCTGCGACAGCACCCGTGCGCGCGCCGACACGAGGCTGTGCACCAGATCAACGGCGCCCGGGTCGACTTTGCCGGGGAGCAGTTGCTGGCGACCTTGCATGTCGGCAATCCGCTCGGTGGTCAGGGGGTGACTGCGCAGATAGGGGTATCCGCCGCTGTCGTTGAGCCGTGAGGCGTTCAACAGCTTCTCGAACATGCTGACAAACCCCGCGGGCTCGAACCCGGCCTGTGTCGCCACACCATAGCCGACGCGGTCAGCCTCGCGTTCCATGTCGCGCGAGAAATTGAGCTGGGTCTGCACGGCCACCGCCTGCCCACCCACCACCATGGCCTGCGCTGCCTGCGGACTGCGGCTGGCGGCCAGCAAGCCCAGGATCATGGTGCCGATCATGAGCGGCGACTGTTGCTGCTGTTGCGTGATCATGCGCGCAATGTGCCGCTGGGTGATGTGGCTGAGTTCGTGCGCCAGCACCGAGGCCAGTTCGTCACGGGTGGAGACCACCCCGATGAGGCCCAGGTGCACACCCATGTAGCCCCCGGGCAAGGCAAAGGCGTTCACGCTTTTGTCGCGGATGAGCATCATCTCCCAGGCGAACTGCTCCTCCAGCTCAGGGGACAGTTCACCACGCAGCTTGGCCGCCTCTCTCAGTCGCCGCCACAGTCCCTCCACATACTCGGCCAGCACCGGGTCGTCGATGACATCCGGGTCGCGCAGGATTTCACGCATGATGCTGTCGCCCAGACGGCGTTCTTCCCCCAGCGATATTTCGCTGCCGTCGCCAAGGCTGGGCAGGCGCGCCGGACCGGAGACGGCTGGCACCGAGCTTGCCGGGGTGTCGGCCCAGGAGTCAGCGGGCAGTTGAAGGCTGCCCGTCGCCAGCAACAGGCTCCAGGACAACAGGCGGGCCGCCCGGGCAGTGATCCGTCGCCGGGACCGGCGAGCGGGGGGAGTCGAACGCGAGAACAATGGCATGACCTTATGATTCGAACATCATACTAACCGTTCGCAAGTGCCCCGATGACCCTCACCCACTTTGATGCTCAGGGCCAAGCCCACATGGTGGACGTGGCCGACAAGGCGTCGACCCACCGCCGCGCCACCGCCGAGGGCTGGATCGAGATGCTGCCGGCCACGCGCGAGCTGATTGAATCTGGCAACGCCAAAAAAGGCGATGTGCTGGGTGTCGCGCGCATTGCCGCGATTCAGGCGGCCAAAAAAACCAGCGACCTGATTCCCTTGTGTCATCCCCTGGCCCTGACCCGCGTGGCGGTGGAGTTCACTGTGGTGGCAGATCGCAACGCCGTGTGCTGCCGCGCCACCGTGGAAACCGTGGGGCAGACCGGGGTGGAGATGGAGGCGCTGACGGCGGTGCAGGTGGGCTTGCTCACCATCTACGACATGTGCAAGGCGGTGGACCGCGGGATGACGATGACGGGGGTGAGGCTGGTGGAGAAGATGGGGGGGAAGAGTGGGAGTTGGGTGGCGTAGCAGGAGGTGCTACACGTCATTGACCACGGCCGCAACGATACGCTCAATGGCTTGTCCTCAGGGTGGTCAAAAGCTCAAACGAATTCCACCAACCAGAGATTTCTGGTGGCCCGACGTGTCACGGATCGCCATGAACTCCCCGGACAAATGTCCTTTTAAGATGGCCGGGGTCCGGTAAGTGAACTGAGTGTTGTTGAGTTCGTAATTGCGCAACTCGAACTCGTGACCGCCTACGGGGATCATCCAACCAAGCCACGGGACATTCCGACCATCCACACTGACAATGCCTGTTTTGAGCCACGTGCCCGCCAGGCCGCTTTTGTAAGACACGTCCGCCTTCACGATTCGGGGAAGCGATAGCGACATGTCGCGTTGGCCGTAAGTGCCACTCAGCGAGGGCACATTGCTGTAGGAGATGCCCTGTGCAGTTGTTGCGTTGACGTTGTAAACGCGATGGCTGAAATACAAGGATTGCGCGGGGATTTTTGAATACAGGTGTTGCGCATGGAGGTTGAACTTCCACACACCAGATGTCCAGGCCAGGCCCAGATCCACCGCGCCTCCGTTCAGAAGTCGCGGGGTGGCCGGGTCCGCCTGAAACCCGTATGACGTCATCCCGGTTCGTTGCAAGTCCCCGAGCAATGACAGCGTGGTGTCGTCTTTCGTCAGGACGCCCGCCCCGTCCCCCTCGCGCACATCCAGCAAGCGGATCCATTTGGGCGAGACGGACCACTGCAGGGAGTCCTGCCCCGCCGCGCCTGCGAACTTCACCCCCAGCGCATCAAATTGGTAGCGCTTGGTCTGCGCTTGTAACTCGGTCGCGCCGTTTCCGACCTGTGACGCATAAGCGCCATCCTTGGCTGCCAACGTCAAGGTGTTTGAATTGGATGCCAAGGTGTTGATGGTTTTGCGCTCGACAATGAGGGCCTGGCCCAGCAGGGGCCACTCCGCGCGCGCGCCGATATCTGTGTAGGCCACCACGCGTTTCGAGGTGGATTGCAAGGGCTGGTTTTTCCAATAGCTGTCGTCCAGCAAGCCCCGATTGACCATCACATCCTGGGTGACACTGACTTGCTGGGCGTAACCTGCCCCACAGCAAAGGGCGATAAAAAAAATGGCCGCACGGCGGCCATTTTGGGGAAGTTTGAGCTTCATTTAGCGAAGTGAAACTTCAACTCCTGCGACTTTGATAATACCGTTCTCAACGACGCCGATCTGCTGGCCGGCCTTGGAGATGGTCCCCCCAATTTGTCCATTATTGGATTTGGTCAAGGTGGCTGTGTAAACCCCAGAGCTGGTCACTTGTAAGCTACCGTCAATGGATTCGTTCACCGCGCTTGAAGTCCGTTTGGTCTTACCCGCCACATTGATCCAATTGCCATTCGAGGTGATTTTGACCGCAACGTTGGTCTCGTTGGGAGTGCTTGAGACCTTTGATCCAGTCAGGACAACTGACACGTTATCTGCCAACTTGAAGCTTGCCAAGACGCTTCGGTTTTCGGGGTTGTCAACTGAGGATGGCAGGTCTGGGTTGTAGGCATCGATATTCTGCGAGGCAACAAGGCTCAAACCCAACAGCGCACCTTCTTGAACAGCCACGTCCAGACTCAGATCCGCTGATATGGGGAAGGTACTTTTGCTTCCGTCATAGAGCGTGTTGGTAACTTTTTCTTTGGCCACCAGGCTGTTGATTTTCCCGCTGATTACATCCCCGTCAGAGGTGGTGAAAGCCAATGGAGCCACCAATGTCAGTGTGCCAAGACCGCCAACGCTGGGCCGAGTGGCTGACAAAGTTGAACCCTTGAGTGAGATTTGAGCCCACTTCGATGAACCCACCGTTTGGTCATAAGCTTTCACGGTCAGGTCGTTCAACGAGACAGATCCACTCAGGGAGTTTTCCTTTATGCCGACACCACTAAAAGAGACCGTAATATCGCTAATTTTCTTGGAGCCGAGAGTTTTGCTCGCGACGATCGACGCATTGGCCGTTCCCGCTGAACTGTTCGAGGAGGCGGCCACAGTACCTTGATACTGATACGCGCTGGCTGTTGAGGACGACATCTGGTTTAAAACCGGAGATGGAATCTGAGCGCCACTGGCGTCAACATAATAGGAGAAGCTATAACCGGCCCCGGAGGCTGTGAAGATGCTGTTCCCGCCAGTGGTGCAGGTCAGAACTCCTGCCGTGTTCGTGCAGGCTTTCATGGCATCCCCCAGGACTTTAATGCCATCACCGACGTGCTCGAGCACGAATTGGTCCACTCGCAAATTCGCAGCATTCGTTCTATCTCGAATCGCTTTCTCTGCCGAGTTGAAGCCGGATCGCATGGCTTGCAAAAAGGAATCGAGGCCTTGCCTGTTAGTGGCATCAGCGGCTGAAATCGTCAACTGATTTGGAGGCGCCATGCTTGCCTCAACAACTGTTGAACTTGACTTCATTTTTGCGATAAAACCGCCGGTGTCTGCTCCGACAGGGCTGTAGGATCGAAGTGCGGTGGTGGTTGCCGTTAAATAAGTATTTAGCCCAGAAGCGTCAGTTACGCTAAATGTTCCTGCACTTGTGGTGAGTGCGGCTTTTGTGTTGAGCGTATTGACAAGACAAGAAACTCCCGTTGAATCACCCGTGCATGCAGTTCTTCCACCAGAGCCTGCGGCAAGGGCCTTTGCCTCAACCATCATTGCAGTCATCAAGGTCATCAACTTCTCTTGGCTGCTATCCATTGTTGCCGAAGGGGCGCCAACTGGTTTGATTGTGAATGGGTCTATACCCGTTGCAGATTGAATCAGAGCCTTTGAGGCAGCTATGGAGGCGGGCGTTAATCCACCTGCATTTTTGGCACCTTCAACCGCCATTTCTGTAAACAAATTACCATGGACTTCCGGCATCGACGTGGTCAATTCAGCCACCATCGTTCGGATTTTGGTACCAACCTTCGGGGTCATTTCGGCAAAGTTGTTTGTCTCATCCAACATCCTCGTGTCGGATGTGGTGGTCATTTCGACGACCACAGGATTGGAGGTTGCCTTTAACTGTAACGAATATGCGCCGTATTGATCCGTTGTCACTTTGGATCCAGTCGGGACCAATGTTCCGCCAACAACCTCATAAGCCTGCACATCAGCATATTTGTACAAGCCTTTGCCAAAGGAGCCGCCCAAGTCAACAAAAGCGGTGCTAGACGAACCACCACCGCCTCCGCATGCCGTCAAAAAAGCTCCAAACAGCATGGCTACCGGGATCAAACACTTACTATTCATTTTGACCAATTTCTCGATAAATTTCAATCGGTCAACTATACGGCAAGAGAAGATAAAACTTTTAAATCTGATTAAATTTCTAGGGCTTTTCTAACAAAGATGTGCAGTTGATGTGAGTCAAGTTCAATCAACTAGGCGACCTATATTGAACATCAGATGCCGCTTGTAAATTTTTGTTTCATGGTCGAGCAGAAAGAGCACAAGCGAACTGAGGGGCGAGTCCCGAAATGTGGGCCCCTTTGCCCCAATTTTCGCGGCTTCAATGCATGGCGCTGCTTGAAGTAAACTGAACTCAGACAGAGATAGACCGCTCACATTTGTTTAACCCACTGCACACGAACATGCCAATCGGTGGAGTCCCCTGCGGACTGTGACGCTGAGTTGCGTGTGACAACCTGACGCCTTCAACCACGCAGTCGCTAAAAGCAAGATCGTTTACCGAAAAATGACGATGTCCGACATGCTGCTGGTAGAGATAGTGGGCCTTGGACAGTCTGGTGATTTGGCGCAACCTGACACTTGTTGACATGACCCGCTCGACGACATCAGACGCCCACTACCGACCAGACATTGATGGTCTGCGGGCGGTGGCCGTTTTGGCGGTGGTGCTGTTCCATGCATTTCCGACAGCATTCCCCGGTGGATTTGTTGGGGTAGATGTGTTTTTTGTGATCAGCGGATTTCTCATCACGGGAATCATCGTAGCTGACCACGACAAAGGCCGATTCAGTCTGGCCAATTTTTATGGGCGACGCATTCGCCGAATTTTCCCCGCCTTGTGCTTGGTGTTGCTGGGGTGTCTGATCATGGGCTGGCAGGTGTTGCTGGCCCATGAATATGCCCAGTTGGGACTGCACGTGGTCGGTGGGGCCGGGTTTTTCTCCAACCTGGTGCTGTGGAAAGAAAGTGGCTACTTTGATACCGCATCGGAGTTGAAGCCATTGCTGCATTTGTGGTCGCTGGGCATCGAGGAGCAGTTTTACATCCTCTGGCCTTGCGTCGTGTGGTTGGCTTTGCGGATGACTTCACGCTTGCAGTGGTGGACTGCGCTGATATTCCTGCTCTCCTGGGGTTGGAATGTGTTCACGGTGGGGTACGACCCCGTCTCGGCTTTTTATTTGCCGTATTGCCGCGTCTGGGAACTCATCGTGGGAGCCGCACTCTCTGGGATGTGGAATTCCCCGGCCATGAGTTCTATCCGCTTGGCCCAACCGTATCGAAATTTGTCCGCTGCCTTGGGCCTGTTACTGATTGTCGTGTCGATGGTGGTGCTGAGCAAAGACTCACTGTTCCCGGGTGGGTGGGCGTTAATGCCAACCCTCGGCGCGGCGTTGCTGATCGCTTCACCTGGTGCTTGGGTCAGTCGCCAAGTGCTATCGACAAGGGCCTTGGTCGCTGTGGGGTTGATCAGTTATCCCCTGTATCTCTGGCACTGGCCCCTGTTGAGCTTTGCGCGCATCATCGAGAACCATGAGCCCTCAGTGCTGTCGAGACTGGCGCTGGTACTCACGGCGGTGCTGTTGTCCGTCTTCACCTACCGCCATGTTGAAAGCCGTCTTCGGCACGGCGGTCGGTGGGTCACGGGCCTGCTGGTGCTGGTGATGTCGGTGCTGGGGTTGGCGGGATGGAGTGTTTATTCCAGAGAGGGGTTGGAGTTCCGGTACCGCAAGATCATGGAACTGCCCGCTCAAATGAAGCGCGACTTCACCAAGTGGGAGGATAAGGGGATGTACCCCGAAGGTGAGTGCACGCCCAACTTTGTTTACCCGAATGCAAACATTTGCCTGCAGTCAACGCCCGATGCGCCGCCAAGCACCATGGTGTTTGGAGACAGCCACGCCTTTCACGCGTATTGGGGTGTCGCAAAATCCTTTGCTGAAGCGGGATGGGTCATCAAACTGGTCGGGCGCGGTGGCTGTAACTTTGCCCTGTACCAACAGAATCAGGACTGCATTCGCACATTTGAAGAACAAGTTCAATGGCTGACCACGAACCGCTCGGTCAAACATGTGTTCATCGTGCACCGACTGGTCGTACAGCCTGACAGCACGCATTCTGATTTGACAGATTACCAGCGTCGCATGGAATCAACCCTGGAGCGCTTGATCCAGGCGGGTCGTCAGGTTGTTTATGTTCTCCCGGTCCCTGAATTGCGTTTTAACCCGCGGTTGTGCACCAGCAAACTTCCATGGGGACGGCAAATCGATCCGGCGAACTGTGATTTCCCGCTTGACCGGGAGGTGGGTCTGCAAGCGTCGGAGCGTGCGTTGGTGACCCATTGGCGCGAACGGTTTCCTTCGCTTCAGGTGATTGACCCGGCAGACACACTGTGTCCTGAGCAGCGTTGTGTGGCAGTTCAGGATGGCAAGGCCATGTGGATGGACGGCAACCACGTGACAGAAACCGCGTCGTACATGCTTGGCGAGGCGATGCGTCGTGCGGTGACGTTGAAATGATTCAGCAATAGTCGGTGGCAGGGTGCGCACACTTGGCCGTCTTGCCGGATGTTTGTCCGGCTGCGGATCGACGTGTCGCTGGACGTTTGGACTCGGCTGTGGCGGCTGTCTCCACGACCCCCAACTGCCCCTCGGACAAGGTATGCAACTGGAAGCGCCCACTCTGGTGCCACAGCCAGGTATCGGTGTATGTGACGCCGGGCAGGTGCAGCGGGGCCGGGTAGGGCGCCGCCCGGTGAACCAGTTGTTCGATCTGATGCATGACCTCTGGCACATGCGTCGGTGCGCGCAACCAGTTCAGGCCCCGCACTTCGCCTTGCGTGCCGATCTCGATATTCAGCACGCCCACTGCTTGCAACAGCGGCGGCAGGGGGCCGCTGTAGAGGTGCGGCGCGTGGTACTCATACACATGACGCGCGGCATGGAGTCGGTATTCGCCGGGTGTGCGTGCGGCAGAAATGGGGTGCGAGGGTGGGGGCGTGGTGTCCACCGTGGCCTGGGGCGTCAACGCCTGCGGGGGCAGCGTCTTGGAGGCCTCAGGCGCGCGCGGCGCTTGGTTGCAGGCTTGCAGGAACATACACAAGGCCGGGGCAAGAACAGCCAGACTGACGACGCGTTTGCGCCTGACGAGAGAACGAGACATGCAGCGACCCTCCTGCGAGAGCCGACGTCGACCCCCTCAGGAACATGCTAGCCGCAGATCGGCGTTTTGCCCACCCGTGAAGACGAGCCTTCGAGCGTCGACCTGATGTGGGGGGCGGTGACGCATCGCAATTCCGTAGCCAGGGGTGCATCCTGGCTGCGCGTGCCACCCCAGTCACATCACGAGGCCGCAACGCGCGGGGCAATGGGTTGTCGATGACTTCAGCGGCATTCCGCCGGGGCGTACTTCGCCGCCAGCAAATCGCCGGCGGGCAGGGCCAAGCCGCCTGGAACGGCACTGCCTTGCACCACGCAGCGCCAGCTCACCGAGGCTTGCGCCGGGGGCGTGAAACTGCTGGTGCCACTGGGCAGGACCACAGGCGCATCGCGTGTGCCCGTGAAGGGCACCAGGTGCAAGGTGCCATTGCCGGCTGCTGCCTGGGTCTTGATGGAAATGATGCCGCTGGTCGGCTGGATGGTGATGGAGGCCACATTGAGCGTGGCGGCAGGGGACTGATAGCCGGCCGCGTAGCCATCGGCCGCACTGGTGGCGTTGCCGTTGGCCAGCACTTCCATGACTTGCGTTTTGGCGGTGGCTGCCAGCGACAGCCCCTCGCCGACCCGAGCGCGGATGGTGTAGTCCTGGTAGGCGGGCAAGGCAAAGGAAGCCAGGACGCCGATGATGGCCAGCACCACCATCAGCTCGATGAGCGTGAAGCCCTGTTGCAGACGTTTCATGTGATCTCTCCCGGAGCAATGTTGAAGGGCTCCGATGGTAGATCAACCCTCCCGTGAGAGGGTGATGTACGTCAGTCGGCAGCGGCTTCTTTTTGGTGATGCCTTGCCTGCAGGAACTTGCCCAGGCCCACCACCACCGCCGCACCCACTGCGGCACAGATGTAATGCAACGAGGGGTTGGCTTCCAGCGCAGACTTGAGGGACACATCGCTGATGATGGTTTCGCCACCGACCCAGCCGATGAGGGCTGCGCCCAGGGTGACGATGATGGGGAAGCGCTCCATGAGCTTGATCATGAGCGTGCTGCCGAAAATCACCAGCGGAATGCTGATGGCCAGGCCAATGATCAGCAGCGTGGTGGAGCCTTTGGCGGCAGCTGCCACAGCGATCACGTTGTCCAGGCTCATCACGATATCGGCGATCAGGATCGTGCGGATGGCAGCCATGAGGCTGGCTTGCTTGACGTCGCCCTCCTCTTCCTCGTCGTTCTCGCTAAGCAGTTGCACACCGATCCACAGCAGCAACAGGCCGCCAATGATCTGCAGGTAAGACAGCGCCAGCAGTTGCACGGCCACGATGGTCAGGATGATGCGCAGCACCACGGCAGCGCCCGAGCCGAACAGGATGGCTTTCTGTTGTTGGTGCGGGGGCAGCGAGCGCGCTGCCAGGGCGATGACCACCGCGTTGTCGCCGGACAGAATGATGTTGATCCAGATGATCTTCATCAGGCCGATCCAGAAATCGGTGTTGCTCAGGAATTCCATGCTCAGTCTCCGTGTAAACGTCGTGCGCTTGTGTGGGTCAGCGAACGTCAAATGGACAGCCCGCAAGTGTAACGGGCCCGTCATGCGGGCCCGTTGGTAATTTTGCTTAGGCTGTCGCCATCACAGCAGCGCCTTGAGCAATTTGGCCATCTCGGAGGGGTTGCGCGTGACCTTGAAGCCGCACTCTTCCATGATGGCGAGCTTGGCATCGGCGGTGTCAGCACCACCCGAGATCAGCGCACCGGCGTGGCCCATGCGCTTGCCCGGAGGGGCGGTGACGCCGGCGATGAAGCCCACGATGGGCTTTTTCATGTTGGCCTTGCACCAGCGAGCCGCTTCGGCTTCGTCGGGGCCGCCAATTTCGCCAATCATGATGACAGCATCGGTCTCGGGGTCGTCGTTGAAGGCCTTCATCACGTCGATGTGCTTCAAGCCGTTGATCGGGTCGCCGCCAATGCCCACGGCACTGGACTGGCCCAGACCGATCTCGGTCAGCTGAGCCACGGCTTCATAGGTCAGCGTGCCCGAACGGGACACCACGCCAATGCGGCCCTTGCGGTGGATGTGACCGGGCATGATGCCGATCTTGATTTCGTCGGGGGTGATGAGGCCCGGGCAGTTGGGGCCCAGCAGCAGGGTCTTCTTGCCACCGGCGGCTTCCTTGGCCTTCATCTTGTTGCGCACCTCGAGCATGTCGCGAACGGGGATGCCTTCGGTGATGCAGATCGCCAGGTCCAGGTCGGCCTCGACGGCTTCCCAGATGGCGGCCGCAGCGCCTGCGGGGGGCACGTAGATCACGGAGACAGAGGCACCGGTCTGCGCGGCGGCCTCTTTCACCGACGCGTAGATGGGGATGTCAAAAATCTTCTCGCCCGCCTTCTTGGGGTTCACGCCGGCGACGAAGCAGTTCTTGCCGTTGGCGTACTCCTGGCATTTTTCCGTGTGGAACTGACCGGTCTTGCCGGTGATGCCCTGGGTGATGACCTTGGTGTTTTTGTTGATAAATATCGACATGTGTATTCCCCGGCTTATTTGACAGCGGCCACGACCTTCTGGGCCGCTTCTGCCATGGTGTCGGCACTGATGATGGGCAGGCCTGATTCGGCCAGCAGCTTCTTGCCCAACTCTTCGTTGGTGCCCTTCATGCGCACCACCAGGGGCACGCTCAGATTGACCGCCTTGCACGCGGTGATCACACCGGTGGCGATGGTGTCGCAGCGCATGATGCCGCCGAAGATGTTGACCAGAATGGCCTTGACCTTGGGGTTCTTGAGCATGATCTTGAACGCCTCGGTGACTTTCTCGGGGGTGGCGCCGCCGCCCACGTCGAGGAAGTTGGCCGGCTCGGCGCCAAAAAGCTTGATGGTGTCCATGGTGGCCATGGCCAGACCGGCGCCGTTGACCAGACAGCCGATGTTGCCGTCCAGGCTGATGTAGGCCAGGTCGAACTTGGAGGCTTCGATTTCAGCGGGATCCTCTTCGTCCAGATCGCGGTAGGCCACGATCTCGGGATGACGGAACAGTGCGTTGCTGTCGAAGTTGAACTTGGCGTCCAGGGCGATGATGTTGCCCTGGCTGTCGCGGTTCAGGGGGTTGATCTCCACCAGCGATGCGTCCGTCTCCATGTAGCACTTGTACAGCTTTTGCAGCACGTCCACGCCCTGGGCGGTGGAGTTGGCAGGCAGGCCGATGCCATCGGTCACTTCCTTGGCTTGCGCGTCGGTCAGGCCCACTTGCGGATCGACGAACACCTTGATGATCTTCTCGGGGGTGTTGTGCGCCACTTCCTCGATGTCCATGCCGCCCTCAGACGACGCCATGATGGCCACCTTCTGGCTGGCGCGGTCGGTCACGACCGAGACGTAATACTCTTTCTGGATGTCGGCGCCGTCTTCAATATAGAGACGACGGACCTTTTGACCGTCGGGGCCGGTCTGGTGGGTCTTGAGCTGCATGCCCAGGATCTCGCCAGCCAGGCGCTTGACGTCGTCAATGGACTTGGCCACTTTCACGCCACCGCCCTTGCCGCGGCCGCCGGCATGAATCTGCGCCTTGACGACCCACACCGGACCACCCAGTTTCTGGGCGGCTTCCACCGCTTCCTGAACCGTGAAGGCCGGGATACCGCGGGGTACCGGCACGCCAAAATTTCGCAAGATCTCCTTGCCTTGGTACTCGTGAATCTTCATGAGGGTTCTCTTTGTCGTCGGTGGAAATGGGGGCGAGCGCACACGGGCGTAACCGCCCTGGACTTCGCCGCCGTGAAATGTATCATGTTGCGTTGCACCAACCTTGTCTCACCCTTACAGGGTGTGGACACCCCTCATTTCGACTCAGCACCTTTGAACATGGCCAAGGTTTTTATTGACGGCGAGGCCGGCACGACCGGTTTGCAAATACGGGACCGTCTGGCGACGTTGCCGCAGATCGACATGATCAGCATCGACCCGGCGCGCCGCAAGGACCCCGAGGCCAAACGCGAGATCATGGCGCAGGCCGATCTGGTGGTGCTGTGCCTGCATGACGATGCAGCGCGCGAGTCGGTGGCGATGATCGACGCCCTGACCGGGCATCGCCCACGGGTGGTGGACGCGTCCACGGCCCACCGCGTGGCGCCGGGCTGGGTCTACGGGTTTCCCGAGTTGGCGCCGGGTCAGGGTCAGGCCGTGGCCAGCGCCGCGCGCGTGTCCAACCCGGGTTGCTATGCCACCGGGGCGATTGCCCTCATTCGTCCGTTGGTAGATGCGGGTCTGATGCCTGCTGATTTCCCGCTGACTTTGCCGGCTGTGAGTGGTTACTCTGGTGGGGGGCGCACGATGATCGAGGCCTACGAGGCCGGCCAGGCGCCGCCGTTCGAGGCATACGCCCTGGGCCTGCAGCACAAGCATGTGCCCGAGATCATGCAACACACGGGATTGCGTGCGCGCCCCTTGTTCCTGCCATCGGTCGGCAACTTTCGCCAAGGCATGCTGGTCAACCTGCCCCTGCACCTGGACGCCTTGCCCCACCGAGTGCGGGCGGCGGACCTGGAACAGGCGCTGCGCGAACACTATGCGCGTGTAGAGTCGACCTGGGTCACGGTGGAGTCGCCGACCGATGACGGCAAGCTCGAGCCCACGGCCCTGAACGACACCAACCGGCTGGAGTTGCGCGTGTATCCGCAGGAGGCGCATCGGCACGCCTTGCTGGTGGCGCGGCTGGACAATCTGGGCAAGGGCGCCAGCGGCGCGGCGGTGCAAAACATCCGCTTGATGCTGGGCGTGTGAACGAGCTCTCAGGCGGCGAGCCTGGCTGGCTGTTGCAGCTTTCTCAGCGCCGGCAGCGGGGCCACTAGCGGGTCACTTTCCGCACCACCTCGGCAGCAAACCCGCGGCTGAGCAAAAAGCGCATTTGTTTGGCCCGCTCTTTGGGGTCGGCGGTGGATTCGCCAAACTTGCGTGACCAGACATCCCGTGCTCGCTCAAGCTCGGTGCTGCGCAACTGCTCCAGCGCCTGGGCCATGGATTCGGACGACAGGCCCTTGGCGGCCAGTTCCTGTTGCACGCGGGCGGTGCCCAGCTTGCGGGCGCGGCGGTGGATGACCGACTCCACCACCCGCTCCTCGCTGATGAAGCCCTTGGCCTGGAGTTCGTCCAGCGCCTTGGCCAGGGTGCCGGGCTCTTCCTCATGCGCGGCCAGTTTGCGCTCGAGCTCAAAGCGCGAGTGCTCACGCTGACTCAAGAGCCGCAAGGCGCGGCCCTTGAGGGAGATTCGAGGGGCGGGAAAAGCCACGGGCAACGGGGCGATCAGCCGGCGTCGGCCTCATCGTCCACGGCTGAGAAGTCGGCGTCCGGCAGCAGGGGGATGCCCAGTGACTCGCGCACCTTGTTCTCGATTTCGTGGGCCAGCTCGGGGTTTTCGCGCAGGAACTCGCGCGAGTTGTCGCGACCCTGGCCGATCTTCTCGCCGTTGTAGGCGTACCAGGCGCCGGACTTCTCGACGATGCGGGCGTTCACCCCCATGTCGATGATTTCGCCCTCGCGGCTGATGCCTTCACCGAAGAGGATGTCGAACTCGGCGGTCCGGAACGGAGGCGCGACCTTGTTCTTGACCACCTTCACCTTGGTCTCGTTGCCGATGGCTTCCTCGCCCCTCTTGATGGTGCCGGTGCGGCGGATGTCCAGGCGTACCGAGGCGTAGAACTTGAGCGCGTTGCCGCCGGTGGTGGTTTCGGGGCTGCCGAACATGACGCCGATCTTCATGCGGATCTGGTTGATGAAGATGA
>CALBSC010000060.1 GCA_937927685.1 uncultured Burkholderiales bacterium | reverse complement strand
GATCTCGGGTCCGTCCGGCAGTTTCACGACCGGGCAAACCTTCGTGATCGATGGCGGGGTGACGGCGGGCAGCGTGGTGCCGACCGAGGAGGATTGATCGGGCCCCTCCCCTCGCCGGCATGTCCGGCGCGGGGAGGGCCGAGAGGTCGGTTCGCGTCCTCGCGGTGATGGCGACCGCGTGTGGCGGAGCGATGCACACGGAAGCCGCACCGGATCGCGGCGGCGAGGCGGCCTATCCGATGCGGGCTTTGAGCGCGGCGTTGACGAGGGCAGGGTTGCCCTTGCCGGCCATGGCTTTCATCACCTGGCCGACAAAAAAGCCGAACATCTTGTCCTTGCCGGCTTTGTAGTCGGCCACCTTGTCCGGGTTGGCGGCGAGGACGGCGTCAACGGCGGCATCGATGGCGGAGGTGTCGGTGACCTGGCGCAGGCCGCGCGATTCGACGATGGCGGCCGGCTCTTCGCCGGTTTCGGCCATGATGTCGAAAACCTGCTTGGCGATCTTGCCGCTGATGGTGTTGTCGGCGATCAGGCCAAGCAGAGCGCCAAGGGCGGCGGCCGAGACGGGGCTGTCCTCGATGGTGCGCCCGGTGCGGTTGAGCAGGGCGAAGATCTCACCGGTGACCCAGTTGGCGGCCTGCTTGGGGTCGCGCCCGGTGGCGACGGCTTCGAAGTAGTCGGCGGTGGCGCGTTCGGCGACCAGCACAGCGGCATCATAGGGCGAGAGGCCGAACGCGCCGGTGAAGCGGGCTTGTTTGGCATCCGGCAGTTCGGGCAGCGCGGCCTTGAGTGCGGCGACCCAGGCTTCCTCGAGCACGACCGGGAGGAGGTCGGGGTCGGGGAAATAGCGGTAGTCATGCGCATCCTCCTTGGAGCGCATGGACCGGGTCTCGTTGCGGTTGGGGTCGAACAGCCGGGTTTCCTGCTGGACGGTGCCGCCGTCTTCCCAGATTTCGATCTGGCGCTTGGCCTCGGCCTCGATGGCGAGCATGACGAAGCGGACGGAATTGACGTTCTTGATTTCGCAGCGGGTGCGGTAGGGCTCGCCATGCTTGCGGACGGAGACGTTGACATCGGCGCGGAGCGAGCCTTCCTCCATATTGCCGTCGCAGGTGCCGAGATAGCGCAGGATCGAGCGCAGTTTGCGCACATAGGCGCCGGCTTCCTCGGGGCTGCGGATGTCGGGTTCGCTGACGATTTCCATCAGCGGCACGCCGGCGCGGTTGAGGTCGATGTAGGATTTGGTGGGGTGCTGGTCGTGGAGCGACTTGCCGGCATCCTGCTCGAGGTGCAGGCGGGTGACGCCGATTTGGCGGGTGGTGCCGTCGGCAAGCTGGATCTCGATCTGCCCGGCGCCGACGATGGGGTGTTCGTACTGGCTGATCTGATAGCCGCTGGGCAGATCGGCATAGAAGTAGTTCTTGCGGTCGAAGCGGCTGACCAGGTTGATACGGGCGTTGAGGCCGAGCCCGGTGCGGACGGCCTGGGCGACGGCTTCCTGGTTGAGGACCGGGAGCATGCCGGGGAAGGCGGCATCGACGAAGCTGACCTGGGAGTTGGGCCCGGCGCCGAACGCGGTGGGGGCGCCCGAGAACAGCTTGGATTTGGTGATGGCCTGGGCGTGGACTTCGAGGCCGACGACGATCTCCCAGGGGCCGGTGCGGCCTTCGATGGCGTAGCTCATGCGCCACCTCCGGCACGCAGACCGGGCAGGGCGGTGAAGCCCGCGGCGCGCTCGATGGCGGCGCCCACGGCGAAGACGGTCTCCTCGTCGAACGGACGGCCGAGGACTTGCAGGCCGAGGGGCAGGCCCTGGGCGTCAAGCCCGGCGGGGACGGACATGCCGGGGATGCCGGACATGTTGGCGGGCACGGTGAAGACGTCGTTGAAATACATCTTGAGCGGGTCGTCCATCTTCTCGCCCTGGGCGAAGGCGGCCGAGGGGGCGGTGGGCGTCACCAGGGCATCGACGGTCTGGAAGACGTCGGTGAAGTCCTTGAGGATGAGGGCGCGGATTTTCTGGGCGCGCAGGTAATAGGCATCATAGTAGCCGGCGGAGAGAACATAGGTGCCGATCATGATGCGGCGCTTGACCTCGGGCCCGAAGCCGGCGGCGCGGGTGTTTTCGTAGAGCTCGTTGAGATCGGCGCCATCGGTGCGGCTGGAGAAGCGCACGCCGTCATAGCGGGCGAGGTTGGAGGAGGCTTCGGCGGGGGCGACGATGTAGTAGGTGGCCAGGCCATACTTGGTGTGCGGCAGGGAGACATCGACGATCTCGGCGCCCTGCTCGCGCAGCCAGGCGAGGCCCTGCTGCCACATGGTTTCGATCTCGGGCGGCATGTCGTCGGAGCGGTATTCGCGCGGCACACCGATGCGCAGGCCCTTGACGCCCCGCTTGCAGGCGGCCGCGAAGTCCGGGACCGGGAGGTCGGCCGATGTGCTGTCCTTGGGATCGAAGCCGGACATCGATTGCAGCAGGATCGCGCAGTCCTCCACCGTGCGTGCCACGGGGCCGGCCTGATCGAGCGAGGAGGCGAAGGCGACGATGCCCCAGCGCGAGCAGCGGCCATAGGTCGGCTTGATGCCGGTGATGCCGCAAAAGCTGGCGGGCTGGCGGATCGAGCCGCCCGTGTCGGTGCCCGTGGCGGCCGGGGCCAGACCTGCGGCCACAGCCGCTGCGCTGCCACCCGACGAGCCACCGGGCACGCGGGCTGCGTCCCAGGGGTTGGACACGGCGCCATAAGCCGAGTTTTCGTTGGCCGAGCCCATGGCGAATTCGTCGCAGTTGAGCTTGCCCAGGGTGACCATGCCCGCCGTGCGCAGGCGCTGCACCACGGTGGCGTCAAACGGGGAGCGATAGCCGCTCAGGATTTTGGAGCCCGCCGTGGTGGCGAAGTCTTGCGTGACGAACACGTCTTTGTGCGCCACGGGCACCCCTTCGAGCGGGCCAGCGGTGCCAGCGGCCAGTTTGGTGTCAGAGCCTTGGGCCTGGGCCAGCGTCACTTCGCTGTCGATGTCCAAAAACGCGTTGTGCGGGTTGCCGCCCATGCGGGCCAAAAAGCGGGTCGCCACTTCGACGGCGCTGACTTCTTTGGTCTGGAGCAGGGTGGCCAGCGATTTCACGCTGAGGTTGTGCAGATCACTCATGGCTTACTCGATGACTTTGGGAACCAGGAACAGGCCGCGCTCAACGGCCGGGGCACTGCGCTGGTTGGCCTCGCGGTTGTTGGACTCGCTCACCGCGTCTTCGCGCAGGCGCAAGGCGATGTCCTGGATGGCCGCCACAGGGTGCGCCAGCGGCTGCACGCCCGAGGTGTCCACCGCCTGCATGGCTTCGACGATGCCGAAAAAGCCGTTGATCTGGGCGAGCATGCGCTCACTTTCTTCGGGTTGGAGTTCCAGACGGGCCAGGTTGGCGATCCGGTCAATATCCTGCGGGGTCAGGGACATGGCTTCAAAAGGGTTGTTGGCGACAAATATTTACCCCGTCGCACGGGCGGCAAAGCCGCCTCAGACAGGGGTGATCGGGTATTATCCAGTGTTTGCTTCAGGCGCCTGCAAGCATCACCGCAAGCCCATCGCAAACCCCTGATTTTTGATCGCCGCGCTCAGTCTCCACCGCCCGCAGTTTGGCCGGTAGCTTGGGCTCCTAAGGATTCCCGCATGTTTTCGTCTTTTTTTCGGTATTTCTCAAGCGACTTGGCCATTGACCTGGGCACCGCCAACACTCTGATTTTTGTGCGCGACAAGGGCATCGTGCTGGACGAGCCCTCCGTGGTCGCCATCCGCCACGAAGGCGGCCCCCAAGGCAAAAAGACTTTGCAGGCCGTGGGCCACGAGGCCAAGGCCATGTTGGGCAAGGTGCCTGGCAACATCGAAGCCATTCGCCCCATGAAGGACGGCGTGATCGCCGACTTCACCGTGACCGAGCAGATGCTCAAGCAGTTCATCCGGATGGTGCACCCCCGCAGCACCTTCCGCCCCAGCCCCCGCATCATCATTTGCGTGCCCTGCGGTTCCACCCAAGTAGAGCGCCGGGCCATTCGTGAATCTGCTTTAGGCGCTGGCGCTTCCGAGGTGTACCTCATCGAAGAACCCATGGCCGCAGCCATTGGTGCCGGCTTGCCCGTGTCAGAAGCCTCGGGTTCGATGGTGGTCGACATTGGCGGTGGCACCACCGAAGTGGGCGTCATTTCCTTGGGCGGCATGGTCTACAAAGGCAGCGTGCGCGTGGGTGGCGACAAATTTGACGAAGCCATCATCAACTACATCCGCCGCAACTACGGCATGCTCATTGGCGAACCCACCGCCGAAGCCATCAAGAAAAGCATCGGCTCTGCCTTTCCTGGCAGCGAAGTACGCGAGATGGAAGTCAAGGGCCGCAACCTGTCTGAGGGCGTGCCCCGCAGCTTCACCATCAGCAGCAACGAAATTTTGGAAGCGCTCACTGATCCGCTCAACAACATCGTGTCTGCTGTCAAAACTGCACTTGAACAAACACCCCCTGAGTTGGGTGCCGACATCTCCGATCGCGGCATGATGCTCACCGGCGGTGGCGCCTTGCTGCGCGACCTCGACCGCTTGCTGTCCGAAGAAACCGGCTTGCCCGTTTTGGTGGCCGAAGACCCGCTCACTTGCGTGGCCCGCGGGTGCGGCATGGCCCTCGAACGCATGGACCGTCTGGGCAGCATCTTTACCAGTGAATAACGCCGGCGCAATCGATGGCGCTAGAGTCTCTTGACCGCAGCCCCCCACCTTTCTTCAGGGTGGGCTTTGCACCCCTGACCAAGCTCATCTTCTTCACCGCCTTGTCGGTGTTGTTGATGTTTGGCGACAAGCAGTTGCAGTTTACAAAACCCATCCGGGCGGGTTTGTCCACACTCATTTTGCCGGTGCAATGGTTGGTTCTGCAACCGGCGCAAGTGGCTTCGTCTGTTGGCGATTATTTTCAAAACTTGGACCAAGCGCAAAAGAATTTACAAACCGCCCAACTCAAAGCCTTGAAGCAAGCCGAGCGTTCACAACAAGTTGAGCAGCTGCTCATTGAGAACCAAAATTTGCGTCAGCTTTTGGACTTGAAAAATTCGGTGGCCACATCGTCCCAAGTGGCAGAAGTTTTATTTGATGTGCCCGACCCCTACAACCAACGCATCGTGATCGACAAAGGCCAATTCAAAGAAGTGGCATTGGGCTCACCTGTCATCGATGTGGGCGGCGTTGTGGGTCAGGTCACGCGCGTCTATCCGCTCACAGCAGAGGTCACACTGCTTACTGACCGAGATCAAAGTATTCCCGTCATCAACAGCCGCACGGGCGCGCGCAACATCACCAGTGGCGACATCTTGGCTGGCGTTCCCTTGATCGAATTGAAGTTTGTGCCAGCCAGCGCCGACGTCAAAGAGGGCGACTTGCTAAGTACCAGCGGCATTGACGGTGTCTACCCTGCCGGCTTGCAGGTGGCACGCATCAGTCACGTCGAAAGGCGCGTCGACATCTCCTTTGCACGCATTCATGCAGCGCCCTTGGCCGAACTCAAAGGCCGTCATGTCTTGGTCTTGAAGCCCACAGGCATCTCGCCTCCAGCCAAAGGAAAAACGCCATGATCATGGAGCGCCGCCAAGCACTGTTACTGCCTGTCAGCCCTTGGTTCATTGCTGTCAGCCTGATCGTGTCATTGCTGTTCAGCATGTTGTTGGGCTTGACCCAAGCTTTGTGGCTTCCTGATGTATTGGCTGTCAGCATCTTCTTTTGGGGCATTCATCAACCGCGCAGGGTGGGCATGACCCTCGCATTCATTTTTGGCTTGTGGATGGATGTTCAACAATCTTCGCTCATGGGGCAACATGCGCTGTCGTATGTGATGCTTAACTATTTTGCATTCAGCATGCACAGGCGTTTGTTGTGGTTTCCCATCAAAGAACAAATGATTCAAATAGTGCCGTTTTTTGTACTGTCTGAAGCCTTGGGTTTGATCATTCGGCTCAGCACAGGTGAAGACTTCCCCGGATGGTCCTTGTTGCTGTCGCCTTTCATGGAAACCTTGTTGTGGCCCCTTGCAAACTTTATTTTGCTGGCCCCCCAACGTCGGGCCCACAACCCCGACGCCAACCGCCCCATTTAAACCATGGCGCTGCACCTGCCCTCCCTGAGTGAGTTGCGCAACACAGAGTTTGAA
>CALBSC010000059.1 GCA_937927685.1 uncultured Burkholderiales bacterium | reverse complement strand
AATGCCTGTGCGGCAAGTACAAGCGCCTCAAGCACCGCGGCGTGATCTGCGAGAAGTGCGGCGTTGAAGTCACGCAAACCAAGGTGCGTCGCGAGCGCATGGGTCACATCGACCTGGCCGCGCCCTGCGCCCACATCTGGTTCCTGAAGTCGTTGCCGTCGCGTCTGGGCCTGGTGCTGGACATGACCCTGCGCGACATCGAGCGCGTGTTGTACTTCGAAGCCTATGTGGTGACCGACCCCGGCATGACCCCGCTGAAGAAATTCGGCATCATGTCCGAGGACGACTTTGATGAGAAGCGCAAGGAATACGGTGACGAGTTCATCGCCAAGATGGGCGCCGAAGGCATCCGTGACCTGCTCGAGGGCATGGACCTCGACATCGAGATCGAAAAACTGCGCGGTGACCTGACCGGCTCTGAAGTCAAGGTCAAGAAGAACTCCAAGCGCCTGAAAGTGCTCGAGGCCTTCAAGAAGTCGGGCCTCAAGCCCGAGTGGATGGTGCTGTCGGTGCTGCCCGTGCTGCCTCCGGACCTGCGTCCGCTGGTGCCGCTGGACGGCGGCCGTTTCGCCACCTCCGACCTCAACGACCTGTATCGCCGCGTCATCAACCGCAACAGCCGTCTGCGTCGTCTGCTCGAACTCAAGGCGCCCGAGATCATCGCGCGCAACGAGAAGCGCATGCTGCAGGAAGCCGTGGACTCACTGCTGGACAACGGCCGCCGTGGCAAGGCCATGACGGGCGCCAACAAGCGCGCCCTGAAGTCGCTGGCCGACATGATCAAGGGCAAGTCGGGTCGCTTCCGCCAGAACTTGCTGGGCAAGCGCGTCGACTACTCCGGCCGTTCGGTGATCACCGTGGGCCCGACCCTCAAGCTGCACCAGTGCGGCCTGCCCAAGCTGATGGCGCTCGAGCTGTTCAAGCCTTTCATCTTCTCGCGTCTGGAGGCGATGGGTATTGCCACCACCATCAAGGCGGCGAAGAAGGAAGTCGAATCCGGCACGCCGGTGGTGTGGGACATCCTCGAAGAGGTGATCAAAGAGCACCCCGTGATGCTCAACCGCGCCCCCACGCTGCACCGTCTGGGCATCCAGGCGTTCGAGCCCATCCTGATCGAAGGCAAGGCCATCCAGCTGCATCCGCTGGTGTGCTCGGCGTTCAACGCCGACTTTGACGGTGACCAGATGGCCGTTCACGTGCCGCTGTCGGTGGAAGCGCAGATGGAAGCCCGCACGCTGATGCTGGCCTCCAACAACGTGCTGTTCCCCGCCAACGGCGAACCCTCCATCGTGCCCTCGCAGGACGTGGTGCTGGGTCTGTACTACACCACCCGCGAGCGCATCAACGGCAAGGGCGAAGGCCTGGTATTTGCCGACGTTGGCGAAGTGCAGCGCGCCCTCGACGCCGGTGAGGTCGAACTCACCGCCAAGATCAGCGTGCGTCTGACCGAGTGGAACAAGGACAAGGTCACGGGCGAGTTCACCCCCAGCACCTCGCTGGTGGACACCACCGCCGGTCGTGCCCTGCTCTCCGAGATCCTGCCCAAGGGCCTGCCCTTCAGCAACCTGAACAAGGCGCTGAAGAAGAAGGAAATCTCGCGCCTGATCAACACCTCGTTCCGCAAGTGCGGTCTGAAAGAGACCGTGGTGTTTGCCGACAAGCTGCTGCAAAACGGCTTCCGTCTGGCCACCCGTGCGGGTATCTCGATTGCCATCGACGACATGCTGGTGCCGCAAGAGAAGCACCGCATCATTGCCGATGCCGAGATCGAGGTGAAAGAGATCGAGCAGCAGTACGTCTCGGGTCTGGTGACCTCGGGCGAGCGCTACAACAAGGTCGTTGACATCTGGGGCAAGGCGGGTGACGCCGTGTCCAAGGTGATGATGGACCAGTTGCGCAAGGAAAAAACCATCGACCGCCACGGCAACGAGGTCGAGCAGGAATCCTTCAACTCCATCTACATGATGGCCGACTCGGGTGCCCGCGGTTCTGCCGCCCAGATCCGACAGCTGGCCGGTATGCGTGGCCTGATGGCCAAGCCGGACGGCTCCATCATCGAGACCCCCATCACGGCAAACTTCCGTGAAGGTCTGAACGTGCTGCAGTACTTCATCTCCACGCACGGTGCCCGTAAGGGTCTGGCCGACACGGCATTGAAGACCGCCAACTCGGGTTACCTGACCCGTCGTCTGGTGGACGTGACGCAGGACCTGGTGGTGACCGAAGACGATTGCGGTACCCACGAAGGCCAGCTGATGCGCGCCATTGTCGAGGGTGGTGAAGTCATCGAATCGCTGCGTGACCGTATCCTGGGCCGTACCGCGGCGGAGGACGTGTTGCACCCCGAGAACCGCGCGGTGCTCGCCACGGCCGGCACCATGCTGGACGAGGACTTGATCGACGAACTCGAGAGCGCTGGCGTTGACGAAGTCAAGGTCCGCACGGCCCTCAACTGCGAAACCCGCTTTGGTCTGTGCGCCAAGTGCTATGGCCGTGATCTGGGCCGTGGCGGCCTGGTGAACGTGGGCGAGGCCGTGGGTGTGATTGCGGCGCAGTCCATCGGCGAGCCCGGCACCCAGCTGACCATGCGTACCTTCCACATCGGGGGTGCCGCCTCGCGTGCGGCCGTGGCCTCCAGCGTGGAAGCCAAGTCCAACGGCGCGATCGGCTTCAACGCCACCATGCGCTATGTGACCAACAGCAAGGGCGAACTGGTGGTGATTGCCCGTTCCGGCGAGATCGTCATTCACGACGAACACGGCCGCGAGCGTGAGCGCCACAAGGTGCCCTACGGCGCGACCCTCACGGTCAAGGCGGACCAGCCGATCAAGGCTGGCACCATCCTGGCCAACTGGGACCCGCTGACCCGACCCATCATCACCGAATTCGCCGGTCAGGTGAAGTTCGAGAACGTGGAGGAAGGTCTCACCGTGGCCAAGCAGGTCGACGAAGTGACCGGCCTGTCCACCCTGGTGGTGATCGATCCCAAGCGTCGTGGCGCCGCCAAGGTGGTGCGCCCGCAGGTCAAGCTGATCGACGCGGCTGGCAAGGAAGTCAAGATCCCCGGCACCGACCACTCGGTGACGATCGGCTTCCAGGTCGGCGCGCTGATCCAGGTGCGAGATGGCCAGGACGTGGGCCCCGGCGAAGTGCTGGCCCGTATCCCGGTGGAAGGTCAGAAGACCCGCGACATCACCGGCGGTCTGCCGCGTGTGGCCGAGTTGTTCGAAGCCCGCTCACCCAAGGACAAGGGCATCCTGGCCGAGATGACCGGTACCGTGTCGTTCGGCAAGGAAACCAAAGGCAAGGTGC
>CALBSC010000058.1 GCA_937927685.1 uncultured Burkholderiales bacterium | reverse complement strand
CACGCAAGCCCTCTTGATCTGGTTTTTGAATCACCATCCGGTTACTGAAACCTGGCATCCGTTCGAAGAGGCAGCCGCGCTTGGTTATGCCGGTATGACGGCCACCCGGGCCATTCGAGAGTTGCTGCAATTCAAGCTGTTTGATTTGGAGGTGCGAGGCCGGGCCAAATACCTCAAGCTCAATGGCACACGCCGTGATCTTTGGGAAAAGGCCAAACCTCATCTGCGCACACCGGTCCTCAAAACCATGTGGACCTACGATCGTCGCATTCTTGAAGTGACGGGCGCACGTTGGGCTGGCGAGAGCGCATTGGCACGCCTGACCATGATCAATGAGCCACAACAGCAAGTGCTTGCCATGACGGCTGAGGCAGGGCAGCGGGCCCGGCAGGCGGGCATCTTCTTTGAGCCACGGGAAATTGCCGGTGGCATTGCCGTGCAGGTGTGGCGCTATGAGCCCGGTATGCAAGTGAAGGAAAAGACCGTGGATCCCTTGTCTTTATGGCTCAGCCTGAGGGACAACCGTGATGACCGGATTCAAATGGCGCTCGATGAGATTGAGGAGAAGTTTCTGTGGTGAGAGGGTTGGCGGTTTTTCAGGCATGGTTCAAAGACTTCGAGAACCAGTACGTCCTGATCGGCGGGACAGCAGCTTCGATCACCATGACCGAGGCGGGGCTGCCATTCAGGGGCACTAAGGATCTGGACATTGTTTTGCATGTGGAAGTTTTGACGCCAGCGTTTGGCCAGAAATTTTGGGAATTCGTGCAAGCCGGTGGCTACCAGCAAAAAGAGGGCGACCATGAGCAAAAGCCCTGCCTGTACAGGTTCCAAAAGCCCCAAGACGAAGACTTCCCCCACATGCTGGAGCTGTTCTCGCGTGTGCCAGACGGTTTGAGTTTTGTCCCACCTGGCCATCTCACACCCATCCCGATAGATGAGCAGATTTCCAGCCTGTCAGCCATATTGCTGAATGATGAGTACTACCAGTTCGTGCTTGCTGGCCGCAAGAGCAAGCACGGTATGCCGTCCTGGGTGGGTGAGGATCGTCTGATTCCCCTCAAGGCTGTGGCTTGGCTGGAAATGACCGAGCGCGTCCGTCAGGGTGAGGTGATTGACTCCAAAAAGATCAACAAGCACCTGACCGATATCGTCCAGTTGTCAGCTCTGCTACAGCCGGGGCAAGTGATTGAGTTACCCGCCAAACTCCGAGCCGACTTACAGGCGTTTGCTCGTGCCGTTGTTGCATTGAATCTCCCCGACCAGTTGCAAGCCATGGACCGGGTTGCTGCTGCATACGCTTTCGACTTGTAAATCCATTTTCAGTCCGTCGGCTAGCGCCTCCCGACGGAACTTTTCCACGCCACATCAGCAACCTGACTTGCGCAGCCGGGTGGGTGACGCATGCCATGCGTCATGCCCGCTGTATGTCGGCAGTTATTAAGGAACTGGAGATATCGCCAAAGTTCCTTAATCAGTTCCTTATCAGTTCCTTATTGATTTCCTGAAATAGCAGCGTTGTCCCCCAACTCTTCGAAAGGAGTTACC
>CALBSC010000057.1 GCA_937927685.1 uncultured Burkholderiales bacterium | reverse complement strand
AGCGTAAAAAGGTCGGTTTGCACTCTGCTCGCCGTCGCAAGCAGTTCAGCAAGCGCTGATCCCGATGCCTTGGGGCCTGGAGGGCAATCGCCTTCCCTGCCCCGGGTATTCACTCAAGCCGCCGTGGATCTCCCGGCGGCTTTTGTTTTGGGGCAGCCACCGAGCGCCCTGGCGGCAGTTTCTGGAAGATCGTGTGTGGGGCGTCTCCCCGGCCCGGCCGCTCCCGCGATGCCCCTGCCATCGGTATTGTTGAGAAAATTACGTTACTATTCCGGTTCATTCAGAGGAAATTGCCATGAGCGCTATTGCCGAAACCCTGCCCACCGAGATGCCTGAGCCGATTGTCTTCACCGACAGCGCAGCAGCCAAGGTGGCCGACCTGATCGCCGAGGAAGGCAACCCCGAGCTCAAATTGCGTGTGTTCGTGCAGGGTGGCGGTTGCTCGGGTTTCCAGTACGGATTCACCTTTGATGAAGTCGTCAACGACGACGACACCACCATGACCAAGAATGGCGTGTCGCTGCTGATCGACGCCATGAGCTACCAGTACCTGTTGGGTGCCGAAATCGACTACAAGGAAGATTTGCAAGGCGCGCAGTTCGTCATCAAGAACCCCAACGCGACCACCACGTGCGGGTGTGGCTCCTCATTCTCGGTCTGAGCGTCAGCGCTTGAGTCCGTCCCCTCGCAAGGAGTAGGGGGGCAGATTTGACCCCACGTGCTCTCACAGCACGCAGTTGACCCGCATCAGGCCGGGTAAATAGCCCCCAGCACCCGCGCACCCCGCGCTCCAGTCACCGCAGGCCAGTTGCCTGTTTGCCGGTTCACCGTCTGTTGAGCCAGCCAGGCAAAGGCAGCCGCCTCCACCTGCAAGGGCGGCAGGCCGGCCGCCCCGGATTCCACCACCTCACAACCTGCCAGCCCCAAGCGCAACTGCTCCATCAGATGCAGGTTGAGTGCGCCGCCCCCACACACGATCAGCCGCTGGCACATCGGGCCGTGCGCCCGTAACGCTTGCAGGCTCGACTGCACGGTGAAGGCGGTCAGCGTGGCCTGGATGTCCGGTGGCGGCAGTCCGGCGAGGGCACCCAAACGATCGTCCAGCCAGCCGGGGTTGAACAAATCCCGACCTGTGCTTTTGGGGGGAGGCTGCTTCAGAAACGGCTCGTCCATCAGATGCGCCAGCAACCCTGGGTGTACCTGACCACTGGCCGCCCAGCGGCCATCCCGGTCAAAGGCTTGGCCGGTGTGCGTTTGACACCAATGGTCCATCAGCAGGTTGCCGGGTCCGCAGTCAAAGCCGAGCACCTCTCCCGCTGGCCCGAGCACACTCAGGTTGGCAATGCCGCCCAGGTTCAATACCGCCGTGTGTTGACCAGTGCGGCCAAAGACTCGCTGATGAAACGCCGGTACCAGGGGGGCGCCTTGCCCGCCTGCGGCCACGTCCCGGCTGCGAAAGTCCGCCACCACGTCAATGCCGCATCGCTCGGCCAGCAAGGCGGGCTGGTTCAATTGCAGGGTGTAGCCCGTGCCATCGTGGAGCCCGGGTTGGTGTCGTACGGTCTGACCATGGGCACCAATGGCGCGCACCTCACGGGCCGTCATGCGGGCCTGTTGCAGCAAATCGTTGACCACGCGGGCATAGACCTCCACCAGCGCGTTGGCCGCCATCGCGGCACGATGCAGTTCGTTGGGGCCCGGCGTGTTGAGGGCCTGCAATTCGGCGCGAAGCGGCGTCTCAAAGGGGGCACTGGCATGGGCCAGCACGCGAAAGGGGGTGTCGCAGCGCGCCAGAACTCCATCCACACCATCGAGCGAGGTGCCCGACATCAGGCCGATGTAACAGCCTGCGGAACTCACTGAATGCTGGCAACCTGCAACGTGGCCGCGGCGCTCAAATCGACGCGGGCGGCGGCAGCCTGCTTGAGGAACTGAGCGCGGGCGTGTTCAGGCACCGGAATGGATTCGCTCTGGCGAGCCATCAGGAGGGGGTCTTTTTGCTGCCCGTTGACGCGGAACTCGAAGTGCAGGTGCGGGCCGGTGGCCCAGCCGGTGGCGCCCACCGCGCCCAGCGTCTGGTTCTGACCCACCGATTGCCCCCGCTTGACATCGATGCGGCTGAGGTGGGCATAGACTGTTGAATGGCCGTTGCGGTGCTTGACCGTGACCATGTTGCCAAAACCATTTTGCCATCCAGCCGTCTCCACCACGCCATCACCCACGGCGCGCACCGGGGTACCGGTGGGGGCGCCGTAGTCCACGCCCAGGTGGGCGCGCCAGGTTTGCAGGATGGGGTGGAAACGCATCTTGAACCCGCTCGTCACGCGCGAGAAGGCCAGGGGGGAGGCCAGGTAGGCGCGGCGCAGGTTCTGGCCGTTCATGTTGTAGTAGTCACCGCGGGTGGCGCCGGCCTCCTGGAACCACACGGCCTGGAAGGTTTTGCCATTGTTGACAAATTCGGCGGACAGCACGCGCCCGGCACGCAGGGGCTCGCCGTCTGCCTCCAGGCTTTCATAGACCACCGAGAAGCGGTCATCGCGTCGCAGGGCGCGGTGGAAATCAATGTCGCCGGCAAAAATGTCGGCCAGCTGCGTGGCAACGTTGTCGGGGATGCGCGCGTCATCGGTGGCAGCGAACAGGGAGGTTTGAATGGAGCCGCTGGCCATGCGCGTGGTGGCCTGCAGTTTGCCGGTGTCCTGGCGCGCCACAAAACCGTTGGCGTCGCGTTCAATGACCAGACGTTCAAACTCAAGGGCGTCATCACGCGCCATCCAGCGCACCGTCAGTTGTTGCAGCCGGTGCAGGTCGTCAGCCTCGGCCGTGACCAACCGACCCGCACGCCCCAGCAGGGCTTTACGGGCCAGCGGATGGGTGCGAACAAAGTCGGCAGCTGCCGGGTCAGCCAGACCCAGCCGGCGCAGCAAACCATCGGCGCTGTCACTGGAGCGGGTCGTGTCCGAGCGGTACAGGCGCAGGGGCGCAACCGTGTTGGAGGCAGTCAGCTGGCTGGAGAGGTCCAGCGACAGCGGTTGGACAATTTCGCGAACCGGCAGGTCTGCCGCATCCGGGCCCAGGGCCGCCACCGCGTAGGAGCCGCCGGCGCCGATCAGCATGACAGCGGCGAGGGCCAGGCCGATTCGCTGCGGGTGTTCATGACGCAACTGCACCCACCGCTGGCGCCAAAGGCCAGCAGTCTCACGCGAGGTGTTCAGCAGTGACGACAGGAACGGAAGCAAACCACAACTCCAAGGAACCCGACCCAGCGGGTGACGCACGCCAGCAGGCTGGAGGGCCAGCGCGCAGATGAAAGTCACGCCACGTAAAATCGTGGGCGAAGCCGGCATTATAGCGGGCGCATCCCTCCCTGCAAGCCCTCGGAAAATACAAAAAATTCATATGAATCAACCCCTTGCATCGCAAAATGAATCTTCTGCCAGCGGTCGTGCCTCCTATCCGGTGACCGATCGGGTGCAAGAAGCCCTGGCGGTGAGCCTGCGTGGCTGCGAGGAACTGATCCCGCAGGACGAGTGGTTACGCAAGCTCGCCCGGTCGGAAGCGACCGGACAGCCGCTGCGCATCAAGCTGGGGCTGGACCCCACCGCGCCCGACATCCACATCGGACACACGGTGGTGCTGAACAAAATGCGCCAGCTGCAGGACCTCGGGCACCAGGTGATTTTCCTGATCGGCGACTTCACCACCATGATCGGTGACCCCTCCGGTCGCAACAGCACCCGCCCCCCGCTCACCCGCGAACAAATCGAGTCCAACGCCCAGACCTACTACAAGCAGGCCAGCCTGGTGCTGGACCCGGCCCGCACCGAGATCCGCTACAACAGTGAGTGGAGCGACCCCTTGGGCGCGCGCGGCATGATCCAGCTCGCTGCCAAGTACACCGTGGCCCGCATGATGGAGCGCGACGATTTCAACAAGCGCTTCAAGGGCGGCCAGTCGATCAGCGTGCATGAGTTCCTGTATCCGCTGATGCAGGGCTACGACAGTGTGGCCCTCAAGTCTGACCTGGAGCTCGGTGGCACCGACCAGAAATTCAACCTGCTGGTGGGGCGTCACCTGCAGCAGGAATACGGGCAGGAGCCGCAATGCATCCTGACCATGCCGTTGCTGGAGGGGCTGGACGGCGTGGACAAAATGTCCAAAAGCAAGAACAACTACATCGGCATCACCGAGGACGCCAACTCCATGTTCGCCAAGGTGCTGTCCATCAGCGACGAGCTGATGTGGCGCTGGTTCACCTTGCTCAGTTTTCGCTCGATGCCCGAGATCGAGGCATTGCGCCGCGAGATCGAGGGCGGACGCAACCCCAAAGACGCCAAGGTGCTGCTGGCCAAGGAAATCACCGCACGCTTTCACAGTGCCGCCGCCGCCGAAGCCGCCGAGCAGGACTTCATCAACCGCAGCCGTGGCGGCGTGCCGGATGAGATCCCCGAGGTGTCGCTGTCGGGCGCGCCGCTGGGCATCGGCGCCTTGTTGAAATCGGCGGGGCTGGCCCCCTCCACCAGCGAAGCCAGTCGGCTGATCGAGGGCGGCGGCGTGCGGGTGGATTCCGCGGTGGTGTCGGACAAGGGCCTCAAGCTCAGTGCCGGCACGTATGTGGTGCAGGTCGGCAAGCGCAAGTTTGCGCGTGTGACGCTGGGGTGAGCATGAGTCCCAAGGGCTGGTTGGCGGTGTCGGCAGTCGTGGCGCTGGTCACGATCACGCTCAAGACGCTGGCCTGGTGGTTCACTGATTCCATCGGCCTGTTGTCGGATGCAATGGAGTCGGTGGTCAATCTGGCCAGCGCCATGTTTGGTTTGCTCATGGTGACGCTGGCGGCTCAGCCTGCTGACGAGGAGCATCCCTACGGCCATCACAAGGCGGAATATTTTTCTGCCGGCTTCGAGGGCATTCTCATCCTGGTGGCCGCGCTGGGCATCATCTGGGCGTCGGTGCACCGGCTGCTGGACCCGCAACCGGTGGAGCAGATTGGCCTGGGCTTGGTGCTGTCGGTCGTCAGCTCGGCCCTGAATGGCTGGCTCGCCTGGGTGCTGTTTCGTGCCGCACGACAGCACCGCTCGATTGCCTTGGAAGCCGATGCCCAGCACCTGGTGTCGGACGTGTGGACGTCGGCCGGGGTGGTGTTGGGCATGGTGATGGTCAGCCTGAGCGGCTGGTTGTGGCTGGATGCGGCGGTGGCCATCGGGGTGGCACTGAACATCCTGCGCGAAGGGGTGCATCTGGTGTCGCGTGCCTTCCAGGGGCTGATGGACCAGGCGGTCGAGCCTGAGGTGCAGACGCAGATCCGGGATGTGCTGGCCGAGTTTGAATACCAGCGGGGTGAAGCGCAGATCGTGCGTTTTGACCATGTCACCACCCGCAAGGCCGGGCAGCGCCGTTTTGTGGACCTGCATATGCACATGCCAGCCAGCTGGACGCTGGGGCGTGCGGCGGCTTTGCGGCTGAGTGTGGAGCAGGCCTTGATGAGTGCGGTACCCGGCTTGCGAGCCTCCATCCAGTTATTGCCCAGCGATGTGGAAGCCCATGCTGGCGATGAAAAGGATTTGCTGTGATCGGACTGCTGCAGCGCGTGAGCGAGGCGCGCGTGCGCATCGCGGGCGAAGTGGTGGGCCAGATTGACGCCGGGCTGCTGTTGCTCGTCTGCGCCGAGCGTGGTGACTCAGAGCACCAAGCCGACAAGTTGCTGACCAAGTTGCTCAAGTTGCGTATCTTCAGCGATGAGCAGGGCAAAATGAATCTATCCCTGCAGGACCGCCTCGCTGCGGCGCAACCGGCGGGGCTCTTGATCGTGAGTCAGTTCACCCTGGCCGCCGACACGTCTGGCGGCAACCGGCCCAGCTTCACACAGGCGGCTCCGCCCGCCGATGGGGAGCGACTGTATGACTGGCTGGTGCAGCGCGCGCGCAGCCTGCATCCCCATGTGCAGACCGGACAATTTGGCGCCGACATGCAAGTCGAGTTGATCAACGACGGGCCCATCACCATCCCGATGCGGATGGCTCCTGCTGCCCCGCTGACCTAGTGTCTGTCGCAGGGTGCCAGCACCGATGCTTGAGTCGAGGTCTCGGCGCAGCGGTGCCAGGCATCAGGCTCGACGCTTTAGTCTTCAGCCTTCAGCCTTCAGCCTTCAGCCTTGAGTCTTGAGTCTTGAGTCTTGAGTCTTGAGTCTTGAGGCTTGAGGCTTGAGGCTTGAGGCTTGAGGCTTCAGCCCTGCCAAGGCCTGCCACGTAACCACGCCTGATCCGCCTGCCGCAACACAGCCAGATCGCCGCGCGTGTCGCCATACGCATGCAATTCCCACGCCTCGCGCGGCTGACCCTGCCACGCAAACCACGCTTGCAGACGTTGCCACTTTTCTTCGCCGTGACAGTTGGGCGTGGACAGGCGGCCGGTGCAGCGCCCGTCCTGCATCGCCAGCCCGGTACAGATCAGGTGGGGGATATCCAGGGCTCGTGCCACTGGGCCCAGGTACACATCCAGGGAGGCGCTCAGCAGCACGCAGGTATGCCCCGCTTGCTGATGCGCCTGCAGCTCGTCCAGGGCCCAGGTGTTCAGGTGACGAGGCAGCCACCTCTGCACCAGACGCTCGGCGCACTCGTCCAGCCGGGCTTGCGACGCACCACGCAAAGTCTGTTGCAACAAGGCTGCCTTGGCCCGGTCGTTGGGAACCCATCGCAGCACATAAGCCATCAGCACAGGGGACTGCCGAAGCAGGGCCCACGCCCACCCCGGCGTGCCCAGATGCAGATGCAAAAACGCGCCCAGGCTGTCAGCGGTGGTGAGTGTGCCGTCAAAGTCGAACACAGCCAGCACCGGGCGTTCGGTGGTGGGGGTCGCCTCAGCTGGCGCGTTTTTGCGCTCAGCCATGGCGCTGGGGTGGGTGGCCTGAGGCTCACTCATCGCGCATCGCCGTCCGGGCGTGGACACCGCACCTGCCCGCAATAGCGCTCGCAGAACGGACAACCCGTCATCGGCAACCAGGCGGGGATGTTGTAGTAGCGCTTGAAAATGTCGCCCAGCACCTCCCGCCGGTAGGTCTCGAAATGGAAGCCCACACCTTCGGCGACAAAAAATCGGGTGTCCGATTGCGCTAGCTCCAGCAGCGAGACGCTGTCAAAGTAGGGGGCGTATTCCGCCAGTTCGGGGCGGCTGAAACTGATGATGCGAACGGTCTTGCCGTCAAAGCGCGAGAAGTCCACCAGCACGTCGTCCTGGCGCGCGTGAAATTTGCCCAGACCAAATACCGGCACATAGGTTTTCAGCGTGTGACCATAAATGGCCGCCGGCGTGTAGGCCGTGGCCATGATGACCGTGTCCGGTTTTTGTACTTGCTGTAACAGCGCCTCGGTGCGGTAACTGCGCACGATCTCCGGGTAAATTTTCACGCTCTTCCAGTCGGCCAGGTCGCGGGTGTACATCCCGCCCACCACCAGCAGGTGCAGGCCGAGGAACAGCGCCAGATAACGGCCCGCTTTGACCAGCGCATCACGGGGCAAGGCCAGCGCCAGGGCGGCAAACATCAACGGGTAAAAACTCAGCACCCAGTGCAGGCCGACCACCTTCTTCAGAGACAACACGGCGAAGAAAGCCACGGGCACCAGAATCAGGCATGCCAACAACCGCTGCCTGCCCAACACCGCTCGCAGCGCCCGGTGATGCTTCACGCCCAGCCACAACACGCCGGGGGTCAGCAGGTACGCCCAGGTCAGCAGGTACAGCGCTGGCTTGTGCCAACCGAACACCTCGCCCTCGTTGCGGTTGTAGACGTTGAACATGATGTTGGACCAACCGTGCCCCATGTTCCACCACAGGTTGATGACGGGCCCCGGCAGCGCGGCCAGCACCAGCATCAGCAAACCGGCCCAGCGGTCGCGCCGCACCAGCGCGAAATAGACCACATAGCTCAGTCCCAGCACCACCGAAAAATACTTGGAGAGAAAGGCGCAACCGATGAACACGCCGCTCAAGGCATACAGGGTCCAGGCCCGACCATCCAGTCGGGGTCGTGCTTCGGCGTGGATCAGGCACGCCAGCGACAGCATGGACCACAGCATCAGCGGCGTGTCGGTGGTGATCAGGGTGTTGATCCAGTTGATCGGTGTGAGCCAGAACAGCAGGGCTGCCCAGGGTGCCCGTTCACGGTCCCAGGCGGACACGCCCCACCACAGCACCAGCCCTTGCACCAGGGGCAACAACACAATGGGCAAGCGGATGGACCAGGTGCTGTCCCCCAGTCCATGCAGCATGGCGGCGATGAACCAGCCCACCATCGGCGGGTGGTCGTAGTAGCCCCAATCGGGGTACACGCCCCACCAGTAGAAAAAAGCCTCGTCACCCGTGATCGGGAAGGTGGCGCTGATGACAAGGCGCAGCAGGAGCGACAGGCCGGCCACGCCCCACAGGGCGCGTTGCAACGAAAGGGTCGGCATAGACAGACTCATGTCGATGAACGAGGAGGATCCACCCGCCAACCATACACCAGGGCCAGCAGGCCCACCGCCACGGCCAGCCACAGGGTCAGCAAGCGTACCTGCATGGTCAGCAGCAGGGCCAGCGAGGGGCTGACGCCTTGCTGGGTGAACAGCCCCACGAGACTCGCCTCCGTTCCGCCCAACCCGGCCGGCAGCGTGGTGAGCGCGCCAGCCACCATGGACAGGGCGTACCAGGACGTGGCCTGCAGCGCATCCGCCACCACCCCGTTGTGTCGGCACAGCAACCACACCGCCAAGCCTTGTGCACTCCAGGCCAGCAGCGTCAGGCCCCAGGTGATGCCCGGCTGGCATTGGAGGCACTGCTGCGCCTGTTCCAGCCCCAGCACATGTTTCACCTTGTCCGGTATCAGGCGCAAGCCCCACTGCCAGGCCAGGTTTTGCATCGACAACCAGATGAGCGTTGTCACCAGGACGCCCATCGTGATCACCACCAGACCTGACGATTCAAACGGAGACCACAGCAAGGCCGGCACCGCCCACAACACCAGCACCAGCAGATCCTGCCAGCGCTCGGCGGCGAATACCGCCACACTGGTGGAGACCGGCAGCGGACTGGGCCGCATGAGCAAGCCGCGCGCCGCCTCGCCCACGTTGCCCGGCGTCGGGGTCAGGCTGTACCCGGCCAGGTAGACCCTGAGGCCCTGCCGCCATGAGGTGGGATGACCACAGGCCGCCACCCACACGCGCCAGCGGTGCCCGCGCAGGACATAGCTCAACAGGCACAGCAGTGTGGCGAGGGCCCCGTCCGCGGACAACAGGCCGTCCCACACGGCAGGTCCCTGCGGGTCCCCCCACCATTGCCACGCCCCCTGGAACACAGCCAGCACCACCAAGGCCACCAGGGCCAGCATCAGCAGACGGCGTCCGAGTGAGCCCAAAGGAGTCACGCGCGTGGACTCGCAAACACCAGCAACCAGCCCACCGCCGACAGCACGATCCAGCGGTCGCGAAGCAAGTCGCGGGCAAAGTCCTCAGCGTGTCCGCGGTGCACCTGGTACACATAGCGGAGTGCGCCAAACACCACCAGCGGGATCGTCATCCACAGGCGTGATCCATGGCGCTCCAGCGCCTCAGGGGCGGTGGCAAAGAGGCTGTAGGTGAGCAAGGTGGCTGTCAGGGTGACGCCCACACACAGGTCCAGGAACGCCGGCGGGTATTCCGCCAGCACGGCGCGTTGCTGTGCGCTGGCATGAAAGCTCTCGGCGCGACGTTTGGAAAACCCGAGAAACAGCGTGACAAACAAGCCGGTGAGCAGCAGCCAGTGCGAGGGCTGAATGCCGATGGCCCAGGTGCCTGCCAGCAGGCGCAGCATGAAACCGGCCGCGATGATGAACACATCCACCACCGGCACTTGTTTCAGGCGCAGGGTGTAAGCGATGTTGAGCACCAGGTAGGCGGTGAGCAGGCCCATGAAGAGCGGTGTGGTGAGTGACGCCAACCACGCTGCACCACCCAGACAGGCCAGACCCAGTGCCGCCCCTTGCGTGCCGGTGATGGCTCCACTGGCCAAGGGTCGATGACGCTTGCGCGGATGCTGGGCATCGTCGTGGCGGTCGAGCCAATCGTTGAGCACGTAGACAGCGCTGGAGGCCAGACAAAACGCGGCGGCTGACAGCAAGGCCAGGTGCACCAGATCGGTCTGGTGCCACAACCGGCCAAACAGCAGGCCCGCCAGCACGAAGCCATTTTTCAGCCACTGATGCGGGCGCAGCAGGCGGACCCAGGCGAGGGGGCGCGATGCGGAGGGCGGTGGCGTGCTCATCACGGGATTATCTCAGGCGCACTGCGGGGGTGAGGCTGGCCGTCGGTGGGTCAGCTTTTCAATCCCGCGTGTGCCACCGCCGTTCAGTAGGGGTTGGGCAAGCCCAGGCTGCCCATCAGCAACACTTCCAGCGACTCCATTTCATTCGCTTCTTCTTCATCTGCCTCATGGTCATACCCTTGCGCGTGCAGCGTGCCATGCACGACGAGGTGGGCATAGTGATCCACCAGGGGTTTGCGCTGTTCGCGTGCCTCGCGTGCCACCACGGGTGCGCACAGCACCAGATCGGCCAGGGTGAGGGGCGTCTGGGTGTAGGCAAAAGTGAGAACGTTCGTGGCGTAATCCTTGCCCCGGAATTCGCGGTTGAGTGCGCGGCCCTCCGCGGCCCCCACAATGCGCACAGTGATCTCGCCGTGCCCCTTCAGCGCGGTGGTGACCCACCGTTTGAGGCGGGCCGCGGTGAGCACGCCGTGCAAGCGCTCGCGTTGTTGCGGCGTCAGACGCTCCGACCACTGCAGCCTAATCTGACTCTCGTGCGGCGTGTTCATGCGGGATTGCGCGCACGTTGCGCGTCGTAAGCGTCAACAATGCGTGCCACCAACGGGTGGCGCACCACATCGGCGCTGGTGAAACGAGTGACCGCGATGCCCGAGACCCGTTTGAGCACGCGCTCGGCGTCAATCAGGCCGCTCAGCTGACCGCGCGGCAGGTCGATCTGGCTCACGTCGCCGGTGACCACCGCGCGTGCGCCAAAGCCGATGCGGGTGAGAAACATCTTCATCTGCTCCGGCGTGGTGTTCTGCGCCTCGTCCAGGATGATGAAGGCGTTGTTGAGCGTGCGCCCGCGCATGAAAGCCAGGGGTGCAATTTCCAGCGCGTTGCGTTCAAAGGCCTTTTGCACCCGCTCATAGCCCATCAGGTCGTAGAGCGCGTCATACAGGGGGCGCAGGTAGGGGTCCACCTTCTGCCCGAGGTCGCCCGGCAGAAAGCCGAGCTTTTCACCCGCCTCGACCGCCGGTCGGGTCAGCACGATCCGCTGCACCGCGCTGCGCTCCAGGGCGTCCACCGCGCAGGCCACGGCCAGGTAGGTTTTGCCGGTGCCCGCCGGACCAATGCCAAACGTGATGTCATGGTTGGCAATGTTGTGCAAGTACACGCTTTGATTGGGCGTTCGTGCCTGCAGGTCGCTGCGGCGGGTCTGGAGCAGCATGGCGTCGTCCCCCGCCTCCGCCAGGGGGGCGTCTCCTGCCAGCATGAGTTGCACCTGCTCGGGGGGGATGGTGCGGGCGGCCCGTTCATAGAGCGCCTGCAGCACCTCCATGGCCCGATGCGCCTTGACCTTGGGGCCGTCCACCTTGAATTGCTCGTGTCGGTGGGCGATCTTGACCTGCAGGGCCCCTTCGATGGTTCGCAGGTGTTCGTCCATCGGGCCGCACAGGTGGGCCAGGCGGGCGTTGTTGGGTGGGGAGAAGCTGTGTCTGAGAATCACGTTGATAATCCGTGTCGAGAGGACTCCAATGATAGGCAAGTTGAGCGGAACGCTGATCGAGAAGCAGCCACCCCAGGTGTTGGTGGATTGTCATGGCGTGGGCTATGAGGTCGATGTGCCCATGAGCACGTTCTACAACCTGCCCGCCGTGGGCTCCCCCGTGTCACTGTTGACCCACTTTGTGGTGCGGGAAGATGCGCAGTTACTGTATGGGTTTGGCACGGCCACCGAACGCGACACCTTCCGCCAGCTCATCCGCATTTCCGGCGTGGGCCCGCGCACGGCCCTGGGGGTGCTCAGCGGCATGAGTGTCGAGGAACTGGCCCGCGCCGTCACCGAGCAAAGCCCGGGGCGGCTGGTCAAGGTGCCGGGTATTGGTAAGAAAACGGCCGAACGCTTGTTGCTGGAACTCAAGGGCAAGCTCGGCGCCGACCAGGGCACGGCGGTGCCTGGCGCGGTGGGCGACGCGCACCACGACATCCAGCAGGCGCTCATGGCCCTGGGCTACAACGACCGCGAAGCGGCCCTGGCCCTGAAATCCTTGCCGGCCGACATCGGCGTGAGTGAGGGCATCAAGCAGGCCCTCAAAGCCCTGGCGCGATGAGGAGCGTGACCCCATGAGCATTCAGACCGACGACTTCGCGCCCGCGCCCCGCGTGGTCACCCCGCAGGCGACCTCGCCGGCCGAGGACGCGCTGGAACGTGCCCTGCGTCCCAAGCAGCTCGCCGAGTACGTGGGCCAGGCCAAGGTGCGCGAGCAACTCGACATCTTCATCGGGGCCGCACGCCGCCGCGGAGAGGCCCTGGACCATGTGCTGCTCTTTGGCCCGCCGGGCCTGGGTAAAACCACGCTCAGTCACATCATTGCCCACGAACTGTGCGTGAACTTGCGCCAGACCAGTGGCCCGGTACTGGAAAAGCCCAAGGACCTGGCCGCGCTGCTCACCGGGCTGGAAAAAAACGATGTGCTCTTCATTGACGAGATCCATCGCCTGTCCCCGGTGGTCGAGGAAATTCTGTACCCCGCGCTGGAGGACTACCAGATCGACATCATGATTGGCGAGGGCCCGGCGGCGCGCAGCATCAAGCTGGATTTGCAGCCCTTCACCCTGGTGGGGGCGACGACCCGCGCCGGCATGCTGACCAACCCGCTCCGGGATCGCTTTGGCATCGTCTCGCGGTTGGAGTTCTATACCGCCGACGAATTGCAGCGCATCGTGATGCGCAGTGCCGGCTTGTTGCAAACCCCGATCGACGACGAAGGCGGCCTGGAGATTGCCCGGCGCTCACGCGGCACGCCGCGCATTGCCAACCGCTTGCTGCGTCGCGTGCGCGATTACGCCGAGGTCAAGGGCACGGGCCGTATCACCCGCGAGATGGCCCAGCAGGCGCTGGCCATGCTGGACGTTGACCCCTTGGGGCTGGACCTGATGGACCGCAAGTTGCTCGAGGCGGTGGTGCACCGGTTTGATGGCGGCCCGGTCGGGCTCGACAACATCGCCGCCAGCATTGGCGAAGAGCGTGACACCATCGAGGATGTGATCGAGCCCTTTCTCATCCAGCAAGGCTATTTGCAGCGGACCCCGCGCGGTCGTGTGGCCACCCTGGCTGCTTACCGTCACCTGGGGGTGGCACCGCCGGCCGCGGCGGGCGGCTTGTTTGCGGATCCGTCCAGCCCCTGATCGCTCAGGTGCTGGACTCATCCAGTGCGGCGTCTTCCAGATGGCGGGTGTCACCCCAGCCCACCAGTGAGAGCCCTTGCGGTGACCACAAAAGCCGGTTGATGGCGGCGTTGCCCAGATGCCAGGTTCTCGGGGCTTGCACAGCCTGTTGCGTGGCGAGACGGTACAGCGCATCCATCACGCCGCCATGCGCCACCAGCACAATTTGCTCGCCGCGGTGGCGTTGGGCCAGTTCTTCGGTGGCAGCGGCCACGCGGTCTCGCACCTGTTCGAGGGTTTCGCCTTGTGCCGGCGCCCATCCGGGTTCGCGCTCGCGCCAACGACGGGTGTCTTCGGGCCATTGGGTTTCAATCTCGGCCCAGGTGCGTCCTTCAAAAATACCAAAGGCGCGCTCACGCAAGCCGATGAAGGGTGTGGGATCGAGACCGACCGCAGCGCCAATGGCGCGTGCTGTGTCAAAGGCCCGGCTAAGGTCGCTGCTGTAAATGGCGGCAATGGGCTCTTCCGCCAGGGCGCGCGCGGCCTGGCGCGCCTGCCACTGGCCGCGCTCGTTGAGGCCGACATCGAGTTGTCCCTGTATGCGGGTGTCCACATTCCAGGCGGTTTCGCCGTGGCGGATGGCGATCAGTCGGGTGGTTTCCATGGGCGTAAGTGTAGAGGCCGTCCGACGGTGGACAGACCCAAGTGTTCAAATCGAGGAAAATCGCACGATCGTTCGTTTTACACCCCATGCCCCTGCCCAACGTTTCCCCCAAAGGCCAGCACACCCGCGCCGTCATCCTGGACGCCGCGTTGACCCTGGCCACCCAGGTGGGGCTGGAGGGGCTGAGCATCGGCGCACTGGCCGACAGCACCGGCATGAGCAAGTCGGGTGTCTTTGCCCACTTCGGATCGCGTGAAGAGTTGCAGATTTCGGTGATCCGCGAATACCACCATCGGTTTGAACAGGCGGTGTTCGTCCCCTCGATGCAGTTGCCTCGGGGCCTGCCGCGGCTTCGCTCGTTGTTCGAGTTGTGGGTTCAGCGCATCGCCCAGGAAATCGATGCCGGTTGCCTGTTCGTCGGCGGTGCCGCGGAACTTGATGACCGGCCCGGTCCGGTGCGCGACGCGTTGGCCGCCTCGGTCACGCTGTGGATGGCTTCGTTGCATCGGGCGGTGGTGCAGGCGCAAGCGCAAGACCATGTGCCCCGGGCGTGGGACGCGCACCAGGTGACCTTCGAGTTGCATGGACTGGTCCTGGCCTTGCATCATGAGGCGCGATTCCTGCGTTCCGCCTCGGGGCTTGCGCGTGCGCGCCGCGGGTTTGAGCGTGTGTTGGGGTTGGGGGCCGACGGCCACCAGGCCCCTGTCGGGATACCGTCTGACAATGTCTTGGATGATCAGGAGTGAACCATGAGTGATGTGTTGCAACATGTGGAGTCGGGTGTGATGACCCTCACCCTCAACCGGGTCGAGAAGAAAAATTCCTTCACCGCAGCGATGTATGCCGAACTGGCCGAGGCCTTACGGCTGGCCGCAGATGACGCCACGGTCCGTGTGGTGCTGTTTCAGGGCCATGAAACCATCTTCAGTGCGGGGAACGACATTGCTGACTTTCTCAACAAGCCCCCCAGCACGCCCGACTCACCCGTGTTTCGTTTTCTGAACGCCATCGCCACCTTCCCCAAGCCCTTGCTGGCGGCGGTGTGCGGCCCGGCGGTGGGCATTGGGACCACGATGCTGCTGCATTGCGACCTGGTCTACGCGGGTGACAACGCCATGTTTTCCATGCCGTTTGTCAACCTCGGCATTTGCCCGGAAGCCGGCTCCTCGCTGTTGGTGCCCCGGCTCATGGGCTACCAGCGTGCGGCCGAGGTGTTGCTGATGGGGGACCCCTTCATGGCCGAGGCCGCGCTGGAAGTCGGATTGGTCAACCGTGTGGTGCCGCCCACCGAGGCCAATGCGCTGGCACAGCAGCAAGCACGTCGCCTGGCCACCAAGCCCCTGTCCTCGGTCATCGAGACCAAGCGTCTGCTCAAGGCGTCCACCACCCCCGCCGTGCTCGAGCGCATGCGCGAGGAAGGAGCCATCTTTGGACGCATGTTGCAAGAGCCTGCCGCCAAGGAGGCCTTCAGCGCCTTCCTGGAAAAACGCAAGCCCGATTTCTCTTCTCTCTGACCCCCTTCATGACCGATCGCCTCTCCAGACCGCCGCCGCCCGTGGTGTTCGAGCCCGAGTACCTCGAGGGTGTGCGGGACATCTTCGAGCGCAAGATCGTTTTCAACCAGACCCTGGGGCTGAAGATCACCGACATCCAGGCCTCGGTGGTCACGGCCACGATCCAGATGCGAGACGACTTGATCGGCCATTACAGCCACCACCGTGTGCATGGTGGCGTGATCAGCGCCTGCATCGACACGATTGGCGCCGTGGCCTGTTTTGTGGCCCTGGGGGCCAGGCATCTGGATGAATCCGTGGCTGAGCGTCTGGCGCGTTTCCAAAAACTCGGCACCATCGACTTGCGAGTGGACTATCTGCGTCCGGGTCTGGGGTCCCACTTCAACATCCGTGCCGAGGCCATTCGCGTGGGCTCACGCGTGGGCAACGCGCGCATGGAGTTCACCGCGGCCGATGGGCTGCTGGTGTCCACCGGCACCGGCGCCTACATCATGTCCTGAGGCGTTCAACGCCCCCCTGATTGCCACCATGCGCCACGCCGCCCCTTCTCATTCTTTGCCCGCCGATGCGCCGGGTGCTTCCCGCGCCGACCACGAAACCCTGCGCCGCCTGCTGCCCTACCTGTGGACCTACAAGTGGCGCGTGATGATCGCGCTGGGCTTCATGGTGGCCGCCAAACTTGCCAACGTGGGCGTGCCCATTTTGCTCAAGCATCTGGTGGACGCGATGGATGTGAAGCCGGGCGAACCCACGAGCCTGCTGGTGGTGCCGGTGGCGCTGTTGCTGGGCTATGGAGCGCTGCGACTGTCGGTGTCGGCCTTCACCGAGTTGCGTGAATTGGTGTTTGCCAAAGCCACGCAGGGGGCGGCCCGGCGCATGGCGCTCGAGACCTTTGAGCATTTGCACGGCCTGAGCCTGCGATTTCACCTGGAGCGCCAGACGGGCGGCATGACGCGCGACATCGAGCGCGGCGTGCGGGGCGTGGAGTCGCTGATTTCATACTCGCTCTACAGCGTGGTGCCCACACTGTTCGAGGTGACCCTGGTGCTGACCATTCTGTCGGTGCAGTTCGACCCGCTGTTTGCCCTGATCACGATGGCCGCGTTGGTGTTGTATGTGGTGTTCACCATTCGCATCACCGAGTGGCGCACCCAGTTCAGGCGCGAGGCCAATGAGTTCGATTCGGTGGCCCACACCCGCGCCATCGATTCGCTGCTCAATTACGAAACGGTCAAGTACTTCAACAACGAGGCGTTCGAATCGCAGCGCTACGACGAGAGCCTGCAGCATCTGCGCACCGCGCGGTTGAAGGCCCAAACCACCCTGAGCGTGCTCAACACGGGGCAGCAACTCATCATCGCCGTGGCGCTGGTGGCCATGCTGTGGCGAGCCACCCAAGGTGTGGTCGAGGGGCGCATGACCCTGGGTGACCTGGTGATGATCAATGCGTTCATGATCCAGCTCTACATCCCGCTGAACTTCCTGGGCGTGCTGTACCGCGAAATCAAACAGAGCCTGGCGGACCTGGACCGCATGTTCCTGTTGCTGGACCGCGAACGTGAAATCGCCGACTCGCCAGACGCCACCGACCTAAACCTCTCGCAACCCCCGACGGTGCGCTTTGAGCAGGTGGCCTTTGCCTATGATCCCGCGCGCCCCATCCTGCATGACCTGAGTTTCGAGATACCGGGCGGCAAGACCGTGGCCGTGGTGGGCTCGTCAGGCGCTGGCAAATCCACACTGGCCCGGCTGCTCTACCGTTTCTATGACGTCACCGGCGGCGCCATCCGCATCGATGGCGTGGATCTGCGCAGCTGTACCCAGCAAAGCCTGCGTCGTTCCATTGGCATCGTGCCGCAAGACACGGTGCTGTTCAACGACACCGTTCGCTACAACATTGCCTATGGCCGTCCTGGCGCCACGCCCCAGGCCATTGAGGAGGCGGCCCGCGCGGCCCGCATCCACGACTTCATCCAGGCCAGCCCCAAGGGCTATGACACGCTGGTGGGCGAGCGTGGCCTGAAACTCTCGGGCGGTGAAAAGCAACGGGTGGCCATCGCCCGCACCTTGCTGAAGAATCCGCCCATCCTGATTTTTGATGAGGCCACCTCAGCCCTGGACAGCGGCAACGAGCGCGCCATCCAGGCCGAGTTGCAGGCGGCGGCCCGCAACAAGACCACGCTGGTGATTGCGCACCGGCTCTCCACCGTGGTGGATGCGCATGAAATTCTGGTGCTGGACGGTGGCCGTATCGTCGAGCGGGGGACCCACGCGGCCTTGCTGGCACTCGCGGGGCGTTATGCCAGCATGTGGGCGCTGCAGCAGGCCAGCGAACCGACGGCCCCTTGACAGGTGGGGTGGGCGATCAGCCGATCGGCCAGACCACCCCGTTTTCGTTCAGGATGGCATCCAGCGGCACATCGTGCGACTCGGGCTCCAGGTCCGGCAGGAAGCCTTGCGCAAACCCCAGGCCCACGGTGAACGGCTTGGGTTGCAACGCGGCCAGTGTGCGGTCATAAAAACCGCCGCCATAGCCCAGCCGGTATCCGCCTGCCCCATACCCCACGCAGGGAACAAACAGCAGGGTGGGGACGATGACCTCGGTGTCCTTGGGCTTGGGGATGTTGTAAGCGTCCTCTTCCATCGGGCAGCCCGGGTACCAGGCGTGAAACTGCAGCGTGTTTTTCTCGCGGTCCACCACCGGCAGGCCGATGCGACGGCGTTGCGGTTCTTCCAGCAACTCGCCGTCTTCCTTCCAGCGGTGCAGGGCCGGCAAGGGGTCGAACTCGCCCTTGATGGGCCAGTAAGCGCCAATCATCGCGTCGGGTCGACCCACCAGCCAGATGCGCATCACCCGCTGCAGCAAGTCGGCCCGCTGCAGCCGGTCGGGCATGTTCAGACGTTGCTCGATCAGTTCCTGGCGTTGGGTTTTCTTGTTCATGGCAAGGGCAGGGTCAAGGACAGGGGCAGGGGCCAGGTGGCGGGGGACGCAGGCACGGCGGGCTCGACGCCGTACCGCGAAGCTCCAATGGTAACTGGAGTCGCCCCGCGCCTGACGGACGCGGGACCAACCCGGGGATAATCGTGGGATGCGATCAATGACAAGGGTTTTCAAGCGTTGGGCCACCAGGGTGCTGCCACTGGCGCTGCTGGTGGGCAGTGTGTTCACGGGGGCGCAGACGCCGGCACAGTCCACCGAGCGCGGCGATGCCGCGGTGATCGAGATGTCGCAAGCCTTCAAGCGCAACGACCGCAAGCGACTGACGGCCTTGCTGCCGCAGGTCCGTGGCCATGTGCTCGAACCCTGGGCCGCCTACTGGGAATTGCGCGCGCGGCTGGATGAAGCCAGCACGGCCGAGATTCGCCAGTTTCTGCAACGCTATGCCGGCACTTACCAGGAAGACCGGTTGCGCAACGACTGGCTGCTGTTGCTGGGCAGTCGTCGCGAGTTGTCCACCTTTGGTGACGAGCAGATCCACTACCGCATGCGCGACGACCGCGAGGTCCAGTGTTACCAGGCCCTGCTGGACTTCCAGAACAAGGGGGCTCAGGCCCCCGCATCGCTGGTGGACGAGGTGCGTCGTCTGTGGATGCTGCAGCGCGAGGGGGATGAAGGGTGTGCCTGGGCAGCAGACGCCTTGTTTGATGCCAAGCGTCTGAGTGCCCTCGATGTGTGGCGCAAGGCGCGCTTGTCGGTTGAGCACAATCGCCCGCGCCCGGCCCGTCAGGCGGTGCAGATCGTCGCGCCCGATGCCATGGGCGCACTCGCAGAGGCCCTGGCGCAGCCAAGCAAATTTTTGGCCCAACGCATCGCGGCACCGCAAAAAGGTCGCCAGGAGTTGGTGGTGTTGGCCCTGGTGCGCCTGGCCGCCAGCGATCCTGATGAGGCGGCCAAACTGCTCACGGCCAAGTGGAGCCCCTACCTCACCAGTGAGGAGCGGCATTGGGTGTGGGGCGTGATTGGTCGTCAATCGGCCATGCGTCTGGATGATGATGCGCTGGACCACTTCGCCAAGGTGCGCAACGACCGCGACCTCAACGACGACATGCTGGGCTGGAAAGTGCGCGCCGCCCTGCGCGCCGGCAACACGCCGCGCTGGTCGGTGGTGGAGTCGGCCATTGGCCACATGAGCGCCGAGGCGCGACGCGACCCCACCTGGATGTACTGGCTGGCCCGCGCCCTGCAGGCGCGTCGCCCCACCACGCCGGCGCTGAACCAGGAGGCCACACACCTCCTCGAGAGCATTGCCGGGCCGCGTGGGTTTTATGAGCAACTCGCGCTCGAGGCGCTCGGACAATCCATTGTCTTGCCCGATCGGCCGGCCGCGCCCACGCCTGACGAACTGGCGGTGGCGCGAGCCAATCCTTCGTTGCGCCGTGCCTTGCATGCCATCGCCATCGGGCTGCGATCCGAAGGTGTGCGCGAGTGGAACTACGGGACCAATCTCGTCAACGCGCAAGGCCAGGCGGGACGCATGACCGACCGCGAACTGCTCGCCGCGGCCCACTGGGCCTGCGAACAGCAGGTGTGGGACCGCTGCATCAACACGATGGACCGCGCCCGCCAGGAGTTCGACGCCGAATTGCTCTTTCCCATGCCGCACAAGACGGCCGTGTTGCAGCGTACCCGCGAGATCGGGCTGGACGCCGCCTATGTGTATGGCCTCATCCGGCAAGAGAGCCGCTTTGTCACCGATGCGCGCTCCTCGGTGGGCGCATCGGGCCTGATGCAGGTGATGCCGGCGACGGCCAAGTGGACGGCCCGCAAGATCGGAATGCCCCACTTCACCTTGGATCAACTCAATCAACGCGACACCAACATCGCGATTGGCACGGGCTACCTCAAGCTGGTTCTCGACAACTTTGAGGGGTCGCAGGCGCTGGCCGCCGCCGCCTACAACGCCGGGCCTTCGCGCTCGCGCCGTTGGCGCAACGGCCCTGTGCTGGAAGGAGCGATCTGGGCCGAGAATGTGCCGTTCAATGAAACGCGCGACTACGTGAAGAAGGTGTTGAGCAACGCCACCGCCTACGCCGCGCTCATCAGCGGGCAGCCGCAGTCGCTCAAGGCCCGGCTGGGGCAAGTGGGCCCGCGCGATGCGACCGCCCAACCCGACAACGCGGAGTTGCCATGAACCACTTCATGCGCGGCTGGGCCGCCGTGTCAGGCCAAGGCTTCACAGGCTGACCGACCATGGCTCGCCCCAAGTCCGCCTCTCACGATCTGCGCCGCGAAGCCATTCTGGACATCGCCGCCCAGTGCTTTGCCGACAGCAGCTACCCGTCGGCCAGCATGAACGACATCGCTCAGGCCGGGGGCACGTCCAAGGCGCGCCTGTACCACTACTACGAGAGCAAAGAGGCCATCCTCTTTGACCTGCTCGACCGCTACACCCAGCGTTTGCTGGTCATCATTGGCGAGAGCGAGGCCGCGGCCCAGCGGCTCAACCTGGATGAGCGTGCGGCCTTGCACGAACTGATTCGCCGCTTCCTGCAAGAGTACGAAACCTCGGCGACCCGGCACGTGGCCTTGCTTCATGACACCAAGTTTCTGGGCGAGACACAGCGCGCCCTCATCGTTCACCGCCAGCGCGACGTGGTGGCCGCATTCACCCGCTTCATCAAGCGCGCCTATCCCGAACGCTTCACGCCGCACAACCAGACGGCCATCACCATGATGGTGTTTGGCATGATCAACTGGACCTTCACCTGGCTGCGACCGGGCGGGACCATGAGCTACGCGGCCTTTGCCGATGAGGTGATCCGCACGCTGGAAGCGGGCCTGGTGGCCGCCCCCGCCGCTCCCTGAAAGACAAGCCCCCGCGGCGGGTGGTCACTGATTAGAATGCCTGTCAATATCCCAGGAGAAGCCCCATGTCCAAAGCCTTCGCCAGCCAGGCCGATCTGGCCGATAAAAAAATCACCTTCGAACAACTGAGCCCGCACTGCTGGGCGTACACCGCCGAGGGCGACCCCAACTCAGGCGTCATCATCGGGGACAAGTTCATCATGGTGAGCGACGCCACCGCCACGCCCGACATGGCGCGGGACCTGATCGCCAAGATCCGCACTGTCAGCGACAAGCCCATCAAGTATGTGCTGCTCACCCACTACCATGCCGTGCGCGTGCTCGGCGCAAGCGCCTACGCGGCCGAGGGCGCCACCGAAATCATCGCCAGCCGGGGTACCTACGAATTGATCGTCGAGCGCGGTGCCCAGGACATGCAAAGCGAGATGGAGCGCTTCCCGCGACTGTTTCGCGGCGCCGAGGGCGTGCCGGGCCTGACCTGGCCCACGATGGTCATCGGCGACGGCACGCCTGGTCGTCAAGGCAGTCTGCGTGTGGACCTGGGGGGCGTGGTGGTTGACATCTGGCACCCGGGCCCGGGCCACACACGAGGTGACACCATCGCCTGGGTCGAGGCGGAGAAGGTGCTGTTCAGCGGCGACCTGGTCGAATACGAAGCCGGTGTCTACACCGGGGACGCCCAACTGGAAGAATGGCCCCAGACGCTCGAGGCCCTGCGAGCGCTGAAGGCCGAGGCCATCGTGCCCGGACGTGGCGAGGCCATGAAAGGCCAGGCCCATGTGAACAAGGCGTTGGACTACACCCAGCGGTGGGTGGAAACGCTGTTTCGCTGTGGGCGCGAGGCTGTGGCACAACAACTCGATCTCAAAGGTGCGATGGCCCACACGCGCAAGAGCATGGACCCGATCTTTGGCCATGTGTTCATTTACGAGCACTGCCTGCCGTTTGATGTGAGCCGTGCGTATGACGAGGCCGCGGGCATCAAGAATCCCCGCATCTGGACGGCGGAGCGCGACATGGAGATGTGGAAGGCGCTGCAGGCCTGAAAGGGCGGGCCGGCGCAAGGCTGCGCGGCGTTGGCTGAGAACCCAGCGGGCCAACGGCCCTGGCCGGCGTGCCCGGCCTCCAGCATTCTCAACGCGCACGCAGGGCTACCTCAGCGCGCCATCAATGCACGGGCATCCCGCTCGTATTTCTGCAATCGTTTGAGCGCCGCCTGGCGTTGCTCGGTGCTGGTGCTGTTGTGCATCTCTGCCATGGCGCGACAGTTGAATTCGTTCAGCCGTTCCACGTAGGCCTGGTGCGCGGGTACCGGTGAGATCACGCTACGCTGTAGCAATCCCCGAATCAGGCGACGCTGCTCATCGGACGCAGGCCGCTGTTGTTGCAGGCCTCGCAGCGTCGTCAGGATGTCCTCCTGGCGGCGCACACGAATGGCGTCGCTCAGTGTGACGTCGTAAGGCGATCGCTCGGCTTGCTGCCGCAGCAGGCGTTGTTGCGCGGCGTCGAGCCGTCCGTAAAAATCTTCGACACGCTCACGCGTGCGCTGGATCCGCTTCTTCAGCACATCGTCGGCACCGGGCTCCGCCCAATCGCGTCGCCAGTCGCGGTGGTGGCGCTCCAGCTTGTTGCGCAGGTGATCCAGTTGCTCGGTCGAGAGGCTGCCAGCCAGGCGCGCCATGCCGGCGTCAGCGGCATCGACCAGGGTGGGCAGGCTGTCCCAGATCTCGCGGTAGATCTTGCAGGACTGTTCCTCGCTCACATCCTGCAGCGCCATCGACTGAAGTTGCTGCAGCCACTGCGCGTAGCGGGGCAGTTGGGTGGTGCGATGCCACTGCTGGTAAGCCTGCAAGTCATCGATCAGCAGCGGCCGTTGCTCGGCGCTGATGTCCACAAACCGGTCGATCCACCAGTACGCCAGATCGGGGCTGCTTTTGTAGACGGTTTGTACCATGCTGCAACCGCCCAGCACGAGCGGCATCAGCAGCAGGCACAAAGAAACACGCAAACCGCGCAAGGGCTCGCTGATAATGCGCTCATGGCTAACCAATAGCCGGGGCCATCCCCGGTGGAGAATCCAACGCATGAAGGCAGTTGATGTGGTGATCATGGCGGCGGGCAAAGGGACTCGCATGCACAGCAGTATGCCCAAAGTCCTACAACACCTCGGTGACAAGGCCCTTGTTCAGCACGTCATTGACACGGCGACCGCCTTGAAAGCGCGCACCACGGTGGTCATCACCGGTCACGGGGCCGAGCAGGTTGAGGCTGCGCTGGCCGGTCAAGCCGGCTTGCAGTTTGTTCGGCAGATGCCGCAACTGGGCACCGGACACGCCTTGCAGCAGGCCGCGCCGGTGCTGCCCGACGATGGCGTCACCGTGGTTCTCTCCGGTGATGTGCCGCTCACGCAGGCCGACACCCTGCAGGCGTTGCTCGATGCCGCCGGTGGCGAACGTCTGGCCCTGCTCACGCTCGAGATGGATGACCCGACCGGCTACGGGCGCATTGTGCGTCAGGCGGATGGCTCGGTGCAGGCCATCGTCGAGCACAAGGACGCCAGCGACGCGCAGCGATGCATCCGCGAGATTTACAGCGGCATCATGGCGGTGCCCACCCGCTTGTTGCGACCCTGGTTACAACGCCTGCGCAATGACAATGCGCAACAGGAGTACTACCTCACCGACGTGGTCAAGTTGGCCGTGGCCGATGGCCAGTCGGTGGTGGCCCAGGTGCTCACGGATCCGGTGCAAGTGGCGGGGGTCAACACCCCGGTGCAGTTGGCCGAACTGGAGCGCGCCTACCAGCAGCGCCGTGCGCACGCGCTCATGCTGCAAGGGGTGCGACTGAGAGATCCGGCGCGTTTTGATGTGCGCGGCGAACTGACCTGCGAGCGGGATGTCGAGATCGATGTGAACTGTGTGTTCCAGGGGCGCGTGCACCTGGGCGAGGGGGTTCGCATCGGTGCCCATTGTGTGCTCGCCAACGTCACCATCGCCGCCGGCGCGGTGGTGCAACCCTTTACCTGTATTGAGGGGGGGGCAGAAGGCGTGACCGTGGGGCCGCGTGCCGCCATCGGTCCTTTTGCGCGACTGCGCCCGGGCGCACAGTTGGGCGCCGATGTGCACGTGGGCAATTTTGTCGAGATCAAGAACTCCACCCTGGCCGATGGCGCCAAGGCCAACCACCTGGCGTATCTGGGTGACGCCACCGTGGGGGAGCGCGTCAACTACGGGGCCGGCAGTATCACGGCCAACTATGACGGCGCCCACAAACATCGCACCGTGATCGAGGCGGATGTGCATGTGGGCAGCAACTGTGTGCTGGTGGCGCCGGTCACGCTGGGGGCGGGCGGCACCATCGCGGGCGGCTCCACAATCACCAAAAGTACCGAACCCGGTGCACTGTCGGTGGCGCGCGGCAAGCAGGTGAGCATTCCCAACTGGAAGCGCCCGACCAAACAAAAACCCTGAGTCGCTGCACCGCGCTGCGGTGCCCTTCAGATGACAGGGTGGGGGGCGTCGGGCGCTGAGCCTGGCAGCCACACCAGGGGGTTGCATTTGGCGCGGCGTACCGCAAAAAACGTTCGCACGTTGCGCACATTCGTCTGCACGCCCAGCAGTCGTTGCACCAGGGCCTGGTAGGCCGGCATGTCGCGCACCAGGACCACCAGCACAAAGTCCGGGCCGGCCGAGACGCGCCAGCACTGGCTGACCTCGGCGTCGGCCACGGCGCGTTGTTCAAACGCATCGAGGTCTTGTGCGCTTTGTCGCTCCAGGGTCACCTCCAGAATCGCCTGCAAGCCTTCGCCATAGTGTTCGGCCAAGGGCTCGGGTCGCAGGATGGCCACTTGCCGCTCGATCAGTCCTGCCGAGTGCAGGCGACGTACGCGGCGCAGGCAGGTGGGGGCTGAAATGCCGACGGCGAGTGCCAGGTCCTGGTTGGAGCGTGATGCGTCCTGTTGCAGCAGCTGCAAGAGTCGTTCATCAATCGCATCAATGGTTGACTTTTGTTTCAATAGTTCACTCATTGTGGAATTTTATTACGGTTGATATTTTTATTGAAATAATATTTCAAATAATATGATTTATTTAAATACTATTGCATTTGACGTGAATTAAAGTCCAGCATCACCACCAAGGAGCTCTCCATGTGCGGAATCGTCGCGGCTGTCTCGACGGGCAACGTTGTCCCCGTCCTGGTTCAAGGACTGCAGCGTCTGGAGTACCGTGGCTATGACTCATGCGGGGTCGCCGTGCATGGCGCGACCGAGCAACTGGGGCAGGTGGCGGGTTTGCAGCGCGCCCGCAGCACACAGCGGGTGTCCGAGTTGGCCGCGCAGGTGGCGGACCCGGCCGGTGGACTGCAAGGCTTCTCGGGCATTGCCCACACGCGCTGGGCCACCCATGGCGCACCGGTGGTGCACAACGCGCATCCGCATGTCAGCTATGGCGCAGGTCCGGCGCCCGAGTCCCGCGCCGGGCGCATTGCACTCGTGCACAACGGCATCATCGAAAATTTCGAAGCGTTGCGTGAGGCCCTGCGTGCCAAAGGCTATGTATTCGCCAGCCAGACCGATACCGAGGTCATTGCCCATTTGATTGACTCACTCTACAACGGCGATTTGTTTGAGTCGGTCAAACAGGCCGTGGCCCAACTCCAGGGGGCCTATGCCATTGCCGTGCTGTGTCGGGACGAGCCTCACCGGGTGGTGGGGGCGCGCGCGGGTTCCCCGCTGGTGCTGGGCGTGGCACAGCCGGCGCTGTATCTGGCCAGCGACGCCATGGCGCTGGCCGGCGTGACCGATCAAATCGTCTACCTCGAAGAAGGTGATGTGGTGGACCTGCAGCGCGGTCAATACTGGATCGAGGACCGCCAAGGTCAGCGTGTGGCGCGTGCGGTGCGCACCGTGCAAGCCCACACAGGCGCGGCGGAACTGGGTCCCTATCGCCACTACATGCAAAAGGAAATCTTCGAGCAGCCGCGTGCATTGGCCGACACCCTCGAGGGCATCGAGGGCATTGTGGCCGGGTTGTTTGACCATCCCACAGCGGGCCTGAAGGCCTTGAATGCCGAGCAGGTGTTGTCGCAGATTGACCGGGTGCTGATCCTGGCATGTGGAACCAGTTATTACAGCGGCTGCACCGCCAAGTACTGGATTGAATCGGTGGCGCAGGTGCCTACCCAGGTGGAAATCGCCAGTGAGTACCGCTACCGCGACTCCGTGCCCGACCCCCGCACCTTGGTGGTCACCATCACCCAATCGGGGGAAACCGCAGACACCCTGGCAGCGCTGCGCCATGCGCAGTCGCTGGGCATGCACCACACGCTGACGGTGTGCAACGTGGCCACCTCGGCCATGGTGCGCGAGTGTGCTCTGGCCTACATCACACGCGCCGGCGTGGAAATTGGCGTGGCCTCCACCAAGGCTTTCACCACCCAGTTGGCGGGGCTGTTTTTGCTCACGCTGGTGCTGGCCAAAGTGAAGGGGCGCCTGAGCGCACAGGAAGAGGCGCGCCACCTCAAGGCCATGCGCCACCTGCCCGCGGCCCTGCAAAGTGTGCTGGCCCTGGAGCCGCAAGTGATGGCCTGGGCCCAGGACTTCGCCACCAAGGACAACGCACTTTTTCTGGGTCGCGGGCCGCATTACCCCATTGCGCTGGAAGGCGCCCTCAAGCTCAAAGAGATCAGCTACATCCACGCCGAGGCCTACCCGGCGGGTGAGCTCAAGCATGGCCCCTTGGCCTTGGTGACCAGCGCCATGCCCGTGGTGACCGTGGCGCCCAACGATGCACTGCTGGAGAAACTCAAGAGCAATTTGCAGGAAGTGCGCGCGCGAGGTGGCGTGCTGTACGTGCTGGCGGATGCCGACTCGCGCATCGAGTCGGGCGAAGGCTTGCATGTGATCCGCATGCCTGAGCACTACGGCGAGTTGTCACCGCTCTTGCATGTGGTGCCCCTGCAGTTGCTGGCGTATCACACGGCGTGTGCGAGGGGGACGGATGTGGACAAGCCGAGGAACTTGGCGAAGTCGGTGACCGTTGAGTAGTGTGGCTAGGGGGTAATTTACTTTCCCCGTCCGTCCCTCTTTTCTACCCGTAGAGAGGTCGTTTTAGAGCCGTTCAAGACCTTGTAACCCAAGGTCTTTTTCTTTGGGTCTTTCCACTTGATTCCATCCCCGACGATGGGGTGTTGGAAGTGAATTTCGAGTTCGTGGTCACGAGTCTTTGGGTTGAACTTCGCTTCAATTTTTTCAATTAGACCCTTCAAGTAAAGCTGGCGCTGTTCGTCGGTTAGGTTCTTTTTTTGTTCCATCTCAACACCGAAGTGATCAACCCAATAGACCCACTGCTTTTTCTCTGCTTCACCTCTGAGCTTGAGTCTGAGGTTTGTGATTTCGGTTTTCAGGCGATCGGCTTCGTCGTTCATGCGAGCCAAGGCTGTTTTGTATGCCTTGTCGTCCATCCGTTTCAGAACACGGTTAGCTTCAAGGTTACCGATTGACTCTTGAATGTTTTTGAACAGTGACTCGAACCTTCGTAGCTGGCGCTCAAAATCCTTCATTTCTTCAGCAGTAGCAACGGTGGTTTTAATGCCGTGTTCAGCATAGACACGCTTCTTCACTTCCTCCTTAAGGATGCTTGAGTTGCTGTGAAGTTTCACGACTGTATCGAACACCACTTTGTCAGTGAGTTGGATGTTCATGGCTCTTTCAAAACCGCAACCAGTTCCACGTTGATAGTGAGTCGTGCTCTCGCCTTCCTTCGCCCATACACGTTCTTTGTTGGGGCAGTAGTACATGTATTCGCTCTTCGTTGGCTTGATGCGCCCAGCCATCTTCCGACCGCAGTGACCGCAAACCATAAAGTCTCGAAGCAGGTAGAAGTTTTTGATCGTGGCGTTCTGCTGGTCTTTTCTACTTGCTCTCAACTTTCGCTCTAAGTTAATAGAGTTCCAAGTAACTTCATCAACGATCTTTGGGCAAGATACTTCAACCTGTTCACCTGAGACACCGTCTGTGTAAACGTAGCGACCGAGGTAGTGAGTGTTGGTAATCAGTGAGTTAATTGAACCCAGAGTCCAAAGACCCCCACGACGAGCTATCACTCCGTTTGAATCAAGTTCTTTTTTGATAGCGGCGGTAGAAGTCCCTTTCAGTGCTTGCTTGAAGATGTACTTGACCCACTTACTCTCTACTTTGTTTTCAACCAATCTTGTGTTGGTTATTTGGTAGCCGAACGGCGGCGGTCCACCATGCCAATAGCCTGCCTTCACCTTCATTAGCTTGCCTATCCGAGAGCGCTCTGCTCGAACGGAGTTCTCAAATTCAGCTACCGCATCAAGCATTTGCTTTAGAAGCTTGTCCGACGGGCTGGAGAGGTCAAATTGACCGTCTTTTGTGTAGAGAGTGACGCCTTGCTTATTGAACTCATATCGAAGGATAGAGGCGACCTGATCGTTTCGTGAAAGCCTAGACTGGTCGTAAACCCAAAGGTGCTTAACTTCCCCCGCCTTGATCGCTTGGAACAGCTCGTATAGTTTTGGGCGACCCTGAATGTCATCGTGATGTGAGCTTTTGCCGCCTTCGTTCCAATGTTCTACAAAGAACTTGAGTTCTTTCGCCTTTTTCTTACCTAGTTCCAACTGGCTATCAAGCGAGGTGCCTTTGTCAGCTTGAACGACCGTTGAAACACGTGTGTAGATATGAAGCGTTGTACTAGGGTTGTTTCCCAGCTTGGTCTTCTTTGTCGCCACTATTCGCTCCTTGTTTTGGTTTTAAATGTATTTAAAAAAAGGTTGCTACGGTTGAATGCGACATCGTTACACCGTGGGTTCGGTCAAGCCACTTCGAGATTCGACGAAGGCTCATTCCACGTCTGCGCATCACTTTCATCTCCTTAATGATTGCTTGCTGAGCAGGATCTTTCTCTAGCTTCTCACCGACGACAGCAAACCCAAACCGAGTGAAACCACCAAGAAATTTACCCTCAGTTTTTTGAGTCTGCTTGACCTCTCGAATTCTCGTAGCTATGCGCTCTCGCTCAAAAGTGGCGAAGGCGCTAAGAATCGTGAAGATCACCGAACCAATTCCATCGTTTGTTACATCCCCGCCAAGATCAATAAAGTGAATTGAAACTCCACGCTGCTTTAAGTCGTGAAGCGTGTTCAGGGCGTTCCTAGTGTTGCGAAAGGCTCGATCTAGTTTTGAGAAGATGAGGACATCACCCCGCTGGAGACTAGCGAACAGTTTTGCGCCCTCGGGACGTTTTTCGAACTCAAGGCTTCCGCTGACCCCCTTTTCAGTAATGAAGTTCTCGTTTGGGATGGTGTAGCCCTTTAGCTCTGAGTAAGACTTGATTTGTCGCAGCTGGGTCTCTAAGCTGTCTCCCTCGTTAGCCTGATGAAGGGTGCTGACTCGAACATAACCAAAGGTACTCATTAAATTCTCCGAAATTCAAATCTAAGAATAAATTTTACCTATTTTTCTGTTTAAAATCAAGCACTTTATTCACTTTTCGTAAAGAGCGTCTATGGGCAAACTTTACAGGGCGTTCGACTCGCTGTAGCGAGGTTTACTAGCCTGATAGCCTCGCAGGGTCAGTAGCTGAAAACGAAAAACAAAAAATCAAAAGAAAAACAGTTGAGTCGAGGCTAGAAACACCCACTAAATTGCTCACTCAATTTAAACTGAGAAGCAAAATTAAAAGAGAAAAAAATGAGCAACGCAACCAACCTTTCATCATTCATCTGGTCTGTAGCTGATCTCCTTAGGGGAAGCTACAAGCAATCGGACTACGGTAAGGTCATCCTTCCCTTCACGGTCCTGCGTCGCTTGGACTGTATTCTTGAGCCAACTAAAGATCGTGTTCTTGAGGAATTCAAAAAGCGAACAAGTGAAGGTGTAGACCCAACGCCCTTTCTGACACGGATCGCAAAGCAAAGTTTTTACAACTCATCGCCACTAGATCTGGGTAAGGCGTTAGCTGAGCCAACACATATTCGCTCAAATTTACTAAGTTACATAAACGGCTTTTCTAGCAATATTGGCGATATCTTTGAAAAATATGAGTTCGACGCCCAGATTGAAAAGCTCGGTAGCGCTGATCTTCTTTACCTAGTCAGCAAGAAATTCACAGAGATTGATCTTCACCCTGACCGTGTAAGTAACACTGACATGGGGCTTGTCTTTGAAGAATTAATTAGAAAGTTTGCTGAACTTTCTAACGAGACCGCTGGCGAACACTTCACACCACGGGAAGTAATTCGTTTGATGGTCGATTTGTTATTTCAAGGAGATAACGAAGCGTTGGCTAAGCCTGGAGTAATCCGCACTTTATACGATCCAACCGCTGGAACAGGCGGTATGTTGTCGATTGCTGAGGAATATTTGACAGGGGCTAATGGTTTAAACCCTGACGCCACACTGATTGTTAGTGGTCAAGAATTAAATCCTGAGTCCTACGCAATCTGTAAAGGTGACATGCTCATCAAAGGACAGGACGTTAGCAATATTAAGTTTGGTGACACATTAAAAAATGATGGTCATGCGGGAGCTAAGTTTGACTATGGACTTTCAAATCCTCCATTTGGTGTTGAATGGAAGAAGTCCGAGAAAGAAGTTAAGGGCGAGCATGAAAGGCTTGGATTCGCAGGTCGCTTTGGTCCTGGTCTTCCTCGCATCTCGGATGGAAGCTTGCTTTTCTTGCTTCACCTAATTAGCAAGATGCGTGAACCTGAAAAAGGAGGCGGGCGGATCGCAATTGTGTTGAACGGATCTCCAATGTTCACTGGTGGGGCTGGTTCAGGTGAAAGTGAAATTCGTAAGTGGGTTATTGAACAAGATTTGCTTGAGACCATCATTGGATTACCCACAGACATGTTCTACAACACAGGAATAACAACTTATATCTGGGTATTGTCAAATCACAAGGCTAAACAGCGCAAAGGAAAAATTCAGCTTATTAACGCAACTGATTTTTTCCAAAAAATGCGGAAGAACCTTGGCTCAAAGCGTAAAGAGTTAAGCGACAAACATATCGAACAGATAATTAAACTTTATTGTGCGTTCGATGAAAACGAAAATTCTAAAATATTAGATAACCAAGAATTCGGCTATAAAACTATCACTGTTGAGCGTCCGTTGCTTGATGAAGCGGGAAAAGTAATTTTTTCAACAAAAGGTAAGACAAAAGGTAAGCTTCAAGCTGATGTTAGCTTAAGAGATACAGAAAATATCGAATTAAACGAGGATGCGGAAGAGTATTTGAGGCGGGAAGTAATACCGCATGCGCCAGACGCATGGATAGATCATGAGAAAACTAAGGTCGGTTATGAGATCCCATTTAACCGTCATTTCTACGTCTACAAGCCACCAAGACCACTGTCAGATATTGATGCTGAACTTAAATTAACCACGGACAAGATACTTGAAATGATTAAAGGGTTGTCAGCATGAGCTTTCCAACCTATCAAGAGTATAAAAATATTGGTGTTAAATGGCTAGGTCAGATTCCATCTGGGTGGGATGTCAAAAGATTCAAGCAAGTATTTGCTGAGCGAGATGAACGCTCCACTGATGGATCTCAAACACTACTCTCGGTTTCGGCGTACACGGGTGTCTCGCCTAGATCTGAAATAAGAGATCAAGATGAGCATATCAGTCGCTCAGAATCCTTGGAGGGTTATAAGGTTTGTTATCCCAATGATTTGGTTATAAACATAATGCTTGCTTGGAATCGAGGTTTGGGAGTGTCAAGTTATTACGGTATTGTTAGCCCAGCATATTGTGTTTTCAAAATAATCGACGAATCAGAACCAGACTTCCTTGACTATCTCGTTAGAACAGATGAATACACAGCTTATTTCAAGGCTTTTTCTAGCGGAGTGATTGA
>CALBSC010000056.1 GCA_937927685.1 uncultured Burkholderiales bacterium | reverse complement strand
TCCCCGATGTGGTCAAGAACTGCATGCTGCAAAGCTTCCACCAAAGCGGCGAGCAGTTCGAAATCCTGTTCAACAAGACCAAGTACAACACCCTGCCCGCTGAACTAAAGTCGATCATTGAGTACTCGGTACAGGCAAGCTCCTCGGAAATGAGCTGGAAAGCCATCGACCGCAACTCCAAGGACTACGAGGAGATGAAGAAGCAGGGCATCAAGTTCTACAAGACGCCCGACGCCATCCTGCGCGCGCAGCTCGAAGCCTGGGACAAAGTCTCGGAGAAGAAGGCCGCCGAAAACCCCTTCTTCAAGCGCGTCATGGATTCGCAGCGCGCGTACGCCCAGCGTGCCGGTCAGTGGCAAAGCGATTACATGGTCAACTTCAAGATGGCCTATGATTTCTACTTCGCCAAGAAAAAGGCCTAAGCTCTTTTCATTCTGAGCACCAACCCATCCAGGCTCGCCTGGATGGGTGTTTTTTTTGACCCTGAGTACCCATGAACACCCAATCCCTGCTCCATGCGGCCGACCGCATCAGCATGACTGTGGGCAAGGCATTTGCCTGGCTGATCGTCGCGCTGATGTTGCTCGTGGTGGCCGAAGTTTTCAAACGCTATGCGCTCAACGCCCCCACGGCCTGGATCTTTGACGCCAGCAACATGATTTACGGCACCTTGTTCATGATGGGGGGCGCCTACACACTGTGCCAGGACGGCCATGTGCGCGGGGACTTCTTTTACGGCAGCGCCAAGCCACGCACACAAGCCACCCTGGACCTGGTGCTGTATGTGCTGTTCTTCATGCCGGGCGTGATTGCCCTGACCTGGGCCGGCTGGACCTATGCCGCCGATTCCCTCGCGATCCGCGAGCAAACCTTCAACGCGGATCCGCTGCCCCTGTATCCGTTCAAGGCGGTGATCCCGCTGGCAGGTCTGACCGTGTTGCTCCAGGGCCTGGCCGAGATCCTGCGCTGCATCGTCTGCATCAGGACAGGCGAGTGGACGCCCCGCCTCAAGGACGCGGACGAAATTGACGTGGTCGAGCAGCAACTCTCCAGCAGCACCTACGTGGACGACGAGGCACGCCAGCAAGCCATTGCCAACGCCAAGTCCATTGAAGAGTCGGCCCACCAGCGCGCCAAAGGAGGTCACGCATGAGCGATCCCGCACTCGGCCTGCTGATGCTGGGCCTCATCGTGGTGGTCATCATGATGGGCTTCCCCACCGCCTTCACCCTCATGGGGCTGGGCATGGTGTTTGGCTTTTCCACCTTCTACGATCCGTCGCAACCCTGGTTCGACAACAAGATCTTCAACCTGATGGTCCAGCGCACCTTTGGCGCGATGACCAATGACACGCTGCTGTCCATCCCGCTCTTTGTGCTGATGGGCTATGTGATGGAACGCGGTGCCCTGGTGGACAAGATGTTCCACAGCGTTCAGTTGGCCTTCCGCCGACTGCCTGGCTCGCTGGCTGTGACCACGCTGGTGATTTGCACTTTCTGGGGCATTGCCAGTGGCCTGGTCGGCGCGGTGGTGGTGCTCATGGGCGTGATTGCCATGCGTCCCATGCTCAACGCAGGCTATGACACGCGCCTGGCTGCTGGCGTGATCACCGCCGGGGGCACACTGGGTATCCTGATTCCGCCCTCGGTGATGATCATCGTCTACGCGGCTGTGGCCGGGCAGTCGGTGGTCAAGCTGTACGCAGCGGCCATGTTCCCCGGCTTCTTCCTGGCTTTGCTGTACCTGATTTACGTGATCGGTTGGGTACTGATCGACCCCAAGGTCGCCCCCAAACTGCCCCCGGAGCAATTGCGCGCCCCGGTCTCGCCCTGGGTGCAACATGTGGCTGATCGGTATTCGCCGCGGATGCTGCCTGCCCTGCTTGCAGCGGTCCTGTCGCCGGCCCGAGCGCTCGGCACAGGCGGTGCCCAGCTGGGCCTGAGCTGGGTCAGACTCGTCAAGGGCTTGCTCATGAGCCTGGTGCCGCTGATCATGGCCGCGGTCACGCTGGGAGCCGCCTGGTGGTACGTGGTGATTTACTCACAAGCCGAGAACCGCGCAGCCGAAGCGGCCGCGAGTGTGAGCGCTGCTGCCTCGCCAACCTCATCCCCGACGACGGCCACCGAGCGCTCCGGGGTACAAGAACCACCGGGCGCTGCTGCTGGCGTGCAAGAGCCTCCCGGAACCGAGGGTGTGAAAGAGCCGCCGGGCGCCTCGGCCGGTGTACAAGAGCCTCCTGGCGCCGATGGCGGGGTGCAAGAGCCCCCGGGTGCGGAACGTACCGGTGGCGTGCAAGAACCGCCTGGATCGGACGGGGTGCAAGCCCCGCCGGGCTCAGGCGAAGATGCGCCTCTGCAAGCCCTGGGGGACGGCGACACCTCCAACGCACCGCGCACCGAACCCGTGCCCGAGAGCTTCTACACGGGCTTTGCCATCACCTGCGTGTTCGTCCTGGGCTTGCTCCTGTGGTACTACCGCGGCTTTGATGCAGAGCAGTACGAAATCCTGGACATGCTGGTGCGATCGGTCATGCCCCTGGGCGTGTTGACCGTGGTGGTGCTGGGGGTGATCCTGCTGGGGATCACCACGGCCACCGAGTCCGCAGCCGTGGGCGCAACCGGTGCCTTCCTCATGGCCTGGGCTTCCGGCGGGCTGAATTTTGAACGCATCAAGGAAGCGGTCTACCTGACCGCCAAGACCACCTCCATGGTGTGCTGGCTGTTCGTGGGCTCGGCCCTGTTCTCCGCCGTGTTTGCCATCCTGGGTGGCCAGCGCCTGGTGGAGGAGTGGGTGATGGCGCTCAACCTGAGCCCCATCCAGTTCATGCTGCTCTCACAGGCCATCATCTTCGTGTTGGGCTGGCCGCTGGAGTGGACCGAGATCATCGTGATCTTCGTGCCCATCTTCCTGCCGCTTTTGGCACACTTCCAGATTGATCCCATGCTGTGGGGCGTGCTGGTGTTCGTCAACCTGCAGGCGGCGTTCCTCTCGCCACCGGTGGCCATGTCGGCGTTCTACCTCAAGGGGGTGTCACCCCCGCATGTGACCATCAACCAGATCTTCGCCGGCATGATGCCGTACATGCTGATCGTGATCGTGTGCATGGTGCTGATGTACATCTGGCCCGAACTCACCCTGTGGTTGCCCAACTACCTCTACGGGAAGTGATCTGGCGGGGCGCCCCTGCGGGGGCGCCTGGGGACCGGCCGTCAGCCTGATGCCAGCCTGACTGTCGTATGATTCGCAATTGACGTTTACGTAAACGTCAATTTGCCCATCCCAGGGTCGGGCCACAGGCGTGGTCCGGGGAGGGCTGTCTGCAGGAGACTTCCATGACCGACCTGTCCGCCGAATACCAGGCCCTTGCACAGTACCGCCCCCAACACAAGGTGCGTTTTGTCACGGCTGCCAGCCTGTTTGATGGCCACGATGCCGCCATCAACATCATGCGCCGCATCCTGCAAAGCATGGGCGCCGAGGTGATTCACCTGGGGCACAACCGCTCGGTCGATGACGTGGTCACCGCGGCCCTGCAAGAGGACGTGCAAGGCATTGCGGTCAGCTCCTACCAGGGCGGCCACGTCGAATATTTCAAGTACATGGTGGACCTGTTGCGTGCCCGCGGCGGCGAACACATCCAGGTCTTCGGCGGCGGCGGCGGGGTGATCGTGCCCGAGGAAATTCGCGAACTGCACGCCTATGGCGTGACCCGCATCTACAGCCCCGAGGATGGCCAACGCATGGGACTGCAAGGCATGATCGGCGAGATGATCATGCGCTGCGATCGGAACCTGAGCGCGCACGCCCCCCAGAAAATCCAGGCCGTCCAGGGCCACGAAGACGCGGCCTGGCGCGCGCTTTCACAACTCATCACCGCGCTGGAGAACGGTCAGGCCGATGCCGCCCTGGTCAAACAACTGCATGAGCACGCAGCCCGGACCCGTGTGCCCGTGCTGGGCATCACCGGCACCGGCGGGGCCGGCAAATCCTCCCTCACCGACGAGTTGGTGCGACGCTTTCGCCTCGACCAGGATGACGCCCTGCGCATCGCGGTGGTGTCCATCGATCCGTCACGCCGGAAGAGTGGCGGCGCCTTGTTGGGAGACCGCATCCGCATGAATGCCATCGGTCCGTGGCGCCAGGGCGCGCGCGTGTTCATGCGCTCGCTGGCCACGCGTGACTTTGGCAGCGAGATCAGCGCCGCTCTGCCCGATGTGCTGGCGGCTGCACGCTGCGCCGGCTTTGACCTGGTGATCGTCGAGACCTCGGGTATCGGCCAGGGGGACGCCGCCATCGTCCCCCACGTGGACGTGCCCCTCTATGTCATGACACCCGAATTCGGCGCGGCCAGCCAGCTTGAAAAAATCGACATGCTCGACTTCGCCCAGTTCGTGGCGATCAACAAGTTCGACCGCAAGGGAGCCAGCGACGCACTGCGCGATGTGGCCAAGCAGGTGCAGCGCAACCGCGAAGCCTGGACCGTGGCGACCGAAGACATGCCGGTGTTTGGCACCATGGCCTCGCGCTTCAATGATGACGGCGTGACGGCGTTGTACCAGGCGCTCAAGCCGCGCCTGGCCGAGCTCGGCCTGCGGCTGGAGGCCGGCCGACTGCAACAGCCCGCCACGCGGCACAGCACCCACCAGAGCCCCATCGTGCCCGCTGCGCGCACGCGTTACCTGGCCGAGATCAGCGACACCGTGCGTGGCTACAAGCAACGTGCCCAGCAGCAAGCCCAGCTCGCGAGGGAAATCCAGCAACTGCGTGCCGCCTCACGCATGCTCAAAGAAGACAAGCCCGATCGTGCCCGCGCCGCCGAAGCCGCCCTGGACCTGGCCGCCTCGCGCGAGCAATACATGGGAACCGTCGAGCGCAAACTGCTGGCGCAGTGGGACGACATGCAGCGCGCCTATGCGGGTGATGAGTATGTGGTCAAGATTCGCGACAAGGAAATCCGCACCACCCTCACCACCACCACCTTGAGCGGCACCAAGATCCGCAAGGTTTCGCTGCCGCGTTACGAAGACGAAGGCGAGCGCCTGAAGTGGCTGATGCTGGAAAACGTGCCCGGCAGCTTCCCCTACACCGCGGGCACCTTTGCCTTCAAGCGCGAGGGTGAGGACCCGACGCGCATGTTCGCGGGTGAAGGCGACGCCTTCCGCACCAACCGCCGTTTCAAGCTGCTCTCCGAGGGCATGCCGGCCAAGCGCCTGTCCACCGCGTTCGATTCGGTGACGCTGTACGGCCACGAGCCCGACGAGCGCCCCGACATCTACGGCAAGGTGGGCAACTCGGGCGTGAGCATTGCCACCCTTGACGACATGAAGGTGCTCTACAGTGGCTTTGACCTGTGCAACCCGAGCACCAGTGTGTCCATGACCATCAACGGCCCGGCGCCGGCCATCCTGGCGATGTTCATGAACACCGCCATCGACCAGAACCTCGACAAGTTCAAGGCCGACAACGGTCGTGACCCCACCGACACCGAGGCCGCCAAGATCCGCGAGTGGGTGCTGCAGAATGTGCGCGGCACCGTACAGGCCGACATCCTGAAGGAAGACCAGGGACAAAATACCTGCCTCTTCAGCACCGAGTTCTCGCTCAAGGTGATGGGCGACATCGCCGCCTACTTCGTGCACCACCAGGTACGCAACTTCTATTCCGTGTCGATCAGCGGCTACCACATCGCCGAAGCCGGCGCCAACCCGATCAGCCAGCTCGCGTTCACGCTCTCCAACGGCTTCACCTACGTGGAGTCGTACCTCGCGCGGGGCATGCACATCGACGACTTCGCCCCCAATCTGAGCTTTTTCTTCAGCAACGGCATGGACCCCGAGTACACCGTGCTGGGCCGCGTGGCGCGCCGCATCTGGGCCGTGGCAATGAAGGAAAAGTATGGTGCCAACGAGCGCTCGCAGAAACTCAAATACCACATCCAGACCAGCGGACGCAGCCTGCACGCACAGGAAATCCAGTTCAACGATATCCGCACCACGCTGCAGGCGTTGATTGCCATCTACGACAACTGCAACAGCCTGCACACCAACGCCTACGACGAGGCCATCACCACACCCACCGAAGAGAGCGTGCGCCGCGCGATGGCGATCCAGCTCATCATCAACCGCGAGTGGGGGCTGGCGAAAAACGAAAACCCCAACCAGGGGGCCTTCATCCTGGACGAGCTCACCGAACTGGTGGAAGAAGCCGTGTTGAGCGAGTTCGACCGCATTGCCGAGCGCGGCGGCGTGCTGGGTGCCATGGAAACCGGCTACCAGCGTGGCCGCATCCAGGACGAGAGCATGCATTACGAAATGCTCAAGCACACGGGCGAGTACCCGATCATTGGCGTCAACACCTTCCGCAACCCCCAGGGTGACCCGACCCCCGAGACCCTGGAACTGGCCCGCAGCACCGACGAGGAAAAGCGCAGCCAGCTGTCACGACTGCAGGACTTCCACTCCCGGCATGCCGACGCAGCCGCCCGGCAACTGGCGCTGTTGCAGCAAGCCGTGCTGGACAACACCAATGTGTTTGAGGTGTTGATGCAGGCCGTGCGTCACTGCTCGCTGGGGCAGATCACACAAGCCTTGTTCGAGGTGGGCGGCCAGTACCGCCGCAACATGTAAGCCTGTTGTGACGGCGAGGCGGCCCGGGTGCAGCGGGCCCCTTAAGCCCCGCCGCGCTTGCCGCGACTCAGGTCCACGCCCAGCTGCTTGAGCTTGCGGTAGAGGTGGGTGCGCTCCAGGCCGGTTTTTTCCGCCACGCGCGTCATCGAGCCGCCCTCCTGGGCCAGATGAAACTCGAAGTAGGCCTTCTCGAAGGCGTCGCGCGCCTCGCGCAGCGGTTGGCTGAGGTCGAAGGTTTGCTCGTGCGGAGCGAGCACCACCGCGATGGGTTCGGCTGGCGCGGCGTCCAGGTCCAGGGTCTCCACGCTGCGCTCGCCACTTTGCGCCGCGGCGCCACTCGACGGGGGATGGACACTGGCACCGGCGGAGACCGCCGGCTTGCGTGACAGCCCGTTTTCCACCGCCTTGAGCAGCTTTTGCAAGGTAATGGGCTTTTCCAGAAAAGCTTGTGCGCCAATGCGAGTGGCTTCCACCGCCGTGTCGATGGTGGCGTGGCCACTCATCATGATGACCGGCATGTTCAGCAGACCCGCGGCCGACCACTCCTTGAGCAGGCTCACCCCATCGGTGTCGGGCATCCAGATATCGAGCAGCACCAGGTCCGGACGCGATTGGGCGCGCGCCGCGCGGGCCTGGGCCGCGTTCTCGGCGAGTTCGACCGCATGACCTTCGTCGTTGAGGATTTCGAACAACAGATCGCGAATACCCAACTCGTCATCGACCACCAGAATATTTGCCATAGTGAAGCCCGGGCTCCGTGAATTTATGTGTCTGCCGCCTGGAATGATAACGACACTTGTGCGCCCACCACCTGCCCCTCATCCTCGATGTTTTTCAGGGTAATGCGTGCACCATGATCATCGGCGATTTTCTTCACCACCGCCAACCCCAGTCCGGTGCCGCGTGCCTTGGTGGTCACGTAGGGTTCAAAAGCCCGCTTCAGGATGGCCTCGGGAAATCCGGTGCCCGAGTCGCGCACCACCAGACGCACGCGCCGGCTTTGCGGGTTCCAGACCGTGGCGAGTTGCACATGCCGCACTGGCAAGCCCTCGCTCGCGTCCTGCGCGTTTTGCAGCAGGTTGTGCGCCACCTGCCGCAACTGCTGCGCATCGCCCAGGATGGGCGGACACGCCGGGTCGAATTGCGTCTCCACAGGCACCGTGGCATTCTCGGCCGAGTACAGGTGCAGCAAGTCCTGCATGAGCGCATTCAGGTCCAGCCGCTCGAGTTCGGCCTTGGGCAGTCGCGCGTAGTCACGGAATTCATTGACCAGGCGCTTCATCGCGTCCACCTGGTCCACGATGGTCTTGACGGATTTGGTCAGGATGGCTTGTTCAGGCGCGTCCAGCTTGCCATCCAGCTTCATCTCCAGCCGCTCGGCCGACAGCTGGATGGGGGTGAGCGGGTTCTTGATTTCGTGGGCCAGTCGTCGCGCCACTTCGCCCCAGGCCTGGGCGCGCTGCGCGGAGACGATCTCCGAGATGTCATCGAACACCAGCAAACGGGCCTGGTTGGGTAGCACCGCACCACGCGCCACCAGGATGGTGCCGTCCGAGGCCTTCTCCAGCGGCGAGGTGTAGTGGGTGCCCGAGGGGTTTTGCAATTCGAACGACTGTTGCCAGTGGTCCAGCCCGTGCTGCATGCGCTCGGCGGCCAGTAGATCGAACTGTTGCTGCACCTGTTGCGCAAAGTCGGCGAGTCCCTCCAGCTCGGCCAGCGCGCGCCCTTCGTACGCCGCCAGGGGCGCTCGCAAAATTCGGGTGGCCCCCGGGTTGGACGAGACGATGCGCCCCTGCGTATCCAGCACCACCACGCCGGTGGTCAGGTTGTCCAGGATGGTCTGCAAATTGGTGCGCGCCAGCGTGACCTGGTCCATGCTGCGCTCCACGGTGGAGCGGGCGTCGGCCAGCTGCTGCGTCATCGCCGCAAAAGCTCGCGTCAATCCGTCCAGTTCGTTGCGTCCACTCAGCACCGGCTTGGGCCCCAGATCGCCGGCAGCCACTTCGCGCACACCGTTGAGCAGCAACAGCAACGGCCGGGCCAGCTGGTTGCCCAGCAACACGGCCAGCAACACCGCACCAAACACCGACAGGAACAGGCTGAGGGTCAGGGTGCCGATGTACATGCGCCGCAGGCCGTCGCGCGCCAACGCGCGCTCCTGGTACTGCAGGTTGGCCTCCTGGAGCGCCAACGAGTCGGCCACCAGCGTGGGGGGCAGGCTCTGCGTCACTTGCAAGACGCGCGCCTCCGAGAGCAGGCCCAGTCCCGGGGCCGCCATCGACACCAGCACCTTCACGCGCGGTCGGGTGGCGCCAGCGCCGGGCTCGTCCTCCAGGCCCTCGATCTGGGTGATGACCGGTTGGGTGCGCAACTGCCGCAACTGCAGGCTGCTCGGGCGGTCTTGCAGGGACGACAGGAGAGAGTTGCCGGCACTGGCCAACGGCGCGCCTGAGCCCGACCACAACACCAGTTCTTCCACCCCCAGTTGATCGCGCAACCGCTCCAAGGCCACCCCGGCCGACACCCCGGGTGCATCCACCAGTTGAACCGCTGCCTGACGCGACTTCTGGCCCAGATCGCTGGCCAGGGTTTCCATCGAGGTGCGCCCCAGGTTCAAGCCTGCTGCCAGGGCCCCTTCCACCTTGGTGTCGAACCAGGCCTCGATGGACCGTGACACGAACTGGTAGGAGACGCCGTAAATCAGCAGACCCGGCAGAAAACCCACCAGCACAAAGATGAAGGCCAGCTTGAGCAACAACCGGCTACCGAATCGCCCCTCGCGCACGCGTGCGAGCAAGCGCACCACGATCCAGAGAATCACCGCGAGCAAGACGCCCGCCACCACCGCATTGAGGGTGAACAGCACCGTGTAGTACTGCTCGTACAACTCCCAACTCTGGGTGGCCTGGGTCAATAAAAAGAGGAGCACCATGCCCAGTGCAAGCATGGTGAACAAGCCCACCCCCATCAGCCACCGCAACCGGCCTGATCGGGTCAGGGCAATATCGGAACTCATTTGGCGTCTGCCGACAGCTTGAGGGTGCGGCTGATGCCCAGGTTCCAGTCGCTCTCGCCCAGAACGCCCAATTGCAGCGGGCGCGGCAACTGGGTCAGGTCCAGCCGAAAGCTGAAATCCACCCGGTGCTTGCTGTCAGCATCCACCTGGGCCAGTTCCGCCACCTTCCAGCGATGAATTCGCCCCAGCGCAGCCACGGCCTCACTGGCGCTGTCAAAACTTTGCCCCAGGGACACACCCAAGCCTGTGTTGCCTATGGGTTGGGACGACACCAGCAGACGCCAGCGACGGGTCAGGGGTTGGTAGCTCAGGCGGATAAACCGTTCCTGGCGTGCCACCTCACGGTCATACCAGTACCAGCGCTCGCGCAGGATGTCGACGCGGGCGACGAAATGCAAGGGAACGCCCTTGCTCAAGGCCTCCTCCACCGCCGGCGGCCATTCAATCTGCATGCCGGCATTGACGTAATAGCCATCTTCCAGGCGTTGAACCTGCACTTCCTCGAGCTGAATGGGCAGGCTTTGCGGGGATTGGGCGTGCAATACACCGGCGATCATCAACAGGCTCAGCAGCACCCACGCTCGCGCCCCACGCCAGGCCCTCAGGGCCCACGCACGAGCCCCCGCCTCAACCGGGGAGCTTCTCCAGCACCGCGTAATAAAAACCATCGTGATCACCCAACCGATTGTCCGGGAGGCCGGGCTGATTTGCCGCCGCCCAGGGCATTAAATGCCCTGGCGAGGGGCGCAATCGCGCGTCAGTGTTGTGTGCAAGAAACGAATCGATCCGGTCCTGACCTTCGGCCCGAAACACCGAGCACGTGCAATAGACCAGTACGCCCCCGGGACGCAGCACGGGCCACAGGGCCTCGAGCAGCCGGCTTTGCAGTTGCGCGAGCTGCGCGATGTCGGACGCCCGGCGCAGCCAGGGGATGTCCGGATGACGCCGCACAATGCCCGAGGCGCTGCAGGGCGCGTCCAGCAACACCGCGTCAAAGGGCTGCCCGTCCCACCAGGTGGCGGGATCGCCCGCGTCGGCACACCGAACCTGGGCCTGCAATCCGGTGCGGCGCAAATTGTCCTCGATGCGGGGAATGCGGGTGGCCTCAATCTCCAGGGCCAGCAACTGCACCGGGCGCCCCGCTGAAGGGGCCGCCTCCAGCAAGTGGGCCGTCTTGCCACCGGGCGCCGCGCAGGCGTCGAGCAGCCGCCAGGCCGCGTGCTCAGCCGCTCCTGGCCGCGGCGTGCTGGTCTGCAGCAAGCCGTCCCACAACAGCTCGGCGGCCAGCTGGGCGGCCGCGTCCTGCACCGAGCAATCGCCCGCCTCAAAGCCAGGCAGTTGGTGAACATCCACCGGCTTGTCGAGTTGCAGGCCTTGTCGCCCGACGGGCTGGCTGGCGATGCCGGCAGCCTGCCAACGGGTGTGCAGGGCTTCGCGGGTCGTGCGTTGCCCATTGACCCGCAAGGTCATCGGGGCCGGTTGTTGGCCGTAGGCCAGCAGGCCCTGCCATGACTGGGGATGGTCCTGCTGCAAACGCGCCACCCACCAGGGCGGCAGGGGGGACATGGCCAACGGGTCGGCCTGCACCTCGGCCAGCAAGGCCTCACGCTCGCGCAAGAAGCGCCGCAAACAGGCGTTGATGAACGCTGCCTGCCCCTGCGTTTGCCGACCACGCTTGGCGGCTTCCACCGCCTGGTTCACCAGGGTATGCACATCGTAAGGGGCGTGGGTGTCGTTCCAGCAAAGGGCCAGGGCCGTGCACAAGAGCGCATCCGCAGCCGGCGCCGGTGCCCGTGGCGCCAAGCGCTTGCGCAACACCTGCGCCACACCCAACTGCCGCAATACCCGAAACAGCAGCGATTGCACCGCCGCGCGACGCCGGGGTTCCACCTGGGGCAGCACACGGCTGGTTGATTGGCCCTGACGGACCGCCTGCACCAACTGCGCCACCGTCTGCAGCAACTGCCACAAGGGCGGAGAAACCATGGGGCCGTCGGGACTGGCCCCTTCACCTGACGACACGCTGGCGGAGCGATCCGACAGGCTCACAGCACAAAGCCCGGCGTGAACTTGAACAGACGCGCCAGCAACAGCGCCGGGAATTCTCCAATGGCCTGGTTGTACTGCTCGACCGCCTGGTTGAACCGCTGGGTATCGGGTTGCACCAGCAGCAGTTGTGCCTGCCAGCGTTGCTGCAGCGCATCGGAGACCGCCACGCGGTAGGCCGACGGCGCGACCAGACTCTCCCAGGCCGCTTGCAAGGCCAACTGCGCCTGGCGGACGCGCTCGACCGAATCCGCCCGCAAGGGATGCTCTTGCATCCGGGCGAGTTCCATGGCCAGGTGGCGTGCGCTCTCTTGCAGCCGGCTCCAGTGACTGGCGCCCTGATCGTGGTTCAACTCCGAGCGCCAGGGGGCTGAGGAGATCACCACGTCGCTGAGCACCTGTTGCACGAGTTCGGTGAACTCGAGCATGCGCAACTCCAGCGCATCAAAGCTCTGCTGCACTTGCGCCTGCAAACGCACCAGACGGTTGTAGGCCCCCAGGGCCCAGAACACCCCGATGGCGATGGTGAGCCAGAACCAACCTGCTGTCAGCATGTCGTGCTTGCCTGAAACGACAAAGGCCCGCGAGGGCCTTTGTGTTTACTCGGCGGCCGCGGCGCTTTCGCCGTCAACCGACGAGGCCACCTCGCCCGGGACTTCGCCGGCCAGTTCGGCCGCCTCCGCCTCTGCGATGGCACGGCGCTCGGCTTCGTCCATGGCGTCCTTGACCTTGCGGGCCTGGTGATAAGCCATACCACTGCCGGCCGGGATCAGACGACCCACGATGACGTTTTCCTTCAGACCACGCAGCTCGTCGCGCTTGCCCATGATGGCAGCCTCGGTGAGCACGC
>CALBSC010000055.1 GCA_937927685.1 uncultured Burkholderiales bacterium | reverse complement strand
ACGTCAGGGTGACGATCTGCTGGCAATAGCTGGGGTCGGTGAGGATTTCCTGGTAGCCGACGATGGAGGTGTTGAACACCACCTCGCCGACGGTGGAGCCGGGGGCTCCGATCGAGTTGCCGATAAAGACCGTGCCGTCTGCCAGCGCCAGGAGGGCGGTGGGGAATGTTCCCTGAAGAGACAAAAGCACTGGGTTCTCCGTAAAGGTTCGGTGACGCCCCAGCTCGCGCAAGAAGTGATACTCGCTTGGCTGCTTGTGTGTGGGAGTAGGCTTGAGGTCGAGCTGTAGGCGTGCGGGTGGATGCTGAAAAGCCACTCATTATAGCCTCAGCGGGCCAGGCTGATTTCAGCGCGAGGTTGCGCTGGCGTAAAGGCAGATGGCGGCAGCGGCAGCCACGTTCAGCGACTCTTCCCCACCCGGCTGAGCGATGCGCACCGACAGGGCGGAACGCTCGACCAACCCGGCTTGAACCCCCTGCCCCTCATGGCCCAACACCCAGGCACAGGGGTATGGCAGCCCTTGCGCGGCCGAGAGTTCGTGCAACCACGGTCCTTGGTGTGGCAAAGTGACCACCAGGGGTGCTTGCAAGGGGGCCAAATCCTCGAGATCCAGGCCCTCCTTGAGGCTCAACGCAAAGTGGGCCCCCATCCCCGCGCGAACGACCTTGGGCGACCACAAGGCCGCCGTGCCCTTGAGGGCCAACACCTGGGTCACGCCCATGGCTGCGGCGCTGCGCAGCATGGAGCCGACGTTGCCCGCGTCCTGCACCCGGTCCAGCACCAGAGTATGGGCCTGCGCTTGCAGCGAGGGACTGTTCGGCAGGGTCAGCAGGCCGGCCACGCCGCCTGGGGACGGCAATTCGCTCAGGCTGGCAAACAAGGCGTCGGGCAGGACCCACACCTCGCCTTCCAGCGTGGTCATCGCCGCGGATCGCTGCGACCAGCCCGAGGCCGAAAACACCCAGGACTGCAGTCGCACGCCCCGGGAAAGGGCCGCCAGACACAAATGCTCACCCTCCAGCCAGACCTGTCCCAGCTTGCGGTAAGCGGTGTTGTCACCCGCGAGTTGGCGCAAGGTCTTGAAGCGCGGGTTGTCACGCGAGGTGATGTGCCTGGGCGGGTTGGTTGGGTGGGTCATGCCAAGGCCTCTCGCGCCAGCGGTGGGCGTCTACTCATGCCCCCTCCCCTGCCGCACGGCGTGGAGGGTCAGACAGCTCGGGCGCGGCCGTCGGGTCTCGTCCTTGCGCAATGGCCAACGCCACCGGCGAGAAACTCCGGCGGTGCCAGGGCGTGGCGCCGTGCTCGCGCAGGGCCTGCAGGTGCACCGCCGTGCCATAGCCCTTGTGCGCGGCAAAGCCGTAGTGCGGGTACTGCACATCGATTTCTTCACACCAGCGGTCCCGATGCACCTTGGCCAGAATGGACGCGGCAGAAATGGCCTGCACTTTTGAATCGCCTTGCACGATGGCTTCGGCCATCACATCCAGCACGGGAAGTCGGTTGCCGTCGACCAGCACTTTCACCGGTCTCAGCCGCAATCCCGCCACGGCGCGTTGCATGGCCAGCAGGGTGGCTTGCAGGATGTTGAGGCGATCGATCTCCTCCACCGAGGCCTCCCCGATGCTGCAGCACAAGGCATGCGCACGAATCTCGTCGTACAGGCGCTCGCGTGTGCGAGCCGTGAGTTTCTTCGAGTCGGCCAGCCCCTTGATGGGACGCAAATCGTCCAGGATGACCGCGGCGGCCACCACCGGTCCGGCCAGCGGACCACGACCAGCCTCGTCCACCCCGGCCACCAGGCCGGGCATGTCCCATGCCAGCGTGGCCTGTTCAGCGCTCAAGAATTTCCTGGATCGCATCGGTCACCAAGGTGGGGGTGTCACGCGTCAGCGTGACGTGCAGTTGCTCGAATCGCTGTTGCAGATCCAGCACCTCATGCGGCGAGTTCAGCCAGTGCTCCAACGCACTCGCCATGGCCTCGGGCGTCGCCTGGTCTTGCAGCAACTCCGGCACGGCCTGGTCTTGCAGCAGGATGTTGGGCAAACCCACCCAGGGCTGCAAGCGCTGACGTCGCATCAGCTGCCAGCTCAGCCAGTGCATGTTGTAGGCGATCACCATGGGGCGCTTGAACAAGGCCGCCTCGAGCGTGGCGGTGCCACTGGCCACCAGCGTGACATCGCAAGCGGCCAGGGCCTCATGCGACTGCCCTGACAACACGCGTACCTGATCAGACGCCCGCAGACGCTGCACCACGTCATCCAGCCTGGCCTTGAGTGAGGGCACGGCCGGCAAGACAAACTTCAGATCGGGGTGACGCTTGGCAAGCAGCAACGCCGTGCGCACAAAACGCTCGGCCAGGTATTGAATTTCTGACGCACGGCTACCCGGCAGCAAGGCCACCACCCGCGCATCGGCGGGCAGTCCCAGACGGGCACGCGCGGCCAGGCGATCCGGTTGTACCGGAATGGTCTGCGCCAAGGGGTGACCCACGTAGGTCGCGGCAATGCCATGCTGTCGCAGCAAATCGGGCTCGAAGGGAAACAGACACAGCACGTGGTCCACGCTGCGACGCAAGGTGTTCACCCGCTCGGGACGCCAGGCCCAGATGGACGGACACACCAGCTGCATCGTGGGCACGCCCGATTCGCGCAGCGCCTGGGCCAGCGACAGGTTGAAGTCGGGGGCATCGACCCCCACGAAAACCTGGGGCGGCTGTGTCAACCAGCGCGCCTTGAGTTCGTTGCGAATGGCGACGATACCGCGATAATGGCGCAAGACCTCGATGTAACCGCGCACCGCCAGTCGTTCATGCGGCCACCAGGCCTCAAAGCCTTGTTCGGCCATGCGAGGGCCGCCAATGCCCATGCACTGGGCCTGGGGCCAGCGTCGCTTCACACCGGCCAGCACCAGAGAGGCCAGCAAATCGCCCGAGGCTTCGCCGGCCACCATGCCCAGGGTGTTCAAAGTGGCCGACATCAACACGCCGTGTCTGGGTACTGCGCCCGTGTCAGCGCACGATACCGCGCTTGTCGGACGCAGCACTGAGGAAACCATTCATCAAGGCCACGTCTTCGGCGGACGCGGGATGCTCTTGGGCCAGTCCCGCCATGCGCTCCATCGCCTGGGCCAGGGTGAGGTTGTCGCGGTACAGCGCCTTGTGCATGGCCTTGACGACCTGCACACGCTCGGGCGAGAAGCCCCGACGGCGCAACCCCTCGTAGTTCATCGAACGGGCTTCGGCGGGTTGGCCCTGGCACATCACAAAGGGAGGCAAATCGGCAAACAGGAGCGAGTTCATCGCCGTGAAACTGTGGGCACCCAAGCGGCAGAACTGATGCACCACGGTAAAGCCGCCCAGAATGACCCAGTCCCCGACATGCACGTGACCCGCCAGTTGCGTGTTGTTGGCGAAGATGGTGTGGTTGCCAATGTGGCAATCATGCGCCAGGTGCACATAGGCCATGATCCAGTTGTCGTCGCCCACACGGGTCACACCAGCATCAGAGGCCGTGCCGATGTTGAAGGTACAAAACTCGCGCACCGTGTTGCGATCCCCCAGAATCAGTTCACACGGCTCGCCCGCGTACTTCTTGTCCTGCGGAATGGCCCCCAACGAGTTGAACTGAAAGATCTGGTTGTCGCGCCCGATGGTGGTGTGCCCTTCGATCACGCAATGCGCCCCCACCCGGGTCCCGGCTCCAATACGCACATGCGGACCAATGACGGTGTAGGGCCCCACCTCGACACTGCTGTCGAGCTCGGCCCCAGCGTCTACCAGCGCGGTCGGATGAATACGGCTCATGGCCTGGCGCTCAGGCAATCGCCCGCATGGTGCACATCAGCTCAGCCTCGGTGGCCACTTCACCCTCCACCAGGGCACGTGCGCCGAACTTGAAGATGCCGGCCTTCATGCGCGTCAACGCCACCTCCAGGATGAGCTGATCCCCCGGCTCCACCGGGCGCTTGAAACGGGCCCCATCGATGCCGGCAAAGTAATAGACCGTCTTGTCATCGGGCGTCACGCCCAGCGTGTCAAACGCCAGCAAGGCGGCGGCCTGGGCCAGGGCCTCGAGCATGAGCACACCGGGCATCACCGGACGGTGCGGAAAGTGCCCCGTGAAAAAGGGCTCATTGATCGAGATGTTTTTCAGGGCACGGATCTTCTTGCCTTTTTCGATCTCCAGCACGCGGTCCACCAGCAAAATGGGATAGCGGTGCGGCAGTTGACGCAAGATTTGATGGATGTCCATGCTCATGGGGTGGGTCCTGTCGATTGTTCTAGGGCTCGGATGCGGTCACGCAGCCGATGAAGTTGGCGCAAGGTGGCCGCATTTTTTTCCCAGGACGCATTGTCGTCGATGGGGAACACGCCGCTGTACTGACCCGGCTGCAAGATGGAGCGCATCACCACGGAAGCCGCCGACACGTGCACGCCATCGGCCAGGGTCAGATGCCCGAGCACCACCGCACCGCCGCCAATGGTGCAACGGGCACCAATGCGGGCCGACCCGGCCACGCCCACGCATCCAGCCATGGCGGTGTGCGCTCCCACCACCACGTTGTGACCAATCTGCACCAGGTTGTCGAGTTTCACACCGTCCTCGATCACGGTGTCATCCAGCGCGCCGCGATCCACGCAGCTGTTGGCGCCAATTTCAACATCGTTGCCGATGCGCACGGCGCCCAGTTGCTCGATCTTGACCCAGCCGTCGGCATGCGGTGCAAAGCCAAATCCATCGGCGCCAATGACCACACCGGCATGAACAATACAGCGCTCGCCTATGTGGCAGTATTCGCCCAGGGTGACGCGTGACTTGAGCCAGCTGTGCGCTCCCACCGTTGCCCCGGCTTCCACCACGCACAAGGGACCAATACGCGCCGTGGGATGGATGTTCGCCGTCGGGTCGACGACTGCACTCGGGTGAATCAAAGGGGCACTGAAGGGCGCTTGATGCTGCGCCCGCCACCACTGCGTCAGTCGGGCGAAATACAGATAGGGGTCTGGGGTGATGATGCAGGCCAACCCGGCGGAGGCGGCGCGGGACTGCCAGTCGGGTCGGACAATGACGGCACTGGCCTGCGTGTTGTCAACGCCACTCAAGTATCGTGCTTGGCTGACAAAGCTCAGGCTGTGGGGTGTGGCGGTATCGAGGGGCGCCAGGCGATCAATCCTCACATCGGGAGATCCTGATAACTCCCCCCCTAGCGCGTCGATGATCTGGCCCAGCCGCAAGGCGACCTCGGCTTACTTGGCGCCGCCGTTGATGGCCTTGATGACCTTCTCGGTGATGTCGTGTTTGGGGTTGATGTAAACAGCTTCCTGCAAGACCAGGTCGTACTTTTCGCTCTCGGCCACCTGGCGAACCACTCGGTTGGCACGTTCCAGCACTTGCTGGAACTCTTCGTTCTTGCGGTTGTTGAGGTCTTCCTGGAACTCGCGACGCTTACGCTGGAAGTCGCGGTCTTGCTCCACCAACTGCTTTTGACGGGTGTTACGCTGGGTTTCAGACAACGTGGTTGCATCGCGTTCGAAACGATCCGAGGCCGTCTTCAAGGTGTTGCCCAAGTCGACCAACTCTTTTTCGCGCTTGGCAAATTCCTGCTCGAGTTTGGTTTGCGAGGCCTTGGCCGGAGCGGATTCGCGGAAGATGCGGTCAGTGTTGACAAACCCGATACGGAAGTCCTGCGCCTGGGCAGCAATCGACACGGCACACAGCACGAGCGCAGGCCAAATATGTCGCATGGTGGTTTTCATCAGAAGGTGGTCCCAACTTGGAATTGCAAGGGTAAGATTCTATCGCCAGCGAACTTGGTGATCGGGCGGGCCAGGGCCAGACGCAACGGCCCCATGGGCGATACCCAACTGAAGCCCATGCCGAACGAACTGCGCATGGTGGACAGGTCGATCTTGTCAAACTCGCCATACACGTTGCCGGCGTCGACAAAGGTATACAAACGCAGCGACTTGTCGTTGCCCGCACCCGGGAACGGCATCTGGAATTCGGCATTCAGCACCACCTTTTTGGTACCGCCAAGCACCAATCCGGTCACGTCCCGCGGACCCAGCGAGCCCTGGTCGAAGCCACGCACCGAGCCCAGACCGCCCACAAAGTAGTTCTTGAACACGGGATAAGGATAGCCGGACAAGCCTTTGCCAAAACCCAGTTCACCATTGAGTGCCAGGCTGTATTGCTTGGTCAGAGGCAGGAACAGCTGGTGGGCTCCACCGTAACGGACATAGCGGGTATCCCCGGTCACGGCCCAGTCGGAGTAGATGCGCGAGAGCGCACCCTTGGTGGGCGCCATGGCGCTGTCGCGGGAGTCGCGGATCCAGCCCAGCGACAAGGGGGTGGAGCGGCTGGTGTAACCAAAACGCTCGGCGTAGTTGTAGTAGGCCGCCGGCATGCTGGAGCCAGGCTGGATGGTGGTCTCTTCCACCGCCCCCCCAATCACAAAGCGGGACAGTTCGCTGGCCGGGATGCCAAAGCGCAACCCCAGGCCCTGGGTGATGAAGCGGTAGTTACCTGCTTGCTCGATGTAGGGCTTGGATGAACGATGGTAGAAATCGATGGTGCGTGACACACCATCATCGGTGAAATACGGGTCGGTGAAGTTCACCGTCAGCACCTGGTTGTATTTGCTGGTGCTGATTTGCGTGCCCAGGTAATTGCCTGTGCCAAAAATATTGTCCTGCTGGATACCAAAGGTGAGGAACAGCTTTTCAAAAGACGAGTAGCCGGCACCCAGTTGCAGTGTGCCGGTGGGTTTCTCGACCACGTTGATGGTCAGGTCCACCTGGTCCGGTGAGCCCGCCACCTCCTGCGTATCCACCGTGACATCCTTGAAGTACCCCAGGCGCTCGACACGGTCACGCGACAAGCGGATGCGGTCGCCGTCGTACCAGGCTGACTCCATCTGGCGGAACTCGCGACGGATGATCTCGTCGCGTGTTCGGGCATTGCCCGAGATGTTGATGCGTCGCACGTAGGCGCGACGGGACGGATCGGCCTGCAACACCACCGTGACGAGGTTGGTGGCCCGATCGATTTCGGGGCGGGGCTCGATGCGCGCGAACGCAAAGCCGAAATTGCCGAAGTAGTCAGAGAAAGCCTTGACTGTCTGGGTCACATCATTGATGTTGTAGGCTTGCCCCGGCTTGATGGTGACCAGCGACTTGAACTCTTCGTCACGACCCAGGAAATACCCTTCCAGCCGAACGCCCGACACCCCAAAACGCTCACCCTCGGTGATGTTGATCGTGATGGTGATGTCCTGCTTGTTGGGCGAGATGGAAACCTGCGTGGAGTCAATCTTGAACTCCAGGTAGCCACGGCTCAGGTAGTAGGAACGAAGCGTTTCCTGGTCAGCGTTGAGCTTGGCACGGGAATAGCGGTCGGATTTGGTGTACCAACTCAGCCAATTGCCCGTGTCCAGGTCAAACTGGTCGCGCAGTGTGGACTCGCGGAACACCTTGTTGCCCACGATGCGAATTTCCTTGATCTTGGCCACATCGCCTTCGATCATGCTGAAGGTCAGGTTGACGCGGTTGCGCTCGATCGGGGTGATGGTGGTGATGACCTCAGCGGCATACAGGCTGCGGTTGACGTACTGGCGCTTGAGTTCCTGTTCGGCACGATCGGCCAGGGCACGGTCATAGGGCCGCCCCTCGGCCAGGCCCACGTCGCGCAAAGCCTTTCGAAGGACGTCCTTGTCGAATTCCTTGGCGCCCACAAAGTCCACCGCGGCAATGACCGGGCGCTCCTCGACCACGATCACCACCACACCGCTGCTCACGTCGATGCGCAAGTCCTTGAACAGGCCCAAACCAAACAGGCTGCGAATGGCCGAGGTAGCTTTGTCATCGTTATAGGTATCGCCAATGCGAAACGGCACGCTGGCAAAGACAGTGCCGGGCTCTACCCGCTGCAAGCCCTCGATTCGGATGTCCTTGATTTCGAAGGGTTCGACGGCCCAGGCCAGTTGAACCACCACCAGACAAGCCACCACTGCTCGTACCAGGATCAGAAAGGGCCGCATCAGGTTGTGGGTCATAAAGCGAGGTGGTGGTAGTGCAGTCGAATCAGGGATTGAGCGGCCACCAGCGCATCAGATCGTTGCGCAAGGCAACCATCATCAGCAGGATGACCAGCAACAACCCAACGCGATTGAGCGCTTCCAGCCATCTGTCAGACGGCCGGCGGCGCGTGATCGCCTCCCAAAGATGATACATCAGGTGCCCCCCGTCGAGGACCGGGATGGGCAGCAGATTCAACACCCCCAGGCTCACACTGATGAGCGCCAAAAATCCCAGAAAAGCGGTCAGCCCCAGGGCCGCGGATTTGCCCGCATATTCCGCCATGGTGATGGGGCCGGTCACCTGCTGCCAGGAAGCCTGCCCCATGAGCATGCGAACCAGGGTTTGCACCGTCATGGCAGCCACGTCGACGGTGCGCTCCACGGCGCGGGTGAATCCGTCCCAGGGGCCGAATTGCACCAGCACCTGCGCCGGCGGTTCGCCCACCAGGGCATCGATGCGCCCGATGGGACCGCCATCGGTCTCGACGCGGCGGGGCTGGACTTCGATCAGCAACAGGCCTGGCTGACCACGTCGCGCCACTTCCCACACCTGTGCCGCCGGCGTTTCCGGCCCGCTGGCCCGCACCCAGGCCCGAAGTGCCACCGCATCCATGACAGGTCGGGACTGAATGCGCACGACGGTATCTCCCTTGCGCAAACCAGCCTGTTGCGCCACGCCGCCGGGCACCAGGTCGCCCAGCACCGGGGCCATCCAGGGGCCTCGCAACCCCCACCATTCCGGCGTCATCAGACCATCTTCCGGAACCGTGACCGGCATGGTCAGGCGGACCTCCCGCGGTGACTGGCCCTCACGCGATTGCAATTCCAGCACCCACTGCGCGTCCTCCTCGTGGGGCAACTGGGCCTGCAACATCTGCCAGCGCAGATCCTGCCAGGACTGCACCTCGCGCAGGGGTCCGTGGCTCCAGCCCGACCTCAGCACACGGTCCGTGCTGCGCACATCGGCTTGCTCGGCCGCCGACGCGGGGATGGGGGTGGCCAGGATGGCTTGCGACTGCCATTCGCCCATCCAGTGCATCAGGGCATACAGCAGCACGGCCAGCAGCAGATTGGCCAGGGGACCCGCCAGCACAATGGCCGCCCGGCACGCCAGCGGCTTGCGCTGATATTCAAAGGGCTGGTCTTGCTCCGCCACCGGCCCGTCGGCATCGTCGAGCATGCGCACATACCCCCCCAGCGGAATGGCGCACACCACAAACTCGGTGTCCTGGTCGGGGCGTGGCCGGCGGGGCTTCCAACGCCACAACACAGGGCCAAAGCCGATGGAAAACCGCAACACCCGCACGCCACAGGCCACCGCCACCCGGTAGTGGCCGTATTCGTGCACGGCAATCAGGAGGGTCAGAGCGGCCAGAAAGGCCAGCACGGTCAACATGGGGGCGACAGCCTCATCGGGACAGCCCCTGCACCGTGTGCTCGGCCCGTTGGCGTGCCTGAGCGTCCAGCGCCAGCAGGTCGTCCAGGCTGGCCGGTGCCGACGGTGGCAATCCAGCCAGCACCTCCAGGTTCACGTGGTGGATCTGATCGAAGCGGATGCGGCGCTCCAGAAAAGCCGCGACGGCGACTTCGTTGGCGGCATTCAGGACGGCCGTGGTCCCGGCCGGCGCACGCAGGGCGTCCCAGGCCAGACGAAGCCCCGGAAAGCGTTCGTCGTGGCCCGACTGATCCAGCGACTCGAAGGTCATGGCCGACAGGGACCGGAAATCCAGGGTGGCGGCTCCGGACTCGATCCGCTCCGGCCAGGCCAGGCCATAGGCAATCGGCACCCGCATGTCGGGCGTGCCCAGTTGCGCCACCACCGAGGCATCGCGGTACTGCACCATGGAATGGATGACGCTTTGCGGGTGGATCACCACCTCGAGCCGGTCGGGCCCCAGGCCAAAGAGATAGCGCGCTTCGATCACCTCCAGCGCCTTGTTCATCATGGTGGCGGAGTCCACGGAAATTTTGCGACCCATCACCCAGTTCGGGTGCGCGCAGGCCTGCTCGGGGGTGACATCGCGCAGGCGCGACGGATCCAGGGAGCGAAACGGCCCCCCGGAGGCCGTCAGGATGATTTTCTCGACCCGACGGTCCCAGCTCGATGGGTCATCGGGCAACGACTGGAAAATGGCCGAGTGCTCGCTGTCAATCGGCAACAGGGTGGCGCCCCCCGTCTGCACCGCCTGCATGAACACCTCACAGCCCACCACCAGGGCTTCCTTGTTGGCCAGCAACAGCCGCTTGCCCGCGCGGGCCGCGGCCAGGCATGAGGACAGCCCCGCCGCCCCCACGATGGCCGCCATCACGGCGTCCACCGCCTCGTGCGAGGCCACCTCGTCCAGCGCCGCCGCGCCACTGTGGACCTCAATGGGCAGGCCGGCCGAACGCACACGTTGCGACAAGTCCGCTGCGGCCACCGGATCCACCATCACGGCGTGCCGCGGCAGGAAACGCTGGCATTGTTGCCACATCAGGTCCACCTGGCGAGAAGCCGTCAGCGCAAACACCTCGAAACGTCCGGGGTGGCGTGCCACCACATCCAGCGTGCTGGTGCCGATGGAGCCCGTGGAACCCAGGATGGTGAGGCGCTGAAGGGTCATGGCAACAGGGTTGAGCAGTGGGTTGATCGGGTCACAACAACGCCAGCATCATGCCCAGTGGCAAGGCAGGCAGCAAGGCATCGACGCGGTCGAGCACGCCGCCGTGCCCGGGTAACAGTTGACTGCTGTCCTTGAAACCCGCACTGCGCTTGACCAGCGACTCCACCAGATCGCCCACGACACTCATGGCCGTGACAAAGGCAGTGCCCAGAAGCAGGATCAGCAGGCCTCTGGCGTGCAACCGGGAGAACAGACTCTGGCTGTCGACGTCGGCGTGTTCATCAACCCAGGCCCAGACAAGGGCGAGGAGCAACACGCCCACCAGACCGCCCAGGGCACCCTCCCAGGTTTTGCCGGGACTGATCGCCACAGCCAGCTTGTGTCGCCCCAGGGCACGTCCCGAAAAGTACGCGGCAATGTCGGCCATCCAGACCAAGGCCAACAAGGACAACAGGAAGTTGGTGCCGATGATCTTGGCCTGAAACACCGCCAGCCAGGTCATCCACAGGGCCCCCACCCCCCCCACCAAACGCAGGGGCAGCGCGACGCTCGGCCAACCCACCACGCCCAGCCTCAGCAGTGCCACGCCCACCAGCACCCAGGCCGCCCCGATGGACAGCCACAGCAGGCGCGAAGGCTCCCAGGGCCAACCCTGCAGCCAACTGAGCAGGCAAAAGGCCAGGCAGACACCGGACAACGCCAGCGAAGGGACAAAACGGAGTTGATTGAGACGCCCCCATTCCCAGGCACCTGCCGCGATCAGGAGCAGGGTCAGGACCGCCAGGGCCTCGGGGCGGGCATGAAACAGGGCCGGCAAGAGCAACGCCAACAAGACCAGCGCGGTGATGACGCGTTGCTTGAGCATGGCGTGCTGGTCCGTCAGACGGCCAGCAAGTCCTGTTCCTTGGCGGCCACCACCTTGTCGACCTCGGCGATGAACTTGTCGGTCACTTTCTGGATGTCGGCTTCGGTGCGCTTCTGGTCATCCTCGGAGGCCAGCTTGTCCTTGACCAGTTTTTTGACCGCCTCGTTGGCGTCACGGCGCAGATTGCGAACCGCCACCTTGGCGCCTTCACCTTCCTGACGAACCACCTTGGTGAGTTCCTTGCGGCGCTCTTCGGTCATGGCGGGCATGGGGACCCGGATCAGGTCGCCCATGGCAGCCGGGTTCAAGCCCAGGTCGCTGTCGCGAATGGCTTTCTCGACCTTGGGGCCCATGCCTTTTTCCCAGGGCTGCACGCTGATGGTGCGCGCGTCCAGCAAGGCGATGTTGGCCACCTGGTTGAGCGGCGTGGGGTTGCCGTAGTAATCGACCATCACGGCGTCCAGCAACGCCGGGTTGGCGCGCCCCGTGCGGATCTTGCTCAGGTTGTTGGACAGCGCCGCAACCGATTGGCTCATCTTGGATTCGACGTTTTTCTTGATGTCAGCAATGCTCATTTCATTCTTCCTTCTTGCACAGCTCAGGCGTAGACCAGTGTGCCTTCGTCCTCCCCCATCACCACACGGCGCAGGGCGCCATGCTTGAAGATGGAGAACACTTTGATGGGGAGTTTCTGATCGCGGCACAGGGCAAATGCCGTGGCGTCCATGATGCCCAGGTTCTGACGAATGGCGTCATCAAAACTGATCTTGTTATAGCGGGTGGCGTTGGGGTCTTTCTTGGGGTCAGCCGAGTAGACGCCATCCACCTTGGTGGCCTTGAGCACCAGTTCGGCCCCGATCTCGGCGCCACGCAGCGCAGCCGCCGTGTCCGTGGTGAAGAAAGGATTGCCCGTGCCGGCCGCAAAGATGACCACTTTGCCCTCTTCCAGGTACTGCAAGGCCTTGGGACGCACATAAGGCTCCACCACCTGTTCGATGCCGATGGCCGACATGACGCGTGCCGTGAGCCCCGCCTTGTTCATGGTGTCGGCCAGCGCCAGCGCATTCATCACCGTGGCCAGCATGCCCATGTAGTCGGCGGTGGCGCGGTCCATACCGACCGAACCGCCGGCCACACCGCGGAAGATGTTGCCCCCACCGATCACCACCGCCACCTGCACCCCCAGACGGGTGACTTCCGCCACCTCCTCGACCATGCGAACAATGGTGGCCCGGTTGATGCCAAAGGCATCGTCGCCCATCAGGGCTTCACCGGACAGCTTGAGCAGGATGCGCTGGTGGGCTGGCGGGCGGTCGGTCATTCAGTGGCTCCAGAAGTTGACATAGTTTAGCGGCCTGAACAGGACTTCGCAGCCGCCGGGCGCAAGGTTTTCACCTGACACCGGACAAGAAAAAGGGGACCGTGGTCCCCTTGGATCTCAGGCCCCTTGGCGGGCTGCAGCGACCTGGGCCGCCACTTCGGCGGCAAAGTCATCGGTACGTTTCTCGATGCCCTCGCCCACCACGTAGAGCGTGAAGGCCTTGACAGTGGTGCCGGCCGCCTTGAGCATCTGCTCCACAGTCTGCTTGTCGTTCTTGACGAACGGCTGGTTGAACAGTGACACCTCCTTGAGGTATTTCTGCACCGAGCCGTCGATCATCTTGGCAACGATCTCGGCAGGTTTGCCAGACTCGGCAGCCTTGGCCTGGGCGACTGAGCGCTCTTTCTCGATCAGGTCGGCGGGCACGTCGGCGCTGGTGAGCGCGACCGGCTTCATGGCAGCCACGTGCATGGCCACGTCACGGGCAGCGGCTTCCTGGCCGGTGTACTCGACCACCACACCGATACGGGTGCCGTGCAGGTAGGAGGTCACGGCGGTGTCGCCGCTGAAACGCTTGTAACGGCGAAAGCTCATGTTTTCGCCGATCTTGCCAATCAGACCCTTGCGCACGTCTTCCATGGTGGGGCCAAAGCCGTCCTGGCTGTAGGACAAGGCACCCAGGGCCTCGATGGAGGCGGGGTTGTGCTGGACGATCAGCTTGGCGGCGGCTTGAGCCATGGCCAGGAAGCTGTCATTCTTGGTGACAAAGTCGGTTTCGCAGTTGACTTCAATCAGGGCGCCGGTGTTGCCTTCAATGAAGCTGGAGACCACGCCTTCGGCCGTCACGCGGCTGGCAGCCTTGCCGGCCTTGCTGCCGAGCTTCACGCGCAACAGTTCTTCAGCCTTGGCCATGTCGCCATCGGCTTCGGTCAGGGCTTTTTTGCACTCCATCATCGGGGCGTCGGTCTTGGCGCGCAGTTCTGCGACCATGCTGGCGGTGATAGCTGCCATAGTGTTCTCCGGGTTCGGTTCTAAAAAGATTGAAAGGGGCCGGCACCCGAGAAAAAGGGGCTACCGGAGCCCCTTGCTGGAGTGCCGTGAGGCAAATCAGGCGGCGCTGTCGACTTCAACGAACTCGTCTTCGCCTTCGGCCACGGCCTTGACAACGTCCTGCACCGCATTGGCACGGCCTTCCAGGATCGCGTCAGCAATGCCGCGGGCGTACAGGGTGACGGCTTTGGAGGAATCGTCGTTGCCGGGGATGACGTAGTCAATGCCCTCGGGGGAGTGGTTGGTGTCCACCACGCCGATCAGGGGGATGCCCAGCTTCTTGGCTTCGGCGACAGCAATCTTGTGATAACCCACGTCGATCACGAAGATCGCATCGGGCAAGGTGGCCATGTCCTGGATACCGCCGATGTCTTTCTCGAGCTTCTCGAGTTCGCGGTTGAACATCAGCTGTTCTTTCTTGGACATGGCGTCCAGACCGGTTTCCAGCTGAACCTTCATGTCTTTGAGGCGCTTGATGGAGGTCTTGACCGTCTTGAAGTTGGTCAGCATACCGCCGAGCCAACGCTGGTCCACGAAGGGCACGCCGGCACGACGGGCTTCAGCAGCCACGATTTCACGGGCCTGGCGCTTGGTGCCGACCATCAGGATGGTGCCACGGTTGGCGGAGAGTTGACGGGCGAACTTGGCCGCGTCCTGGAACATCGGCAGCGACTGCTCGAGGTTGATGATGTGGATTTTGTTGCGATGACCGAAGATGAACGGGGCCATCTTGGGGTTCCAGAAGCGGGTCTGGTGTCCGAAATGGACGCCGGCTTCCAACATTTCGCGCATGGTGATAGACATAGTCTCTCCAGAGGTTAGGTCTGAAACCGAGCCCGAATCAGCCAACACTGCACAAGACTTGCGCCTTCGTGTGCGGGCCAACACCTGTGGGGGGCTGGTTTGAGGTTAAGGTGAATTACGATGGTGTTCAGGGTCGGCGCAGGCAAGTTGGCATGACCCGAAAGCTCAAGCCAACAACCCGGCACGTTCCGCAAAACCACATGATTCTAGCATAGCCCCATGTTCCAGCCGACCGATTTCGTCCCCATACACCACGCGCCCGCCGTCGCAGCCAGCGGGCCGTGCCGGGTCACCTCGCAACAGACCTGGCCCTTGCGGGGCACTGCAGGCACCCGGGCATTGGAACAGGCAGCCTTGTCCCGGTACCCGGTGCCGCCCTTGATGGAACGGGCCGGAAAGTCCGTGGCCCGACTGGCCCGCGCATTGGCCCCCCATGCCCAGCGGGTGTGGGTGGTGTGCGGCCCCGGCAACAATGGCGGCGATGGCGCGGTGGCTGCCCTCCACCTTCAGCAAGCCGGGCTGGACGTGCACGTCACAGCCCTGCCGCCCGCCCCCGGGCGTCCCTGCCCTGCAGACGCCCAGGCGGCCTGGCAGCGTCTGGCCGAGGTGGGATTGGCGGTGCACCAGTCCGCCCCTTTCACCTGGGATATCGCCATCGATGCCTTGCTTGGCCTTGGCGCCAAACCCGGCCTGTCCGGTCCCATGGCCGAATGGCTGCGCGCCATGAACCAGGCCCAAGCGCCAGTGTTGTGTATCGACACCCCGTCAGGTCTGGATGGTCAGACGGGCAACTGGTACGGCCCGCCCGAGCGTGGACACGGCAGACGCCATACCCTGAGCCTGCTCACGCTCAAGCCGGGGCTGTTCACGCACGAGGGGCGCGACTGGGCAGGCGAGGTCTGGTGGGATGGGCTGGGCGTGGAAGACACCCCGAAACCGGACGCCGAATTGCTGGCTGCGCCGCGTCCATCCCTGTCGGCCCACGCCAGCCACAAAGGGCATTTCGGGGACCTGGCTGTGGTGGGCGGCGATGCGGGCATGGAGGGAGCCGCCTGGCTGGCTGGCAGCGCCGCCTTGCACGCGGGCGCGGGCCGAGTCTGGGTGTGTCTGGTGGGACAGCAGGCCGCGCCGTCCGCCGCGGCTTCAGGCGGGCGCCACGCCAGTGCTGACCCCTTGTCACCAACGGTGCCTGGCCTGGTTGCCAGCCCGGCCGTCGAGACACCACACCCGCGCGCCCTGATGACCCGCCCGATTGACGCCCTGGACGTGCGCCAGACCCACGTGGTGTGTGGCTGCGGTGGCGGCAACGCCGTACGCACCTGGCTGCCGCGTCTGCTGTCCACCGCCAAAAGCCTGGTGCTCGACGCCGATGCACTCAACGCCATTGCGCAAGACCCCGCGTTGCAACACTTGCTGAGCCAGCGGGGCACTGCCGGCCACCCGACCGTCCTCACGCCGCACCCCCTGGAAGCCGCGCGACTGCTGGGCTGCTCAACCCAGGAAATTCAAGCGGACCGACTGGGGCAAGCGCAACAACTGGCCCAGCGCTTTGGCGCCGTGGTGGTGTTGAAGGGGTCGGGCACGGTGATCGCCATGGCCAACCGGGTTCCGGGCATCAACCCCAGTGGCAATGCACGCCTGGCCTCGGCCGGGACGGGCGATGTGTTGGCCGGCATGATTGGCGCGCGACTGGCGCAAGGAGACGACGCCTGGCAGGCTGCCACGCACGCCGTGTTCTGGCACGGTCAGGCGGCCGACCAGTGGCCGCCCCAGCAGCCCCTGATCGCAGACCGGTTGGCGGAGATCAGCCCCGGCCGACGAACGGCATCTGGGTCGCCATGACCGTGTGGAACAGTACGTTGGTGTCCAGAGGCAAGTTGGCCATGTACAGCACCGAGGTGCCGACGGTGTTCACATCCATCAGCGGTTCGATCGCAATCTGACCGTTCGCCTGCGGGACGCCGCGCGCCATGCGCGACGCCATGTCCGTCCCGGCATTGCCGATGTCGATCTGACCCACCGCGATGTTGTACTTGCGTCCGTCCAGCGAAGCCGCCTTGGTCAGGCCGGTCACCGAGTGCTTGGTCGCCGTGTAGGCAATTGAATTGGGACGCGGTGCATGCGCCGAGATAGAACCGTTGTTGATGATGCGCCCGCCCATGGGGCTTTGATCCTTCATCACCTTGAAGGCCTGCTGGATGCAATAGAACATGCCGCTCAGGTTGATATCCACCACATTGCGCCATTGCTCGATGGACAGCTCTTCCAGGGGAATGCCAGGCGCATTGACACCCGCATTGTTGAACAGCAGGTCCACCCGGCCGAAGGCCTTGACCGCCGTCTCAAACAGGGCTTTGACGGAGGCGGGGTCGGACACATCGGTGGGCACGCCCAGGCCACGTGAACCGGCTTTGGACTCCTCGATCACGGCCTGCAACGGCTCGGGTCGCCGGCCAGCCAGCACCACGTTCCAGCCATCACGCAACAGGGCCAGCGCAGCCGCGCGCCCCACGCCGGAACCGCCGCCGGTCACGATCGCCACTTTGGATGTTGTCATCTGAGATCTCCTCGTTGTGTCATGTGATTGTGAGCCGCGGGGAAAGCCACCGGCCCCCCCTGCGTCAACGCCTCGCCTTGCGGCCTTTCTTGAACCCGACCACCTTTTTGACGGCGGCCTTGAGCGCCTGGATCGGCGATTGTGACGGAACGCCCTTGCGCGAGCCAGCCGGCTTGTCGCTGGCGTGTCTGCGGTCGTCGGGTCGCTCCGACTCATTCACCTCGCGGGAGCCCTTGCGTGCAGGCTTGTCCTTGTCACGCGAGGGCTTGTCCTTGTCTCGTCCGCGCACATGGGGATCCAGCGGATCACGCACCAGGCGGAAATCGATCTTGCGGCCATCCAGATCCACCCGGCTGACTTGAACCTGCACGCGTGAGCCCACGGCGTAACGAATACCCGTGCGCTCACCGCGCAGTTCCTGACGCGCCTCATCGAACCGGAAGTACTCGCCGCCCAGCTCGGTGATGTGCACCAGGCCTTCGACGTACAGCGCGTCCAGGGTGACAAAGACGCCAAAGCCGGTGACCGCCGAGACAGCCCCGCTGTACTCCTCGCCCAGGTGCTCGCGCATGTACTTGCATTTGAGCCAGGCCTCCACGTCGCGGCTGGCCTCATCCGCACGTCGCTCATTGGCACTGCAGTGCAAGCCGGCCGCTTCCCAGGCGGGCTGGTCGACATCCGGCTTTTTGGCGCGCTGGCCGGGTTCGGGGGGCTTGACGCGCGACGCGAGGCGGCGTGCCAGGCGCGCATGGGCTTCACCGGGTGTGGGCAGCACAGGCAACTGGTAGCGTTCACGCGCCAGGATCGCCTTGATCACCCGGTGTACCAGCAAGTCGGGGTAACGACGGATCGGGCTGGTGAAGTGGGTGTAGGCCTCAAAGGCCAGACCGAAGTGACCGCTGTTGATCGGGGTGTAGATGGCCTGCTGCATGGAGCGCAGCAGCATGGTGTGGATCTGTTGCGCATCCGGCCGGTCGTGCGTGGCCGCGGCGATCGCCTGGAACTCCCCGGGTGTGGGGTCCTCGCTGATGGTCAGGCCAATGCCCATGGCCTTCAGGTAGTTGCGCAGCAACTCGCGCTTTTCAGGCGTGGGGCCCTCATGCACACGGTACAGCGACGGATGCTTGTGTTGCAGGATGAAGTCAGCGCTGCAGGCATTGGCCGCCAGCATGGCCTCTTCGATCAGGCGGTGCGCGTCGTTGCGCACCCGCGGCACGATCTTCTCGATGCGCCCGCTTTCATCGCAGACGATCTGGGTTTCGGTGGTTTCAAAGTCCACCGCGCCACGCCGTTCGCGCGCGCTCAGCAAGGCGCGGTACACCTCGTGCAAATGGATGAGGTGCGGCACCAGTTCACTGCGCGCCTGCGCCTGGGGTCCGCGTGTGTTTGACAAAACCGCCGCCACTTCCGTGTAGGTCAGACGGGCCTGGCTGTGCATCACGGCCGGATAAAACTGGTAGGCCGTGATCTCGCCCTGCGCGTTGATGAGCATGTCGCTCACCATGCACAGGCGATCCACCGCCGGGTTGAGCGAGCACAAGCCGTTGGAGAGTTTCTCCGGCAGCATGGGGATCACGCGACGCGGGAAATACACACTGGTGGCACGGTCGTAGGCATCAATGTCGATGGCGCTGCCGGTCTCCACATAGTGGCTGACGTCGGCAATGGCCACCAGCAGGCGCCAGCCCTTGGTGCGCCCCACTTTGGTGGGTTCGCAATAGACGGCGTCATCGAAATCACGCGCGTCCTCGCCGTCGATGGTGACCAGGGGTACATCGGTCAGGTCCACACGCTGGGCCGCGTCCTGCGGCCGCACCTGATCAGGCAAGGCCCGCGCCATTGCCAGGCAGGCCGGCGAAAACTCATGCGGCACGCCATATTTACGCACCGCGATCTCGATTTCCATGCCGGGGTCGTCCATCTCACCCAGCACTTCCTTGATGCGCCCGACCGGTTGGCCAAACAGACTCGGCGGTTCGGTGAGTTCCACCACCACCACCTGCCCGGTCTTGGCCTGCCCCGTGGCCCCTTTGGGAATCAGCACGTCCTGGCCGTAGCGTTTGTCCTCGGGCGCCACCAGCCACACGCCGCCTTCCTGCAACAGGCGACCAATGATGGGTTGATGGGGCCGCTCAACGATCTCCACCACACGTCCTTCAGGACGCCCCCGGTTGTCAAGGCGGACCACCCGGGCCTTGACCCGGTCGCGGTGCAGCACGGCACGCATTTCGTTGGGGGGCAAATAAATATCGGCAGCGCCGTCATCCCGCTGCACAAACCCGTGACCGTCCCGGTGTCCGAGAACGGTGCCTTCAAATTCTTCCAGCGTTGCGCTGGTCGGGTTGAATTTTTTGATACAATGCCTTTCTTTCCTGAAATGCCCAGGTGGCGGAATTGGTAGAC
>CALBSC010000054.1 GCA_937927685.1 uncultured Burkholderiales bacterium | reverse complement strand
CCCTGCTGGGATTTTCGTCGCGCTCGGCTGCGGTCAAGCTCATGGGGCGGTTGGCAGACGAGGGGTTTGTTGAGCGCACAGTTGACGATGATGCCTGGATTCCGGGTAGTCGCTTTTTTGCACGACCCATGATTGATGCATCCGTGCCCGCAGGCGTACCAGTGTCTGCCATAGATGTGGGTAGCCAGCCGCTGGTGTTCGACGAGTATCTGGTCAGAAAGCCCAACGAGACGTTTGTCATTCCCATCAAGGGTGACTCCATGGTCGAAGCGGGCATTTTTGACGGGGACCTCGCCGTAGTTGAGCGATCGACCAAGGCCAAGGTCGGTGACTTTGTGATCGCCAACGTTGACAACGAGTTCACCTTGAAAGAGCTCGTGCGGGAGAAGGGGGCATACGCCCTCAAACCCCACAACCAGAAGTACCCCTTGATCCACCCCCAGGGCAGTCTTCAGGTCATAGGAATTCTTGTGGGTTTGGTCAGGCGTTACAAGACCTAGACCAGGTCCACCCGAACTCATCACACAGATAAAAAAATCAGCGCGATAGCGCTGAGGGGTTGCTTATTTTCAAAAACACGATGGAGGACGACAAATGCTAGTTTTCAATGACCGCCACTTCTTGCGTCATATCTCGATGCCCACCCTGCGAGAGTTCACGCAACAACACAAAATCAGCCCCAAGCTGAACATCGACTGGGAGGCCGCAGCTGACACTCTGCATGCCCTTGTCGGCAAGGAGCTTGATCGGCTCGAAGAGTCTCTGGTGCAAGGTGGCCTTGAGGTTGAGGCACGCAAGGACTTGGAGCATGACCTCATGCTCTGGCACGATGATTTGAAGCGAGCGCACTCCATGTCCAACGCGCAAGCGGTGCAGGAGTTCCGCTGCATCTGCGCCGATGATCCGCTGGCGCTGGCCGCGTTCGACAACCGCACCGAGCGCGAGATCGCTCTGTGGATGCTCGCTTTTCGGGACAAGGCATTCCGTGACGCCGAGCTGCACCTTGCATTCCAGGCCAAGACCAATGGCAAGTTCTGGAAAAAGCACCTCATTCCTGCCGGGCTCAAGCTCTCCAGAGAGCGAGCACAACTCGAATCATTTTGTGAAGAGGTCACCAAGCTCTACAAGAAAGTGGGCGCAGGCAAAAGCAGCCACGTCGAGGTTAGCGAGCGCGCCAAGGACAACAGCGTTCAGGTGACCATCTATGTTGAAGGTCCCGTCACCGCGATCGCCCACTTTGAGCAAAGCAACTTCACCCGCGTGACCACGCGCATTGCACTGGAAACGGCGCTGGTGTACCACCCCAAACAAGGCATCGTGGAGTCCATCGTCAAGGGTGGTGCCAAGAACCACGCAGCGGTGCTGCAGTTGTTCGGGGAGCATGTGCTGGGGCAGAAGATCGAGCCCGAGGAGATCGAGAAGAAGTCATTCCGTCTGAATGCGCTGCGCGACGGCATGCTTGAGCCTGTTGTGGACTGGTCTGCCCTTGGCGTAGAGAAGGTGCGCCTGCGCCGTGCCCGCTTCACGCCCATTGGCAGGGCGGGTGTGGCCGTTCAGGTCGAGGCCACACCTGAGATGGACAAGCCTGATGCCATCCAGGAGGCGCTGGCGCTGCTCAAGGTCAGCAGCTACTTTGAGGCCGAATACGCCATGGCCTCGGCTACCTTGATCGTGTACATGAAGCCCGACGCCAAGGGCAAGCACGCACACTTCAGCTTTGGGGTGCAATCGTCCGGGTCATCTACCATCAAGAACCTCTCCGAGCGCAATCAGGCGATCGCCCAGTCAGTGCTCAAAGCGCTGGATGTGATCGAGGTGGAAGACGCGCCGGGCGACTTTGAAGCCTTTGAACAGATGGCGGCTTGATGAGCCAGGCGCAAATCAATTCAACCCAGGTCCTGTGCCGTCTGCTCGAAATGGACAAGCCGCAGATCGACGGACAGACCTTGTTTGGCCAGTCCAGTGATGCGGCCACACACCTGATCCGGGAGCGCATGTTGGTGCTCGGCAGTTCCAACCAATGGATCAATTGCCCGGAGTGCGGTGTGGAGCTGGCGCGGGTCGTTCGGGACCTGTCCAGCGATCAAATCCTGCTCATGTGTCCCGAGTGTTTGGACGTCACGGCGCCCAGGCACTACTGCACCAACCACAAGGTCTCGCTGCCCAAGTTGGTCAACAACCTGGCCACGGGCCTGGGCCTTGGAAGTGCTGGTCACAAAGTCATTGATCACGAGCAGATCTGGCGACTGGGCACCACGCAGTCGGGCAGGGCCAAGCCGGTGACCTGGTATTTCGCGCGCCAGCTCTACAAACCCGCAGTGGCAGACAGGCTTCGTGAGCAAATTCGCCTGGAAAAAACCACCGAGTCCAGCGTCGTGCTCACCAGCACCGATTTGCCGCTGCCAGCGGCATCACCCATCGAGGGCTTTGATGTTCGCTTTCTGGGCGTGTCCGCGCGCATCAGTCAGAGCCGGTTTGAGTTCTTCAACGAGAGCGCGAGCACGGCCACCCAGGTCATGGAGGAGGCGTCGCCCACGACCACCCTGAAATACGTCGAGTCGCAATCGTGCGTCTGGATGGATGGCGAGCGCTATGAGCTCGAGCCTCGGCAGCGGCTCATCATCATTGCACTGCTGGAGGACCTGGACCACGAGCTCGACAAGGACGCTTTGCAGCGCAAGTGTGGATCCCAGTCGCAGAGCTTCTCCCCGAGCAAGGAGTTCGAGCGCAACAAGTCGGTCTACAAACGATTCATCCGCTACCTCCGGGACGATGAGCGCTACCAATTGCTGATCCCGCTGGAGGATCAGACCCACTGATTTCCATTGGTTTGCAGTTGCCAATGTTTCACCAGGTTCAGACACTCGGCTGGCCGAGTTTTTTGCAAGCACAATGGGACCGAATATTGAAGCGAGCGGCAGTTACCGACCCATAGCAGTCATTGCACGCCAAGATCGGCAGAGCACACGTCT
>CALBSC010000053.1 GCA_937927685.1 uncultured Burkholderiales bacterium | reverse complement strand
TGATCTTTTCAATCCTATTACATTATATTTTTCATCCAATAGTTTTCGGGTAATTGCACTTCCTAAGAATCCGGTGATGCCTGTTATAGCGATTGTTGAGAAATTATTTTCGCTCATGGAATTTCGCCTACTTTTATTCATTTTCCGAAGTGTGAATTTATTTTTTTCACAATTGATTTGTAATCAATTTGGTGGTCTTGAAGCAAGTGCCCCCAACTTCCGCACGATTTTGAAAATCTATCTTCAATTCCAATAATGCAAACTTGCAGGGGATGATGCTCTGCCAATATTTCTACTATCGTTGATCCTAGACCGCCCACTTTTGAATGTTCTTCCAATGTAATAATTTTATCAACCCTTGAAAAGACTTCTGCAAATAATTTGATTGATAGCGGTTTGATAATTGGGACACTCCAGATTTCCGCATCTAAGCCTTGATCTACTATATCCACAGCTACTCTGACCATTGAGCCTGTTGCTAATATTGCTAGGCGGGCAGAACTTTTGCGTATCTGAATCATTTCCCCAAGCTGCAGTTCGAGTCCTCCTGTATGTACATCTCCATGATCACTTTTCCCCATTCTCAGGTAGACAGGTGACGGACTGTTGAAGGCCAGTTCCATCGACGCCTTCATTTCGAAACGATCTGCGGGTGAAAGAACAGTCAGTTCTGGAATGCTGCGTGTACAAGCAATATCTTCTGTACTTTGATGACTTGTACCAAGATGGCTGTAGACCAAACCAGCCCCATCCCCAATCAATATCACAGGAAGTTTTTCGTAACAGATATCAATTTTGATCTGCTCCAGCACTCGAATGGGGACAAAGGCAGCCAAACCATATACAACCGGTCTGAACCCCGCCTTGGCCAAACCCGCAGCAACACCCACCATGTTCTGTTCAGCCACGCCGCAGTTGATATATTGGTGTGGACACTTCTTGCGGAATTGATCAAACAAAGCATACCCATGGTCACCCGTGAGAAGCAAGACTCTGGGATCAGCAACGGCAGCCGCGACCAAGGCATCAGAAAAAGCGTTTCGCATGCTTCAGTTCCTAGATGAGGTCACTTCTAGGACGGCGCGTTCGTAGCTGTCCGAGGTCAACCGTGTGTAGTGCCAGATATTGTCGTTCTCCATGAACGACACCCCTTTGCCTTTGATGGTCCGAGCCACAATCGCTTTGGGTTTGTCATTGTGTCGGTGTTTCATTTCGGTATAGGCGTGATCTATGGCGGTCTCATCATGGCCATCAATGTCGATGACATCAAAGCCAAATGCCAGAAATTTATCTTTGATGCTGCCCATGTTCATGACCTCGTCTGTACGACCCATGGCCTGAAAACCATTTTCATCGATGATCACGATTAAATTACTCAGCTTGAAATGAGCGGCGAACATGGCGGCTTCCCAGATGCTGCCTTCATTGAGTTCGCCATCGCCGACGAGTATGTAGCAGCGCTGATCAGTTGACTTGAGCTTGGCGCCCAGTGCAAGTCCGACACCCACTGACATTCCATGGCCCAAAGAACCTGTGGTGGCTTCGATGCCTGGGACATGTGCGTCGGCCAGGCCCTTGAGGCGGGTCCCGTCCTTGAAGTATTGCTCAAGGTCGTGATCACTCAGCCAGCCCAATTCATGAAGACACGCATACTGAGCCATGACTCCATGTCCTTTGCTCAAGACCAGGTAGTCACGGTCGGGTGCTTGGGGGTTGGTTTGATCGAGTCGTAAGTGTTGGCGGTACAACACCGCCAACAACTCAACGATGGAGAAGGCGCAGCCGATGTGGACAGTAGAGCCTGCATAGGCCATGTCGAGTACGGTTTTGCGTATGCGAGATGCGTTGAACATGGTCATACGGGTGAGGTTAATCGGCTCCACGCCAGGGATTTGAGTAAAGCGCTTTGTAGGGGGGTGTATTCACGCAGTTGAAGTGATTGTCGCGCTTTACTCGTGTCGGGGACATAGCGCGCCGCCAGGGAGGTAGCATTCCCGGGCGTAAGAACCTCGATGGGGCTCGCCGTACCAGCCATTTGAGCTATTTGGTTGGCCAAGTCGAGTATGGACAAGGAGCTTTCCGATCCAACGTTGTACGCTTCTCCTGATTGACCGGACTCAAGCAGACGAAACAACCAGACACAAAGGTCAGCCATGTACAAGTATGAACGGATAGGGCGACCATCGCCCTGAATCAGAATGGGTGCTTGCGATAACGCATCCCGGATGAAATTGCCCGCTGCAAAAGGGCCATTGAGGGGGAGACCAGGCCCAACCAGTGCAAAGATGCGGGCAATGGTGATTTCAAGATTGCTTTGGGCCGCATGGGCGCAGCTGAGCCACTCGGCGGCGCGCTTGCCATGGCCGTAGCCGGCCGACAGTTGTTGCGGACTGGGTGCGCCGGCATAAGTTTCCGGAATGTTTAACAAATCCGGAGGCTGGACCCCGTAAACAGCGCCACTGGATGCAAGAAGAATACGCGACACGCCTTTGTGCTGTGCGATGTCCAAAACTCTACGAGTGCCGGTCACAATAGAGTCGAAGAGGCGAAGTGCCTCCTGGCCTTGGGGGGCAATGGCAACATCGGTGGCCGCGTGAATACACAGATCCAGTGGGCCCCCAGGTTCGGGGAACGATGTGATGTCGCCACCAATCAGTTGAATATCTGGACGACTGAATACGCTGGGATGGTTGTTCTGAACGCGTTGCGGATCACGGCTGAGGACAATTAACTCGATCCGACTGCCCAGAACGTCATTGGCTCGCTGAACGGTTTGAACCAGCCAATTCCCAATAAAACCTGTGCCTCCTGTGATGAAAAGCCGTGCACCCTGATACCTAGACCAAAAGCTGGGGGTCAGTGACAGCACCAGATCCAGATCGGCTTGGGGGAGCGGAGGGCTCATGCGCGCTTAAAAATTGACGCCAAGGTAGGTTTCGATCTTGCTGGCGGTGTATTCCAGCATGTCTTGACCGAGGGCCGGTTGAACACCAATCCAGAACGTGTTGTTCATGATGTTGTCGGTATGGGTCAAATCCCCGCTGATGCGGTACTTCGCACCTTTCATGTAGGGTTGCCGGACCAGATTGCCTGCAAACAACAGTCGAGTCCCCACTTTGTTTTGATCCAGATAGGTGAGGAGGTCAAGTCGTGTGACAGGACAGATGGCTTTGAGGGTCATGGGGAACCCAAACCAGGAGGGATCAGCGTGTTCGGTGGCGGTGGGTAGCTGCAAGAACTCCTCGCAGTCCTTCAGGCGATTCTTTAAAAAGTCGAAGTTGCTTTTTCGAGCTTGAATGAAAGAGGCCGCTTTTTCTAACTGCGCCAGGCCGCAAGCCGCCTGCATGTCAGTGATTTTGAGGTTGTAACCGAGGTGGCTGTAGGTGTACTTGTGGTCATAGCCCTCTGGGAGATCACCCAGTTTCCAGCAAAAGCGTTTGCCGCAGGTGTTGTCCTTACCGGGTGGGCAATAACAATCGCGCCCCCAGTCGCGAAAGCTTTCCGCAATGGATTTGAGTTCGTCGTTGTTGGTGAAAACGGCGCCTCCTTCTCCCATGGTGATGTGATGCGCCGGATAGAAGCTCAAGGTTGCAATATCGCCGAAAGTGCCCACCATCCGGCCTCGATAAGTACTTCCCAGGGCATCGCAGCAGTCTTCCACCAGCCAGAGCTTGTGTTTCTTGCACAGATCTGTCACGACGTCCAGATTGAAGGGGTTACCCAAACTATGCGCCAACATGATCGCTTTGGTCTTGGGGGTGATGGCTTGCTCGATTTTGCTGGCATCAATGTTGTGAGTCAGGGGGTCAACATCCACAAAGACCGGCACAGCCCCGAATTGAATGATGGGGTTCACCGTGGTGGGAAAACCCGCTGCCACGCCAATTACCTCATCACCGCGTTGGATGGCTCTGTCGCCCAGTTTCGGGGAGGTGAGGGTGCTGAATGCCACCAAATTGGCCGATGACCCCGAGTTGACCGTGATCAAGTGCTTGATACCGATGAAGGCTGCCAGTTTTTTCTCGAACTCAGCATTGAAACGACCAGTGGTCAGCCACCCATCCAGGGACGCCTCGACCATGTTCTTGAGTTCGGCAGCATCCAGCAGTTTGCCCGAGGGGGGGATCATGGTTGCCCCAGGCAAAAAGGGCTGAGGCTTCAGCGTGATGGCAGCGTATTCGTTCACGAGAGAGACGATTTGCTCTCGAAGTGCTTGAGATTTGGCGTTTTCCATGGTTTTATTGTCTCTGTTTTGAGTCTGGGGGGGTACAGGTCATCGCTTGATAAGCTGTAATTTGCCCCAGTGTCAGTGCCCGCATGTCTGTATCGTTGTGCAAGCCTTGGGCCCACTCAACCGTCAATTGCAACGCCTGCTCCAGATTCAATGCGGGGTGCCAGCCGAGTCGATGGGCCACCTTTGAAATATCCAGTTTCAAAAACATGGCTTCATGGGGTTGCTCAGAGGCATCCAGCCTCCATGAGGCGTTACTGCCCCACAGCTTGACGAGTTTGTCCACGATCCATTGAACAGGTTGCGCATCATCTGAACGCGGACCAAAGTTAAATGCCTCTGCAAAACTGGTACCGTCGGTATAGAGCCGTTCCGCTAGGGTGAGATAGCCGCGAAGCGGTTCAAGTACGTGCTGCCAGGGGCGAATGGCATTCGGACTTCGGATCACGACGGGATGGCCCTGCGTGAATGAGGACAGGATGTCGGGCACCAGACGGTCAGAAGCCCAGTCACCACCACCAATCACATTGCCAGCCCGCGCGCTGGCCAGTGCGACGCCGTGTTGCGCATAAAGATTGGAATTGAAGAAGGAATTTCGATAGGAAGAGGTCACCAACTCCGAGCAACCTTTACTGCTGCTGTAAGGGTCATGGCCCCCCATGGGCTCATTTTCCCGGTAAGGCCAGACCCACTCCTGGTTTTCGTAGCATTTGTCGGTGGTGACATTGACGACTGATCGAACAGAGGTGCATTGGCGAACACTTTCGAGCAAGTGGACCGTGCCCATCACGTTGGTTGAGTATGTCTCAACGGGATCTACATACGAGCGTCGAACCAGGGGTTGTGCCGCCATGTGAATGACTATGTCCGGCGCAGCATCTTGCATGGCTTTATTCAGTGCAGAGGCGTCACGAATGTCTCCAAGGATGGATGTCATGCACTCGGCAACTCGGGCCTTCTCAAACAAGCTGGGCTGGGTGGGCGCCGGTAAGGCATAACCAGTAACCTGCGCACCCAGTTGCTGAAGCCACAAACTGAGCCAGCCCCCCTTGAAACCGGTGTGGCCAGTGAGAAAGATGCGCTTGTTATGCCAAAAAGCTGGATTCATGCCCACACCTTCCAAGGCGCTTGGCCATTGACCCATAACTCTTCCAGGAAAGTCTTGTCACGCAGGGTGTCCATGGGCTGCCAAAAGCCTTGATGTTGGTAGGCGGCCAGTTGCCCCTCTTGGGCCAAGGTTTCCAGAGGCTCGCGCTCCCATACACAGTGATCTCCATCAATGTAGTCAATGACGCTGGGCGATAAAACGAAAAATCCCCCGTTGATCATGTTTCCATCGCCCTGAGGTTTTTCCTTGAAGCTTCGCACCTTCTTGCCATCCAGGTCGAGCGCACCAAAGCGCCCCGGCGGGAAGGTGGCTGTCAGGGTGGCCTGCACCTTCTGGGCCCTGTGATAGGCGATGAGCTGGGTGATGTCAATGTCACTGACCCCGTCTCCATAGGTGAAGCAAAAAGCGTCTTCATCCTTCAAATAAGGTAATACGCGTTTGAGTCGACCGCCTGTCATGGTGCTCTCGCCCGTGTCAACCAAGGTCACGCGCCAGGGTTCTGCACTTTGCTGGTGTACCTGCATGCTGTTGTTGCTCATGTCAAACGTGACGTCGGACATGTGCAGAAAGTAATTGGCAAAGTACTCTTTGATGATGTAGCCCTTGTAGCCACAGCAGATGATGAAGTCATTGATCCCATGATGAGAGTAGATCTTCATGATGTGCCAAAGAATGGGTTTCCCTCCCAGTTCAATCATGGGCTTTGGCTTGAGGTGCGTCTCTTCCGAGATTCGAGTTCCAAGGCCTCCAGCTAAGATGACTGCTTTCATAGGGTATTTTTAGTTTGGGTGGGGTGTTATTCGAAGTCGTCGTCATGATAGCAACTGCACTAATGCAGTTGAATATCATGGCAAATATGATCCACAATGGTATTCACAACCCTGGTTGAACTGAAGTTCTGAGCCGTTTCGCTACTCAGGAACTCCCGAATGCTCTGCTGAAGGTCGGCATAGCTTGCATCGTCTATCGTCAGGAGATGGCGATGAACGGCTGCAGTATCGGGGAAATGGCGACGATCGATGAAGCAGTTGGCTGGCACAAGGTCGAGCACATTGTCAGCTCCCCAGTAAATGGGCACACAGCCTGAGACCAGGCTGTCCAGCATCTTCTCGGTGATGTAGTTGGGGATATCGCGACTGTTTTCGTAGCAATACGAAAAGCGTGCTCGGCGGAGCACGCTGGACTTGTCGGGAATCTCGCCTTGGAAACTCGGAAATGCTGCGCTGCCCAAGAGTCGAGATTTCAGGCGTAACAAGCTCCGGCTCAGCCTGCCGGAGGGTGTGTAGGCGGGTGGTTGCTTGTCCCACCCGAGGCCGTAGAGTTTGAACTCCGATGGGGCATTTTGTTCATACCAGCGGATCGTATGTATCCGTTCTGCATACAGATCGTTGTCCAGTACTTCCTTGAATGCTTTATTCGCATTAATCAGACAACTGAAAATCGAGCGATCTTCCGGCCCTGGAAAATCCTGCCACACCATCGGATGGGGGATCAATATGGGCACCACATTCTGTAAGTGCTGCAGGCGAGTGTCCCAGGCAAACACCCGATCAAAGTGGGCGCAGTACGCTTGACTGGCGTTCAGTTTATTGATGTTCGGGTTTTCCAGTGCGATCAAATAGCGAGGACGTGTCGTGGCCTGTAATGGCTGTGCTTCGAGGTGAATGTCAAAACTCACTTGCCTATCTTGGTTGACATCCGGTGTGTTCAATTCAATGCCCCGTGCCAACAATACTTCTCGCAACAAACGAGGCGTGTAGCTGGGGTTGAAGCGATGGACGGTATCCTCTAGCGCAAACAAGGAGTTGTTGCTGCGCCCCTCGGCATGGATATTGGCGTAAATCATGTGCGCCCCCACCGTCTGACCACGGAGCGCTTCAAGGCCGCGCAATAGGTGCTTGGACGAAGATATCGTCTCCAACTGTAGAACCGAAGGAATTGGATGGCCAAACGGATTCTTTGAAGATGTTTTGAACTTCGAGTCTGAGCCAGCGGTTTGTAGATGAACGAGCAGCGGTAATCTTCAATGATTTCATGGCCCAGGCTGTCGCGACAACGTTTGAGAAAAGCCAGAAAATGGAGCCGGTCAATCCTCGATTCCTGAAGGCCATCGTTGTCTCCATGAATCCGATAAGTCATCAGGGGGCGTCGCACCCAGACCAATAGGCCAATTTCTGACAGGCGCAACAACCACGCCACATCGGAGTACTTTCCCTCGGATGGGACAAATCGGGTAGAGCCAATTCGTTGCCGGTGGTAGACATACCCGGGGAAAGGTGCGATGCCGGATTGATGCCTGGAGAAGTAACGCCTGGCCAAGTCGCGGGGCGAGGTGATGACTTCGACGTCATGGAGTGATAAAAATGAGGGACTGTCTTGTAATTTACCCAGTACATCCAGCCGGGCGTTACATCCAATTGCTATCGCATCGGGATATTTGTCGATGCTTGACTTGATCGTCTCGACAAAATCGGGCGCCAACACATCGTCATCGTGAAATAAGCAAACGTGTGTGTCAGCGGTTTCTTCGAGACAACGATTGAAGTGCTCGAGCGCGGGAACTGATGGAACGCGTCGAACGTAATTCAGCGATGGGAATTCGTGTCGAATCATTTGCTCGACGCGGTTGTCGGTCGAGTTGTCCGAGATGACGAGATGGTAATGTGGACTGGTCTGCGCCAGCACAGACAGAATGGCGTTTCGAGCCTCATCAGGACGGTTGTGGCACAGTATAAAAATACGCAAGGAGCTCATGGGCAACGATCAGATGCGTCCCAGTTTTCGCCGTAGCCGACGGCTCAGGTGTGACGCCCAGCTTCCGCCTTCACTCGGCCAATCCATCTCCCGCTCCCAAGCAGATTGATAAATCACGCCCACATACATCTTCGAAACCATGTCCTCGGTCACCCCGCGACGACGGTCTTGGTCCAGTTGCCAAGCGTAGTGATACACCTTGAACAACGCCTGACACGGCTTCAACGCCACGGCTTGATAAGCCAGCAATGCCTCTCCGTACCAACGCGATTCAATGGGCGCCAATTCAATAGCATCTGCAAAGCTCATGCCTCTCGGCTGCAGAAACTGCTCATCCAGACTCCGCCAAACAGCTTGATGCCACACCAAAGGAAACGGCCCAAAGCTGTAGCGCCTGCCCGCGCGACCCATCAAGGCCTGCACGTGATCGGCTTCGCGCATGAAGTCTGTCACCACGCGCTTCCGTCCTTGGCGTAAGGCGTCTTCAAGCAAATCATGCGCCTCGTCCAACATCGTGTAAGGCGTGCCATCTTCCGTCATGAAGTCTGCCCGACCAAAAGGACGAATGAAGACAGCATCCGAATCCAGACACACGTAAGCATCAGACAAACCCAGCCGCCAAAATTCCGATTTCACAATTTGCTGGGAGACGTTGCCGGGAAGGTGGGCCACTTGAGCCAAGTCAATACGCGGTGAAGCGCGCAAAATTTCCGAATCGGACAGCAGATGGACGTCGTATTTCCCCAGATGTTCCCGAAACAAGGGCAGTTCGGCCTCTGGAACTGAGACGAAAAACGGCAACCCCTCGAGATTGAACTGTCGAATCGACTCAGCCAGACGCACCAACCGCCGCAGGTCGGTGCTGTAGCTTTTGCAATAAAGCGCTAGAGACGTCATGATGGATTCGCCCCGATTGTGCCAGCCCACCCCATCAACTGCGAGGTCGACGCCCGAGTCGTGTACGGACTCACCCGCCCCGAATCCGCCAACCCGCTCTCACGCCACTGCCCCCACAAGGCCTTCAAATGCCGCGCCATCTCCGGCGCCGCCAACTCGCTGCCCCCTTCACGCAAACAGCTCTGCGCTACCCAATGCCCCTCACTGCGCAAAATCTCCGCCATTTGCGGGTTGTCATGCACGGTGGCCAGAATCGGGCGCTGCATCCACAGGTATTCATACACCTTGGATGGAATGTACTCTTCACAAATAGCATCCTCGCCGTGGACGAGCAGCAGTACGTCACATTGGCGCATACGCTTCAACACTTGGCTGCGCCCAGATTCACCGGTGATAGGGTCTGTTTCAATGCGGCCAAAGGGTCGAATGCGGTCGTGGAGTCCCCACTGCTCAGCCAACTGCGCAGAGGTGTGGTCGAGCGTGCCGCCAAAAATGTGTAACTCCAGGTCTTGGCTGACCTGGGGCTCATGTTGCTCCAGCCAATGCCACGCATGCATCAAGGGCTTCAGGGTGCGGGTGGCTGAAAGCGACCCGAAATGACCCATCACGAGTCGTGGGCCAGGACTGTACACCGGCAAGGCCCCTGTGAACGGACTGTCCACGCCAGGCAGCATGACATGGCCGCGCTCACCCAGTTCAGGGTTTCGCCGGCGCGCGCTGTCCAACGCCTGCTGTGTGAACCAGATGGCCACATCCGCGTGTCGGCAGATCAGGGTCTCAACGCCTGCGAAGAATCGTTGTCGGCGGGTCGTTGGAACCGTCCCGGGATGCACGAACGGATCGTGAACCTCGGCCAGCCAGGGAATACCCAGTTCCCGCTGCAAGCGTTGCGCAGCCAGATGGGCGGCGACCGCTCCACCCGTGGAGTAGATCAGGTCGAAGGGTTGTTGGCGTGCCAACGCACGACCGCGCCGCTCTGCGCTGAATCGCCAACTCCAGGAGTTTTCGATGGGAAAGAACAATCGCTCGATCAGCATGGCCGGTAGCAGCAGCAAGCTGATCAGCGTCATCAAGAGTCGGTACAGGGCAGGGTGCAACAGTTGGTGGCGCAACACATGTCGCATCTCAAACCGCACGCCAGAGGGACCCGAGGACCACAAGCGATGGTGCTCAAAGCGTTGATCCTGTGCCCCCAGCACACCGCTCAGTACGACCACCTCAATGCCGGCTTGTCGCAGATACGGAATCTTGTCCGTGATGGTCTGGCTTGACGCGCGCCCATCCATGTTGAAGGCGTGGGCCAGGATGAGCCATCGTTGACGTCGTGGGTGGGGCATGCCGGGTGAAAAAGGTGGAAAGGCAGATGCTGGGTTGATCAGGGATTTTAAAAGCCGAGGCTTGTTCGAATCATTCAATCGCCGGCACGTTGGGCGAGCACCCGTTGGAACAGGGCCTCGTGCTGTGCCGCTGCCTTGCGCCACGTTCGGTCTTGGGCAAAGGTCAACCCTGCCTGCGCCAAGGATGCACGCAACGCGGTGTCTTCCAACAACGACACCAACAGCTGGGACAACCTCTCGTGATCCAGCGGATTGTCCAGGATCAAGGCATTCACCTTGTGGGTCAATTCGGCCGCAATGCCGCAGTGGTGCCCGCTTGACACAACAACAGGCAAGACGTTTGCCATGGCCTCCAGCACGACCATGGCATAGGTGTCCTCGGTGGTGGGGTGGACCAACCAGTCTGCAGCGGCGTAGGCGGGCGAGACATCGGGCAATGAGCCCAGCAGATGCACGCGCGAACCCAAACCCAAGGCCTCGATCTGCTGTCGGTAGCGGTCCAGGTGGCGTCCCTGTCCCACCACGGCCAGGTGAAGTCCGGGTGCTAAAGCCAGAGCTCGCAGCAGCGTAGGCAGCCCTTTCTTGTCGAAATCATTGCCCACAAACAACGCCAAGGGCACGTGGGCGGGCAACTGCAATAGCCTTCGTGCTTGTGTGGGGGACGGGCGTTCGTCGGGCATATTGACGCCGGGGGGAATCACTGCCATCGCCGGGGCCGTGTGGGGATAGCCCATCACGGTATCTTGTTTCACATGGTCGGAGGTGGCCACGATCCAGCGATCCGGTTTCATCGCAAAACGTGCGGCCTCCAGGCACCAATACGTGATCAACCGCGGGCTGGTGAACAAGGACAGCCAACGCAGCGCTCGCTTGACCGGTGATAGGCCATGAAACAGACCGACACGAAAGGGTCTCACATGCACGGTTTGCACATGCCCATGCCAGGTATTTTCGTGGGAGTGCACCACGTCAAAGCCACGTCGGGTCATGCGCCAGGTCTGCAGGGCAAACCACAGTTGGTTGACCCAGCGCGGCCTCTTGAAGGGGCGTGACACCGGGTGATAGGTGATGCCAGGGTGGTGGTGCTCGATGTCCTGGGCAAATACGTGCACCTCGTGTACCACTGACAGTTCCTCTGCAATGGCTGCCGCATAACGCTCGGCCCCACCAAACCGGTAGCCGAAATGTCGGTTGAGAACCGCAATCCTCAGCCGCTTCGGGGGGCTCATCGGTACCGGTCCTCGTAGGTGTGCAGGGTTTTGGCCCAAAACAGCAACAGGTGGTTGCTGTGGGCGATCAGCACGCGGGGCAATTCATAGAGATCATCGCCTGGGCGTGCGCGACCGCGCCGGGTCGTGGTGCTGGTGATGAAGCCGGCCTCTCGTGCCATCTGGGCATGCTCGGGGGTGTACCGCCCGTAGGGGTAGCAAAAATGACGAACTTCCTGGCCGGTGATGTCTTGCAGCGCTTGTTTACAGCCAGCCATTTCATCCCAGGCCTGGGCATGGCCCAGCGTGGTCAGGTCGGCGTGATGCCGGGTGTGGGCCCCCAGGTCCATGCCAGCCTGCACCCACTCGCGCATCTGAGCCGGGGTGAGCAGGCGTTTGGAGGGCACACCAATGGCATCGTCCCAGGCGTTGCGGCCCTCGAACGGGTCGCTGACTGCATAGCAGGTGGCGCTGAAGCCGTTGCGCTGCAACACGGGCAGGGCATGCTCCAGGTTGTTTTGATAGCCGTCATCGAAGGTGATGCCCACCACCTTGCCAGATTGCTCACCTCGCAAATACGGTTCCAGTTCGGTCATGCTGACGCCCCGATAGCCCAGGCGTCGCAATAAACCCATTTGGCGAGCAAAGCGTTGCGGCGTCACCGTCAAGCCTCTGAGGGGCGTGCCCTTGGCCGGCGAGGCGTCAATCTGGTGATACATCAGAATGGGAATGGGCCGAGTCATGGTGTCAGGGTGAGGCGATCGCGTTGGCCAGGTCATTCAGTGAGTCGCCACCACGTACTGGCTCAACCCTTGGCGAGCTTGGATACGCTGGCTCGAGATAATCTCGTCAAGGCGCTGCACGTTTTCTTCCAGCTGGGAACGATCATTTTCTCGATGCCACAAATGCAGCACGGCGGTCGCAAATCGTCCATCTTTGCGGCGCACCCCTTGACGAATCAGGCGCACGGCCAGGTCCGCATCTTCATGCCCCCAACCGGCGTAGCTTTCATCAAAGCCATTGACCGCCACAAAGTCTTCACGCCAAACGGCCAGGTTGCAGGTGCGAGCCCCTTGCCATCGCGCGGGTGAGCGCAATCGCCAGGCCCCATCCGCCGCGTGGAGCAGGGGCAACCAGCGGTTGATGCGACCCACCAGACGATCCACCAACCACTGTCCGCGGTGGCGGGTGTGTAGCGGGAGTTGCTGCGTCAGCGCATGGTGTGTGAAGGTGTCATTGAGCAACACGCGATTGCCCGCCACAAAGCACCCCGCTTGAGCCACCCGCTTGTGTTCGCCGATGAAGTCGGGCAGGGGGACGCAATCGCCATCCAGAAATATCCAGTAATCGCCGTTGGCCTGGGCGCAGGCACGGTTACGAGCAGCACCGGCACGAAACCCCTGGTCCTCCTGCCAGACATGGCGCAAAGGCACCGGGTAATCGTTGGCCAGGGTCTGAATGAGTTGGGCCGTGTCTGCCGTGGACCCGTCGTCCGCCACCACCACCTCGAAGTCCGGATCCTCTTGAGCGGCCAGGCCTCGCAGCACCGCCTGCAACGCATCCGGGCGGTTGTAGGTGGTCACGATGACGGAAGCCTTCATGGGCTTGACGCCTTGTCCTGCAGATACATCAGCTTCAGGTACCGGTAATAAGTACCTTCTGCGTTGGACACGGCCAGAATGAAGCCTTCGCGTCCATCCAGAAATCCACGCTTGAGGATATAGGTGCGAATGAATGACCACAGGCCATGACCAATCGCCGTGGACAGGCTGGCACGGCGGCCCTGCGCATGTAACGCGAGGGCGCCCTCGTGCGAGTAGTGGTTGACCTTGTGGAGCACCTGGTCCAGCGAGCGAAAGCTGTGATGCAGCAGGGTGTGGTGCAATGCGCCCACCTGGCCCTCCAGGTCCACCCGCTCATGCACGCGCGCCGATGTGAACGAACCGGCTTCGCGCTTGAACAATCGCAGCACCGGATCGGGCCACCAGCCCGAATGGCGCATGAACCGCCCGCAATAGCTGGAGAGTCGTGGGAGCGTGTAGCCCTGTGCCAAAGGGGCTTGCAGCGTGTCTTGAATCTCCTGGGCCAACGCCGGCGTCACCTCCTCATCGGCATCGATCGACAACACCCACTCCCCCGTGGCCATCGCCAGCGCCCGGTTTTTTTGCGGACCAAACCCAGGCCAATCGGTCACCGTCACCCGGTCGGTGTAGCGTTGGCAAATCTCCACCGTGGCGTCCGTGCTGCCCGAATCGACCACGATGATCTCGTCGGCCCATTTCACCGACTCGAGGCACTGGCCCACGAGCTCGGCCTCGTTCTTGGTGATCAGGATGACAGAAAGGGTGGGGCGGGTCATGCGCAGCAGGTCAGCCCAGCTGTTTTTTCTTGACGGACGTCTGTTTGGGCTTGGCCCGTTTGATCTGGCCGCCAGACGTCAGGCGTTGGTTGCCCAACACCCGCACGGTTTTGACCTGGGGACGTTGGCCGCCACGGCTGCTGTACTTCAGCACCTTGAAGTCACGCGGCCCGGGCTTGCGTTCCTCTTCCTGGACCTTTTCCTTGACCGGCTTGGGGCGCCACAACACCAGCAACTTGCCGATGTGCTGGATGGGGGCCGCCTCCAGGCGGTCGGCCAGGGTCTGGAACAGGGTGTCACGGGCCGTGCGGTCGTCGCCCAGTACGCGCACCTTGATCAGGCCATGGGCGTTCAGGGCGGCATCGATCTCGCGTTGCACGGCCTCGGTCAGGCCGTCCTGACCGATCATGACAACGGGTTCGAGGTGGTGCGCCAACGCGCGGTGCTCCTTGCGCTGAGCGGGCGTGAGTTGAATGGCAGACATGGGGGTATTATCCCTTCCCAGGCAGGATACCGATTGAAGATTCAAACCAAAAGCAAAAAGGTCAACAAGGCGTGGCTCAACGACCACGTCAATGACCCCTACGTCAAGATGGCCCAGAAAGAGGGTTATCGCGCCCGTGCGGCCTTCAAACTGAAGGAAATGGACGAACAACTGGGGCTGATCCGGCCGGGGCACGTCATTGTGGACCTGGGGAGCACCCCCGGTGCCTGGAGCCAGTACGCCCGCCGGTGCCTCTCCCCCCAGGGGGCGGCCGTGGGGGAGCTGGATGGCACGTTGATCGCGCTGGATGTCCTGCCGATGGAACCCATCGAAGGGGTGCAATTCATCCAGGGGGATTTCCGCGAGGACGCCGTGCTGGAGCAGGTCAGTGCCGCCCTGGGGGGGCGACAGGTGGATCTGGTCATTTCCGACATGGCCCCCAACCTGTCGGGCATCTCCTCGGCGGATTCCGCTCGCATCAGCCACCTGGTGGAGCTGGCGGTGGCTTTTTCTGTGAGCCACCTCAAGCCACAGGGGGCCCTGGTGACCAAGGTGTTCCATGGCAGTGGCTACAGCCAGCTGGCCAAACTGTTCAAGGAAACGTTTGTCCAGGTCAAACCCATCAAGCCCAAAGCCAGCCGTGACAAGTCTTCCGAGACATTTCTGGTGGGGCGAGGGCTCAAAGGGCGCTGAAACGGGTCGATAACCTTGTTGCCTGGATGACTTATGGTTTCAATTTTCGCGCTGGCGGCTCTTGAAACGCCTAGAATGGCATACAACATGCCTCCCATGGCACAAGTCTTGGAATTGTGGGCCTCAGTGCCCGTTTGTGGCTGCCTCAGCGGCGGTCTTGTTTGGAGTCAGCATTGAACAACCAATGGTTTTCCAAAGTCGCAGTTTGGCTGGTGATTGCCCTGGTGCTGTTCACCGTCTTCAAGCAGTTTGACGCTCGTGGCCCTGCCGGCGCCGGCTACGTGGCTTATTCCGACTTCCTCGAAGAGGTGCGCGGCAAGCGCATCAAAACCGCCACCATCCAGGAAGGCCAGGGCGGCACCGAGATCGTAGCCATCACCCATGATGAACGCAAGCTGCGCACCAATGCCACCTACCTTGACCGCGGTCTGGTGGGTGACCTGATCGCCAACGGCGTGAAATTCGACGTCAAGCCGCGTGAGGAGGGTTCCCTGCTCATGACGCTGCTGGTCAGCTGGGGCCCCATGTTGCTGCTCATTGGCGTGTGGATTTACTTCATGCGGCAGATGCAGGGCGGCGGCAAGGGCGGCGCCTTCAGCTTCGGCAAGAGCAAGGCGCGCATGCTCGACGAAAACAACAACCAGGTGACCTTTGCCGATGTGGCGGGTTGCGACGAAGCCAAGGAAGAGGTCAAGGAAGTCGTGGACTTCCTCAAGGACCCGCAAAAATTCCAGAAGCTGGGTGGCCGCATTCCCCGTGGTCTGTTGCTGGTCGGTCCCCCGGGTACCGGCAAAACCTTGCTGGCCAAGGGCATCGCCGGTGAGGCCAAGGTTCCGTTTTTCAGCATCTCCGGTTCCGATTTCGTCGAAATGTTCGTGGGTGTGGGCGCAGCCCGCGTGCGCGACATGTTCGAGAACGCCAAGAAAAATGCCCCCTGCATCATCTTCATCGACGAAATCGATGCCGTGGGACGTCAGCGTGGTGCGGGTCTGGGCGGCGGTAACGACGAGCGCGAGCAAACCCTCAACCAGATGCTGGTCGAGATGGACGGTTTCGAGACCAACCTGGGGGTGATCGTGGTGGCTGCCACCAACCGCCCCGATATCCTGGACGCCGCCTTGCTGCGTCCGGGCCGCTTTGACCGCCAGGTCTATGTGACGCTGCCCGATATCCGGGGCCGTGAGCAAATCCTGAATGTGCACATGCGCAAGATCCCCTTGGGTCAGGACGTCAATGCGGGCGTGATCGCACGCGGCACCCCGGGCATGAGCGGCGCCGATCTGGCCAACCTCACCAACGAAGCCGCCCTCATGGCCGCGCGTCGCAATGCCCGCGTAGTGGAGATGCAGGATTTCGAGAAGGCCAAGGACAAGATCCTCATGGGCCCCGAGCGCAAGAGCATGGTCATGCCCGAGGATGAGCGCCGAAACACGGCGTACCACGAGTCCGGCCACGCCCTGATTGGCAAGCTGTTGCCCAAGTGCGATCCGGTGCACAAGGTCACCATCATTCCCCGTGGCCGTGCGCTGGGGGTGACGATGAGCCTGCCCGAGAAAGACCGCTACAGCTACGACCGCGAGTACATGCTCAACCAGATCAGCATGCTGTTTGGTGGCCGCATTGCGGAAGAAGTGTTCATGAACCAGATGACCACCGGTGCCAGCAACGACTTCGAGCGTGCCACCCATATCGCACGCGACATGGTCATGCGCTACGGCATGACCGAGGCCCTGGGCCCCATGGTGTATGCCGAGAACGAGGGTGAGGTGTTCTTGGGCCGCTCGGTCACCAAGACCACCAACATGAGCGAAGCCACCATGCAGAAAGTGGATGACGAAGTGCGCAAGATCATCGACGCCCAGTACTCGCTGGCACGTCGCCTGATCGAAGAGCACAGCGACAAGATGCACGCCATGGCCAAGGCCCTGCTGGAGTGGGAAACCATTGACACCGAACAACTCGACGACATCATGGCCGGCCGCCCGCCGCGTCCTCCCAAGGACTGGACGCCGCGCACACCTTCCTCTGGTGATGGCGGCGGCGGCAACGCTGCCGTGGGGTCGAGCTCCGCACCCGCTGCGCCCACGGCCGCCTGACGGATGCGGTTGCGGCAATGAGTGACTCAACACACATGGGGCTTCGGCCCCATGTGTCTTTCTGGGAGACCTCGCGGTTTCGCATCGAACTCGATCGGCCCCGCATCATGGGCATCGTCAACGTGACGCCCGATTCGTTCTCGGATGGCGGTCGTTGGGCAACCGCCGAGCCTGCCCTGGCGCATGCCCGCCAACTGCTGGATGAAGGCGCCGATATCCTGGACATTGGTGCCGAATCGTCAAGGCCGGGTGCGCGGCCCCTGAGCGACGAGGAAGAATGGCAGCGGCTTGAATCCGTGCTCCAGGAGTTGGTCCGCTGGCAGGTGCCCGTTTCGGTGGACACTTACCGGGCTACCACCATGCGGCGCGCCCTGGACCAGGGGGTGGACATCATCAACGACATCTGGGGGTTGCGGCAGCCCGGGGCCCTGGCAAGTGTGCAGGCCTCCCGCTGTGGTCTGTGTGTCATGCACATGCACGGCGAGCCCCAGACCATGCAGCGCGAGCCCATGGCGGGTGATGCGGTCGAGCAAGTGCTGGAATTCCTGCGCGAGCGCGTGGCGGCGTTGCAATCTGCGGGCATTGCGGATGCCAGGATATGCCTCGACCCCGGCATCGGGTTCGGCAAAACCGTGGCGCAGAACTTTGCCCTGTTGCGTGAGCAGCCCCAGTTGATGGCGCTGGGCTATCCGCTCCTGGCGGCCTGGTCGCGCAAGTCCTCGCTCGGCGCCGTGACCGGTCTGGACGTGCAGGATCGGCTGGTGCCCTCGGTCGCCGCCGCCGTGCTGGCCGTGGAACGCGGTGCCCGCGTGGTGCGCGTGCATGACGTGGCGGCCACCGTGGCCGCCTTGAAGGTATGGCGGTCCGGCTCGCAGGTCTGAGACAATCTAGTTTCAGACGAAGATCTCATCACCCCACACCCTTCATGACACGTCGATACTTTGGCACGGATGGCATTCGCGGTACCGTGGGTCTGCCTCCCATCACCCCGGATTTTGTTTTGCGCCTGGGACACGCCGTGGGGCGTGTCTTGCGTCGCACCGAGCATCGGCCCACGGTGCTGATTGGCAAAGACACCCGCATTTCGGGCTACATGCTCGAATCAGCTCTGGAGTCCGGGCTCAACTCGGCAGGTGTGGATGTGGTGTTGCTCGGGCCCTTGCCCACTCCCGGCGTGGCCTACCTGACCCGCGCCCAGCGTGCGAGTCTGGGGGTGGTGATCAGCGCCAGCCACAACCCGTTCCAGGACAACGGCATCAAATTTTTCAGTGCCCAGGGCAGCAAACTCGACGATGCGTGGGAACTGGCGGTGGAAGCGGCGCTGGACGAAGTCCCCCAGTGGGTGGATTCGGCCTCCCTGGGCAAATCACGTCGTCTGGACGATGCGGCGGGCCGCTACATCGAATTTTGTAAAAGCACATTTCCTTCCGACCTCACCCTCAAGGGCATGCGACTGGTGGTGGACGCGGCCCATGGGGCGGCCTACCACATTGCCCCCAAGGTGTTCCACGAACTGGGGGCCGAGGTCATCACGATAGGCTGTGCGCCGGATGGCTTGAACATCAACCAGGGCGTGGGTGCCACGCACCCCGAGCTGCTGCGTCAGACCGTGCTGGAGCGTCAGGCCGACCTGGGCATTGCCCTGGACGGCGATGCCGACCGCTTGCAAATCGTGGACCACACCGGTCGTTTGTTCAATGGTGACGAACTGCTCTACCTGATGGTCGATGACCGTTTGTCCCGCGGCGAGTCTGTGCCGGGGGTGGTGGGCACCCTCATGACCAATCTGGCGATCGAGGTGGCCTTGCGCCAGCGTGGCGTGGAGGTCGAGCGCGCCGCGGTGGGCGACCGCTACGTGCTGGAAGGCTTGGGACGCCGCCAGTGGTTGTTGGGGGGGGAGAGCTCGGGACATTTGCTCGTGCTGGACAAGCACAGCACGGGGGATGGACTGGTCAGTGCCTTGCAAGTGCTCCAGACCTGCGTGCGTCGCGGCCAGCGACCTGCCGGGTTGTTGCATGACGTGACGCTTTACCCGCAAACCCTGATCAATGTGCGTCTTCAGCCCGGCCAGGACTGGAAGCGACATGCGCCGCTTCAAGCGGCGATTCATGCCGAGGAAGTGCAACTGGGCGCGCGCGGTCGTGTCCTCATCCGGGCCAGTGGCACGGAGCCGCTGGTGCGTGTCATGGTGGAGGCCGATGATGCGCAGCTGGCCGAGGGTTGTGCGCAACGCCTGGCGGAACAGGTGCGGCAAGTCCCTGCCAACTGACCGACCGGCCCTTCATCTTCCCCCGGCATGCTGTCCCGTCTCCTCACATTTTTTCTGATGCTTGGATTGGGGATCCTCGTCGGTGCCCAGGGATGGAGCCCGGGGTGGGACTGGCAGGGAGCGGCCCTGGGCGCAGCGTTCAGCGCCACGGTGTGGGTGATCAGCGATCTCTGGCGTGGCCATCGCGTGCTCAACTGGGTGATCGGTGAGGAGCTGGAGAACCTGCCCACCCGGTGGGGCCTGTGGGGCGAACTGGCCGATCGCATGCGTCGCTTTCAACGGCGGATGCGTCAGGACATGGCCCGCAGCGACAAACGCCTGTTGCGACTCACCGCAGCCGTTCAGGCCTCACCCAACGGCGTGCTGCTGCTCGATGAGGGCAACCACATTGAATGGTGCAACCAGACCGCTGCCCAGCACCTGGGGCTGGACGCGCAACGGGACCGCTTGCAACTCATCACCAACCTGGTGCGCGATCCGGCTTTCATGGCGTTCATGCAGGGCGAGACTGGAGAGCAGGGGGTGGTGATCGAGGGGCGCCTGAGTCGTCCCAATGCCCCGCAACGCGTGTCGCTGCACTGGTTTCCCTATGGCGACGGGCAGCGCCTGCTGCTGAGCCGCGACATCACGGCGCTGGAGCAAGCCGACACCATGCGGCGCGATTTTGTGGCCAATGTCTCGCACGAAATCCGCACCCCGCTGACGGTCCTCTCGGGGTTCATTGAAACCTTGCAAACCCTGCCGCTGCAGGCCGACGAGCGCAGCCGCTACCTGGACCTCATGGCGCAGCAGTCGCAACGCATGCAGAGCCTGGTGGCTGATTTGCTGACGCTCTCACGTCTGGAGGGCAGCCCCATGCCCGGCATGACGGAGCGCACCCCGGTGGCCACCTTGTGGCAAAGCTGTGAACACGACGCACGCGGCCTGGCGGGGGCCGGGCATGACGCCACGTCCCATGAACTGGTCTTCAGCCTGGACCCCGACTTGCAGGCCAGGTCCGTGGCCGGAGCCCGCACCGAATTGCAAAGTGCCATGTCCAACCTCATCAGCAACGCATTGCGCTACACCCCGCCGGGGGGCCGCGTGGAGGTGGGCTGGCGACTGCATCCGCCCCAGGGCGTGGAATTCTGGGTCGAGGACAACGGTCCGGGCATCGCGCCGCAGCATTTGTCGCGGCTGACCGAGCGCTTTTACCGGGTGGACCGCAGCCGTTCCCGCGAAACCGGGGGCACCGGACTCGGCCTGGCCATCGTCAAGCACGTGGTGCAACGGCATGGTGGGCAAGTCATGATCAGCAGCGTGCCAGGACAGGGCTCGCGGTTCGGCTTCATGCTGCCGCTGGAGCGTTTCAACGAGTCAGGCAGACTCGACACGGGACTCGCGGGCGCGCTGGGTCCAGCGCAGCAGGAGCGCCATGAGGATTGAGGCCATCACCAGGGCCAGGCTGCTGGCGATCCAGAACGCCACGGGGTGTTGCATGGGGGGCCAGCCCTCCCACCCCCGATAAGCCAGCCAGTAGCCGCCTGACAGACCGCCGCCCCACAGCAAGACGCAGTAAATCATCAAGGGTGCGAGGGTGACGCGGTAGCAGCGCAACAGGAAAAAGCACATCACCTGGGTGGCGTCGGCCAGCACATACAAGGCCAGCCAGCTGATCATGCCGGCGGCCATCATCGCCACTGGCGGCTGGCGCGTGTAGGCTTGTGCAATGGGGTTGTGCAACACCAGCAGCACGAGTGCCACGCCCAAGGCACACCCGATGACCAGCACAAAGCCCTCGCGCGTGGCCCGAATGGCGTCCTGTGGACGCTGCGCACCGATCCAGTAACTCACCCGCGCGCTGGTGGCAATGGCAAAGGACAAGGGCACCATGTAGGTCAATGCCGCCAGGCTGGTCATCACCTGGTGGCTGGCCGACGCCACGGTGCCCAGGCGCGCCACAAAGAGCGCCATCAGCGTGAAGGACGTCACCTCCACGGTGACCGACATGGCGTTGGGGATACCCAGCCGGGCCAACTGGCCCAAGACGCGCCAGTCCGGCGACTCCAGCCGATGCCACAACCGGTAACGGCCATACAAGGACCGGTTGCGCAACAAAAAACCGCCCATCAGGATCATGGCGAAGTTCACCGCCAGGGTGGCATAGGCACAGCCCGCCAGTCCCCAGCCCGACCAGTCTCCCACCCCCAAGGCCAGCAGGAAGGAGAGCGGCACTTTCTGGCACAGGGCAAGCACCTGAATCCAGGTGACCGCCTTGGGCCGGCCCAGACTCTGATTGAGCGTGCTGAACAGTCGAAACAGCAACGCCGGCGGCAGCGACCAGGCCAGCACGTGCAAGTACTCCCGCACGGCGGGTTGCATGGCGTCGGGCACCCCGGTCCAGGCCAGCAGGGGGTCGGGCCACAGCAGGGCGCCCATCCCCACCACCGAGTTGAGGGCCCACAGGTACAAGGATTGCCGGAACTGTCGGCCCACTTCGTGGGGGCGGTCTGCGCCATGCAGTTCGGACAGCACGGGCAACAGGGCCTGCTGCAAGCCCATGAGCATCACAAACACCGTGATGTACACCGCAGAACCCACCGACAGGGCCGCCAGGGCGGCTTCAGAGTGCCGCCCTGCCACCAGGGTGTCGATCACGCCAAACGCCACCACGGCGACCTGACCCACCAGCACGGTGCCGGCCTGACGGGCGATCAGTCCCCGTTCGTGGTTCATGGGCGTTTCGGGCTGGGGCTGGGCGTGGTGACGGCAGGGGGTTCAGGCGCCATGCGCCGCCACAACACCACGTCCTCGTTGTCGTCAGACGGTCGGCGAACGGTTTGTACGCGCGTCCAGGTCGACAGGTGCGGGCCGCCGGCCAGGGCCGACACGGCATCCGAATCCACGATCAGCCAGGGGCACTGCAGACCGGTTGAAGCGGGTGGAGTAACAGGCCCAGGCGGTACCAGAGGGGCCAGCGTGAGACGGCCGTGGTACTGGAAAGCGGCCAGTTGGCCCTGGGTCAGGCCATGAACCTGCACGCAGGGCGCGGGACCACCCATGAGCGCCACCACATTACGAACCAGCGGCGCGTAGCTGCGGGCAAAGTCGAGCATCGGGAGCCACAGCGTCATGAGCAGCAACCAGCACAAGGCTGCGCCCGAGGCGGGCAACACCAGGCTTTTCCACAACGCAGCGCGGTGTCGCCCCACGCGCCAGCGCACCAGCCAGCACCAGACCCCGGTGGCCAGCAGGGCCAGCGCGAACGCTACCGGACCGAAATCTGGGGTGAATCCGGGGACGAGGCGCACCACGTTGGCCGCAGGCTGTGCCGGCCAGCCGGTTTGCATGGACAGCCAGACGGTCCAGATGACGAGGGCGCAACCGCTGAAGAACAACAGCGTGAACCAGTCGATCAGCGCTTTCACGCTGCGTTGCAAGGTGGGCAAGGCAAAGGCCGCCAGCGCAGCCAGGGCCGGCAAGGCCAGCAACAGCGTGCGATCGGGCGAACCGGTCATGACGGCCGTGACCAGCGCCACGGCCGTGAACCACAGGGGAATCACCAGGTGCCGGCTCCAGCGCAGCGTGGTCCAGTGACCACGCCAGCGCCACACTGTCCACAGCGCCAACGGCCAGGTGGGCCAGGTGAACCACATCATCAGGCGCAGCAGGCTGCGCCAGGCCGCGGCCTCCTGCGGCAGGCTGACCAGGCGCCAGCGCCACAGTTCCAGCACGTGGGCCAGGCCGGCTGACAGCAGGCACATCAGCAACAGTCCCCACAGCACGCGCCGCTGTCGGACCGCCGGGTCCAGCTGACACAGCAACACCGAGCCCAGCCCCAGGATCAGCGCCAGGCTGGGCGCGCCACTGAGGGTCAGCCCGGCCAGGCCGAGGGCAAACGCCACCAGACTGCGACCCGGGTGGGCCACCACCACGGCCACCCCGTAAAACACCAGACTCACCCAGGCCAGCTGGGCCAGCAGCGGGGTAATCTCGTGCGACATGCGCGCGAGCCCCAGGCAGGCGATCAGGGCGAGCAGGCCTGCATCCGCCAGGGTTCGTGCATAGTCCTTGGGGGACGCCTCGCCGCCAAAGGCAAAGGCCACCGGTTGGGCCTGCTCGGCGCGTGCCAGGTAATACACCCCGTACCAGGTGCCTGCCAGCGTGAGGCCTGACAGCAGGATGAAGGGTAGTCGGGCGAGGAGGGCGGGGTCCACCCAGGCGGGCCCGAGCTGAAGGGACCAGGCGCCCAGCCAGTAGGGCAGCAGCGCATCGATTTCGGGTGGCTGACCCATCAAGAGCGGACGCAACCAGTCCGAGGTGCCTCCGGCCAGGGCCTGCATGTAGCCGAAGGCCCCCATGTCCAGCGATTTCCAGGGCTCGCGGCCCATCCAGCCCGGCACCAGGTAGGCCAGGCAAAACAGCCACAGCGCCAGCCGGGGCAGCCGGCGCACGGCGTCCTGGGCAACGATGGCGGGGTTAGTGCGGTTCACGGCGCCAAAGTGTGACACAGCTGAATCCAATCGTCTGCGGCGCCAAAAACAAAGGCAGCGCGGCGATGCCGGGCTGCCTTGGGGTGACGCGCTGCGGAATTACTTGGCAGCGGTTTTGCCGTAACGGTTGCGGAAACGCTCGACGCGTCCGCCCATGTTGTCTACCGACTTCTGCGTGCCGGTGTAGAAGGGGTGCGACTCGCTGGACGTGTCCAGCTTGAAGAGGGGCAGCTCGCGGCCGTCGTCCATCTTCACGGTTTCCTTGGTGTTGACGCACGAACGGGTCACGAACTTGAAACCGTTGGACAGGTCGACGAAGCACACGTCGCGGTACGCGGGGTGGATGCCTTCTTTCATGGGAATTCCTCTGTGTCAGGTGCGGTAGCCACGCCGGCCCATCCGGGGCACTTTCCGCAAAGCCATTGATTATACGAAATCCGGGGGGCGGGTTTCGGCCGATCAGCCGCCGCGACGCATCATGTCGAAGAAATCGACGTTGGTCTTGGTGGCCTTCATGTTCTTGAGCATCAGTTCCATGGACTCGATTTCGTCCATGTTGTACATGAACTGGCGCAGGATGCGGGTTTTTTGCAGGATCTCCGGCGCCAGCAGCAGTTCCTCGCGACGGGTGCCGCTGCGATTGAGCTGAATGGCCGGGAACACGCGCTTTTCATACAGGCGGCGGTCCAGGTGGATTTCGGAGTTGCCGGTGCCCTTGAATTCTTCGAAGATCACCTCGTCCATGCGGCTGCCCGTGTCGATCAGGGCGGTGGCGATGATGGTGAGCGAGCCGCCTTCTTCCACATTGCGGGCCGCACCGAAGAAGCGCTTGGGGCGCTGCAGGGCATTGGAATCGACACCGCCGGTCAGCACCTTGCCGGAGCTGGGCACCACGTTGTTGTAGGCGCGGGCCAGGCGGGTGATGGAGTCCAGCAGGATGATCACATCTTTCTTCAATTCGACCAGACGCTTCGCACGCTCGATCACCATTTCGGCCACGTGCACGTGGCGGGCGGCGGGTTCGTCGAACGTGGAGGCGATGACCTCGCCGCGCACGCTGCGCTGCATCTCGGTCACTTCTTCGGGACGCTCATCCACCAGCAGCACCATCATGTGGCTGTCGGGGTAATTGGCGGTGATGGCGTGGGCGATGTGCTGCATCATCACCGTCTTGCCGCTCTTGGGCGGGGCCACCAGCAGGGCGCGCTGTCCCTTGCCGATGGGCGCGATGATGTCGATGATGCGTCCGGTGATGTTCTCTTCACCCTTGATGTCGCGTTCCAGGCGCATCTGCTCCTTCGGGAACAGCGGCGTCAGGTTCTCGAACATGATCTTGTGCTTGTTGTTCTCGGGCAGGTCGCCGTTGACCTTGTCCAGCTTGGTCAGGGCAAAGTAGCGCTCGCCATCCTTGGGTATGCGCACTTCGCCTTCAATCATGTCACCGGTGTGCAGGTTGAAGCGACGCACCTGGCTGGGGCTGATGTAGATGTCGTCAGTGCTGGCGGTGAAGCTGGTGTCGGGGCTGCGCAGAAAGCCAAACCCATCGGGCAGGATTTCGAGCACGCCATCGGCAAAGACCTGTTCGCCAGCGCGCGCACGCTTCTTGATGATGGCAAACATCAGCTCTTGCTTGCGCATGCGGCCCGTGTTTTCAATTTCAAGCGCTTCGGCTTGCTGGAGCACTTCGGAGACGTGCAGGGCCTTGAGTTCGTTCAGGTGCATTTCTGGAAACTCTCGACGAGGAGAGGTGCATTGGAATGGGGGGAGGGGTGGGACAGGGCGGAGGATCCGCCGGGTCCCGGAACTCGATCAGGCCAGGTTGGAAACGGCTGAGAGTGAGTGGATTATGACAGGAAAAACGGAGAAGTCGCGGGCAACAGCACAGGGACTGCGAGCGCGGCAACAGAAATCAATGCCGGCACGTGTCGTGTCCCTCTGCCAGGGGGCCTGAAAATGCCCGGACCCGTCCATCCACCGGGACGGTATCACGCCAGCATCACGCCAGCATCAGGCAGGTGTCTGGGCAGTGGCCGGTCTGCATGAGGGCCAAGTGACCCCAAGACAAGACCGGCCTCAGGCCTGCCCAAGGCCAGTCTCAGCCCAATTGCTGGTCGATGAAAGCCGTGAGTTGGGCCTTGTTCAGCGCCCCCACCTTGGTGGCGGCGAGTTGACCGTCCTTGAACAGCATGAGGGTGGGGATGCCGCGGATACCGAATTTGGCCGGGACTTCGCGGTTTTCGTCCACGTTCATCTTGGCCACTTGCAGTTTGCCCTGGTAGCCGGTGGCCACCTCGTCGAGCAAGGGGGCGATCATGCGGCAGGGGCCACACCACTCGGCCCAGTAGTCCACCAGCACGGGCTGCCCCGACTGCAGGACGTCGGCTTCAAAGGAGGTGTCAGTGATGTGTTTGATGAGTTCGCTGGCCATGAAAAGTCCTTGGGTGGGTCTGGGCAGTCCAGTGCTGCCGTCAGGGGGGGATTTTGACAGAAACCCCTCCCTGTCGCCGTTCCATGTGTGCTTAACCCGGCATACACTGAGCCCATGAACAAGCCCCTGACCATCGATGTGCTGTCCGACGTTGTCTGCCCCTGGTGCCTGATCGGCAAGCGCCGGCTCGAACTGGCCCTGGCGGAATATGCCCGGCTTCATCCCGATCGCCCCGCGCCTCTGGTGCGCTGGCACCCGTTTCAACTCAACCCCGACATGCCCGAGGGCGGCATGAGTCGGGCGGACTACGTGCAACAAAAATTCGGCGATCGGGCTTCGACGGTGTACGACCGGGTCAAGGCCGTGGGACGCACACTGGATATACCGTTTGCCATCGATACCATCGTCCGCCAGCCCAACACTGCGGCCGCGCACAGCCTGATCGGTCTGGCCGAGGTGGGCGTGCAGCAACAAGGCCTGGTCGAGGCGCTGTTTAGTGCGTACTTCGTGGAGGGCGTCGACCTGACACAGCGCAGCGAGCTCGAGCGGTTGGCGCTGGCCGCCGGGCTGTCGGCTGAGGCGGTGCAGGCCTGTCTCGACAGCGAGGCGGCGCGGCAACAGGTGCGGGCGTCGGACGAGCGGGCGCGCCAGATGGGGGTGCAGGGTGTCCCGTTTTTCATCTTCAACGACCAGGTCGGGGTGTCGGGGGCGCATGAGCCCGACACGCTGTTGCAGGCCATGGAGCAGTCGTTGCAAGCGCCGGTTCAGTCGGCCAGTGCTTGACGACGCTTTTTTCCCGGCCGTGAGTCGCGACCCAGCTTGACGGTATTGGCGGGCGCTGAAGCCGCGGTCAGCGGCTTCTTGCGTCCGAGCCCGGGGCCGTCAGTTGCATTTGCGCACCACGCCACCACGGACACAGTCGTTGTTGCTTTGGACACGACCGCTGGAGCTGTACGTGGTTGACGAGGACGAGGCTGGCACGGCCCCGGTGGACGAGACGGTGTCTTGCCCCGGTGAGACCGGCGCGACCCCGGACGGGCGTGGCGCCGCTGGGGTTCCCCCGTTGGGCGAGTTGGGGGGCAGTTGAACAATCACGGCGGGCTGAGCCACTGACGATGCTGGAGCGGCCTGTGCACGCGGGTGACCCGCAGGCGGGGATTGTGACCACGCCGGGACCACCCAACACAACGACACCAACAGTGCGGACAGTTTCATGTTCTCCCCTTGAGAGGCTGGTGCTGGCCATGGGGTTGCCATGCACGTTCCGTGGGCTTTCGATGTGCCGAGCATCGACCGAGTCGATGGCAACATGGCGCCGTGAACGCTTGCGAGCCCCTGGTTGCCGATCGACGTTCGCGAATCGACCCTGAATGAGGTGACGAGCCTTGACCCCAGCACTGGCTCCACGGTTAGGGCTGCTTGGTTCCCCACCTGACCCGGTTGGCCGCTTCCCCATGTGGGAAGGCCCGTCGGTGACCATTGTAAGGCGCGACTTGCCAGGCGGGTGTGCGGTGTCCCCCGAGCTCGCAGACTCTCCCCGACCGCGGCTTAGAATCGGTCCATGTCTTACCTTGTCCTGGCCCGCAAATACCGACCGAAGACCTTCGTCGAGATGGTCGGGCAGGATCACGTGGTGCAGGCCCTGACCAACGCGCTGTCGTCGCAACGCCTGCACCATGCCTACCTGTTCACGGGGACCCGTGGTGTGGGCAAGACCACGGTGTCACGCATCCTGGCCAAGTCGCTCAATTGCGAGCAGGGCATCACAGCCACGCCCTGCGGCCAGTGCGCTGCGTGCCTCGATATCGATGCCGGTCGTTTTGTGGACTACACCGAACTGGACGCCGCCTCGCACCGGGGGGTGGACGAAGTGCAGCAACTGCTCGAGCAGGCGGTGTACAAGCCGGTGCAGGGTCGCTTCAAGGTCTTCATGATCGACGAGGTGCACATGTTGAGCAACACGGCCTTCAACGCCATGCTCAAGACGCTGGAAGAGCCGCCCGAGTACCTCAAATTTGTGCTGGCCACCACCGATCCCCAGAAAGTGCCGGTCACCGTGCTGTCGCGGTGCCTGCAGTTCAATCTTCGCCCCATGGCGCCCGAGACGGTGCTGTCACACCTCACCACGGTGCTGCAAGCCGAACACATTCCTGCCGACACGCAGTCGCTGCGCTGGATCGCGCGCGCCGCTCGCGGCTCCATGCGTGACGCCTTGTCCCTGACGGATCAGGCCATCGCCTATGGCGCCGGGCAGTTGCAAGAAGACACCGTGCGTCAGATGCTGGGCACGGCTGATCGCAGCCGCGTCATGTCGCTCATCGAAGCCCTGGCCCAAGGCAATGGCGCCCAGGTGGTGGCCCAGTGTGATGCCTTGCGCGACGCGGGTCTGAATGCCGCCAGCACGCTGGAAGACATGGCCTGGGTGTTGCAGCGCATGGCGGTGTTGCAGTTGGCCGGCGGTGAGCCCGAGTCCGCCCAGGACCCGGACCCTGAAGCCGTTCGGCTGGCCGAACTCGCCGCGATCATGCCGGCGGACGAAACCCAGTTGCTCTACAGCCTGTGCCTGCAAGGCCGGCAGGAACTGGGTCTGGCGCCGGACGAATATGCTGGCCTCACCATGGTGCTGTTGCGTTTGCTGGCCTTCCAGTCGCCGCCGTCGGGCTCCGGGGCCGAAAAAAAAAATTCTGAATTGAGTCGGACGGCCGTTACGCCGTCTGCTCCCCCCGTGGTGGCACAGCCCCTGGTGCCTGCTGCTGCAAGCCACCCAGTGCCGTCCTCCGTGAAAGCGCCGGCAGATGCCCCGACCATCGCGGCCAGTGCGGGCCCCCCCCCGGGGCAACGCTTGCCCGTGCGCGGCATGCTGACCGAGTCACGTGGTGGCCCGGACGAGTCCGGAGAAATACCTCGCTCGGGTTCTCCCGCAGCCTCAGGACACAGAGCAGGGAATGGGGCGGCAAGAGAAGGGGATGGGACAGCAAGTGGAGCCGCAAGTGGGGCGGAGAGAGGCCCTGCGCCGCGTTCGTCGACTGGGCTAACGAGTGCCTCCCCAAGCGGCTCCTCGGGTGTGCCCACCCATGGACGCGCAACACCGCCTTGGGAGGACGAGCCGACCGGACCGTTGGTGGCCGTGCCGGTCCGTCACTCGCCCACGCTGGATGCAGATGCCCCGCCTCGACCGACCAGCGCCGTGGAAGCCGTGCCCAGCACGCCGGAAGGCGATGTGTGGCAAGACCTGGTGCAGTCGATGGTGGCTGCCGAACAGATCCAGGCACTGACCCGGGAGCTGGCTTTGCAATCCCAACTGGTGGCCCGCGACAGCGATACCTGGTTGCTGCGCATTGAGCGCGAATCACTCAATGGTGCGAACAGCCGGGAGCGCCTGGAGCGCGCACTCGCCCAGGCCGGTCATGCGGTGACACTGCAGGTGGAGATCGGCCGCGTCACCGACAGTCCGGCCAAGCGCCAGACGGCCCTGGCGGCGCTTCGTCAGCGTGAGGCAGAATCCATCATCCTCGACGACCCGACTGTGCAACAGTTGATGCATGACTTTGGCGCCACCATCGTGCCAGGCAGTATCAGGCCCCTGTAAACCATCCCATCAACCGTACCCACTCACCGTCCCTGACGTTCACGATTTTTTGAAAGCACCCGACCATGTTTAACAAAGGACAACTCGCTGGCCTGATGAAGCAGGCCCAGGCCATGCAGGACAACCTCAAGAAAGCGCAGGACGAGCTGGCGCTGGTCGAGGTGACCGGCGAAGCCGGCAATGGCATGGTCCGCATCCTCATGACCTGCAAGCACGAGGTCAAGCGTGTCACCATCGATCCCAGCCTGATGGGCGACGATCGCGACATGCTGGAAGACCTGATTGCTGCCGCCTTCAACGATGGCGCGCGCAAGGCCGAAGAAACCAGCCAGTCCAAGATGGGCAAACTCACGGCGGGCATGCCGGGCCTGCCCGGCGGCATGAAGTTCCCGTTCTGAGGACATGAACCAGGCCCATGCGCTGGAGGCCTTGATACAGGCCCTGAGACGTCTGCCCGGCGTGGGCGTGAAGTCGGCGTCGCGCATGGCCTATCACCTGCTGCAGCATGACCGGGAAGGTGCGCAGTTGCTGTCCCAGGCCCTGCAACAGGCGGCGGCCTCGGTGCAGCACTGCACCCGTTGCCATACCTTCACGGAAAGTCCGATCTGCCCCACCTGCCTGGACCCGCAACGGGACGCCAGTCGCCTGTGCGTGGTGGAGTCGCCGGCAGACCAGTCAGCGATTGAGCGCACGGATTCCTATCGCGGGCTGTACTTCGTGCTGTTGGGGGCACTCAATCCGCTGGATGGGGTGGGGCCACACGAACTGGGCCTGAAAGCCTTGCTCGAACGTGCGGACGATGGTGTGGTCCAGGAAGTCATCCTGGCCACCAACTTCACGGCCGAAGGCGAGACCACGGCCCATGTGCTGGGCGAGGCGCTCAAGCGACGCGGGGTGCAGGTGACCCGTCTGGCGCGTGGTGTGCCCATCGGCAGTGAACTCGAGTACGTCGACCTCGGCACGATTGCGCATGCACTGGCCGATCGCCGCTCCACCTGAGCCTTTGGGCCGCACGGCGCTGAACCGGCGTGACCTTTGGGTGCATACAGGCATGCGCATCCCCGTCAATGCGGCCCATGAGCCCACCCCAGTCCGCGCATCGTAGTAGCGCATCTCAGTCTTGCATCTCGGTCGCGCATCTCAGTAGCCCACCTCAAGCAGTGCACCTCACGCAGTGCACCTCACGCAGTTCACCCCCTCTGTCCGTGCGACAGGAGCGCCTCAGCGTTTCGCCATGCGGGTGGCCGCTGCACCCGTTGCATGGGCAGGGGCCCCGTCCTGTGACGGACGTTTTTTGTCCGCCTTGGCCACGCGCGTCTTGCCACCTTTTTTCGCAGAGGGAGGGCCGCTGCTGACCATCAGCGCCACGGCCTGACCTGCCTGCAGTTTGGCCTGCGGCCGAAGATCATTCCACTCCACGATCTGGGCTTCGCTCACTTTGTACTGTCGGGCCAGGCTGGCCAGGGTGTCCTTCTTGCCGGCTTTGACCACGATGCGCCGTTGCACCACCTCCGGGGCCAGATCGAGCCGACCATTGTCCGCCAGCTCGGATGCCACATCCTCGTCCATGCGGGCGCTGCGGGGTACCAGCAGGGCAGAGCCTGCCTTAATCAGCATGCGCGGAGGAATGTTGTTGACGCGGCGCAACTCGTCCTCCGGAATGCCGGCACGTCGAGCCGCATCGGCCACCTTGAGCGTGCTGGGCGCGACCCAGGCGGTCCAGGAGGCCAACTGGCCACCGGTGAAGGCCTCATAGTTCTGCTGGAAAGTCTCGGCGTTGTCCCAGGGCAGGAGAATTTGCGGTGTGCCTGCCGCCAGCAACACAGGGCGGTTGGCCGACGGGTTCAGTGACTTGAAATCATCCAGGGAGATGGCGGCCAGCTTGGCGGCCACTGCAACGTCCATGTCCCGTGGCAAAGGCACGCTCTGGAAATACGGGTGGTTGGGGATGTTCGGCAGGGTCAGGTTGTACTGGCCCGGACGTGCCACCAGGTTCTTGATGGCTTGCAGTTTGGGCACGTAGAAGCGGGTTTCCATCGGCATGGACAAGTCGGTGTAGGCGCCGCCCAGCCCGTTGCGCTGGTTGCGCGCAATCGCCTTGCCCACATTGCCTTCCCCCCAGTTGTAGGCGGCCAGGGCCAGGTGCCAGTCGCCAAACATGCCGTAGAGTTTTTGCAGGTAGTCCAGCGCGGCGCGCGTGGAGGCCAGCACATCGCGGCGGTCGTCGCGAAACACGTTTTGCTTGAGGTCGAAGTCCTTGCCGGTGCGTGGCATGAATTGCCACATGCCGGTGGCCTTGGCACTGGACACGGCTTGCGGGTTGAAGGCGCTTTCAATGAACGGCAGCAGCGCGAGTTCGGTGGGCATTTGCCGCCGCTCGAGTTCCTCAACAATGTAATAAAGGTATTTGCTTGACCGTTCAGTCATGCGGCCGATGTAGTCGGGGCGAGCGGCATACCACTGCACGCGGTCGTCGACGAGATCGGTTTGCAAGTCCGGCATGGCAAAGCCACGTCGGATACGTTCCCACAAGTCGCGCGGCAGAGCCAGATGGGTCACCCCCGATTGATGGGGCTGACCCGCCGAGAGGGGAAGCAGTTGGCCGGCGGCCGGCACGGCCTTGACCGCTTGTTCCGGTTCCGGGGGTGCACCGGTCCCTCCGGGGGCAATCGCGTTGTTGGGTGCCACGGTGGCGCAACCGCTCAGCCACAGCGCCAGGCAGACCCACCAGGTCCTGTGTTTCATTTGAAATTGTTCTTCCAGCCGCGTAAGGCAGCAAAGATCGCGACGTCGTCACGGGCGGCAGGATCATGGCGCTGCACCGCTGCCACGACGCTGTGCTCACGCGAGCGCAAAAAAGGATTGACCAGACGCTCCAGCCCGATGCTGGAGGGAAGGGTGGGGCGCCCTGCCTCACGCATCGCCTGACAGGCCGCGTCGTATTGCATCAAGGCCGCATTGGCGGGTTCCACCGCCTTGGCGAACGCCAGGTTGGAGAGGGTGTATTCGTGCGCGCAGCAGACCAGGGTGTCGGCAGGCAACGCCGCCAGGGTGTCGAGCGATTGCAGCATCTGGGCCGGCGTGCCCTCGAAAATGCGGCCACAACCGCCCGAGAACAGGGTGTCGCCGCAGAACAGCACCGGGCCCAGCGGGGAGGCGGGAATCCAGTAGGCAATGTGGCCCGCCGTATGGCCGGGCACATCCAGGACCTGCACAGTCACGCCCAGCAGTTCAACCGCGTCGCCACCCTGCAGGGGCTCATGCTCAAAACTCAACCCGTCGGCGGCCGGTGCCAGCACGCGCGCGCCCGTTGCGGCCTGCAGTTTGGCCACACCGCCGACATGGTCGGCATGGTGGTGAGTGACTAGAATCGCCCGCAACGTGGCTTTCTGATCGGACAGGGCCTGCAGCACCGGGTCCGCGTCACCCGGATCGACCACGATGGCGTCCGAGCCGGATTGCCACAACCACAGGTAGTTGTCAGAGAAGGCAGGGACAGGTATCAGTTTCATGGATCCACGGATTATAGAAATCGAAAGCCTGGATGCCTGGCTGAATACCCCTCCTGGTCAATATGTGCTGGCCTGGGAGCAGGCACAACTGGATCGGGTGGTGGCCGACTTGTTCGGGTTTCATGCCCTGCAAATGGGCATGCCGCTGCTGGAAGGGTTGCGAGCCAACCGCATGCCGCACCGCTGGGTCGGCTCCGAAGAGGTGGTGCCGGGCCGAACCGATCTGGTGCTGGACCCGACGGCGCTGCCGTTCCCCGAGCAGTCGCTGGACCTGGTGGTGCTCCCGCATACCCTGGAGTTGAGCCAGGACCCGCATGCCACCTTGCGCGAGGTGCACCGGGTGCTGGTTCCCGAGGGCAAGCTGGTGGTGTGTGGCTTCAATCCCACCAGCCTGTGGGGCTTTCGACAACGTCGCGCGCACTGGGGACAGCGGTTGGGCCTGAACAGCTGGTTTTTGCCCCAGGCGGGTGAATTCATCGGTTATTGGCGATTGCGCGACTGGATGAATCTGCTGGACATGCAGATCCAGGGGGGGCGTTTTGGTTGCTATCGGCCGGCGGTGCAGTCGAGTCGCTGGCTGGAGCGATTTGCCTGGATGGAACCGGCCGGCGATCGCTGGTGGCCCATTTTCGGTGCGGTGTATCTGTTGGTGGCCACCAAGCGGGTGCATGGCATGCGTCTCATTCAACCAGGGTGGCGAACCGCTCGTTCCTCGCGCGTGGCGGCTGTGACCAGCGTGGGCTCGGGGCGTGTAGCATCGGACGAATGAGTGAACTCGACACAGTGGTGATTTACACCGATGGCGCCTGCAAGGGCAACCCGGGACCGGGCGGCTGGGGCGCTTTGTTGCAGGCCGGTACGACCGAAAAGGAACTGTGGGGGGGAGAACCCCAGACCACCAACAACCGCATGGAGCTCATGGCCGTCATCGAAGCCCTGCGCGCGCTCAAGCGCCCGTGCCGCATCGATCTGTATCTGGACAGCCAGTATGTCCGCCAGGGCATCACCGAGTGGATCCACAAATGGAAAGTGCAAGGGTGGCGGACGTCCAGCAAGCAGCCGGTCAAGAACGTCGAGTTGTGGCAGACGCTGGACGCGCTGGTGCACGGCCAGACCCATCAAATCCGTTGGCACTGGGTCAAGGGCCATGCGGGCGACCCGGGCAACGAGCGGGCCGATGCGCTGGCCAACCGGGGGGCGGCCGAGAACATGTCGGCTTTGTAAATCCCGCTGTTCAGGACCCGCATCCGGGGCGACACCCATCGAAAACAGCGATGTAACTGTTACATTGCTCAGTTGCGTCATTGAATCACGGGCAGTTTCCTCATTTATGGCTAACAAGATCGTCTATTCCATCGTGGCTGTTCTGGGTATCGGAGCCGCTTCCACAGCAGCCTGGTGGTATCAAAACAAGCAACCCGCCTCGTCACCGGTGGCCACCGGCGGCGCGCCAGGCACTGGCGGTGCTCCCGGTGCACCGCGCGCCGTGGGCGTCGAGGTGGCCCGGGTGCAGAAACTGACCCTGCGTGACGATGCGCAGGCGGTGGGAACCCTGCGATCGCGGCAGAACGTGATGCTTCGCCCCGAAGTGGCCGGACGCATCATGTCGCTGGGTTTCAATGACGGCTCGCCAGTGCAGGCGGGTCAGATGCTGGTGCAACTTGATGACACCTTGCAGCGCGCTGAAGTGCAGCAGTCACTGGCCCAGGTGTCGATTGCCCAGGCCAACCACAAACGCAACCAGGAACTGGTGGCACAGAATTTCGTTGCCCAGCGCGTGCTCGACGAGAGCGCAGCCAGCCTGCAAGTGGCGCAGGCGCAACTGGCGCTGTCGTGTGCGCGACTGGACAGGATGCGCCTGCTGGCACCGTTCTCGGGCCTCGTGGGTATCCGAACCGTCAACATCGGAGACTACGTGCGTGACGGCACCGACCTGATCAACCTCGAGGACATCAGCACCCTGTACGTCGACTTCCGCCTTCCCGAACGCTACCAGGGCAAGGTCGTGCCGCGTCAAATGGTCGAGATGCAACTCGACGCCTTGCCCAACCGCCTGTTCAAGGCGCAAGTGGAGGCCATTGACCCGCTGATTGACGCCAACGGCCGCTCTATCGGGGTACGTGCCGTGCTGCCGAACCAGGCCGGTGAACTGGTTCGTCCGGGCGGTGTTTCCAACCCCGGCAACGGCCCCGCTGCCGCCGCTGTCCCTGCCAAACGCAACCCCGCTGCTGCTTCGGTGGCCGCTGCCCCCGCGGCGCAGGGTGAGACCAAACCGGGCGCCACCTTTGCCGGATGCCCGGAACCCCGTGCCGTCCAGTCGCCAGCCAAGGGCCCAGGCAGTGGCCCCCTGCGCCCTGGCATGTTTGCCCGGGTGACCGCCGTCTTCGACGTGCGTCCAGACGCCTTGTCGATTCCCGAGGAGGCCATCGTTCCCCAGGGCGGTCGCCAGTTCGTGATCCGCGCCGTGAGTCCGTCCCAGGTGTCGGCCACGGCCCCGTTGCCGGCTGATGTTCAGCAAGTCTCCCAGCGGGTGGAAGTCAAGCTGGGTATCCGCCGTCCGGGGCGTGTCGAGATCCTCGACGGATTGGCCGAGGGCGACATCGTGGTGATTGCCGGTCAACAACGTCTGCAAAAGGACGGCACACCCCTGCGCACCGTGGAAATGAGCCGTGGAGGCGCCGGAGGTGGTGCGCCTGCTGGATCAGGCAGCAACGCAGCCCCCGCGGCACCCGCAGGCACGGCCCCCGCTGGGGCCGGTGCTGCGCCGGGCGCCGCTTCCAATGCACCGGCTGCCCCCGCGCCGGCACCCGCGCGCTGATCCCGTTCGTACGGAGTTTCCATGCAACTGCCTGAAATATCGATCCGGCGCCCTGTCTTTGCCACGGTGCTGTCCCTGCTGATCCTGCTGGTCGGCTGGGTCTCCTTCATGCGCCTGAACGTGCGCGAGTATCCCAAGATCGACAACCCCGTGGTCACGGTGGAAACCAAGTACCTCGGCGCTTCCAGCACGGTCATCGAGTCCCAGGTCACGAAGGTGCTGGAGGATTCGCTCTCGGGCATCGAAGGGGTGGACGTCATCACCTCCATCAGTCGCCAGGAGCAAAGCCAGATCACGGTCAACTTTGTGCTCAGCCGCGACCCGGACTCCGCCGCCGCCGATGTGCGGGACAAAGTGTCCCGGGTGCGCCAGCGCCTGCCCCAAGGCATTGACGAGCCGGTGATTGCCAAGGTGGAGGCCGATGCATTTCCGGTGATCTGGCTCTCCTTCAGTTCGGATTCGCTGAGCGTGCTGGAAATTTCCGACCTGGCCAACCGCATCGCCAAGCCGATGATGCAAACCGCGCCGGGGGCGTCGGATGTCCGTATTTATGGCGAACGCAAGTACTCCATGCGCATCTGGCTCGATCCGGATCGCCTGGCCGCCTTCAAGCTCACCACCCAGGACGTCGAGGACGCCTTGCGCCGCTCCAACCTGGAAGTGCCGGCCGGTCGCATTGAAAGCCAGTTGCGCGAATTCAACGTGACGGCTTCCACCGACCTGCAAAAACCGGCCGAGTTCAAGCAGATCGTGATCAAGCAGGTCAATGGCATGCCGGTGCGCATCGGCGATGTGGCACGGGTGGAGCAGGGGCCTTTGTCCGAGCGCACCGCCACGCGTTTGAACGGCCAGGAGGCCATCACGCTGGGCGTGATCCGCAACGCCACGGCCAACCCGCTCGACCTGAGCGCCGCTGTCCGCGCCATGATTCCCCGCATCAAGGAAAGCTTGCCCCCGGGTGTGCAGATCGAAGTGGCCAACGACAACTCGGTGTTCATTGACCGCTCCATCAAGGCGGTGTACCAGACCATCTTTGAAGCGGTGATCCTGGTGGCGCTGGTGATTTTCCTGTTCCTGCGCACACTGCGGGCGTCCATCATTCCGCTGGTCACGATTCCGGTGTCGCTGATCGGTACCTTTGCGCTGATGGCGCTCTTTGGCTTCACCATCAACTCGCTCACCATGCTGGCACTCGTGCTGGCAATTGGTCTGGTGGTGGATGACGCCATCGTCGTGCTCGAAAACATCTACCGCCACATCGAGGACGGGATTCCCCCGTTTCAGGCCGCCATCCGGGGGGCCAAGGAAATCGGTTTTGCCGTGGTGGCCATGACGCTCACCCTGGCCGCGGTGTTTGCTCCGCTGGCCTTCACACCGGGCCGCACGGGCCGGCTGTTTGCTGAATTCGCACTGGCGCTGGCCGGGTCGGTGATTGTCTCGGGCTTCGTCGCCCTGACCCTCTCACCCATGATGTGTTCCAAGTTGCTCAAACACGTCGACAACCCCGGTTGGTTTGACCGTGGCATGGAGCGCGTGCTGGTAGGCATCACCAACGGGTACGGCCGCATCCTGCACTGGACCTTGTCGGTCGCCGAAATGGGCCGTCTGAGGTTCTCGCGCCGCTGGTTGGTGGTGGCCGTGATGCTGGCCGCCGCCGTGGGCACCTGGACCCTGTTCAAATCGGCCAAGAGCGAACTCGCGCCGCTGGAAGACCGTGGCGTGATCCTGACCGTCATCAACGGTCCGGATGGTGCCACCATGGACTACACCACGCGTTACGCCGAGGCCATCGAGCGCATGGGTTCCCGCTACCCCGAGTTTGACCGCCTGTTCACCGTGGTGGGCAACCCCACCGTGGCCCAGGGCAATGTGTTTTATCGTGCACTCCCCTGGGAAGAGCGCAAGCGCACCACGCTGGAGATTGCGCGCGAGATCACGCCCATGGTGTCGACCTTGCCTGGGGTGACCGCTTTTCCGATCACCCCCCCTTCGCTGGGGCAGGGCTTTCGCGAGCGTCCGCTCAACTTCGTGATTCTGACCAACGAAAGCTACCAGAGCCTCGCTGGTGTGGTGCGGACCCTGCAGGAAGAAATCGCCAAGAACCCCGGTATCGTGAGCGTGGACACCGACCTGCGCCTGAACAAGCCCGAGATCAGCCTGGAAGTCGACCGCGAGCGCGCCGCTGACATGGGCGTACCCGTGGACGCCATTGCACGTGCCGTCGAAACCATGATGGGCGGACGCCAGGTGACCCGCTACAAGCGTGAGGGTGAACAGTTTGACGTGCTGGTTCAGACCAAACCCAGCGATCGCGACACCCCGGACGACATCGAGAAGATCTTTGTGCGTGGCCGCAACGACGCCATGATTCCTTTGTCGGCGCTGGTCAAGATTCGCGAGGTGGTGGTGCCGCGCGAATTGAACCACTTCAGCCAGCGTCGCAGTGCGTCCATCACGGCCAACATTGCCCCGGATTATTCGCTGGGCGAAGCGTTGGATTTCATGAAGCAGGTCTCCAGCAAGGTGCTCAAACCGGGCTTTTACACCGACCTGAACGGCACCTCGCGTGAATTCACCAAGTCGTCCGGTTCACTGGCCATCGTGTTTGTGCTGGCGCTGTTCTTCATCTTCCTGGTGCTGGCGGCGCAGTTCGAGAGCTTCA
>CALBSC010000052.1 GCA_937927685.1 uncultured Burkholderiales bacterium | reverse complement strand
AATCGAACCACCGACACGCGGATTTTCAATCCGCTGCTCTACCAACTGAGCTACCGGGCCAGAGCTTCCATTGTAACACCACCGAATCTGACCGGTTTCGTCCCCCAGTTCCGGTTGACATCGCTGGCGCAGGCAGTATTCCCACTAAACTCTCGCCATGTCCCGAATTGTCCATTTGTTGTGTTTGTATGTGCTGGGGTTCATGCTCGCCGGGCCGTTGACGTGCACTGCCCAGTTGCGGGCGCCAGAGGCTTCTGGTCCCTGGGATGGTTTCAACCTCTCGTCCCGTGACGGTGACCAATGGCGTGTCATGTTCAGCCCGCACACCACCCATTACTCCTACAGCGAAGAGCACAAGCGGGTGATTCTCCTGGGTGCCGAGCGCGAACGTTCGGACGGGGCCTTGGCGGGGGTGACTTTTTTCAGCAACTCCTTTGGCCAGCCCAGCACCTACATCTTCCCCTGGGGCAAGGCGTACCACAACGTCATGGGCTATGACGGCGTGTTTGTGAAATGGACCGCTGGCTTGCTGTACGGGTACAAGTCCCCTTACGAAAACAAGGTGCCGCTCAATCACAATGGCTACTCGCCAGGCTTCATTCCGGCCATCGGCTGGGAATCATCCCGCTTGCAGGTGCAGGTGAATTTTCTTGGTAACGCGGGGGTGATGTACCAACTCGCGTGGAAATTCTCTCCCTGAGGTTGCGCCTCACCGCCCACGCCCACGGCATGGCACTCAGGTGGCGGGGGTGTCGGTGGCCGCCCGGCGCGCAAACTCGGCACGCAAGGCCTTGAGTTTTTCTCGCGGATCTTCCTTGACGGTGGCTTCGTTCAAGGCCATCTCGGCAATGAAGCGGCTGGGCTGTGCGCTGATCATTTCGCGCCCCTTTTTGCGCTTGCGACTCCAGCTCACCGCCAGGGTGCGCTGAGCACGGGTGATGCCCACATACATCAGGCGTCGTTCTTCCTGCAGGCGCGCCAGGATCGATTCGTTGGCGGTATCGCTGTCTTCCTCTTCGAGGCGGAATGGCAGCAGACCTTCGGCCACGCCGATCAGCATCACGTGTGGCCACTCCAGGCCTTTGGCCGCGTGCAGGGTGGAGAGGGTGACGACATTCTGGTCCTGCTCGCGTTCACTCAGGGTGGAGAGCAGCGAGATGGTTTGCACCACCTCGAGCATGCTTTTTTTCTCGCGCTCCATCGTGGTGCCGGCGGTGTCATCAATCTGGCCGCCGCAGCGCTTGGCCATCCAGTCGCAAAACTCCAGCACGTTGGTCCAACGGGCGGCGGCCAGTTTTTCGTTGTCCTCGTTGTCGTAGAGGTGCTTTTCGTAATCGATGTCTTTGAGCCAGTCGGCCAGCCAGCGCTGTGCATCTTCGGCGCCGGTGGTGTGACGGGCACGGAATTCGAGGTCGTTCACATAGCGGCCGAATTCGTGCAGGCTGCCGATGGCGCGGGCGGAGAGCACCGAGCCCAGGCTGCTGCTGAACAGGGCTTCAAACAGGCTGAGTTTGTATTGCGAGGCAAACTGCCCCAGGCTTTGCAAGGTTTGATGGCCGATGCCACGTTTGGGCGTGGTGACCGCTCGCACGAAAGCCGGGTCGTCCTCGTTGTTGACGATCAGGCGCATCCAGGCGCACAGGTCGCGGATCTCGGCGCGATCAAAAAAACTCTGACCGCCGGACACCTTGTAGGGAATATTGGCTTTGCGAAACGCTTGCTCCAGGATGCGGGCCTGGTGGTTGGCGCGGTACAGCACGGCAAAGTCTTTCCATTCACGCAGGGTTCCGCTGCCCTCCACCGTGGTGCCGGCACGCAGCGACTGGATGCGTGCCACGACGCGCTCTGCTTCGTGCTCTTCGTTGTCGGCATCGACCACCCGCACGGGTTCACCTTCACCCAACTCCGAGAACAGGGTTTTGGGAAACAGTTTGGGGTTGGGCTGGATGACGTTGTTGGCGGCACGCAGGATGGCGCTGGTGGATCGGTAGTTCTGCTCGAGCTTGATCAGCTTGAGGCGCGGGAAATCCACGGGCAGTTGACGCAGGTTGTCCAGGGTGGCGCCGCGCCAGCCATAAATGGACTGGTCATCGTCACCCACGGCCGTGAAGCGTGCATCGGGGCGATGCGGGTAGCCCACCAGCAGCTTCATCAGTTCGTACTGGATGGCGTTGGTGTCCTGGTATTCATCCACCAGCACATGGCCCAGGCGGGCTTGCCAGCGTTGACGGGCTTCTTCGTGGTCGCGCAGGAGCTTCATGGGCAGGCTGATGAGGTCATCGAAGTCCACGCTTTGAAAAGCGGTCAGCCGTTCCTCGTAGCGCGCCATGATGCGCGCCGTGATGCGTTCGCTGTCGTCCGCCGCCAGGGCTTCGGCCTGCGCGGCCGAGAGCCCCATGTTTTTCCAGCGGCTGATGGTCCATTGCCATTCACGCGCGGTGGCCGCGTCGGTGGTGCCGCCGGCATCCTTGAGCAGACTGACCACATCGTCACTGTCCAGAATGCTGAACTGGGGTTTGAGGCCCAGGAGTGCTCCGTCCTCGCGCATCATGCGAACGCCCAATGCGTGAAAGGTGCAGATCAGCACCTTGGACGCGTTTTTGCCGATCAAGCCCCGGGCTCGCTCACGCATCTCGGCGGCCGCCTTATTGGTGAAGGTGATGGCTGCAATCCGCTCGGGCTCCAGCCCGGTCTGGATGAGGCGAGCGATCTTGTGGGTGATCACGCGTGTTTTGCCAGAACCTGCTCCGGCCAGCACGAGGCAAGGCCCCTGCAGGTAGTTGACCGCTTCTTGTTGCGCGAGATTCAAACCGGAAGACATGGGAGGGGAGCAGAGGTGCCCTCGACAGTGGGCAAGGCCACTGGTCGGGCAAAGCGCCTGATCATACGGGCAGAATAGAGGGCATGGCAGAAATCCTGGCGGTCACGTTCCCCTTTTTCGCACTGGTGCTGGCGGGCTATCTGGCCACGCGCTGGCGCTGGCTACCCATCGAGTCCATCGCGGGGCTCAACACCTTTGTGTTGTATTTCGCCCTGCCGTGTCTCTTGTACCGCTTTGGCTCGTCCACGCCCATTGCGCAGTTGCTCGATGTGCCGCTGTTTCTGATGTATTTGTTCTGCGCCCTGCTGATGGTGGGGTTTGTGGTGACGGTCACCCGCAACCCCCGCATTGGCTGGAACGATGCTGCGTTTGGCGCCCTGGTGGCCGCCTTCCCTAACACCGGTTTCATGGGGGTGCCCTTGCTGGTGGCTCTGCTCGGCGCGGCGTCGGCCGGTCCGGCCATCGTGAGCATTGTGGTGGACTTGCTGTTCACGGCCTCGCTGTGCATTGCCTTGTCGCGCCTGGACGGCGCGGACGAACACGGAGCGGGCAAGGCCGCACGACAGGCACTCAAGGGGGTGTTGGCCAATCCGATGCCTTGGGCCATTGTGCTGGGCGCCATCACGTCCGCGCAGCAGGTGAAGTGGCCCGCGCCTGTGGATAAGACGCTGGGCTTGCTGGCCGATGCGGCCTCCCCGGTGGCCTTGTTCACCATCGGCGCGGTGTTGGCGCGTTCGGCCCTTCGAGCCCACAGCAGCGACAGCGGAACCGCGCCCAAGTCCATGCCCTTGCGCGACTATGTCCCCATTGCGTTCATCAAATTGCTGTTACACCCCTTGCTGGTGTTGCTGGTGGGAACCGCCGCCATGCAGTGGGGTGTGCGCATTGATCCGTTTGCCCTGATGGTGGTCACGTTGGTGGCGGCGTTGCCCAGTGCCAGCAACGTGGCCCTGCTGTCTGAGCGGTTTGGCGCCGACACCGGACGGATTGCGCGCATCATCTTGCTGTCCACCGCAGCGGCCTTCCTGACGTTTTCGGGCTTTGTGGCGGTGTTGCGCGGCTGAAAGGATCGTCGCGTCGACCAGGCGGCGAGGTCTGCGTCCCCAGCGGCCGCGTGTGACCTCATGGTGTGTGGCCTCAGATGCTTTGCGGATCGACATCCACGGCCCAGCGAATCACCTGCCGGTGTTGCTGGCGCAGGCTGTGCAGCACCGGATGCCAGCGGGTCAGGAAACGCTGCAACCCGGCACGCGAAGGGCTTTCAATCAGCATCTGCGCACGCTCCACATTGGCGACGCGTTGCAGGCTCATGGGGACGGCGGCAAAGAGCGCCAGTCCTTCTCCCGGCCCCAGCTCGGCGTGGCCGGGCATGTTGCTCAGCAGGGCCTCCCCGGCTTCACGTGCAGCATTCAGAAAGGCTTGCGCGGCTTCCTGTTGCCGGGCCTCGGCCCGCACCAGTGCTTGCGCGCTGAAGGGGGGCATGCCCGCTTGCGCGCGCTCTTCGAGTTGTTGGCGGGCGAAGGACGGGTAGTCGTGTTGGCGCAGGGCCTCAAACAACGGGTGTTGCGGGTGAAAGGTCTGAACCCACAACTCGCTGGGGTTCTCGCGCGTCAACGCCGCATCACGGCCGGCGCGTCCGCCGGCTTGCATCAGCAACGCAAAGAGCCGTTCAGGGGCGCGGAAGTCGCTGGAGAACAGCGCGCCGTCCGGGTCCAGCGCGGCCACGAGGCCCACGCGCCGAAAGTCGTGCCCCTTGGCGATCATCTGTGTTCCTACCAGGATGTCCACATCGCCGGCGTGTACCTGCGCCAGTTGCTGCTCCAGGGCGCCTTGCAGGCGGGTGCTGTCCGCATCGATGCGGGCGATGCGAACGGCTTGCCCGTCGGGTCGTGTCAGGCCGGTCAACAGTTCGGCCAGTTGTTCTTCCAGCATCTCGGTGCCGCGACCGAGCATGCCCAGGTCGGCATCCCCGCAGCCCGGGCAGTGGCGCGGCACACGATCGGTCAGGCCGCAATGGTGGCAACGAAGCGTGCGGTCAATCTTGTGAAAAACCCGAAAGGCGCTGCAGTGCGCGCACTCACTTTTCCAGCCGCAGGACCGGCAATGCAACACCGGTGAGTAGCCGCGTCGATTGAGCAGCACCAGCACTTGCTCGCCGCCGCGAACGCGCTCGCGCATGGCGTCCAGCAGCACGCCCGAGAACACCGTTTGACGGGGTTGCAGGTTCATGTCGACCCGGCGGACCTGTGGCAAAGCGCCTTGCCCGATCCTCGAGGGCATGGCCACGCGCCGATAACGGGGTGGCTTTTCTCCAGGCGCAGCAGGTTCACTGTGTTGCCAGCTCTCCAGCGAGGGCGTGGCCGACCCCAGAATCACCCGCGCCTGGTCCAGGCGACCGCGGTATACCGCCAGGTCGCGGGCGGAATAGCGCGCGCCCTCCTGTTGCTTGTAGCTGGGGTCATGCTCTTCGTCGACCACGATGAGTTTCAGATGCGGCATGGACGCCAGGATCGACATGCGTGTGCCCAGGATGATGCGTGCCCGTCCGCTGTGGGCGCTCAGCCAGCTGCGCAGACGCTGCGCCGGGGTGAGCCCGCTGTGCATGGACACAATGGCCTGCGACCCCCAGCGCGGGGCCAGCCGTTCGTGGACACGGGCTTCCAGCTGTGGCGTGAGGTTGATCTCGGGCACCATCAGCAAGGCCTGTGCGTGGTCGTCCTGCTCCAGCAGGGCCTCGACACACCGCAGGTACACCTCGGTCTTGCCGCTGCCCGTGCTGCCAAAGAGCAGGAAGGGGCCAGGTTCGGTCTGAATCTGTTCGAACGCCTGTGCCTGCTCGTCGGTGAGCTCGGGGCGGACGGCGGATGTCCGGGGGCTGGCCTCATCAGCGGAGGGCGTTGCGTGCGCGTGCAGCCGTTTGAGCCGGCGAGCGAGTTTCGTGGAGTCGAGATCGCGCAAGGCGGGCGGCAATGCCGTGAGTGCCACCTCGCCAGGGCTGCGCTGGTAGTAATGGGCAGCAAAGTCGATGAGTTCAATCCACTGGGCTGTCAGCGGCGTCAAGCCTTCGAGCACACCCGTGATGGCCCGCAATTGGGTGCCCTCGGGCAGGTTGGCTGCACTCTCTGTGGACACCACCACGCCCAGCATTTCGCGCTGACCCAATGGCACGCGGACCAGGGTTCCCACCGGCAGTTCCTGGCTGTGCTCGTAGTGCAAGGCGCCACCCAGGCCGCTGTGAGCCGGGGTCTGGACCAGTACAGAGATCAGGACGGCCATGTCAAGGGTGCAGTTGCGACGGGGTGCTCACAGGATGCTTCAAAAACACCCCTAAGTGCTTGATTCGTCAGGACTTTGATATTCATCCAACATTTCTGTGGATAACTTTGTTGATAGTTGTTCGGGACGGTCTGCAACGCTAGGAAAATCAAGGGTTTGGTTACAGTGCCCGAAAATCTGGCAGGCGATGAATCCTAACAAAATCAAGGGGTTAGAGATATTTGACCGGGGTGTGGCGAGATCAGGTGTGTGTTGTGGATGGAAAACAACGGCGCCCCGCAAGTGTGCATAAGTAGCCCGCCGAGTAACACTTTCGTGATGCTTGACAAGTGCTTCAAGCAGCTTGCCGCAAGCGCCGGGAGTGACTGTGCACCGCCTCCACCAGGGCGGCCACATGTTCGGGCGGGGTGTACTGGCTGATGCCATGCCCCAGGTTGAAGATGT
>CALBSC010000051.1 GCA_937927685.1 uncultured Burkholderiales bacterium | reverse complement strand
GCTGGAACTTGTCGTTGTAGCGGGTCAGGCCCTCGTAGGCGAAGCCGGCAATGGTGTTGGTGGTGGCGTGGTTCTGCGCATGGGGGTCCAGGGTCTGGATGTCGTTCTGCGCGGCCCAGCGCAGCGGCGACGAGCGAGCTGGCGATACGCGGCTTGCTGCGGCTCGCCCAGGTGATCACCGGGCCCTTGGCGAGCACTTCTCCGCTGCCCGGCCGCCAGACTTTCATGTGATCCTCGCTGAGCGCAAAGCCCAGTTCGCGCATCGCGGCATGCGCGCCTTCGCCATAGAGCCACGCCGGCGCGATGAAGCCTGCCACCGGGCGGCCGATGGTGTCCTCCACCAGCGCGCGCCCGTCGCGCATGCGGGCCAGCGCTTCGGCCTGCGGCAGGTTGAGGAACTCGCCTTCGCCCGCGGTCATGTGCTTGCCCTTGATCGCGGCCAGGCCTTCGGTAGCGGGCGTCTCGTCCTTGTGGCTCCAGCCGTGGAGGAACATCTCGATGCCCTGATCGGCCCAGCCGCGCAGTCTCGCCGCAAACGCTGCGTTTCCTGCAATCGGGGCGCCGCGCCAGTGATCGGGGATCACCAGCATTGCGAACTTCGCCTCGCCCACGTGCCGCGCCAGCCGATCTGCCAGCGCATCGACCTGAGCCTCGAAGCGCGGCGACACATCGTGGATCGAAACCAGCAGCCGCCGAGGGGAAACAGCAGAGGAGGGCGCAGCAGCGGTCATGCGCGCGCCGGTATCACCACATGCTGCACTGCCGCAAGCCGCAGCCGCATCCAGCCATCGATTGTCGTCATGGTGTGGGCCTCTTGCGCGTGTTCGTGAATTGGTCTTCGCGGCGAATTGTGCACGCCAACTGCGGCGAGGACATGGCAACGCCCGCTCCATTTCGCAAGGCGGCGTGTCTGTGGCCTCGGACTGGCGAAATCCCCGCCCGCTTTGCCGCCAGCCTATTGTCTACTCAAAAACTTGAGTTAATCGTGTGTCTGTCGGGACGTGCACCGAGTCGACCGGCCAGTTCCTCTACGGAGACGTGCTATGGCCAATGAAATCAATGCTCTGAAGGACAACCCTGCGCCTGCGACGCCCGCGCCGGTGATCCTCACCGTGCCAGGCCTTGGCAACAGCGGCCCCGGCCACTGGCAAACCGAATGGGAAGCGCGCCTGCCGCGTTGCCGCCGGGTCGATCTGGGGCTCTGGGAAGATCCGCATCGCAACACCTGGGTCAACAAGCTCAATCTGGCCATCCAGCGCGCCGAGGGGCCGGTCGTGCTCGCCGCGCACAGCCTTGGTTGCCATGCGGTGGCGTGGTGGGCGGAATACGAGCAGCCCCGTAGGCCAGTCGCAGGCGGTCCGGTCGAAGCCGGCACCGTGATCGGCGCGCTGCTCGTCGCCCCGCCCGATGTCGAAGACCGACCGCTGGACCGGCGGCTCACCCGCTTCGCTCCGGTGCCCGAAGCTGCGCTCCCGTTCCCGGCGATCGTCGTCGCCAGCCGCAACGATCCCTACCTGACGATGACACAGGCCCGCCACCTCGCCCGTGAGCAGCACGCCGTTGATGTACTCCAGGAAGTTCTCGTCCTTGATCTCCGAGTCCGTGAAGAGGAAGGTCACGGGCTTGCGCAGGTGGCCCGCGGTGTCGTACACGGACTTAAGGTCCTCCTTGAGCGCGTTCATGTTGTACGTCTTGGTGAGCGTGATCTGGAACAGGCGGTGGCGCGCAATGTAGGCGGCGAGGCGCGTGAGCGACTGCTTGCCCGAGCCGCCCACGCCCACGAGCAGCGCGTTGCCGCGCGGCAGGCGCAGGACCACGTCCTTGCCCTTGGCGCCGGTGCGCTGGGCGCCGGCCCACCGCGACCTGAACTGGTGCCGGCGCCGGCCCGCCCTGCGCCCGACGCAGACCCTGCGGCCTGAACCGACCGCTTCAGCGTTGGCGCGGTGTGGGCCGCTGGCCGGGCGTGATGGTGATGTCCGTCAGGCCCTGACGACGCCAGATCTGCAATTGGGCCTTGGCACCGGGCGACAGATTGGCCACGGTGCTGAGCAGCTCAGACACATTGCCCACGGCCTGGCTGTTGACTTTCACGATCACATCGCCCGGGCGTATGCCTGCTTTGGCTGCTGGCCCGTTTTGCAGCACGCCAGTGATGACCACGCCTTTCAAGGCGTCTTGGCCTGCGGTGGACGGCAGATTGAAGGTGGATGCCAGTTCCGGGCTCAGGTCTTGGGGCTCCACACCAATCCAGCCGCGTGTGACTTTGCCGTCGCGGATCAGGTCTTTCATCACCGACAAAGCGGTGGCCACTGGAATGGCAAAACCGATGCCCATGTTGCCGCCCGAGCGGGAATAGATGGCGGTGTTGATGCCGATCAGGTGGCCGTTCACGTCGACCAGCGCACCGCCCGAGTTGCCGGGGTTGATGGCGGCATCGGTCTGAATGAAGTTTTCAAAGGTGTTGATGCCCAGTTGGTTGCGGCCCAGCGCGCTGACGATGCCCGAGGTCACGGTCTGGCCCACACCGAAGGGGTTGCCAATGGCCAGTGCGATGTCGCCCACACGCAGGCCTTCCGATTGACCGAGCACGATGACCGGCAGTTTGTCCATGGTGATTTTGAGCAGGGCCAGGTCGCTGTCCGGGTCGGTGCCGATCACCTTGGCTTGCGCCCGGCGGCCATCGGTCAGAACCACTTCGATGTCGTCGGCTTCCTCAACCACATGGTTGTTGGTGAGGATATGCCCCTCGGGACTGACAATCACGCCGCTGCCCAGGCCTGCCGAGTTGTCTTCGTCCGGGTCGCCGTGAAAGTAACGTGACCAGGGGTCTTGTGGCTTGGCTTGTTTGGCTTTGCTGGTGTTGATGCTGACCACCGCCGGGGACGCTTTTTGTGCCGCACCGCTCAGGCTGCCCGCGGCGCGCGACTCGGTGCTGCTGGCGGGGGCTTGCAGCAGGGTCATGCCGCCAGCGCTGCGTTGCACGCCTTGCAGCCATTCAGGTTTGAGGGTGGCGACGACAAACCAGATGGCCAGCAGCACCGTCACCGATTGCGAAAAAAGAAGCCAGGAGCGTTTCATGGTCGGGATTGTCCCTTTTTTCGACCGCGTTGCCATTTTCCGGGGCGTGGCTCGGAGAATGTTTGGTCTGTACGGAGCGTGCAATGCCTTGCGCCACAATAGCGATTCACCCACACGCCACACACCCATGACCGATGCCAAG
>CALBSC010000050.1 GCA_937927685.1 uncultured Burkholderiales bacterium | reverse complement strand
TAGCGCACTCGAATACCTGGACGACCTTTCGGGATCATCCAACGACCCAGGACGCCTCTACATGCGCGAAATGGGCAAGGCTGAACTGTTGTCACGTGAAGGTGAAATCAAAGTAGCCAAGCGCATCGAGAAAGGCTTGATGGACATGATGGAGGCGATCAGCGCATCGCCCGCCACCATCGCTGTAATCCTGGCTATGGCCATTGAAATCCGAGAAGAAAAAGTCAACGTCTCAGTCATCGTCGATGGCTTTACCAAACTCAACGACTCCGACGACTATGTGGCCGATGATGATTTCGACGAATTCGACGATGCCGATGAAGACGAAAGCCATGGCGATTCCCAAGCCCAGACCAAGCAGCTCGAAGAACTGAAAATCCAGGCTCTGGAACGTTTTGACCAGATAGCCAATCTGTTTGAAGTGTTGCACCAGGTCTACGACAAGGAGGGCTGGGGAACGCCTAACTACGACAGGGCTCAGACTGCGCTATCTGAAGAGCTGATGACCATCCGCTTCACCGCCAAGGTGATTGAAAAGCTTTGCGAAATGGTGCGAGGCCAAGTGAACGATGTGCGGAAAAAAGAGCGCGAACTGCGCCGCATCATCGTGGACAGGTGCGGTTATCCGCAGGACCAGTTCCTGGCCGCATTCAGTGGCCGTGACAAGACGGGTAACCGTGTCGCTTCACATCTGCTCGAACTCAAGTGGATAGAGAAGCAGTCTGCTTCCAGCATGCCCTGGTCTGCCAACATGGGTCGGAACATTTCACAGATTCAGGATATTCAACGAAATCTGATCGATTTGCAATGTCGCGTTGTGGTTCCACTGGATGAACTCAAGGACATCAACAAGCGCATGAACGCTGGCGAGAGCGCCTGCCGAGATGCCAAGAAAGAAATGATCGAAGCCAACCTTCGGCTCGTGCTTTCGATCGCAAAGAAATACACCAATCGCGGACTGGAATTCCTGGATCTTCTTCAGGAAGGAAATATCGGCCTGATGAAGGCTGTGGACAAATTTCAATATCGTCGTGGCTACAAGTTCTCAACTTATGCCACCTGGTGGATCCGTCAAGCCGTTACCCGTGCCGTCGCCGACCAGGCACGTACCATTCGTATTCCGGTGCACATGATCGAAGTCATCAACAAACTCAACCGGATCTCTCGTCAATATTTCCAGGAGCACGGGACCAAGCCAGACGTTTCCCTCTTATCGGATCGGATGGAGATACCCGAGGACAGGATCCGACGGATCATGAAATTCGATATGGAGCCCGTACCCCTGGATACGCTGCTCGATAAAGAGGGAAATCTGCCGGCTGAACTGATTGAAGATGATGCTCAATCAGCCCCCATGACTGTCGCATTGCAG
>CALBSC010000049.1 GCA_937927685.1 uncultured Burkholderiales bacterium | reverse complement strand
GATGCACCAGTCCTGGATGTTGTTCATCCACTGGTTGTAGGTGTTGACCCAGTTCTCGGGCACAAAGCGCACCTGACCGCTGGTGACGGCATCGATGGCTTTTTGCGCAATGCTTTTTCCCGTGGGGTCTTGTTCGCTGACTTTGTTCATGGCGACGAACCACTGGTCGGTGAGCATGGGTTCAACCACCTGGCCGGTGCGCGCGCAACGCGGCACCATCAGCTTGTGCTTCTTGATCTCCACCAGCAGGCCGGCGCTGTCCAGGTCCGCCACCACGGCCTTGCGCGCGGCGAAGCGGTCCAGGCCGCGGTAGGGCTCGGGTGCGTGGTCGTTGATGGTGGCGTTGAGGTGCAGCACGCCGATGATGGGCAGCTGGTGACGCTGGCCCACGGCGTAGTCGTTGACATCGTGCGCGGGCGTGACCTTCACCACGCCGGTGCCGAATTCGCGGTCCACGTAGTCGTCGGCGATGATGGGAATGGTGCGACCACACAGCGGCAGTTGCACGGGCTGGCCGATCAGGTGGGCATAGCGCTCGTCTTCCGGGTGCACCATCACTGCCACGTCGCCCAGCAGGGTTTCGGGGCGGGTGGTGGCCACCACCAGGCCGCGTGCGGTCTCGCCGCCCACGCGCTGCGGGCCGTTGGCGAAGGGGTAGCAGATGTGCCACAGCGAGCCGTCTTCCTCTTCGCTCTCGACTTCCAGGTCGGAGACGGCGCTCATCAGCACCGGGTCCCAGTTGACCAGTCGTTTGCCACGGTAGATCAGGCCTTGCTCATACAGGCGCACAAAGGTGTCGGTCACCACGGTGGAGAGCTTGTCGTCCATGGTGAAGTACTCGCGGCTCCAGTCCACCGTGTCGCCCATGCGGCGCATCTGGCGGGTGATGGTGTTGCCGGACTGCTCTTTCCATTCCCACACCTTGGCGACGAAATTCTTGCGCGCCTCGGCCGGGGTCGGGCCCATGTCATGACGCTGGATGCCTTGCTCCTGCAGCTGTCGCTCCACCACGATCTGGGTGGCAATGCCGGCGTGGTCGGTGCCCGGGATCCAGGCCGTGTTGTGCCCGCGCATGCGGTGGTAGCGGGTCAGGCTGTCCATGATGGTTTGGTTGAACGCATGACCCATGTGCAGCGTGCCGGTCACGTTGGGCGGGGGCAACTGGATGGCAAACGAGGCTTCATCAGACTTGGGCTGCCCGCTCCCCCGGTGGCCCGCCAGGCCCAGGCCACGGCGCTCCCACTCGGGACCCCAGTGGGCTTCGAGTTCGGCGGGTTCGAACGATTTGGACAGGCTCTGCAGGCCGGGTTGCGCGGGGCTTTGGCTCATGGGGAAGGGTTCCAACGGGAGAAGGCCGAGCCCCGTGCGCTCAGACGTCGGGGCTCAGGGGTGCGACGCTGCGCACATGAACAGCTGACAATTTTATCCGGGTGATGGTTCCGGCCACGCCGCGCCACTCCGGGGCAGGACAGCCGCAGCGCCCTGGGCACTGCGCCGTCAGGCCACAGCCAGCGCGCGTGCCAGTTGTCGCACCAGCGTGGATTCCCAATCCGCCCCGGTGGCGGCCAGGTAGCTGTCGGGACGGACCAGTGCCCAGGCCTGGCCTGAGGCCTGACACGCCTGCCGCAAACGGCCTTCCGTGTCGAGCACATGCTCGCGGCCCTGCACGCGCTCGCCAGGGGCCAGCACCTGCACGGCTTTCATCGGGGTGTGCGCGGTCAGCTGGCGGATCCGGTTCAGGACGGCCGCTGATTGACGGCCAAAGACCAGCAGCAGCAAGTCTTCGCCCGACCACTGCAACAACTCGTTGACGCAGCCCGCAGACCCATCTGCCCAGCCAAACGCCACGTTCTGCACCGAGACCCCGGCGTTGGCCGCGCAGGCCGGGCTGCGGGTGTAGGTGTTGGCCACGGCCATGCGACCGGTGTTCACCATCAGACGTCCAAAGGGGTGTCGCTTGGCCAGGCTGATGGCGGCGCGGCGAAACAGGTACTCTTGCGGCGAAGCAGGGCGCAGAAAGCGTGCCGTGCGGTTGGTGACCAGCACGTTCTGTTGCGCTGCCTGCAGCCGCTCGTGGTTGAAGCTGTTGAGCAGTTGATCGGGGGCACGGCCCCGCAGCACCGCCGCGAGTTTCCACGCCAGGTTGTCCGCGTCCGCAATCCCGGTGTTGCCGCCACGGGCGCCAAAGGGGCTCACCACCTTGGCGGTGTCGCCCATGAAGAACACGCTGCCGATGCGCAACTGGTGCAGGCACTGGCTGCGGTAGGCGTAGGGCCCGACCCAGACGATCTCACAGTCGACGTCGTCGCCAAACTGGCGCTGCAGGCGTTCACGCACCTGGTCCTCGCGGCTGACAAAGGCCGGGTCGGCGTTGGGTGCCATCTGGTAGTCGATGCGCCAGACATCGTCGCCCATGAGGTGTTGCCAGACGGCGCGGTCTTCGTTGAACGGGGCCTCGATCCAGGTGTGGCGCTCGGTGGGTGGGGTATCGCGGAAGCGCACATCGGCGATGCACCAGCGGTCGTCGCCGCGCTTGCTGTCCATGGTGGCACCGCACCACTGGTGAAAGGGCGTGTGTGAACCGGTGGCATCGATCACGTAGGTGGCGTCCAGCGCGTAATCGCCCTCGGGGGTGTTGATGGTCAGCCGCGCGTGTCCATCGCGCTGCTCAAACCCGGTCACTCGGGATTGCCAGCGCATGTCAACACTGGGTTGGCGGGCATTGAGTTCGGCGATGCGCTCGACCAGGTAACCCTCGATGTAAAACTGCTGGATGTTGATGAACGGTGGTTGCTGGCTGAGGTTGAAGTTGCCCTGCGCCTTAAGGTCGAAAGAGAACACCTCGTCGTCACCGGCAAAGGTGCGCCCCACGCTCCACTGGATGCCTTTGGCCGCAATACGCTCGTAGATGCCCAGGCGCTGAAAGATTTCGAGCGACTTTTGCGTGTAGCAGATGCCGCGGGACGATGCGCCCTTGACGCCCACCGTGTTGTCCTCGTCCAGCAGGACGGCACGCACGCCACGGGCTGCCAGGCCGCAGGCCAGCGTGAGGCCGGTGATGCCGCCGCCCACGATCACGATGTCATGACGACCAAGGGTGCCATGGGTCAGTTCGGGGGGAGGGACAAACGGGTATTCGGGCAAGGTGTAGCCGGATCCTTCAGTGAACTCATAACCATTGGTGTAAGCCACCTGGGCGAAGTCAGGGCTGGGATGGGATGGCATGGTGGTGGTCCTGCAGCGAAGGCACTGTTCACATGGCGGAAATTCTATGCGTTATGTTGGTGACATCCCTGTCCAAACCGGTACCTGACCCCGATAATTCGGGTTGATGCATGGGCCGTGGTTCCACCCCATCACCAACCCCCAGGAGATTCGCGTGGCTGTACTCAAAGGCTCCCAGACCGAAGAAAACCTCAAGACCGCGTTCGCCAGCGAGGCACAGGCCAATCGCCGCTACCTGTATTTCGCCAACAAGGCCGATCTGGAGGGGCAGGTCGACGTGGCGGCCCTGTTCCGTTCCACCGCGCAGGGTGAGACGGGCCATGCCCATGGCCACCTCGAGTGGTTGGAGCAGTGCGGGGACCCGACCACGGGACTGCCCTTTGGCTCGACTCGGCAAAACCTGCTGGCGGCCATGGCCGGCGAAAACCACGAGTACACCGACATGTACCCCGGCATGGCCAAGACGGCGCGGGAAGAAGGCCTGGACGAAATTGCCGACTGGTTTGAAATCCTGGCCAAGGCGGAGCGCTCGCACGCCAACCGCTACGCGAAGGCCCTGGAACATTTCCAGGACTGAGGGACACGCCGCCGCCATGCAACTGACCGGTCGCATCACCCCCGACAACCTCCTGACCCTTGAGGCCTACGCCCGGTACCGGAAAGAACACAGGGGCGAGGTGATCGCCCACCGGCGGCAACGCACCGTGGACCTGGGCCAGCACCTCAGTGTGCAGTTTGAGAGCGAGTGGACCATTCGCTACCAGATCCAGGAGATGCTGCACCTCGAAAAAATCTTCGAGGAGACCGGTATCCGTGCCGAAATCGAGGCCTATGCGCCGCTGGTGCCGGACGGCAGCAACTGGACGGCCACGGTGATGCTGGCGTACCCGAATGTCGAGGAACGCCAGCGCGAACTCCGTCGTCTCCGGGGCATCGAGGATCACCTCTACGTCGCGGTAGACCTGCAGTCACCCTGGGGCACGCCAACACAACAGCAGATGCCGTCGCCCATGCCCTCGACCTCGACCTCGACCTCGACCTCGCGGGTCTACGCGCTGGCAGATGAAGACCTTGACCGCGAGCGCGCAGACAAAACCTCGGCCGTGCACTTTGTGCGTTTTCAGTTCACGACGGCCCAGGTGTTGGCCATCCAGTCGGGTGCCGCGGTCGCCCTGGGCTGCGACCATCCCCACTACCTGGCTGAAACCCCGATCCACGCGCTGACTCTCGCCAGCCTTCGGACGGACTTGCGCTAGGGCGTGACACAATTCGTGCGCGATGACCCAGCTGGGGTTGCGCACTGCCTGATCCGGATGAGGTTCGTATGTTGTTTCTGCTGTCGCCCGCCAAATCGCTTGACTACGACACCCCGCTGGGTGAAGTGCCGCACACCGAACCGCAGTTCATCCGGCAATCGAGTGAACTGATTGGCTTGCTGAAGACAAAATCCCCGGCCGACATTGCCGACTTGATGGACTTGAGCGAGGCCCTGTCGGATTTGAATGTCGCCCGCTACAAAACCTGGTCACCGAAGTTCACGGCCAAGAATTCGCGTCAGGCATTACTGGCGTTCAATGGGGATGTCTACGAAGGCCTGGATGCCCGCTCGCTCAAACCCAAGGAACTGGAATGGGCCCAGGCCCACATCGCCATCCTGAGTGGCTTGTATGGCGTGTTGCGCCCGCTGGACTGGATGCAGCCCTACCGGCTCGAAATGGGCACAGCACTGGCCAATGCCCACGGCAACAACCTGTACAAATTCTGGGGCCGCACGCTGGCCGATCACTTGCAGGCCCAGGTGGCGTCTCACCCGCAACCCGTCCTCGTCAACCTGGCATCGCAGGAGTATTTCAAGGCGGTGGACCGCAAGGCCTTGCAGGCCCGCGTGATCGACTGTGTGTTCGAGGAGCGCAAGGGCCCGGGCTACAAGATCATCAGCTTCATGGCCAAACGCGCCCGCGGTCTGATGGCCCGTTACGCCATCACCCAGCGGGTGAAAACACCCGCCGCGCTCGAGAAATTCAACCTCGAGGGCTATGCCTTTGCGCCAGCCGTGTCCGAGCCCGACCGGCTGGTGTTCCGGCGCGAGGCGGCCTGACGGCATCATGCGCATTCCAGCCAACGGCATCGAACTGGAGGTTGAAGATTCTGGCCAGCGTGAGCGCCCGGCGGTGTTGCTCATCATGGGCCTGGGCATGCAACTCACGGCCTGGCCCACGCCCTTGCTGCAAGGCCTCGATCAGGCGGGCTTCCGGGTGATCCGTCTGGACAACCGGGATGCGGGCTTGTCCACGGGGTTCGATGACTGGGGCGTGCCCAACCTGCTGTGGAATGGCTTGAAGCATCGCCTGGGATGGTCGATGCGCAAACCCTACAGCCTGCAGGACATGGCCCGCGATACGTTGGGTGTGCTGGATGCGTTGCACATCGAACGCGCCCATGTGATCGGGGTGAGCATGGGTGGCATGATTGCCCAGCGCATGGCCTGGACGGCGCCCGAGCGGGTGATCTCGCTGGTGAGCTGGATGAGTTCCAGCGGTGCACCGGATTTGCCAGGGCCGCAGCCGCAGGTGCTCAAGGCCATGGCCACCCCGTCGCTCAACCCGGGGCTGGAGCAAGCCATCCTCAACACGCAACGCTTGCTCAACATGATCGCCAGCCCCGCCGAACGCGAAGATCCCGGGGTGGTGGGGGAGCGACTTCGGCAGGCTGTGCAACGTGCCTACCGCCCCTCAGGGGTGCTGCGACAAACCCTGGCGGTGATGAGCGATGCCGACCGCCATGAGTTGCTCGCCGACATCACCCGTCCCACGCTGGTGATCCATGGCCGTGAGGACCCGCTCCTGCCGCTGCCCTGCGGCGAGGACACGGCCCGCCGTATCCCCGGTGCGCGTTTGCAAGTGATCGACGGCATGGGGCACGACATACCGCCGGGGCTGTTGCAACAATTCTTACCCCGTCTGATTCAATTCCTGCATGAGCACGCCTGAACTCTCACCGCTGGGCAAAAGCGCCAGCTACCCCACCGACTACGCCCCCGAGGTGTTGTTTCCCATGGCGCGCGCCACGCAGCGCGCCTTGATTGGCGTGGCAGAACCACCGGTCTTCATGGGGGCCGACCTGTGGACCGCCTACGAACTCAGCTGGCTCAATCCTAGGGGCAAGCCGCAGGTTGCGCTGGCGCGCCTGGTGGTGCCGGCGGATTCGCCCAACATCGTGGAGAGCAAGTCACTGAAGCTCTACCTGGGCAGCTTTGCCAACGCGCGCCTGGCCGGTCCTGACGACGTGGTGGCGCGGATCCGTGCCGACCTGTCCGCGGCGCTGTGGCAGGGCTCGGGCCGCACCGGTGCCGCCGGCGTGCAGTTGGTGCAACCGGAGGCGTTTGCACGCGAGGGGGTGCAGGAACTGGAGGGCTTGAATCTGGACCGGCTCGACCTGGAATGCACCCACTACCAACCCGCGCCCGAATTGCTGACCGCCCAGTTTGACGAGCCGCCGGTCACGGAAACCCTGACGAGCCAGTTGCTCAAAAGCAATTGCCTGGTGACGGGTCAACCCGATTGGGGAAGTGTGCAGATCCGTTACCACGGGCCCCAGATCGATCAGGCAGGCTTGCTGCAATACCTGGTGAGTTTTCGCAACCACAACGAATTCCATGAACACTGCGTGGAGCGCATCTTCATGGACATCTGGCGGCAATGCTGGCCTTCGCAGCTGATGGTGTATGCGCGTTACACGCGCCGGGGCGGGCTGGACATCAATCCCTTTCGCACCAGCCACCCGCAGAACCTGCCGCGCAGTGTGCGCACGGCGCGGCAGTGAGCGATGGGGTTGTCCACGCAGGGCGTCTGCTGAGAAGCCTGTGCCCCTCCCCAGCACCCGATGACCAACCGCAGGACATCCTGATGGGCGCGTCAGCCGCGGGACGCATCCGCGTGCAGTCCTGGCAGTTCCTCCTGCACCGGTTGGTCGGGCGGTGTGGCATGGAGGGCCGACCAGGGTTTTTGATTCAGCCCGTCGCTGGGCACCAGTGAACTCACCCGCACACCCAGCAAACGCAGACGTCGTTGCAGGTCCACGCGTTTGAGACACAGCCCTGCCACACGGCGCAGGGTGGCCGCATCGGCGGTGTAGAACTCGATGCTCTGGTCCCGCGTGACGCTCTTGAAGTTGTCGTAGCGCAGCTTGATGCCAATCGTGCGACCCAGATAGCCCTTGCGTTGCAGGTCCTGAGCGACTTGCTCGCACAGCCGGGTGAAGATGGCGCCCAAGGCCTCGCGGTCCTGCACCGCATGCAAGTCGCGCTCGAACGTGGTTTCCCGGCTGAGGGTCACCGGTTCGCTGTGCGTGACCACCGGCCTGTCGTCTCGGCCATGCGAGGCTTCATGCAGCCAGGCGCCGTAGCTGTTGCCAAAGTGGGCGATCAGCCAGTCGCGCGGCGCCTGCGCCAATTCGCCAATGGTGTGGATGTGGGCGGCGGCCAGCTTGGCCTCCGCCTTGGGACCGATGCCATTGATCTTCCGGCACGGCAACGGCCAGATGCGTGTGCTCAGGTCGTCGTCGAGCACGATGGAAATACCATTGGGCTTGTTGAACTCGCTCGCCATCTTGGCCAGCAGCTTGTTGGGTGCCACGCCAATCGAACAAGTCAGTCCGGTCGCATCCAGGATGCCGCGCTGGATCAGTCGGGCCAGGGCGCGCCCCCCTTCACGCTGACCGCCGGGCACCTCGGTGAAATCGATGTACACCTCATCGACCCCACGGTCTTCCATGACCGGGGCGACCTCGGTGATCACCGCCTTGAACTGACGTGAAAACTGCCGGTAGCGGTCAAAGTCCACCGGCAACAGCAAGGCCTGCGGACACAGCTTGGCCGCTTTCATCAGGCCCATCGCCGAGCCAATGCCGAATTGCCGCGCCGCGTAGGTGGCGGTGGTGATCACGCCGCGTCCTGCATATTTCCCGAGCGTTTGAAAAAACGTGACCGGAATTTCGCTCTTGGGCGTGACACCCCAGTCCACCTCGGGATAGGCCGCTTGCAGCCGTTCGGTCAACGCCTCTTCGCGGTGCCGGCTCCCGCCAATCACCACAGGCAGCCCCTTCAACTGCGGATAGCGCAACAACTCGACCGACGCATAGAAAGCGTCCATGTCGAGATGGGCGATGCGGCGAGTAAGCGGGGGCGAGATCACGTCCTGAATAGCAAATTCGTATGGCTGAGGTTAACCGAAGCTTTCATGTCCTGTGAGTGGCTGATACACATCCGTTTATGGCGGGCGGCACACTCAATGGCTGGCGCCCCAAGGTCAGTCGGGTTGTGCGCAATCGTATTCAATTGGATACAATCATGGCGGTCGATGTTCAACTGACTCCCGAGTTCAATGCCTGGCTGTCCCAACTCAAGGATGGCGCTACCCGAGCGCGAATCACAGCGCGTCTGCGTCAGGCGGGGATGGGGCATCTGGGTGATTGGAAGTCCTTGGGGGGTGGGTTGGCAGAAATGCGATTGCACTGGGGACCCGGGTGGCGTTTGTACTTCACCCGCGTCAACGGCATTTTGATGGTGATGTTGGCCGGCGGCGACAAATCGACCCAGCCTGACGACATACGACGTGCGCAACGGTTGTTGCGTGACTTGCTTGATGAAGGGTTAGAACCATGAGCTCTATCCAGAAAACACCCACGCTGGTGCCTTTCGATGCGGCCAACTATCTGACGGATGAGGCTTCCGTGGCGGCTTACCTCGATGCCGTGCTGGAGGAGGAAGATCCGGATTTGCTGTTGTTGGCGCTGGGCGATGTGGCGCGGGCACGCGGCATGACCGACTTGGCCCGCAGGGCCGGGTTGGGGCGAGAGAGTTTGTACAAGGCCCTCACGCCTGGCGCACAGCCACGACTGCCCACCGTGATGAAGGTGTTGCAAGCCCTGGGATTGCGCCTGCGCGTCAAACCCATTGAAGCAACCCGCACCCAGACGGGCTGATCGCTTCAAACCTTCGGGAACGTGCCCGGCAACAAAATGTTCTGGTTCACAGTCCCGATCTGGGTGTGACCGCAGAAGGCCATGGTCAGGTCGAGTTCGTTGTGGATGATCTGCAGGGCCTTGCTGACACCCGCCTCGCCCATGGCGCCCAGGCCATACAGCATGGAGCGACCAATGTAGGTGCCCTTGGCCCCCAATGCCACAGCCTTGAGCACGTCCTGGCCGCTTCGGATGCCACCGTCCATGTGCACTTCAATCTGGCTGCCCACCGCGTCCACGATGGCTGGCAGCGAGTTGATGCTGGACTCGGCCCCGTCGAGCTGACGCCCGCCGTGGTTGGAGACGATGAGTGCATCGGCCCCGCTGGCCACAGCCAGCTTGGCATCTTCCACGTCCTGAATGCCCTTGAGGATGATCTTGCCGCCCCAGCGGTTCTTGATCCATTCCACATCGCCCCAGTTCAGACGCGGGTCGAATTGCTGGGCAGTCCAGGAGGAGAGCGAGCTCATGTTCTCCACGCCCTTGACGTGGCCCACGATGTTGCCAAACTCGCGCCGCTGGGTGCCCAGCATGCCCAGGCACCAACGCGGCTTGGTCATCATGTTGAGGATGTTCGGGAGGGTGAGCTTCGGGGGCGCGGACAAGCCGTTTTTCAAGTCCTTGTGGCGCTGACCCAGGATTTGCAGGTCCAGCGTGATCACCAGGGCCGAACAACCCGCCGCCTTGGCGCGGTCGATCAGGCGGCCGATGAAATCACGGTCGCGCATCACATACAACTGGAACCAGAACGGATGGCCGTCGGTGCCTTGGGCCACGTCCTCGATCGAGCAGATGCTCATGGTGGAGAGGGTGAACGGAATGCCAAAGGCCTTGGCCGCCCGCGCCGCCAGGATCTCGCCGTCGGCATGTTGCATGCCGGTCAAGCCGGTGGGCGCAATCGCCACGGGCATGGCCACCGGCTGGCCGATCATGGTGGTGGCGGTGCTGCGGCCTTCCATGTTGACGGCCACGCGCTGGCGCAGCTTGATCTTCCGGAAATCCGACTCGTTGGCGCGGTAGGTGCTTTCGGTCCAGCTGCCGGAATCGGCATAGTCATAGAACATGCGCGGCACGCGCCGCTGGGCCAGAACACGCAGATCTTCAATGTTGGTGATGACGGTCATAAGTTCCTCGCGGGTTGCGAACAGCAGCGGGTGCATCCTAGCGCCACCCCACCGGGGTGGCTGTGAAAACCGGGACAACCCGACCACATTTACTTCAAGCGCTGGTGATGCCGCTCGATCTGAGCCTGCACTTGCACCGGCGCCGTGCCTCCCAGGGTGTTGCGCGCTTGCAGCGAGCCACGCAGGCTGAGCACCGGGTAGACGTCCTGTTCGATGGACGGGTGAAATCCCTGCAGCACCGTGAGCGGCAATTCGGAGAGATCGCATTGATGGCTGCTGGCCGCCTTGACGGCGTGCGCCACCGTTTCGTGGGCGTCGCGAAAGGGCAAGCCCTTCTTCACCAGGTAGTCGGCCAGGTCGGTGGCGGTGGCGTAGCCCTTCTGGGCGGCCGCTTCCATCGCGGACGGATTCACCTGCAGGCCGCCTTCCTTCTGCCCCGTGGCGGGGTTCACTTCGCCGCCAATCATCTCGCTGAAGATGCGCAGGGTGTCGCGCAGCGTGTCCACCGTGTCAAACAACGGTTCCTTGTCTTCCTGGTTGTCCTTGTTGTAGGCCAGGGGTTGCCCCTTCATGAGGGTGATCAGCCCCATCAGGTGACCCACCACCCGCCCCGTCTTGCCGCGCGCGAGTTCGGGCACATCGGGGTTTTTCTTCTGCGGCATGATGGAGCTGCCGGTGGTGAAGCGGTCGGCGATTTTGATGAAGCCAAAGTTCTGGCTCATCCACAAAATCAGCTCTTCGCTCAGGCGGCTGATGTGCACCATGCACAGGCTCGCGGCCGCGGTGAACTCGATCGCAAAATCGCGGTCGCTCACACCGTCCAAGCTGTTTTGACAGACCTGTGCTTGGCCGTGTTCATCAACCATGCCCAGGCTGCGGGCCACACGCTCGCGGTCCAGCGGGTAGCTGGTGCCCGCCAGCGCGGCTGAACCCAAGGGTAGGCGGTTCACACGTTTGCGCACATCAGCGAGTCGCTCCGCGTCGCGCGCAAACATTTCCACATAGGCCAGCATGTGGTGGCCAAAGCTCACCGGCTGGGCTACTTGCAAATGCGTGAAGCCGGGCAAGATGACGTCGATGTTTTTCTCGGCTACATCCAGCAAAGAGTTTTGCAACTCAACCAACAAGCCTGAGATGGCGTCAATCTCGCCACGCAACCAAAGGCGCACGTCGGTAGCTACCTGGTCGTTGCGGCTGCGCCCGGTGTGCAGGCGTTTGCCGGCATCGCCCACCAATTGGGTCAGGCGCGCTTCGATGTTGAGGTGCACGTCTTCCAGGTCAAGCTGCCAGTCAAAGGTGCCAGCCTCGATGGACGCGCGAATTTGCGCCATGCCACGCTGAATGTCCGCATGGTCTTGCGCGCTGATGATGCCTTGTGCGGCCAGCATTTCGGCGTGGGCCAGGCTGCCAGTGATGTCAGCGTCCCACAGGCGTTTGTCGAAAAACACGCTGGCGGTGTAACGCTTGACCAGGTCGCTCATGGGCTCTGAAAAAAGCGCCGACCAGGCTTGGGATTTTTTATCGAATTGGTTCGTCATGGTGTCCCGTCTTTGACCCGACATTATCCCCTCTATCAACCCAGCTCTAGCCCAGCAGGGCCTGGGCGAATTCTCGGGCGTTGAAGGTCTCGAGCTCGTCAATTTTCTCGCCCACACCAATGAAATACACCGGCACGGGTTTTTCGCGCGCAATCGCAGCCAGCACGCCACCTTTGGCGGTGCCATCGAGCTTGGTGACGATCAAACCAGTCAAGCCCAGAGCTTCGTCAAACGCCTTCACTTGTGCCAGCGCGTTTTGCCCGGTGTTGCCGTCAATCACCAGCAGCACCTCGTGCGGGGCGGTGGCATCAGCCTTTTGCACCACGCGTTTGATTTTCTTCAGCTCTTCCATCAGGTGCAGCTGCGTGGGCAAGCGCCCGGCGGTGTCCACCAGCACCACGTCTTTGCCGCGGGCACGTCCAGCGGTGACCGCATCAAAGCACACCGAGGCTGGATCCGCGCCTTCCTGGCTCACGATGTCCACCGTGTTGCGGGTGGCCCAAATGCCCAGTTGCTCACGCGCTGCGGCGCGAAACGTATCGGCTGCCGCCAGTAGCACCGATTGACCATCAACGCTCAGGTGGTGGGTGAGCTTGCCGATCGAGGTGGTTTTACCCGCGCCGTTGACGCCAGCCACCATGATGACGGTGGGGCGGTGTTCACCAATCACCAGGGGCTGCTCCAAGGGCGCAAGCAGCTCGGCCAGGCACTCAGCCAACAAGGCTTTGACGGCAGCGGGCTCGGTGGTTTTGCTGTCTTTGACTTTTTGCTTGAGGGTGGCCAACAGCGCTTGGGTGGCTTGCACCCCCGTGTCGGCCATCAGCAGGGCTGATTCCAAGTCTTCGTAGAGCTGATCGTCAATTTGCGTGCCGGTGAAGACCGTGGCAATGCTCGAGCCGGTTTTACGCAGCCCGTCTTTGAGCTTGGCCAGCCAAGATTTGCGCTCAGGCACAACAGGTGCAGTTGCCGGTACGGGTGCGGCAGCAGCAGGCTCAACGGCTGGAGACGGCGTCCGGGCAGCCTGCAAGGCCTCAGCGAGTTGGGTAGCCTCTTGTGCTGGCGCAGGGGTTTTTTTCTTGAAAAAGCTGAACATGGGGATCGTTCTTAGAATGAGACATTCTATGAAACACCTACGCTTTTGTTTTTTGCTGGTCGCAGCTCTGCTGGGGGCCTCCCTCGGGGCACAAGCTCAACCCCAAGCTGGTATGCAAGTTCAGGCCAAACCTGGACACCACCAGTTCACCTTGGCCAACGGCATGACCTTGATCGTCAAACCCGACCGCCGTGCGCCGACCGCGGTGCACATGCTGTGGGTTCGGGTGGGTGCGATGGACGAGGTCGATGGCACCACCGGCGTGGCCCATGTGCTCGAACACATGCTGTTCAAGGGCACCAAAACCCTCAAGCCCGGAGAGTTTTCGCGCATCGTGGCGGCTCTGGGCGGGCGCGAAAACGCGTTCACCAGCCAGGACTACACCGGCTACTACCAGCAGATTCCATCGGCTCGTCTGGAAGATGTGATGAAGATCGAGGCCGATCGTTTTGCCAACAACCAGTGGAGCGACGAGGAGTTCAAAAAAGAACTCGAGGTGGTCAAAGAAGAGCGCCGCATGCGCACCGAAGACAACCCCCGTTCGCTCTTGCACGAGGCCCTCAATGCCCAGGTGTTTCAGTCGTCGCCCTACCGCCGCCCGGTCGTGGGTTGGATGAGTGACTTAGAAGCCATGACGCCCGATGATGCGCGTGAGTTTTACCGCCGCTGGTACACCCCGGCCAATGCTGCGGTGGTCGTGGCGGGTGATGTGGATGTGGCCCAGGTCAAAGCCTTGGCCGAACGTTACTACGGCAGCATTGCGCAGCGCGCTTTACCCGAGCGCAAGCCCCGCACCGAGACCGAGCAGCAGGGCCTGCGCCGCTTTGACTTCAAAGCCCCGGCCGAGCAAGCTTATGTGGCCCTGGCCTACCGTGTGCCTGGTTTGAAGCGATTGGAAGCCATGCAGAGCGATGACCAAGACGCCTTGGCATTGACTGTGCTGTCAGCAGTTTTGGATGGCTACAACGGCGCACGACTGGACCGTGCGCTGACCCAAGGTGCTGACCGCTTGGCCGACAGTGCCGGTGCTGGCAATGGTTTGTGGGGCAGGGGGCCGCAGCTCTTCATGATGACCGGCGTGCCTGCCCCGGGCAAGACCACGGCCCAACTCGAGGCGGCTTTACGCGAGCAAGTGGCCAAAGTAGCGCGCGAGGGCGTGACCGAGGCCGAGTTGCAGCGTGTGAAAAATCAGTGGATTGCCAGCGAGGTCTACAAGCTTGACTCGGTGTTCAACCAGGCCCGTGAATTGGGCAATTACTGGGTGCAGGGTTTGCCCCTCGATGCGGGTAACCGTTTGGTGGCCGCCTTGCGCGAGGTCACCGCTGCCCAAGTGCAGGCAGTGGCCGCTCAATATTTTTCTGACCAGCAACTCACCGTGGCGCATTTGCTGCCCCAGCCGGTCGATAAAACCAAACCCCGTGCGAAGCCCGCAGCGGGTGCACGTCATTGAAGGGTTAAAAAATGACTGCTCTTCAAAACATAGCAAAAGCGCTAGCTGGCGTGCTGGCTGCAGCCGTTTTCAGTCCTCAAGCCTTGGCAGGTATTCCGATTGTGAAGTGGCAACATGCCAGTGGCGCACAGGTGTTTTTGGTGGAAAGTCCGGCCATTCCCATGCTCGATGTGCAAATCGATGTGGACGGTGGCAGCCGCCGAGACCCGTCAGCCCAGGCGGGTCTGGCCAGTGCCACAGCCGCCATGACGGCCAAGGGCGTGCAAGCCATGGGTCAGCGTCCTGCGCTGGATGAAAACGCGCTGAGCGAAGCCTGGGCTGACCTGGGCGCCTCGTTTGGCGCCAGTGCCAGCGCTGACCGTCTGAGCTTTGGTTGGCGTACCTTGACTTACCCCGATTTGTTGGACAAATCGGTGGCCTTGGCTGCGCAGCAACTCGCTCGTCCGTCTTGGCCTGCAGACATCTGGACCACCGAACGTCAACGCTGGCAAGCTGCCATCAAAGAGGCGGACACTCGCCCGGCCACCCGTGCGGGCAAAGCCTACAGCGCAGCGGTTTATGGCAGTCACCCCTATGGTTTTGAGGTGACAGCGCAGACCCTGGACCGCATCGAGGTGGGCGACATGCGTGCGTTTTATGCGCGCACCGTGCTGCCCTGCCGTGCCCGCATCAGCTTGGTGGGGGCCATCACGCGCGTTCAGGCCGATGCGCTGGTGAGTCGCCTCATGCAGCCTTTGGAGAAGGGGCCATGTGCCGCCTTGGCAGCTGTGACGCAAGTTCAGCCTTTGCAGCAGGCGCAAAACCTGGCTGTCCCTTTTGAATCGGCCCAGGCGCATGTGCTCATCGGTCAGCCTGGCATCACCCGTGCCGATCCAGATTTTTTCGCGATGCTGGTGGGTAATTACATCTTGGGTGGTGGTGGTTTTGTATCGCAACTCACCACCGAGGTCCGTGAAAAACGCGGCCTGAGCTACAGCGTTTTCAGCACCTTCAACCCGGGCCTGCATGCTGGGGCATTCACGGTGAGTTTGCAAACCCGCCCGGACCAAGCCGCCCAAGCGGTGGCTGTCACGCGCGAGGTGTTGCGCAACTTTGTGGCCCAAGGCCCCACGCAAGCCGAGTTGCAAGCCGCCAAAGATAATTTGATCGGTGGCTTTGCCTTGCGCATTGACACCAACCGCAAGCTGCTGGACAACGTGGCCAACATCGCCGCGCATCATTTACCCTTGGACTATTTGGACACCTGGACCGCGCGCGTTGAAAAAATCACCGTGGGCGATGTGAAGGCTGCTTTTGCGCGACATTTGCAACCCGATCGCATGGTGACCGTGGTGTTGGGAGGAAAGCCATGAGCACATCCAAAACAGGGGCTGGTCAAACAACCGCCAGCAAATCAGGACCTGGAAAAAAAGGGACCACCAAAGCTGGACCACGTCACACGCCATTGGGCGAAATTCGCATCATCGGCGGTCAATGGAAGCGCACCAAACTCAGTGTGCCCGACCAACCTGGCTTGCGGCCTACCCCTGACCGGGTGCGCGAAACTTTGTTCAACTGGCTTGGACAAGACCTGCAAGGTTGGCGTTGTGTGGACGCTTTTGCGGGCACAGGCGCCTTAGGTTGGGAAGCTGCTTCGCGTGGCGCTGCACGCGTGGTCATGCTCGAGCAAAACGCTGAACTCATCGGGCGATTGCAAGCCACGCAAACCCAGTTACAGGCAGGTACGGTGGCCATTCAGCGAGGTGATGCGCTGGCTTGGTTGTCGCGCCAAATGCCTGCCAGCGCCGACCTGGTGTTTCTCGACCCGCCCTTTGAGGCGCCAGTGTTTGAAGAGGCGCTTCGCGCTTCGCGCAAGATCTTGCGTGCTGGTGGCTGGATTTACCTCGAAGCCCCTCACCATTGGGACGCATCGGCCTTGGCTGATTTGGGTTTGAAAGAGCACCGCTACATGAAGGCCGGTGCTGTGCATGCACACCTGTTGCAAGTGATGGAGAATGAGGCATGAGCACTGGCATCACCGCGGTTTATCCCGGCACCTTCGACC
>CALBSC010000048.1 GCA_937927685.1 uncultured Burkholderiales bacterium | reverse complement strand
CTGCGCAACGCCGACCAGATGAGCTTTGCCGACATCGAGAAGAAGATCGCCGAGTTCGGCAACAAGGCACGCGACGGCAAGTTGGGCATTGAAGAGATGACGGGCGGCACGTTCTCCATCTCCAATGGCGGCACCTTCGGCTCCATGATGTCCACCCCCATCATCAACCCGCCCCAGTCGGCCATCCTGGGCGTTCACGCCACCAAGGACCGCGCCATGGTGGAGAACGGGCAGGTGGTGGTGCGTCCCATGAACTACTTCGCGATGTCGTATGACCACCGCATCATCGACGGCCGCGAGGCCGTGCTGGGCCTCGTCGCCATGAAGGAAGCGCTGGAAGACCCGTCGCGCCTGCTGTTCGACATCTGAGTCCCCTGATCGTCACGGCCCGTTGCGCACCCGTGCACGGGCCCTGTCGCACCCTCAACCGAACCTTCACACCATCATGAGCAAACAATTCGATGTGGTCGTCATTGGCGGCGGCCCCGGTGGCTATATTGCCGCCATCCGCGCAGCCCAACTGGGCATGAATGTGGCCTGTATCGACGAGTGGAAAAACGACAAGGGCGGACCCGCACCCGGCGGCACTTGCACCAACGTGGGTTGTATTCCCTCCAAGGCACTGTTGCAGTCATCCGAGCACTTCGAGCAGGCCTACCATCACTTTGCGGACCACGGCATCAGTGTGAAGGATGTCAAGATCGATGTGGCCAAGATGATTGCCCGCAAGGACACCGTCGTGAAGCAGAACAACGACGGCATCCTGTACCTTTTCAAGAAAAACAAGGTCACCTTTTTTCACGGCCGTGGTTCGTTCGTGAAAGCGGTGGAAGGCGGCTACGAAATTCAGGTGAGCGGCGCTGACGCGGCCTTGGTGGCCAAACAAGTCATCCTGGCCACGGGCTCGAACGCCCGTGCGCTGGCCGGCGCGCCCTTTGACGAGCAGAACATTCTTTCCAACGACGGCGCTTTGCGTCTGGGCGCGGTGCCCAAGCGCCTGGGCCTGATCGGCTCGGGTGTCATCGGCCTGGAGATGGGCTCGGTGTGGCGTCGTCTGGGTTCGGAGGTGACGGTGCTGGAAGGTCTGCCGACCTTCCTCGGCGCTGTGGACGAACAGATTGCCAAGGAAGCCAAGAAGGCCTTTGACAAGCAGGGCCTCAAGATTGAACTCGGCGTCAAGGTGGGTGACATCACCAACGGCAAGAAAGGTGTGAGCGTGGCCTACACCAACGCCAAAGGCGAGGCCCAGACCCTGGAGGTCGACAAGCTCATCATCTCGATTGGTCGTGTGCCCAATACGAATGGTCTGAATGTCGAGGCCGTGGGGCTACAACTCGACGAGCGTGGCGCCATCTTGGTCGATGACGACTGCCGCACCAACCTGCCTGGTGTCTGGGCGGTGGGCGACGTGGTGCGAGGCCCCATGCTGGCGCACAAGGCCGAGGAAGAGGGCGTTGCCGTGGCCGAGCGTATCGCTGGGCAACACGGGCATGTCAACTTCAACACCATTCCCTGGGTCATTTACACCAGCCCTGAAATTGCCTGGGTCGGTCAGACCGAGCAGCAACTCAAGGCCAGCGGCCGTGCCTACAAGGCCGGTACCTTCCCGTTCCTGGCCAATGGTCGCGCCCGTGCGCTGGGGGACACCACCGGCATGGTGAAGTTCCTGGCGGATGCGGCCACCGATGAAATCCTGGGCGTTCACATCGTGGGTCCCATGGCCAGCGAACTGATTGCCGAGGCGGTGGTGGCGATGGAATTCAAGGCCAGCAGCGAAGACATCGCGCGCATTTGCCATGCCCACCCCAGCCTCAGCGAAGCCACCAAGGAAGCGGCCCTGGCCGTTGACAAGCGTACGCTGAACTTCTGACCCGACCCATGTCGGTTCAAGAGGCATACGAACGCGAGTTGCAGCAGCGTGGGTACCAGTCGGACCCGGCGCAGCTGCGCGCGGTCGCTTCGCTGGAGCGTTGCGCCACCGACTGGGCCCATTACAAGTCCAAGCGCTCCAACTCGCTCAAAAAACTGATCTACCGCCCCGAGATTCCCCGGGGCGTGTACATGTATGGTGGTGTCGGTCGCGGAAAAAGTTTTCTCATGGATTGCTTTTTCAGCGCGGTGCCCATCGAGCGCAAGACGCGTTTGCACTTTCACGAGTTCATGCGCGAAGTCCACCGTGAACTGCGCGAGTTGCAAGGCACCGTCAACCCCTTGGACGTGCTGGGCCAGCGCATGGCCCAACGCTACAAGCTGTTGTGCTTTGATGAATTCCATGTGGCCGACATCACGGACGCGATGATCCTTCATCGCCTGCTGGATGCGCTCTTCAAGCACGGGGTGGGGTTTGTCACCACCTCCAACTTCAAGCCCGACGATTTGTACCCGGGCGGCTTGCACCGTGACCGCATCCTGCCGGCCATCGAGTTGCTCAACAGCCGTCTTGAAGTCCTCAACGTGGACAACGGCACCGACTATCGCCGGCAAACCCTGGAGCAGGTGGACCTGTACATCACGCCCAACGGGTCCGAGGCGGACGAGAAGCTGTCCCACACCTTTGATCGTCTGGCTGAAAGTCAGGACGAAGACCCGGTCATGACCATCGAGGCACGCCAGATCCGTGCCAAGCGACGCGCTGGCGGCGTGGTGTGGTTTGATTTCAAGACCCTGTGTGGCGGGCCGCGCTCGCAAAACGACTACCTGGAAATTGCCAGCCAGTTCCACACCGTCATCCTGAGCGATGTGCCGCACATGCCGGTGCGCATGGCCTCCGAAGCCCGACGCTTCACCTGGCTGGTCGATGTGCTGTATGACCGTCGTGTCAAGTTGGTGCTGTCGGCGGCGGTGCCGGCCGAGGAACTCTACACCGAGGGTCCTTTGTCACACGAATTCCCGCGCACCGTGTCACGGTTGACCGAGATGCAATCGGCGGAATTCCTGGCGCTTGAGCGTCGGGTGGTGGATACTGCGCTCACATGAAGCGCTTGTTGTCTGTCCAGGTCTCGTTGACCATTGAACCAGCCTGTCCGGGGCGCCCCCTCTTTGTTCCCGCCTGGGGGCTGTCCCTGTTGTTGGCCGGGTTGTCCGCGTGTTCGTCTGCACCCCCGTGGCCCCCCCTGCCGCTGCCCGACAACCCGACACGACAGGACATCGAACGCTTGCGCGCGCGCGAACAGGATCGGCTGCAAAACGCCATGCGCGAGTGCTACCAACGCTTTGCCGTGAACGATTGCCGGCGCGAGGCCATGACCCGCCACAACGAGGTCAAGCATCAGTTGCGCACCCAGGAGTTGCGTTTGAATGCGCTCGACCGTGAAGAGCGCCAGCGCAAACTCCAGGCGGATCCGGCTGAACTGCCCCCGGGTTCGGAGGGGGCGTCCAGCGGCACGGGTGCTCCTCGATGAGTGAGCCGGCAAGCCCCCTGGGCCTCGCCGCTGCGGTACAAGAAGCGTTTCGTGCTGGCGGTGTGCTGTCTCGCGCGGACGCGGCGTTTCGCCCGCGCAGCGGCCAGACCGACATGGCCCTGGCTGTCGCGCAAACCGTGGAGCAGGGCGGTAGTCTGGTGGTCGAAGCGGGCACCGGGGTGGGCAAGACCTTTGCCTACCTGGTTCCGGCCTTGCTGAGTGGTGAACGCGTGCTGGTGAGTACCGCCACCAAAGCCCTGCAGGATCAACTCTTTGCCCGTGATTTGCCGCGCCTGGCCGCGGCCTTTGGCATGCCCGTGCGCCTGGCCCTGCTCAAGGGCCGAGCCAGCTACCTGTGCCCGCACCGGTTGGAGCTGGCCCGTCGCGAGGCCTTGCTGCCCGATCGCGCCACGGTGGCCCTGCTGGCCAAGGTAGAGCGCTGGGCGCAAGGCACCCGCAGCGGTGATCTGGCCGAACTGCCGGGGCTGGATGAGCGGTCATCGCTGTTGCCCTTCATCACGTCCACGCGCGAGAACTGCCTGGGCAGTGAGTGCGGCCACTACCGCGAGTGTCCGGTGATGCAGGCCCGCAAGAACGCGCTGGCCGCTGACATCGTCGTCATCAACCACCACCTGTTCTTTGCCGACCTGGCGGTGCGTGAAACCGGCATGGCCGAGTTGCTGCCCTCGGTGCGCGTGGTGGTGTTTGATGAGGCGCATCAGCTCAACGAAACCGGTGTGCAGTTTCTGGGGCAACAACTCGGCTCGACCCAGCTGATCGAGCTGGCCCGCGACAGCCTGGCCGCCGGTCTCACCCTCGCGCAGGGACTGGTCGACTGGAGTGCGCTGACTTCGGCGGTGGAGTTGTCGGCGCGCGACCTGCGGCTGCTGTTTGCCAAGTCGTCCCGAAGCGCGCGTCTGGCGTGGGCGGGCCCGGTGCCAGACGGCCTAGAGCCCGAGGCCTGGCAGGCTGGCTTGCTTCAGGTGCAAACCGCGTGTGAAGCGCTGGGAGATGGCCTGGAGCTGGTGGTGCAGACGGCCCCCGATTTTGTGCGCCTGCAAGAGCGCGTGGTCGAGGTGCTGATGCGATTGAAAGCGTTTCAGGCCCCGCTGGCCAGCGGATGTGTGCGTTGGGTCGAAGTGGGGGCACAAGTGCGGCTTTTGGAAGCTCCGCTGGACATTGCCGAGACGGTTCGTACCCGTCTGCTGGGCGCGGATGCGCCCGATCGCGTGTCTCGGCAGGAGGCGCAAAATGCGCCGTGGGACGACGCTCAGGACGACATTCAGGACGACCCTCAGCAATACTCTCAAGACGATGCCTTGCGCGCGACCGCTGAAGCCGCCGGCCAGGACCTTGCCCAGACTCGCGCGGTACCGCGCAGTTGGATCTTCACCTCGGCCACGCTGGGGGATGAACCGGCGCTGCGCTGGTTCACCGAACCCTGTGGACTGGAGTCGGCCCGCGTCCTGCAGGTCAGCAGCCCGTTTGACTATCCCCGGCAGGCGGTACTCTTTGTGCCGCGGGACATGGTCTTGCCCAGCGACCCGCAGCACAGCCAGCAGGTGGGCGAATTGGCTGCACGGGTGGTGCGTGTGCTGGGGGGGCGCACCCTGGTGCTGACCACCACGCTGCGAGCGCTGCAGTCCATTGGTGATCAGTTACAGCAGGTGTTCGCAGAAGATACCCGTGTTCAGGTACTCGTTCAGGGACAGGGGTCCAAGCGCGAATTGATGGACCGTTTCCGGCTGGGGACCGATGACGCGGGCCGTGGCTGTGTGCTGGTGGCGTCGGCCACGTTCTGGGAAGGCTTTGATGTGCCGGGTGAGGCCCTGCAGGCGGTCATCATTGACAAGCTGCCCTTTCCGCCGCCGAACGATCCGGTGGTGCAGGCGCGCAGTGATCGCCTGAACGAGCAGGGGCGAAGCCCTTTCAAGGATTATTTTCTGCCCGAGGCAGCGGTGTCACTCAAGCAAGGCGCCGGTCGTCTGATTCGCCGCGAGACCGACCGTGGCGTGCTGGTGGTCTGTGACACCCGGCTGTCCACGACGGGCTATGGGCGGCGTTTGATGGCGGCGTTGCCGCCCATGGCCAAGGTGTCGTCTCAGGAGGTGCTGCTGGAAGGCCTGGCCCGGCTCACCACGGTTTCCACCAGGACTTCTTGACCGGTGTGGCCGACTCCTTGGGCGGGAAAGAGGCCGCCAACACGCGGCGCGTGTCGTCGCGCTGTTGCGTCAGACCCAGCGCGTCGTAGCACTCGATCAGGACCTTGAGTGCGTCTTCGGATGCCGGCACGTCCTGGTAATCCTGCAACACCGCCTGCGCGCGGTTGATGGCGGCCACGTGCGCACCACGCTTGAGGTAATAGCGCGCCACTTTCACTTCGGACTGGGCCAGTGTGTTGACGGTGAAGCGCATGCGCAGTCGCGCGTCCTCGCTGTAGCGCGACTCGGGGAAGCGGGAGACGAGTTCGCGGAAGGCTTCGAACGACTCCTTGGCGGCCTTCTGGTCGCGTTCGGCCAGGTCCTGCTTGGCCACGAACGAGAGCAGCCCCAGGTCATCGTTGAAGTTGACAATGCCTTTCAGGTACAGCGCATAGTCCATGGCCGGGCTGACCGGGTTGACCTTGATGAATCGGTCCAGCGTGGACACGGCCAGCACGGGTTCGCCATTCTTGAAGTAGGCATAGGCCTTCTCCAATTGGGCCTGCTGGGCCAGCTGGGTACCGGCGGCGCGGCCTTCCAGCTTTTCGTAAAGCTTGATGGCCTTTTCATAGGCCTTGTTGTCCATTTCGTCGCGCGCTTCCGCGTACAGCTTCTCGGGCGTCCAGCCGGCCGTCCAGTCCGCCTCGGTGGTGGCGCAACCGGTCAGCCAGGCCAGACACAGAAGTACCGATAATCGAAGACATCGCAGCACAGGTCACCTTTTTGAAGCACGTCAGTCCGCCATTATCAGCCATAGCACCCGATGTTTCGCCCCCGAGTGACGGCACCCAACCTGGCGGCCCTGTTACCCACCCGGGGGATGAGGTCGTGAGCACTGCGGCGGAGGCCGTCACCGACCTGGTCGACGAGCTCGAGCCTGCCGTCGAATGGCGCGAGATCGCCATCCCCGTCTCGCTGCACGGCGAGCGGGTCGATCGGGTGCTGTCGCAGCGGCTGACCGAGTTTTCTCGCAGTTTTGTCCAGCAGTTGATCGGGCAGGGCGCGATCGAACGGGTGACAGCGGCGGGGGCCAGCGCCACCACGCTCAAGCCCGCCACCCGGGTCAAGGCGGGGCAGATCTTTCGGGTGGCGCTCAAACCCACGCCGCAAAGCCAGGCCTTTGTGCCGCAGGCCATGGCGTTGCGGGTGGTCTTTGAAGACGAGCATCTGCGCATCATCGACAAGCCCCCCGGCCTGGTGGTGCACCCGGCGCCCGGTAACTGGAGTGGCACCCTGCTCAATGGCTTGCTCGCGCTGGACCCGGGTGCTGCCGAACTTCCCAGGGCCGGCATCGTGCACCGCCTGGACAAGGACACCAGCGGCCTCATGCTGGTGGCACGCACCCGCGCGTGCATGGACCGGCTGATGGCGCAAATTGCGGCCCGCGAGGTGCGGCGCGAGTACCTGGCCATCGTGCAAGGGGCGTGGCGCGGTTCCCCGAGTCTGGAAATTGTCGCGCCCATCGGACGGGATCCGCAGCATCGCCTGCGCATGGCGGTGGTGGACCTGGCCCATCAGGCCGGCAAGGCCGCCCGCACCTCGGTGCTTTGCCTGGACACCAACGATCAGGCCAGCTGGGTGCATTGCCGGTTGCACACCGGGCGCACGCACCAGATCCGGGTGCATCTGGGGCACATCGGTCACCGTCTGTATGGTGACACCCAGTACGCCGGGCCGGTGGTCGACGGCTTGCAGCGTCAGGCCTTGCATGCGTTCCGCTTGAGTCTCGCGCACCCCATCACGGGGGCGTGGCTCACCTGCCGCGCCGACTGGCCATCCGATCTGGATGCCGCCTTGCAGGCGTTGGGCCTGCGATACAATGAAAACTCGCTTCCGGCCCTTGCCTGAAGTGCCTTTCGGGGGTTGCGGCCCCAGGCGGTTAGCCGCACTGGGTTGCCCCAAAACTCCCGCCCCTTGCCCGTCCTTCACAGCGAAATGACACCATGAATACGGCGGATGCCAAGCGTATCCTCGAGACGGCCCTGATTTGCGCCTCGCAGCCTTTGTCGATGGCCGACATGCGCACCCTGTTTGCCGACCAGCTTGGCAGCGACAGCCTGCGCTCGTTGCTCGAGTCGCTGCAACTCGACTGGACCCAGCGAGGCGTCGAACTGGTGCAGGTGGCCTCGGGCTGGCGCTTCCAAAGCCGTCCCGAATTGCGCGAATACCTCGACCGGCTGCACCCGGAAAAACCGCCGAAATACTCTCGGGCCGCGATGGAAACGCTGGCGATCATTGCTTACCGTCAACCCGTCACGCGCGGTGATATGGAAGACATCCGCGGCGTCACCATCAACTCGCTGGTGATCAAACAACTGGAAGACCGGGGATGGGTGGAGGTCATTGGGCACCGCGAGACCGTCGGCCGTCCGGCCCTCTACGCCACCACCCGGCAGTTCCTGGACGATCTGGGACTGGCGTCCCTCGACCAGCTGCCCACCCTGGAAAACCCGGGCGCCGCACTCGAATCGCTGGCCGCCCTGGAGGGCGTCGCAATCGAGTCCCAGCGGGCGCTGGAAGGCGGTGGCCCGGCTGCTTCCGAGGACGGTGGCGCCACCGACCTGCTGTCCGGGCTGACCGCCGAGACAGCCGTGGATGCTTCAGCGGCTGACGACGGTTCCACCGATGTGGATCCCCAGCCGGCGGTGATCGCCGAGTCCCCCCTGGAGGGACTGCCTCCGGCTGCCGCTCATCAAGACATCCAAGCCGTCGGCCCCGAAGACCCGATGTTGCCGGTGTCGGATGACGACACCGAGGCCCTGTCATGAACGTCCCCCGCACCCCGAAGCCCCGTCCAGCCCCCCAGGGCTCTGACAACACAGCGCTGCCCTCGGTGACATCCGACGCCCAGGACCTCGAGGATGCAGACAACCCGGACGCTCCCGCTGCGGTCGAGGACCTGGATGCGATCCGGTTTGACGATGTCATTTCGGGTCAGTTCGACGAGGAGGATGACCTCCCCGAGGGTGACGTCCCGCCACAACTCAAACGTGTGCTGGCCCCCCAACCCGATGCCCCCAAGCTGCACAAGGTCCTGGCCCAGGCCGGGATGGGCTCGCGTCTGGAGATGGAGCAGCTGATCCTGGAAGGGCGCATCTCGGTCAACAACGAACCGGCGCACGTGGGGCAACGCATCCAGTACGGCGACCAGATCAAGATCAATGGCAAGCCTGTTCGTGTGCGCATTGCACCACCGCCGGTGCGCGTCATCGCTTACCACAAGCCCACGGGCGAGGTGGTGACCCACGACGATCCACAAAACCGGCCCACCGTGTTTCGCAAGCTCCCCCGGCTGTATCAGGGCAAGTGGCAGTCCGTGGGTCGGCTCGACCTCAACACCGAGGGGCTGCTGTTGCTCACCAGCTCCGGTGAACTGGCCAACCAGCTCATGCACCCACGCTTTGGCCTGGAGCGTGAGTACGCCGTGCGGGTGCTGGGTGCGCTCTCCAACGAGGAGAAGCAACGCTTGCGTGACGGTGTCAACCTGGACGATGGACCCGCCCAATTCACCTCGCTGGAGGACGGCGGCGGTGAGGGGTCCAATTGCTGGTACCGTGTCACCATCCATGAAGGCCGCAACCGCGAGGTCCGACGCATGTTTGAAGCCGTCGGCCACGCGGTGAGCCGGCTGATCCGCATCCGTTATGGCGCCATGGTGTTACCCCGCGGCCTCAAACGGGGTCACTGGATGGAGTTGGGCGAACGCGACATTGCCCAGTTGATGCAGGCCGCTGGCATGTCGGCTCGTCCCGTGATGCCGGCAGGGGCCGCCCCCCGTGGCGGTGCGGGCCAACCGGGGGGACCTCGTCCGCGGCGTGCAGACCGCGCAGCGCAGGGCCCTCGCGGTGCCTACGAGGGCACACCCAAGGACAAACGTCAGAACACTCGGACGGGGGCGTCACAGCCCGACCCCATGAAGACCAGCCTGGGTTACATCGGGGCCGAAGGGTTTCGTCGCAACGGGCCGGGTGGGCGACCTGCCGGGGCCGGCGGCGGTCGCCGCGGCAGCGGTCCCGGGGGGCCCGCTGGCGGCTCCCGCCGGGGTGGTCGGGGACGCTGAGCCCCATCAGCCGGACACTCACCCTGGATGCACGGGTGGGTCGCCTCCGCCCCAATGGGTCGTCCTGCTGTCGATGGGTATCCCTACAACTTGGGGGTTGACCTCGAAGCCACCCCCAAGCCGGGTTAAAATGGACATATTTGCTGACGCAGCAAAAAGTGTTTATTTTTACAACTGGAAGCATTTCAAAATGGCTATCGAACGCACCCTCTCCATCATCAAACCCGACGCCGTGGCCAAGAACGTCATCGGTCAGATCTACGCCCGCTTTGAGGGCGCCGGCCTGAAGGTGGTGGCCTCCCGCATGGCCCACCTGTCCCGTGGTGAAGCCGAGGCGTTCTATGCTGTGCACAAAGAGCGTCCCTTCTTCAAGGACCTGGTGGACTTCATGGTGTCCGGCCCGGTGATGATCCAGGCGCTCGAGGGCGACAACGCCATCCAGAAAAACCGCGACCTGATGGGCGCCACCGATCCCAAGAAGGCTGCCCCTGGCACCATCCGCGCCGACTTCGCCGACAGCATTGATGCCAATGCCGTGCACGGTTCTGACGGTCCCGACACTGCCCGCCAGGAAGTTGCCTTCTTCTTCGCCGGGATGAACGTCTACAGCCGCTGATCCGGTCCCGAACCGGTCACCCCCCGCCAGCCCCATGAAGGTCAACCTGCTCGACTTTGATCTGCCTGGGCTGATCGGCTGGTGTGAGGGGCTGGGCGAAAAAAAATTCCGCGCCACCCAGCTGTTTCGCTGGGTGCATCACCGCGGTGTCAGCGAGTTCGACCAGATGACCGATCTGGCCCGCGAATTCCGCGACAAACTCCACCAACTGGCCGAGGTGCGCGCACTGCCGGTGGTTCAGCGGCAGGACTCCGCCGACGGCACCATCAAGTGGCTGTTCGACGTGGGAGATGGCAACGCCGTTGAAACCGTGTTCATCCCTGAGGATGACCGCGCCACCCTGTGTGTGTCGTCCCAGGCTGGGTGTGCCGTGGGCTGCCGGTTTTGCTCCACCGGGCATCAAGGGTTCAGCCGCAACCTGGCCACCGCCGAAATCCTGGCCCAGCTGTGGTTCGTCGAGCACACGCTACGCCGCGAATTCAAACAGAACGAGCGCATCATTTCCAACGTGGTGATGATGGGCATGGGCGAGCCCCTGCAAAACTACAACGCCCTCGTGCCCGCCCTGACGGTGATGCTGCATGACCATGCCTATGGCTTGTCGCGACGTCGTGTCACAGTATCCACTTCCGGGGTGGTGCCCATGATGGACCGACTGGCCCACGATTGTCCGGTTGCGCTGGCGGTATCCCTGCATGCCCCCCACGATGCCCTGCGTGATTCGCTGGTCCCGATCAACCGGAAATATCCCATCGCCGAGTTGCTAGACGCCTGCCGCCGCTATCTGCCGGCTGCGCCGCGCGACTTCATCACCTTCGAGTACTGCATGCTCGACGGAGTCAACGACCAGCCCGAGCATGCGCAGGCCCTGGTGGCTTTGTTGCATCCGCCGGGTGGAGCGGGTGTTCCCTGCAAGCTCAACCTGATACCCTTCAATCCCTTTCCGGCCTCCGGCCTGCAGCGTTCCCCCGACGCCGCCGTGCAGGCGTTTGCCCGTATCTTGCTCAAGGCGGGACTCGTGACCACCGTGCGCAAGACGCGTGGCGACGATATCGACGCCGCATGTGGGCAGCTGGCCGGGGACATTCTGGATCGCACCGATGTGCAACGTCGCGTGGCGCGGCAGCGCACCATCGAGCTGGTACGCACCCCGCATATTTGATAGTTGGACCGCATGAACGACACGTCATCGATTTCCCCTGAGGCGACCTCCGGTTCCGCTTCACACCCCGTCACCGGAGCGGGACAGCTCCTGCGCCAATACCGTGAGTCCACCGGACTGCACATCGTGGCGCTGGCGTCTGCGCTCAAGGTGGCGCGCGCCAAACTCGAGGCCCTGGAGGCCGACCGCCTGGATGATCTGCCCGATGTGGTGTTTGCCCGTGCGCTCGCCATGAGTTGCTGTCGCTACCTGGGCAAAGATCCCGAGCCGGTGCTGGCCCTGATGCCCGGCCATGCCGCACAGCCCACACCCGCCTTGCGCCAGCATTTGACCCAACCCGAGGATGCCCATCGGCCGCGGTTCAAACCGTCCAACGGGCCCTTTGCCAGCCCGGCTGTGCCGTCCTGGCTGGTCTGGGTGCTGGTGCTGGTGGTGATTGTGGTGGGGGGGTGGTTTGCCGCTGCACCGCAGCGGCCGGTGGTGAAGGCGCCGGCCGCCCCGCTGGACTTCCCGCCGCAGGGTGTGCCGGGTGCTGAACCGGTGAATGTAACTTCCGAGCCCGTCACGCCGGGTGTGGCCGCGTCTGTCGCCGTGCCGCCTGCAGGCCCGGGTGCCTCTGCGGTCAACGTGACCACCACGCCCGCCACAACCATCACGCCTGTACCGGGCGCCACGACGCCCGCGCCTGCGACGTCTTCTGTACCATTGCCCGCAGCACCGACCCCGCGCGCTGAGCCCGGGTCTGTGCGCAACTGACCCTGGACCTGGATGCGTCACATGAGCACTCAATCGGCACAACCCATTCCGCTGTCCACCCCGATACGACACGCCTCTCTACAAGCCACGGTTCGTTGGGGCGAGCGTGTGGTGACCGTCGGCGGTGACGCACCGGTCCGCGTGCAGTCGATGACCAACACCGATACCGAGGACGTGATCGGCACGGCCATTCAGGTGAAGGAACTGGCGCTGGCCGGGTCTGAGTTGGTTCGGATCACGGTCAACACGCCCGCGGCGGCGCAGGCTGTCCCGCACATCCGCGAGCAACTCGACCGCATGGGCGTGGACGTGCCCTTGATCGGCGATTTCCACTACAACGGCCACCGACTGCTCACCGACGAGCCGGCCTGTGCACAGGCCTTGTCCAAATACCGCATCAACCCGGGCAATGTGGGCAAGGGTGACAAGCACGACCGTCAGTTCGGTCAAATGATCGAAGCCGCCATGCGCTGGGACAAACCCGTGCGCATCGGCGTCAACTGGGGCAGCCTGGACCAGGAGTTGCTGGCTCGCCTGATGGACGAGAACGCCCAGCGACCCGAACCCTGGGAATCGCGTCAGGTCATGTACGAGGCGTTGATCGCCTCGGCCATCGAATCCGCCCAGCTGGCGGAATCCATGGGCATGCCCTCGCATCAAATTCTGCTCAGCTGCAAGGTCAGTGGGGTACAGGACCTGGTGGCGGTGTACCGCGAACTGGCTTGTCGTTGCCAGTATCCGCTGCACCTGGGCCTGACCGAGGCCGGCATGGGCGTCAAGGGTACCGTGGCGTCCAGCACCGCCTTGGGCATTCTGTTGCAAGAGGGCATTGGTGACACGATTCGCGTTTCGCTCACGCCGCAGCCGGGCGAGTCACGCACGCAAGAGGTGGTGATTGCGGCTGAAATCCTGCAGTCGCTGGGCCTTCGCAAGTTTGTGCCCAGTGTGACCGCGTGTCCTGGCTGTGGTCGCACCACCAGCACCACGTTTCAGGAACTGGCCAAGCAGATCGACGATTACCTGCGCGCCAACATGCCGATGTGGCGCGCCCGCTATCCCGGTGTTGAGAACCTCAAGGTGGCGGTCATGGGCTGCATCGTCAACGGTCCTGGCGAGAGCAAACATGCCGATATTGGCATCAGCCTGCCCGGCACGGGCGAGGCACCGGCAGCGCCCGTGTTCATCGACGGCGAAAAGGCGCTGACCTTGCGTGGCGAGGGCATTGCCAGCGAGTTCCACCAGATTGTTGAGCAGTACATCGAAAAGAAATACGGCACGGTGGTCGCCTGAAGGCGCTACCAGACCGATGGACCTATGAGCGAAAAAATCACCGCCGTCAAAGGCATGAACGATCTGTTGCCGCCCGAGTCGGCGCGCTGGGAATGGCTGGAGTCGCAGGTGCGTGAACTGATGGCCTGCTTTGCCTACCAAAATGTGCGCACGCCCATCGTCGAGCCCACCGCACTTTTCATTCGCGGCCTGGGCGAAGTCACCGATATCGTCGAGAAAGAGATGTATTCTTTCGAGGACCGCCTGAATGGCGAAGCCTTGACGCTGCGCCCCGAGGCCACCGCCGGTGTGGTGCGTGCTGTGGTCGAACACAACCTGCTGTACGACGGGGGCAAGCGCCTCTATTACATGGGGCCGATGTTCCGGCACGAGCGCCCGCAACGGGGTCGTTATCGGCAGTTCCACCAGATCGGGGCCGAAGCGCTGGGGTTTCCCGGTGCGGAAATCGACGCCGAGATGATTTTGCTGGCGCATTCGTTGTGGGAGCGACTGGGTCTTCAGCACGTACGTCTGGAGCTCAACAGTCTGGGACAACCCGCAGAACGCGCGCAGCACCGCGCGGCGCTCATCCAGTACTTCGAGCAGCATGCCGATCAACTCGACGACGACGCACGTCGGCGGCTACACGCCAACCCGCTGCGCATCCTGGACACCAAAAACCCCGCCATGCAGGCCCTGGTGGAAGGCGCGCCCCGCTTGTTGCAGTTCCTGGGCACCGAGTCGCTCGCGCATTTCCAGCGTGTGCAAGACATCCTCACCGCCAACGGAGTGGCGTTTCGCATCAACCCGCGCCTGGTGCGCGGCATGGACTATTACAACCTCACGGTGTTCGAATTCATCACCGACCAGTTGGGCTCGCAAGGCACGATCTGTGGCGGGGGTCGCTATGACACCCTCATCGAGCAAGTGGGCGGCAAGCCCTCGCCCGCAGTGGGCTGGGCCTTGGGTGTGGAACGGGTTCTTGAGTTGCTGAAAGAGCAGGGGGCCACTGCACCCGAGCCGGGTGCTGATGTCTACGCCATCGTGCCCGATGCCGAGGCATTGCCCCAGGTGCTGCAAACACTCCAGCAGTTGCGACGCCTGGGCATTCGCGTGCAAATGCATGCCCCCTCTGGGGTGGCGACACCTGGACAGGGCATGGGCAGCATGAAGTCGCAATTCAAAAAAGCCGATGCCAGCGGAGCGCGCCACGCCCTGATTTTTGGGGCCGAGGAATTGCAGCGCGGCGAACTCACGCTCAAATCCTTGCGCGATGGCCAGGGTGCTCAGGTGTCCGTGCCCTTGACCGCCGTGGGCGAGTGGGCGCACCGCCTACAATCCTGACGCACCACTTTTTTTTACTTTCTCATCCATGGCCTCCGCACTCGACCTCGAAGAACAGGAACAGCTTGACCAGCTCAAGCACTTTTGGAGCCGCTGGGGCAACCTCATCACTTGGGTGCTGATTGCCGTGCTGGGAACCTATGCCGCCTGGAACGGCTGGCAGCTCTGGCAGAACCGCCAGGCCAGTCAGGCCACCGTGCTGTATGACACCGTCGAACAAGCGGCCCAGCGCGGCGACTTGGCCTTGCTTGAGCGTTCGGTGGCCGACATCCAGGACAAGTTCGGTTCGACGACAGCCGCTCACCACGCCGCTTTGCTGGCGGGCAAAGTGCTGGCCGACAAAAACGAGACCGACAAGGCCGAGAAAGCCCTCACCTGGGTGACCCAGAAATCCGACGATGCCGGTCTGGTGGCCCTGGCGCGTCTTCGCCTGGCTTCCCTGGCCTTGCAGGCCAAGTCTTATGACAAGGCCCGCCAATGGCTGAGTGCCGAGGTGGCCCCCGCCTTCCAGCCGCTGGTGGCAGACCGGCTGGGTGACATCGAGATGCAGCAAGGCCAGCTGGACAAGGCCCGTGAGCACTACCAGAAGGCCTGGAACGGGCTGGACGCCCGTGCCGATTACCGGCAGATCGTGGCCGTCAAACTGGCCTCGCTGGGTGTGGACGCCAAGACAGCAGGAGCCAGCAAGTGATCGCGTGGTCATGGCGTGTGGCGGGTCGTCTGCTGGCACTTGTTGCGGTGTTGCTCTCGGCGTGTTCGAGCGGTCCGAAGTACAAGCCGATGGATATCCCGAACGTGCCGGTGGTCCAGGAGGTCAAGCAGGTCTGGTCCCAGGCGCTGGGGCCTGTGCCGGCCACGCTGGTGCCGGCTGTGCGGGCCAATGAAGTCATCGTCATCAATGCGCGCGGCGACTTGCAGGGGCTTGACCTGAATGCGGGTCGCTCGCTCTGGCGTGTGGCCCTCAACGAGCCCATCAGCGCCGGTGTGGGCAGTGATGGCCAGCGACATGCGGTGGTGACCTCCGGTAACGAACTCGTGGTGGTGCAGGAGACCAAGGTGCTGTGGCGCTCTCGTCTCCCCGCGCAATCGTTCACCGCCCCCTTGGTGGCCGGACAGCGCGTCTTTGTGTTGCTGGCCGATCGGTCGGTGTTGGGATTTGATGGTGCGACTGGGCGTTTGCTGTGGACCCAGACGCGTCCGGGCGACCCCTTGGTCCTGAAGCAAGCGGGCGTGTTGATGCCGGTCGGCGATACGCTGGTGGCGGGTTTGTCGGGCCGTCTGGTCGGGCTCAACCCCACCACCGGTGCCCTGAGCTGGGACGCGCCGATTGCCACCCCGCGTGGAACCAACGACCTGGAACGGCTGGTGGATGTGGTTGGCCCCTTGTCCCGACAGGGCGATGAGCTGTGTGCCCGCGCCTATCAGGCCCAGGTCGGCTGTGTGAGTGCCGTGCGTGGACAGGTCCGGTGGACCCGCACCGCCAACAGCGACCACGGCGTTCATGGCAATGATCAACTGGTGGTGGGTGCCGAGGCCAATGGTGTGGTGGTGGCCTGGCAACGCAGCACCGGTGAGCGGCTCTGGCAGGCCGACCGCCTGCGCTATCGACGCTTGAGCGCACCGCTGGTCACGCCCAAGGGCATTGTGGTGGCTGACAGCGGGGGCTGGGCCTACCTGTTGTCCCTGACGGATGGTGCCTTGCTCAACCGCTGGCGGACCGACGACACCGAGCTGGCAGGCTATCCGCAGGCATTTGCCGGGGGCTTCCTGATGCTCAACCGCTCCGGCCGTCTGGCTGCCTACCAGTTTCCCTGAATTTTCCGAACCAAGGCGGCAGCCCTATGAAACCCGTGATCGCCCTGGTAGGGCGTCCCAATGTCGGCAAGTCCACGCTGTTCAATCGCCTGACCCAGTCTCGCGATGCCATCGTGGCCGACTATGCGGGCCTCACGCGGGACCGCCACTATGGAAATGCCCGGCTCGGTCGTCGCGAGTACATCGTGATCGACACGGGCGGCTTTGAGCCCGACGCGGCGAGCGGCATCTTCAAGGAGATGGCCAAACAGACCCAGCAGGCCGTGGCCGAAGCCGATGTGGTGATCTTTGTGGTTGATGCCCGTGACGGCCTGTCGGCCCAGGATCACGACATCGCCAAGTACCTGCGCCGTCTGAGCAAACCCACGCTGCTGGTGGCCAACAAGGCCGAGGGCATGCGAGAAGGCCCCCAGCTGGCCGAGTTCTATGAGCTGGGCCTGGGTGAGGTGTTGCCCGTGTCGGCCGCGCATGGACAGGGCGTTCGCAGCATGGCCGAATCGGCGCTCGACCAGCTGGGCCCTGCGCCCGACGAGGACGAGGAGGGTCCCCAGGAAGACGGCGTGATCCGGCTCGCGGTGGCCGGTCGTCCCAATGTCGGCAAGTCCACCCTGATCAACACCTGGCTGGGTGAAGAGCGTCTGGTGGCTTTTGACCTGCCGGGCACCACCCGGGACGCCATTCATGTGCCGCTCGAGCACCAGGGGCAACGCTACGACCTGATCGATACCGCGGGCCTGCGCCGCAAGGGCAAGGTGTTCGAGGCGATTGAAAAATTCTCGGTCGTCAAAACCCTGCAGGCCATCGACACGGCTCACGTGGTGCTGTTGCTGATCGACGCCACGCAAGGCGTCACCGATCAGGACGCACATATCGCCGGGTACATCCTGGAGAGTGGCCGCGCGGTGGTGCTGGCGGTCAACAAGTGGGACGCGGTGGACAGTTACCAGCGCGAACTCTTGCAGCGCTCCATCGAAACGCGCCTGGCTTTCCTCAAATTTGCCAACCTGCACCTCATTTCGGCCAAGAAGCGTCAGGGCCTCGGGCCGCTGTGGGCCTCGATTCGCGAGGCCCATGCGGCGGCCAACTGCAAGATGTCCACGCCCGTGCTGACCCGCTTGCTCCTCGATGCCGTGCAGTTTCAAGCCCCCAAGCGCGCCGGCATGTTCCGTCCCAAACTCCGCTATGCCCACCAAGGTGGCATGAACCCGCCCGTCATCGTGGTGCACGGCAACTCGCTCGAGCATGTCACCGATGCGTACAAGCGTTTTCTGGAAGGGCGGTTTCGCAAGGAATTCAAGCTCCAGGGCACGCCCTTGCGCATCGAGATGAAGACCTCGCACAACCCCTACCAGGACAAGGACGACTGATCCGGCCCTCAGGGTGGCCGTGGACCTGTGGTAAGGTCGCAGTCTGTTAACTTTCTTTCGAACACGGAGCATATCGTGAACAACAAAGGCCAACTTCTCCAGGACCCGTTTCTCAACCTGCTGCGTCGCGAGCATGTGCCGGTGTCCATTTATCTGGTCAACGGCATCAAGCTGCAGGGCCAAATCGAATCCTTCGACCAGTATGTGGTGTTGCTGCGCAACACCGTGACGCAAATGGTCTACAAGCACGCCATCTCCACCATCGTGCCTGGTCGTGCGGTGAACTACAGCGCCGCCGACGCTGCCACCGATCCTGCCCCGAGTGCCTGATCTCACCTCGGCGGCGTCCGACGACACGCCCCCGGCCCTGCCTGGAGCCGTGGTGCTGGTGGGCGTTGATCTGGGACTGCCGCATTTCGACCGCGAGCTCGATGAACTGGCCCAGCTGGCCAGCACCGCCGGCCTGCAGCCGGTTGCCCGCCTGACCTGCAAGCGTCAGGCCCCTGATCCGGCGCTGTTTGTGGGCTCTGGCAAGGCCGATGAAATCAAGATGCTGGCCCAGGTGCATGGGGCGAGCGAGATCCTCTTTGACCAGTCCCTCAGCCCGGCCCAGCAACGCAACCTGGAACGCCACCTGGGTTTGCCGGTCAATGACCGTACCTTGCTGATTCTGGAAATCTTTGCCCAGCGCGCGCGTAGCCACGAAGGCAAGCTGCAAGTGGAGCTGGCGCGGTTGCAATACCTGAGCACACGTCTGGTGCGGCGCTGGACCCACCTGGAGCGTCAGCGGGGTGGCATTGGCGGGCGCGGTGGTCCCGGTGAAACCCAGATCGAACTCGACCGCCGCATGATCGGTGAGTCCATCAAACGCATCCGTGAGCGATTGGTCAAGGTCAAGCGTCAACGCTCCACCCAGCGCCGCCAGCGTAAGCGCCATGACCACGTCGGCCTCTCGCTGGTGGGCTACACCAATGCGGGCAAATCGACCCTGTTCAACGCCATGGTCAAGGCCCGCACCTACGCAGCCGACCAACTGTTTGCCACCCTCGACACCACCACCCGACAGCTTTACCTCGGGGACGGGCAAGGCCGCGGGCAATCCGTGTCTTTGTCTGACACGGTGGGGTTCATCCGTGACCTGCCGCACACACTGGTGGACGCCTTCGAGGCCACCTTGCAGGAAGCCGCACAGGCGGACCTGTTGCTGCATGTGGTGGACGCCTCGCATCCGGGTTGGATCGAGCAACTCGCCCAGGTGCAGTCCGTGCTGGCGGACATCGGGGCCGCCAACATTCCACAGTGGTTGATTTTCAACAAGATCGATCAACTCACCCCGGACCGACGGCCCCTCCAGACAGAGGATGTGTACGAGTGGGAGGGGCGACTGCTGCCACGGGTGTTCCTCAGTGCGGTCTCCGGCGAAGGCATGGCCAGGCTGCGTCAGCGTCTGGCAGAATTTGCGCTGTCGCGTCAACCCGATGCCGAATGGCATCATGACCCTGAAGACCTGGTATTACCCCATGACCCGGCGGGCTGAAACGATTGGGCACAATGCGCTTGTTTACTCTTTCTCGAGTCACTGACATGAAAGCTTTCTCCCTGACCTCGATCACTGGCCTGCCAGGACGGTTGCGAGGCATGTTCAACCTCAACGATGGCCGTTGGGGTCGCGGGGACGATGCCACGGGCGGTGGCAACGCTGCGGGCACGCCTTCAGGCGCTCCGCCGGCAGGCAACTCCTCCCCGGGGCCTTCCAACCAGGGGGCGGGCACTACGCCGCCCGAGCCGCCGCGTGAGCCGGCCAAACCCAGCCGCGCCCCCCAGGGTGGCCCCCCCGACCTGGATGAACTGTGGCGTGACTTCAATCAAAAGATTGGTGCCATCTTCGGCCAGCGCGGCAATGGCGGTGGCCAGGGACGCGGACCCTCCGGTGGCATGGGCGGTGGCCTGCCGCCCCAGCTGCGCAACGCCAAGCTGGGCATCGGCCTGATCGGGACGATTGCCATTCTGATCTGGTTGGGCACGGGATTTTTCATCGTCCAGGAAGGACAGCAGGCGGTGATCACGCAGTTCGGTCGCTACCACAGCACCGTGGGTGCGGGCTTCAACTGGCGCTTGCCTTATCCCGTTCAGCGACACGAACTGGTGTTCGTCACGCAAATCCGTTCGCTGGACATCGGACGTGACAACGTGATCAAGTCCACCGGCCTGCGCGAGTCGGCCATGCTGACTGAAGACGAGAACATTCTTGAAATCAAGTTTGCGGTGCAATACCGACTCACGGATGCCCGTGCCTACCTGTTCGAAAGCAAGAATCCCACCGACGCCGTGATGCAAGCCGCAGAAACGGCCGTGCGCGAGGTGGTGGGCAAAATGCGCATGGACGCGGCGCTCTCCGAAGACCGTGACCAGATCGGACCGCGGGTACGCGGCATCATGCAAACCATTCTGGACCACTACAAGGTGGGGATCGAGGTGGTGGCCATCAACCTGCAGCAAGGCGGTGTGCGACCGCCCGAGCAGGTGCAGTCGGCGTTTGACGATGTGCTCAAGGCCGGACAGGAGCGCGAGCGCGCCAAGAATGAAGCGCAGGCCTATGCCAACGATGTGGTGCCGCGTGCGGTGGGATCGGCCTCGCGCCTGAAAGAGGAGGCCGAAGGCTACAAGTCACGCATCGTGGCGCAGGCGCAGGGTGATGCCCAGCGCTTCAAGTCGGTCCTGACCGAATACCAGAAGGCGCCGCAAGTGATGCGGGACCGCCTCTACATTGACACCATGCAGCAGATCTACAGCAACGTGACCAAGGTGCTGGTGGAATCCAAGCAGGGTTCCAATCTGCTGTACCTGCCGCTGGACAAGATCATGCAGCAGGTGAGTCAGACGGCACCGGCCTCGTCGACGGCCCCTGCCGGCGCCGCCACCCCTGACTCAGCGAGCGGCTCGCCGCTGTCGTCCCCCAACGCCGATCCGCGTGCCCGTGACGGGCGTCAGCGCGATCGTGACGGTCGTTGAACCGGGAGCCCCGCATGAACAGAATCGGTTTTTACATTTCGTCGGCCCTCGTGGCCCTGGCCTTGCTCAGTTCGACCCTTTTTGTGGTGGACCAGCGCCAGTTTGGTGTGGTCTATGCCCTGGGGCAGATCAAGGAAGTCGTCACCGAGCCGGGCTTGCACATGAAGCTGCCCCCGCCGCTGCAAAACGTCACCTACATTGACAAGCGCCTGCTGACCCTGGACAACGCTGATACTGAACCCATGCTCACTGCCGAGAAGCAGCGCATGGTGATCGATTGGTACGTGCGCTGGCGTATCACCGAGCCGTCCCAGTACATCCGCAACGTCGGTCTTGACGAGCGGGCCGGGGCCATCCAGCTCAGCCGGGTGGTGCGCAACGCGCTGCAAGAGGAAATCAACAAACGCACGGTCAAGGAATTGCTGTCGCTCAAGCGAGAAGCCATCATGAACGACGTCAAGACCGAGGTGCTGGAGAAGGTCAAGGGTGCCAAGCCCTGGGGCATCGATGTGGTGGATGTGCGCATCACCCGCGCTGACTATGTCGACGCCATCACCGAATCCGTGTATCGCCGCATGGAGGCCGAGCGCAAGCGCGTCGCCAACGAGTTGCGTTCCACCGGGGCCGCCGAGGGCGAAAAGATTCGTGCCGACGCCGATCGTCAACGTGAGGTGACCGTGGCCAACGCCTACCGCGATGCCCAGAAAATCAAGGGCGAGGGGGATGCCGAGGCCGCCCGTTTGTACGCCGACGCCTTCGGTCGGGATGCGCAGTTCGCACAGTTCTACCGCAGCCTCGAAGCCTATAAATCCACCTTCAGCAAGAAGAGCGATCTGATGGTGGTGGACCCCTCCAGCGACTTCTTCAAGGCCATGCGCAGCAGCGGCGTGGCGCCGCCCGCCATGTCCTCAGCGCCCGCATCGGTGCCTGCTGCGCCCGCCCGCAAGCCCTGATCGAGCCCGCATGTCCTCAGACACGCTGTGGCTGGCGCTCGGTCTGGTGCTGGTGTTTGAAGGCCTGATGCCTTTTGCAGCACCGGCAGCCTGGCGCCGTCTGTTCCAGCAGGTGCTGCAACTGGACGATGGGCAAATCCGGTTCTTTGGCCTGTGCGCCCTTGTGGCGGGATTGGGCCTGGTGCTCTGGCTTGGCTGATGGCCAGGTGCGCCGCTGGCGGGGCTGGGGCGGCCCCGGGGACCGGGGATGCACTTCGGTAGAATGCCGGTTTTAATCGCCACCAACGTTTTGACATGTCAGCCTGGCTCCTGCCGGATCATCTAGCCGATGTTTTGCCCTCTGAAGCCCGGCACATCGAGGAACTTCGCCGCCTGGCCCTGGACGGGGCGCGTCGGTTCGGCTACGAGCTGGTCATGCCGCCCTTGCTCGAGCACCTGGAATCCCTGCTGACCGGCACCGGCAGCAGCCTCGAACTCCAAACGTTCAAACTGGTTGACCAGCTCTCGGGCCGGTCGCTTGGCTTGCGCGCCGACACCACGCCGCAGGCCGCGCGCATCGATGCCCATTTGCTCAATCGCCCCGGCGTGACGCGCCTGTGCTATTGCGGCCCGGTCCTGCACACCCGCCCCGATGGCCCCTACGCCACCCGTGAGCCGTTGCAGTTTGGCGCCGAGCTGTTCGGGCATGATGGGCTCGAGGCGGATCTGGAAGTGCTGCAACTGGCGTTGAGTGTGCTGGCCCAATCCGACGTGGGGCAGGTGAGTGTCGACCTGGGTGACGCCCGGCTCGTCAAGGCGTTGCTGTCTGGTGTGGACCTCGAGGCCTCGCTGCGCCAGTCCATTCACCAGGCGCTGGCCACCAAGGACGTCACCAGCCTGCAGTCGCTGGTCAAGACCCTGCCTGCCGCGGTGGGACAGGCCCTGCTGCAACTGCCCACCCTCTACGGTGATGTATCCGTGCTGACCCATGCCCAGACCGTGCTCGCTGCGTGGCCGCAGGCGGTTCAAGCCCTGCAGCAACTGCAATGGCTGGCCTCCCACCTGGATGTGCCCGTGACGGTGGACCTCGCCGATTTGCGTGGCTATGCCTACTACAGCGGTGCGCGGTTTGCCATTTATGTGCCGGGTGCGTCCGACGCGCTGGTGCGCGGGGGTCGCTACGACGAGGTCGGTGCGGTGTTTGGACGCAAGCGTCCTGCCGTGGGCTTCAGCCTCGATTTGAAATCACTCGTGGCGGTGGTCCCCCGTCGTCCGCTGCGTGCCGCCATCCGGGCACCCTGGGGCGAGGCACAGGCGTTGCGTCAGGCCATCACGGCCTTGCGCGAACAGGGCGAGACGGTGGTCTGTGTGCTGCCCGGACACGAGAGCGATGTCGATGAATTCGATTGCGACCGCGAACTCGCCCATGTGGCGGATCGCTGGGTCGTGCGCGCCCTCTGACGCCCTGAGCCGGGCACTCCTCACGAACTGATCCAGAGAACTGATCGAGACATTCATGAATACAACCCGTGGTCGCAATGTGGTCGTCGTCGGTACCCAGTGGGGTGACGAGGGCAAAGGCAAGCTGGTCGATTGGCTCACCGAAACCGCCACCGGCGTGGTGCGGTTCCAGGGTGGTCACAATGCCGGCCACACGCTGGTCATCAACGGGGTGAAAACCGCGTTGCACCTCATCCCCAGCGGCATCATGCGACCGGGGGTCAAGTGCTACATCGGCAACGGTGTGGTGTTGTCGGTGGCCAAGTTGCTGGAGGAAATCGCCGGGCTGGAAAAGGCCGGGGTGGAAGTGCGCTCGCGCCTGCGCATCAGCGAGGCCTGCCCGCTGATCCTGCCTTACCACGCTGCGCTGGACATCGCCCGCGAGGCCGCCAAGGAAAAAGCCGGCCAGGCCAAGATCGGCACCACCGGTCGCGGCATCGGTCCTGCCTATGAGGACAAGATTGCCCGGCGTGCCCTGCGCGTGCAAGACCTCAAGCACCCCGAGCGCTTTGCCCAGCGGTTGCGCGAAAACCTCGAACTGCACAACCATGTGCTGGTCGACATCCTGCATGCGGCGCCGATCGATTTCGACACGGTGTACCAGGAAGCCATGGAGCACGCCCAACAGATCCGCCCCATGATGGCTGATGTGTCGCGCGAACTCAACGAGGCCCATCAACAGGGCGCGAACTTGCTGTTTGAAGGCGCTCAGGGCACGCTGCTCGATGTGGACCACGGCACCTACCCCTTTGTCACGTCCAGCAACTGTGTGGCGGGCAACGCTGCCGCCGGTGCTGGCGTCGGCCCCGGTCTGTTGCACTACGTGCTCGGCATCACCAAGGCGTACTGCACCCGTGTGGGCGGCGGTCCGTTCCCGACGGAGCTCGATTGGGAAACGCCCGGTACCGTCGGCTATCACCTGTCAACCGTGGGGGCCGAGAAGGGCGTGACCACCGGGCGTTCACGCCGCTGCGGTTGGTTCGACGCCGCGCTGCTCAAGCGCAGCGCCCAGGTCAATGGCTTGTCGGGCCTGTGCATCACCAAGCTCGATGTGCTGGATGGCATCCAGGAATTGCAACTGTGCGTGGGCTACCACCTCGATGGCGAAGCGATCGACATCCTGCCGATGGGTGCGGACGAGATCGCGCGCTGCGAGCCGATCTACGAAACCCTGCCGGGATGGTCCGAGACCACTGTGGGGGCCACGCGGATGGAGCAGTTGCCCGCCGCTGCCCGGCGCTACCTGGAGCGCATCGAAGCGGTGACGGGCGTGCCCGTCCATGTGGTGTCCACCAGCCCCGATCGCGACCACACCATCCTGCTGCGCAACCCGTTCGCTGCCTGATCCGCCCCCAGTGCCGGACCAGACCCTCTCCACGCCTTACCCTCACCCCTCACCAGGAGATCCGCAATGTTGACTGAAGACGGCAAGCACCTGTATGTGTCCTACGACGAGTACCACAACCTGATCGAAAAGCTCGCGCTCAAGGTCTACCAGTCAGGCTGGTCGTTTGACACCATCCTGTGCCTGGCCCGTGGTGGCATGCGCCCTGGCGACATCCTCTCGCGCATCTTCGACAAGCCCCTGGCCATCATGTCCACCAGCTCGTACCGCGCCGAAGCCGGTACCGTGCAGGGGCACCTGGACATTGCCCGCTACATCACCACGCCCAAGGGAGAAATCGCCGGCAAGGTCCTGCTGGTGGATGACCTGGCCGATTCGGGTCACACGCTCAAGGCCGTGGTGGACATGCTGCGCAACAACTACGCGCCCATCACCGAGCTGCGCACCGCGGTGATCTGGACCAAGGGCGTGTCGACCTTCATGCCCGACTACTCGGTCGACTACCTGCCCACCAACCCCTGGATCCATCAGCCGTTCGAAGGCTACGACTCGTTGCGTCCCAACCAGTTGCTGGACAAGTGGAAGGTCTGATCGTCTGGGTGCGCGTCATCACATGAAGCGTCCGACCGATCTCATCCACCATCCGTACCGGCCGCCCACGGATTTCGAGGCGCCGCAACCCGGGGTGTTCAAAGCCTCGACGGTGATATTCCCCGATGTGGCCAGCATTGCCCAGCGCGACTGGATGCAAAAGAATGGCTACACCTACGGTCTGCACGGCACGCCCACCACCTTCACGCTGGAAGAGCGTCTGGCCACGCTGGAAGGCGGCACCCATTGTCTGCTGGTGCCCAGTGGACTGGCGGCCATCGCCCATGTCAACCTGGCACTGCTGAGCCAGGGCGATGAGGTGCTGGTGCCTGACAACGCCTATGGTCCCAACAAGGCCCTGGCCGCCCATGAGTTGAGCCGCTGGGGCATCACCACCCAGCACTATGACCCGATGTCGGTCGACGATCTGGCCGCACGCCTCAGCCCCCGCACCAGACTCGTGTGGCTGGAGGCGCCGGGTTCGGTCACGATGGAATTCCCGGACCTGCCCGCCATGGTGCAACGGTGCCGCGAACGCGGTGTCCTGTGTGCACTGGACAACACCTGGGGTGCCGGACTGGCCTTCAATGCCTTTGACCTGCTGCCCGATCAACCGGGAGCGCTGGGGGTGGACCTCACGGCCCATGCCCTGACCAAATATCCCAGTGGCGGTGGCGACGTGCTCATGGGCAGCGTCATCACGCGTCGCGACGATCTGGCGCAGGCCCTCAAATTCACCCACATGCGACTGGGCACCGGTGTCGGTGCCAACGATGTCGAATTGGTGCTGCGCTCCTTGCCCAGCATGGATTTGCGCTACCGCGCGCAGGACGCCGCTGCGCGAGAACTGGCCCGCTGGTGTGCCGAGCAACCGGCCGTGGCACAGGTGCTGCACCCGGCCTTGCCGGGCGCGCCAGGACATGACCACTGGACGCGCGTGTGTGTGTCTGCCCGTGAGCCGCAAGGCCTGGCGGCAGGTATTTTCAGCATCGTGCTGGATGCTCGCTTCACCACCGAGCAGGTGCATGCCTTTTGCAATGACCTGCGCTGGTTCAAGCTGGGTTACAGCTGGGGTGGCCCCATCAGTCTGGTGATGACGTATCAGCTCAACGCGATTCGACGCATTGACACGCCGCACCTGTGTGCGGGGCATCTGCTGCGGCTGTGTATCGGGCTTGAAGCGGTGGACGACTTGCGTGCTGACCTGCTGCAGTCCATGCAGCGTCACCTGGGCTGACTCAACCCTGGATCAGGTGCAGAGCGGCCGCGCGCATCGACGCTTCGCTGCGGTCTGCCAGCGCGATGACCGGCGCACCGGTGGAGTGCTTGAAGTTGCGCGCGAGCGAGGTCGCATAGGTGGGATCGTAGTGGGTGTGCAGCAATTCCTCCACCACGCTGGCCACGTCGCCCAGGCGCACGCGCTGCTGCCAGTCCTCCACGGTTTTGTGACCGCGCAGTTCCATGAGCGCATCCAGGCGCTGGCAAAAGAAATCCGGATCCCGCACAAAGAAGTCGTAGTCTTCCATCAACAGCCCCACGCGCTCGGGGTCCTGTAACTGCAGGTGCACGCAGGGGCTGGCACGCATGGCCAGCATCAGCGACTCGGGCACCGAGAGGTTACCCACCTTGCGACTCTCGGCTTCCACATACACAGGACGCGTGGCGTCAAAGCCGCACAAGGCGGTCCACACGATCATGTCGAAATGCTTCTGGCTGGGCTGCGGCCGGCCGGGGAGCACGCCCAACACGGAGCTGCGGTGGCTGGCCAGGGCCTCCAGGTCAAGCACCTGGGCGCCTTCTTTCGCCAGCGCCTGCAACAGGCGCGTCTTGCCACTGCCGGTGGGGCCGCAGATGACCTGGAATGACAGGCGCTCAACACGCCCCGGCAGGTCCGCCAGCAGTGCGTTGCGAAACGCCTTGTACCCGCCTTCGATCAAGTTGACCTTGAAACCGATTTGGCCCAGCACCATCGAGAGCGACCCACTGCGCTTGCCGCCGCGCCAGCAATAAATCAAGGGTTGCCAGTTTCGCGGCAATTCCAGGGCGTGCTGGGCAATGTGCCGGGCAATGTTGGCGGCCGCCAGGGAGGCCCCCAGCTTTTGTGCTTCGAAGGGATTGACCTGCTTGAACAGAGTGCCAATCAGGGCCCGCTCGGCGTTGTTGAGCGTCGGCCAGTTGACGGCACCAGGCAGGTGGTCGTGGGCGAATTCGTCCTCGCTGCGCGCGTCGATGATGGCGCTGAAGTCACCCCGGGTGCGCGAGCGGTCGGCCAGTCGCAACAGGGCTTGGTCAGCAGGCAGGAGATGAACACTCACAAGTCACTCACAACAGTTTTTTCAATTCGGGCCACGCGGTGTCGAGCATCAGGGGCTGCGATTTCACCGTGGGATGGATGCGGTCGGCCTGGAACCAGGTGGCGATATCCGGTTTGTCAGCAATCGCGCTCAGGAAAAACGGGACCCAGCCCACCTGGTATTGTTTGGCCACGTCGCGGTACAGCGCCGCAAAGCGAGCCGCATGATCCGCGCCGTAGTTGGGGGGCATTTGCATGCCCAGCAACAACACCTTGGCGCCAGTTGAGAGGCTGGCCTGCACCATGGCCTGCAGATGCTCGCGGGTCTGTTGCAAGGAGAGTCCGCGCAGCGCATCGTTGCCACCCAGTTCAATGATGACCAGGCGCGGTTGGTGTTGCTTGAGCAAGGCGGGTAAACGCGTGCGTCCCCCCGAGGTGGTCTCGCCACTGATGCTGGCATTGACGACTTGCCAACCCGCATGCGTTGTCTCGAGTCTTTGGCCCAGCAGCGCCACCCAGCCACTGCCACGGGGCAAACCGTACTCCGCGCTCAATGAATCGCCCAACACCAGCAGGGTGGAGGCGGGTTTGGACCGCGCCTGGCTGGGCGCGCTGTCCGGGTTGGTCAGCGCGCGGTCCTGTGCCGCCGCACCGATGGACAACCCCACCAGGGCCATGCCCAACAGGGCTGCGGTACAGTGTCGTCGATTCCAACCTTTTTCTGGGCGCATGGTCTCAGTGATTCGGGTCTGCCAAGTGTGGGCCCGGTTGACTGGCCTGCACCTGATGCCTGCCCTCATGCCCGACCCTTTGATTCGCGTGTCGCATCTTTTCAAGTCCGTCCGGGACTCCAGCGGCACACTGGATATTCTCCGCGATATCGACTTCAGCCTGAACCCACGGGAAACCGCGGCCATTGTGGGCGCCTCGGGCTCGGGCAAAAGCACACTCCTGTCCATCATGGCGGGTCTGGATACCCCATCGCGCGGCACCGTCTGGCTTGCCGGGCAGGACCTGTTCACCCTGGACGAAGACGCCCGTGCCCAGTGGCGTGCCCGGCACCTGGGTTTTGTGTTCCAGAGTTTCCAGTTACTGAGCCATCTCACCGCGCTGGAAAACGTCATGCTGCCCCTCGAACTGGCCGGCGCCACTGGCGCGCGTGCGGCGGCGCGCGACATGCTTGAGCGCGTGGGCCTGGGCCAGCGTCTCAACCACACGCCGCGTGTGTTGAGTGGTGGTGAGCAGCAACGCGTGGCGCTGGCCCGTGCCTTTGTGGTGCAACCGGAGATCCTGCTGGCCGACGAGCCTACGGGCAGTCTGGACCATGCCACCGGGGCCCAGGTCATGGACCTGATGCTCGACCTCAACCGGGAGCGCGGCACCACGCTGGTGCTGGTGACGCATGACAACCTGCTGGCCGCGCGTTGTGACCGTCGGCTGCAGATCGACGCCGGGCAACTGGTGCTCTCGTAGCCTGAACGGGGCAAATTGGCCGGGCAGGGGATAATCCCCCCATGTCCTCCCCCGTCAAAGTGTTGTACGGCTTTCATGCCGTGGGTGTGCGTCTGAAGACCGCGCCGTCCTCCATCCTCGAGCTGTACGTCGACCCCTCGCGGCGTGACGCGCGCATGCGCCAGTTTGTCGAGCGTGCCCAGGAGGCCAACCTGCGGCTGATCGAGGCCGACAGCCTGCGTTTGTCCCGACTGTGCGGCAGCCATGGGCACCAGGGCGTGGTTGCCCGTGTCGATGCGCTGGCACAAGCCAAAACCCTGGACGATTTGCTCGACCAGCTGCCCGCCGGGACCGTGCCCTTGCTGCTGGTGCTGGATGGCGTGACCGACCCGCACAACCTGGGGGCTTGCCTGCGTGTGGCCGATGGGGCAGGGGCCCATGCCCTCATTGCACCCAAGGACCACGCTGTAGGCATCAACGCGACGGTGGCCAAGGTGGCCAGTGGTGCGGCCGAAACCGTGCCGTACTTCATGGTGACCAATCTGGCGCGCACCCTGAACGAGCTGAAAGAGCGGTCGATCTGGATCATCGGCACCAGCGATGACGCACCGCAAACCTTGTATCAGGCCGACCTCAAAGGCCCGACCGCCCTGGTGCTGGGGGCTGAAGGCGCCGGCATGCGACAGCTTACCCGCAAGACTTGTGATGCCCTGGTGAGCCTGCCCATGCGCGGTGCGGTGGAAAGCCTGAATGTGTCGGTGGCCAGTGGTATTTGCCTCTACGAGGCGGTGCGCCAACGCAGTTGAGCCCCGGGCTCAGACCCAGCCGATGATCCCCAGCACGGCGCCCGTGCTGAGCAGCCACAAGAGGTGGATGCGGGTTTTCAACACCACGATGGTGGTGATCAGCGTGACCAACCACACGGGCCAGTCACGGTCCAGCTGATCGTGCTGCGCGTTCATCAACCAGCCGGTGGACATCATCAATGCAATGACCAGGGGGGCCATGCCGGCCTTGAAGGCGCGGACCGAGCGCAGTTCGCGGTTGCGGTGTGCCCAACGGGTGATGAGGTAGGTGGTGATGGAGGAGGGCAGCAGCACGCTGATGAGACACACACACGCGCCCAGTACCGCCCACCACAGGGCCCAGGGGCCCCCTTCGGCCAGCCCGAAATTCCAGCCCATCAGGGCCACAAACAGCACATTCGGTCCCGGCGCGGCCTGCGCCAGGGTGATGGAGGCGTTGAACGCGCTTTCGCTCAGCCAGCCCTGCTGGGTGACCAGGTAGCGGTGCATTTCGGGCACGGTGGCAATGGCCCCGCCCACGGCCAGCATCGAGAGGACCGCGAAATGCAGGATAAGGTTCATCCAGTCGGTCGTGCTCATGCGGCTTCCTCCTGGCGACGCAGTTGCAGCCACGCCCACACGCACGCCGTGCCGCCCAGGGTCAGCAGCGAGACGGCCAGCGGCACGCGTACCAACGCCACCACCACAAAGCCAACGGCCACCCAGGCCAATCCCAGGGTTCGACCGACGGGGTTTTTGCGCAAGGCCGGGATGAGCTTCATGCCGGTGGCCATGATCAACCCCGCCACCACCGCTCCCATGCCGCGCAATGCCGCCTGAATGGCGGGCAGATGCTCAAACTGGCCGTACAGCACGACGAGGACCAGCACGATGACCAGCGGCAGCAGCAACAGACCCGCCATGGCCACCAGGCCACCGCTCAGACCGAAATACCGGTTGCCCATGATCAAGCCCAGGTTGATCACATTGGGGCCCGGCAGGATTTGCGACACCGACCAGTCCTCGACAAACTCTTCCAGCGTGAGCCACTGCTTGCGTTCGACCAGTTCGCGCTGGACCACCGCCAGCACGCCCCCAAAGCCCTGCAGGGCCATCCAGGTGAAGGCCAGGAACAGTTCGGTCCGTGTCCGCGGCCCCGGGCGCGAGGTGTCGTTCATGGGGGGTGTCAGACGGTCATGCCGCCAGAAACTTCGATCACAGCGCCGTTGATGTAGGCCGCCTCGTCGCTGGCCAGGAAGGCGTACACATTGGCAATGTCTTCGGGCAGGCCCAAGCGTTTGAGGGGCACGCGGTCCACCATCTCCTGCATCACTTTGTCAGGGATGGTGGAGAGGATGGGCGTGGCGATAAAGCCCGGCGCCACCGCATTCACACGGATGCCTTTGGGGCCGAGTTCCCGGCTCCAGGTCTTGGTGAAACCGATCACGCCGAACTTGCTGGCGGCATAGTTGGTCTGACCGAAGTTGCCATAAATGCCCACCACCGACGAGGCGTTGAGGATGACGCCACTGCCTTGTGCCACCATGGTGTCGCTCACGGCCTGGGCGCAGTGGAACACGCCGCGCAGGTTGACGTCGATGACGCGGTCGAATTGCTCGAGCGTCATCTTTTGCAAGCGGGCGTCCTGGGTGATGCCCGCGTTGTTGACCAGCACATCGATGCGGCCCCAGCGGTCCTTGACCTGTTTCACCAGGCCGTCCACCATGTCGCGCTGGGTCACGTCCACGACGACACCCAGCGCCTCGGCGCCAGCGGCCTGACAGGCCGCCACGGCCTGGTCCACCGCCGCCTGGCGGACGTCGCAAACCACCACGCGGGCGCCTTCTTGGGCAAACTTCAGGGCCGTGGCCTGGCCAATGCCTTGGGCGGCGCCCGTGATGATGGCCACCTTGCCGGCCAGTCGTTGGGAGGAGGACATGCGCTGATCCTGAGGGGAATGAGAGGTCGTCATGGGGGTGCACTGCATCCCGGACCCTGGGGCCTGGCCACCAGGAGCGGGGGCAGCGACTCGATGGGGAGGAAGTTTACCCGCTGCGCCGGGCGTGACCTGTCTGTCAGGTGCTTGCCTGAAGGGGCAAGTGCCTCTAGCGTGTGGCGGGCCCATCCCTGCTGGCTCCAGGGGCGTGTCGACGCGCCCGAGCACGACGGCAGGTGAGCGCCTTACACTTGAGGCCTGCATGAACGCCCCGGTCGACGTTTCCTTCTTTCCCCGCCAGGCTCCCTCGATCTTGCGCTACCGCAAGTACTGGGCGGCCCGCTTTGGCACGGCCCCGTTTTTGCCGATGAGCCGCGCCGAGATGGATCAGCTGGGTTGGGACAGTTGCGACGTCATTCTGGTGACGGGTGACGCCTATGTGGACCACCCCAGCTTTGGCATGGCGGTGATTGGCCGCCTGCTGGAGATGCAAGGCTTTCGGGTCGGCATCATCGCCCAGCCCGACTGGCAGAGTGCAGACCCCTTCAAGGCGCTGGGCAAGCCCAACCTGTTCTGGGGGGTGACAGCGGGCAACATGGACTCCATGATCAACCGCTACACCGCTGACCGCAAGATCCGTTCGGACGATGCCTACACCGCGGGCGATGTGGCGGGCAAGCGCCCGGATCGCGCCACGCTCGTGTACAGCCAGCGCTGTCGCGAGGCCTACCCGGACGTGCCCATCATCCTGGGCGGCATCGAGGCCTCGCTGCGGCGCATCGCCCATTACGACTACTGGTCGGACAAGGTGCGTCGCTCGGTGGTGATCGACAGCAAGTGCGATCTGCTGCTGTACGGCAATGCCGAGCGAGCCCTGGTGGAAATTGCGCACCGCCTGGCGGCGCGCGAACCTGTCCACACCATCACCGATGTGCGCGGCACGGCTTACCTGGTGCGGGGTACCCCCGAAGGCTGGTTCGAAATTGATTCCACCTCGGTGGACACACCGGGCCCGGTGGAGTCGCACGTCAACCCCTATCTCATGGTGTCCGAGCAGGCAGAGGCCCGAGGCACCACGTGTGAGGCCTCTTCGGCGGGGCCGACACCTGCTACTGGTGCAGCGTCCAGTGGATCACCCATGGGCGCCAGCCTTGAACAACCGCTGGCTTTTGTGCCGCCTGCCAACTGGCGTGGCAAAGGGGCCAACAAGCTGCCCCCGCGCGAGCGCTCGGTCATTCGCTTGCCCAGCTACGAGCAGGTCAAGTCCGACCCGGTGCTGTATGCGCACGCCAGCCGTGTGTTGCATCTGGAAACCAACCCGGGCAATGCACGCGCCCTGGTGCAGGCGCACGGCGATGGGCATCTGGCCCGCGATGTGTGGATCAACCCGCCGCCCATTCCCCTCACCACCGCCGAGATGGATGCGGTGTTTGACTTGCCGTATGCGCGCAGCCCACACCCGATCTATGCCGATGCGCAGGGTCGCCATGACGGTGAGACCAAGATTCCCGCCTGGGAGATGATCCGCTTCTCGGTGAACATCATGCGGGGGTGCTTTGGTGGTTGCACCTTCTGCTCCATCACCGAGCACGAAGGTCGAATCATCCAAAGCCGCAGCGAGGCCAGCATCTTGCGCGAGGTGGAGGCCATTCGCGACCGGGTGACCGGATTCACTGGCGTCATCTCCGATCTTGGGGGGCCAACCGCCAACATGTACCGGCTGGGTTGTCGCAGCCCCGAGATCGAGGCCGCCTGTCGCAAGCCCAGTTGCGTGTTTCCGGGGCTGTGCTCGAACCTCACCACGGACCATGGCCCGCTCATCCAGTTGTACCGCAAGGCCCGCTCCATCAAGGGCATCAAGAAAATTCTGATCGGCTCCGGCTTGCGATACGACCTGGCGGTGACCTCGCCCGAATACGTCAAGGAACTCGTCACCCACCACGTCGGTGGCTACCTCAAGATTGCCCCGGAGCACACCGAGAGCGAGCCCCTTTCCAAGATGATGAAGCCGGGCATTGGCACCTATGACCGCTTCAAGCAGATGTTCGACCGCTTCAGCGCGGAAGCTGGCAAACAGCAGTTTCTGGTGCCTTACTTCATCGCAGCGCATCCGGGCACCCGCGACGAGGACATGATGCAACTGGCCGTGTGGCTGAAGAAAAACGGGTTCCGCGCCGATCAGGTGCAAACGTTTTATCCCAGCCCCATGGCCACGGCCACGGCGATGTACCACAGCGGCAAGAACCCGCTGAAACGCATCACCCGGGATGGTGAAGCCGTGGACATCGTGCGCGGCGAGCGTCGGCGCCGCTTGCACAAGGCCTTCCTGCGCTACCACGATGCCAACAACTGGCCACTGCTGCGTGAGGCCCTCAAGGCCATGGGACGTGCCGATCTGATCGGCAATGGCAAGCACCATCTGATTCCCACCTATCAACCGCTCACCAGCGGCGAGTACACCAGTGCCCGTCGCAAGAACAGCACCCCCGCCTCAGGACCTTCGGCAACGGCCCGTCAGGGCAAGGTGAAAGCCGGTGCCGTGCTCACCCAGCACACCGGCTTGCCGCCGCGTGCGGGCACAGCGGGGGCCAAGGGCAAGGCTGGGCCCAAAGCTGAGGCGGTGGGTGGACGTCCAGGCAGACCGTCCGCATCCCGTCCGGGTTCCGCTGCGAGCGCCAAGCCGGCACGCAAACCGCGTTAAGCGTTGCACCTGCGCGGGCGGACAGCGCTCACGCCAGTTCTGAAATCTCGATCAAATTCAGGTCCGGGTCCCGCACATACACCGACCGGATTTTTTGCGTCGCGCCGGTTCGCATCACCGGGCCTTCCAGGATCGGCCACTGACAGGCCTTCAGGTGGGCGATGACCTGTTCCAGCGGTTGTGAGGCGATGAAACACAGATCGAGTGATCCTGGCACGGGCAGATGGGCCTTGGGATCGAACTCGTGGCCCTTGATGTGCAGATTGATTTTCTGGTTGCCAAACCGAAACGCCTGACGTGTCACGGGGGGCGTGCCACCAACAAAGGATTCGAGCTGCATTTGCATCACGCGTATGTAGAAATCCACACAGGCGTTTTCATGGGTGGTGGTGAGAACGAGGTGGTCAAGATGATCGATCATGGTGATGGGTCCTATGGGGATGTCGGGGTGCTGGGTCCAGCGTGGGTGTCGGTGTGATGGGGTCAGGGAAGGGTGTGCAACGGAATGTCGTGCAATTGCGCCAACGTGTCGAGCTGTCGTCGCGTGCGTGTCGCGAAAAATCCAGCCAACGCAGCGTGCACCGACTGGCGGGTCATGTCTTGAGCGGCCGATGGGCTCAATCCCGCCGCCTGGCACAGTCGCGCCGCGAAATGCGGCTCGAGTGCCGCCACCGCCACGCGCCCATTGCGACACGCATACACACGGTACCCTGCATGGGCGCCGCCCACCATGCCTTTGGGCGAGGTCAACCCCCAGTGACGGGGCAGGGCCAGATAGGCGGCGGCATCACTGAGTGCGACTTCATGGTGCAGGCCCTGTCCGTGTCGACGACCGGGTTGCTGACGCGCCAGCAGGCACTGCAGCACGGCTTCGGTGGTCAGCAGCGAACCGCCCATGTCGGCATACAAGGTGGGTGGCAAGTCGTGTCCGCTGACCAGGTCGCACGAGGCCAGGTACGTCAGGTCGTGCCCGGGCTCTTCCGCTTGGGCACCCGGGGCGCCCACAATGGTGACGAGGGACAGCGCAGGATGCTGGGCGTGCAGGCTGGTCCAGTCCAGTCCGAGTTTGCGCAGCGCCGACGGTCGAAACGAGGTCAGCAGCACATCGGCCTGAGCCAGATGGCGGTGCAATTGACGCTGACCGGCGGCGCTTTTGAGATCCAGCGAGAGGGTGCGGATACCCCGATGCAAATCCTGGTAGGCCTGCGGCTCGTAGTGGCTCATGGGGTCACCGCCCGCGCCAGGGTTTGCGCCAGCGGGGGGTGGCGGTTCAATTTTCAGGCACCTGGCACCCATGGCACGCAGGCGCATCAGCGCCGCAGGGCCGGGCAGGTTCAGGGCCAAGCTCACCACGCGAACACCTTTGAGAACGGGGCGCAAGGCGGATAAAGCAGGCAGGGCAGGCATGGAGGTGGCCCCTGGGGTGGCGATGCGGGATGCAGCATCGCGAGCATTACGAGAGGAAGTCAAACCATCACTCCAGGTGAACGCAACAACGTTAATGCCCCAGAATTTTCGCCAGAAAATCCTTCGTGCGGTCGTGCGTGGGTTGTTCAAAGAACACGTGCGGTGGGGCTTCCTCGATGATCTGCCCCTGGTCCATGAACACCACCCGGTCCGCCACGGCGCGCGCAAACCCCATTTCGTGGGTGACGCACAGCCTGGTGATGCCTTGTTCGG
>CALBSC010000047.1 GCA_937927685.1 uncultured Burkholderiales bacterium | reverse complement strand
CCGACGGTTTTTACGAGATCGAGCCCTTGGGCGAAAAAGAGATCGACCTGAGCGAGATCGCCTCCAAAAAACGGGCCGAGGCCAAGCGCAAGCAGGCCCTGCTCAACGACATGTATGCCGGTTTGAAAACTTACTTTGAGGAACACCGAGATGAACAGCCCGTCGCAGCTTGACCGCTGGATCGAAGAAGAGCGCGTGATCCGCGCCCGCATGGACGCAGGCGCTGGGCCTGGCGTGGCCACACGCGAGCAAATCGAAGGCAAAACCGGCCTTCAAGTGATGCAGGGTCTGCTTGCGGGCGAGTTACCCTATGCCAGCATCGCCAAGACCTTGAACTTTGTGTTGGTGGATGTGAGTGAAGGACAAGCCATCTTTCAGGGCACACCCGGGCTGGACCACATGAACCCCTTGGGCACCGTGCATGGCGGCTGGTTTGCCACCTTGCTGGACTCTGCCCTGGGCTGCGCGGTGCACACCATGATGCCGCCTGGCCGCGGCTACACCACGGCCGATTTGAGCGTCAAACTGGTCAAGGCCCTCACCCCCAAAGTACAGCGCGTGCGGGCCATTGGCCAGGTGGTGCACTGCGGCCGCCAACTGGCCACCGCCGAAGCCCGGCTGGTCGGGCCCGATGGCACCTTGTACGCGCATGCCAGCACGGCCTGCCTGGTTTTTGAAATGCCCACACAATCCAAACCATGAGACTGCTTCACACCATGCTGCGCGTTGGCAACCTTCAACGCTCGATCGACTTCTACACCCAAGTGCTGGGCATGACACTGCAACGCACTTCAGAAAACCCCGAATACAAATACTCGCTGGCTTTTGTGGGTTACGGCACCAACCCGGACCATGCCGAAATCGAGTTGACCTACAACTGGGGCGTGGAGAGCTACGACATGGGCACGGCCTATGGCCACATCGCTCTGGGTGTACCCGATGTGTATGCGGCCTGCGACAAGATCAAGGCGGCGGGCGGCAATGTGACCCGCGAAGCCGGCCCGGTCAAGGGCGGCAGCACCGTGATCGCGTTTGTGACCGACCCCGATGGCTACAAGATCGAACTAATACAAGCTAAATCAACGACTTAGAACGTCGGCCGCCATTTCAGCCGCCAAATTCGTAGGTTGTCGCCATACGGCTACCCTCTCGGGCTGGCGACTGCGCTATCGGCTCCAGCCATGACCAGGGCCGCCCTGGCAGGTTCCTGCGCTGGTATTGCCGCCCCAGCGCACCCAGTGGCTTCCCGGGTCATGAAGGCGGGGATCAGATCAGGTCGGCTTCGGCTTTCCTCCGGCGCACCAGACCGGGCAGCACGCGGCCACCGCCACGCACCCAGCGCATGAGCTGGGTCTTCGCTTCATCCCATTCGCGCGAATTGACCTTGCGGCGCAGGGTGGACGCCTGAAGTGCGCCGAGGCCGACGTTGTAGGCAAAGTCCGCGATGGCGGACAGCCGCGTGCCCGCAAGACCTGGACACAGCGCGAGCGTCCCGCGTGCGAAGCGCATGGCGTCCTGCTGCATGCGCCGATCGGCGTACTCCTGCGTCCACGGCTGGCCAGGCACCACGTCCGGACCGGTCGAGCCCCAGCCGCACGTCCACACGCCGGCCGGGCACAGGTACGGCATGAGCCGGCAGCCCTCGAAGGTCCGGATCAGGACGTAGAGCGCGGCCAGGTCAGCCGATGCGACGGTCACGGCTGAGCACCCTCGAAGCAAAGTAGAAGCCGATGATGACGCCCACCAGCTCCCGGTCCCAGTCGCCCATCTTCCAGCCCTGCGCGTTCAGGGCCACGACCCATAGGTACAGGGCGATCGACGCGGCGGCCGGGCGGATGATGCCGTTCCACAGGTCGGCGATGTAGATGCCGGTGCGGTCGGTTGCGCGACTCGCTGCCTGCATGAAGGCGCTGGCCTCGATGCGGGCGATGTCGGCGTCAGCCTGGACGACCACCTCCTTCACACCCAGCTCGGACTGAAGGCGCAGGCGCTCGCAATCGCGCGCGTGGCGCTTGTCGTCCAGATCGGCCTGGAGCCGGAGCATTTCCAGCTCGTGCTTGTGGTCCTGCCGTTTGTTAAGCCAAGCGGAAACCTGGCCCCAGATCATGCGGAAGGCCGCACCACCCAGGAAAGAAAGAATCGCGCTCATCCGTGCACCTCCATGCGGAAATGCTATGAGCGCGACTCTTCAGTCCCGGATATTTGTCACTCGTCGTCGAGCGCGTTGGACATCACGCGCACGCGGCGCTGGCGCAGGGCTCGCAGTTGTTCTGCCTTGGCCTCGCCGTCGTCGTCGCGTTCTAGCTCCTGGCGGATGGAGCCGTTGATCTTGCGCACCGACTTCTCGGCTGCGGAAAACTCCAGCATCTTCTTGCGCCCCTTGGCCGGATCGCCATCGCCCAGCTCGGCCGCGACCTTGCGAGCCTCTTCCGCGCGCCCGTTCTTCATGTAGTAGTCGAACGTCTGCTTGGCATCGAGCACGCGCTTTCGGTCATCGTAGTAGGCCCGCTCACGCTGCGCGTCGTCGTTGGCCCCGTAGAAGCGACTGGCCAGGGGCACGCGGTTGACGCTGAACTCCTTGCCCCGCCCACTCCCTTGCACCGTGTCGATCGCCTGGTCCAGCGTGCGGCCAGGTCCGCCGGTCATCGTGTAGAAGACGTGCTTCAGGATGTCCGGATTGATGTCGATCGCGCCCGGCTTCACCGCATCACCGCCCGTGGCATCGCTCAGCAGCTTGGACGCGCCGATCCACACGTCCGGCGTGCTCTCGAAGTGGCGGGTGTAGGCCGGCTTGGGATCGGTCTTGCCAAAGCCGCGATCGGCCGACTTGTAGACCGGCGCACCAGTGAAGGACTTGTTCTCAGCGACCTGCAAGGCTGGGTCCAGCACGCTCGGCGCAATGAGCTGGCCCAGCGATGGCGATGCACCGAGCGGGCTGAAGGCGTCCAAGAACACCCCAGCGATGCTCCAGCCGTACTCGGAGGCGTTGCGCGGGTTCTTGCGAAAGGCCGCATCGGACAGCAGCCGCCCGGCGTTGTGGAAGACGTGAGGCCCCAGCGGCAGCGGCACCTTCACGTACTCGCCCGGCCGCATCGGGTTCATGAAAATCCAGTTGCGCGACTTCTCGAACTCGGGGATCAGGTCGTACCGGTTGCGCTTGGTCTCGTCGTCGTCGCCGGCCGCCATGCGGTTGAGCGCATCGAGCACAAAGCCCATGACCGCGATGCCGCCGACCAGGGCCTGCGCCTTGCGGCTCGTGACCATGGCCTGCGCCAGCCGCGCCGTGCCCTGCACGCTGGCGTTGAAGAACATGTACAGGGCATTGATCGGCGGCGTCAGGTTGCCCTTGCGGTTGAAGTTGACCGTGATGTTCTTGGCAATGCTGGCAGCCTTGGCCGTCGAGACGTTGGCGTCGCGCGCAGCCTGAAAGACCGACAGGCGCACCGCGTTTTCGATGATGTCGTTGTAGTCGTCCACAAACTCCAGGGCCAGGCGGCCCAGGCGACGCGGATCGGCCTTGCCTTGCTGCATGCGGGCAACTTCTTTTTCCAGGTCGGCCATGCGCTTGTCCGAATTCTCGAACACCTGCATGTACCCGGTCGTGCCGCCGGCCTCCTGGAATTCGCGGGCGTAGCGCGCCCACTGCCCGGAGCCCTCGCCCCGGACGATCGCGTGCATGCCCTTGAACGCCTTGGGCAGATTGGCCAGGGCCTCGCGCTGCAATCCCTCTGCATCCGTGCCTTCCAGGTTGATGAGCGCACCCTGGATGTCGCGGGCGAAGTTGGTCAGCCAGAACAGCGGGTTTCGCTGGGTCAGCAGCGAAGCCAGGAAGCGGGTGCCCTTGTTGGCCACTTCCAGAATCTTGTTCATCGGTGCGATGTCCAGATTCTTCATGGCCTTGGCCACGGCCATGGCGCGCTCGTTCTTGTTGTTGAAGACAATGAAGTGTTCCTGGCCGTAGTCCTTCACCATGATCACGTTGTCGGCGGTCTGGTAGAGCGGATCAATCGCGTTTCGCTGCACCAGGCCGGTGTCCTTGTCGATGCGCGGCTTGGTCGGGGCCTTGTCCACCGTCCAGAAGTTTTCATTGGGGTATTGGCGGGCCATGGCCAGCAGCGAGCGGCCGACGGCGGCTTTCTCGGCGCGGATCGCGGCGGAATTGTGCTGGGAATCTTCGAGGCGTTTGCGGGTCAGCTCGGCGCCGCGCGCCGCCAACTCAGCGTGACGCGCGCGCCCTATTGGAGCTTCGCCGCCGTGCATTTCGACGCGGCCCTTGCCGAGCGTCTGCGCCATGCCGCGACACGCCATGGCTATCGCCACCGGGACATGCTCTCGGGTGCGGGGCATGACGCCTATCACGCGG
>CALBSC010000046.1 GCA_937927685.1 uncultured Burkholderiales bacterium | reverse complement strand
CACACTATCGTAGAAATGAGGACGTTACGACCACTGGCTTTGAGGAACAACAAGATATCAATGAGAGAGATTTCGTCGTCTTCGATTTGTTGTGATTGTGTAGTCATGCGATTATTTTAGTCTCTACTCGCCCAAATCTACGTTGCCGCGTTCCATACCATTCCAAAGCCAATCCAAGTTGCGTGGTATCAAACTCCGGCCACAGCACTTCTGTGAAATACAACTCTGCATAAGCCACTTGCCACAGCAGGAAGTTGCTAATACGTTGCTCACCCCCTGTGCGAATCAGTAAATCAGGGTCTGGCATGTCTGCAGTGCTCAAATAGTTCGCCAGTTGCTCTTGCGTGATGTCCCGTGCATCTACTAGTGGGTGCTCCGCCTGCCAACGCTGCACCGCCTGCACGATATCCCACTGCCCGCCGTAGTTGGCGGCGACTGTCAACACAATGCCGTCGTTATCTGCCGTGGCTTTGACGGCTTCGGCGATGCGGTCTTGTAATTCTTGTGCGAAACCCGTGACGTCGCCAATCACCTGCAAACGCACACCCGCTTGCGCAAGGTTTTTGAGTTCTTTTTCTAGGTACTGGAGAAAGAGGCCCATGAGGGTCGAGACCTCTTCTTCAGGACGGCTCCAGTTTTCGGTGCTGAATGCAAACAAGGTGAGGTATTTCACGCCCTTGTGCGCGCAAAACTCGACCAACTCGCGCACACCCGCCGCCCCCTTGGCATGCCCAACCGTGCGCGGCATATGGCGCTTTTGCGCCCAACGGCCGTTGCCGTCCATGATGATGGCGAGGTGGTGGGGGATGGAAGTCATTCGTTTTGTGTCGAAATGAGCAGTTTAACTTCGGGAGCTTGCCTTACTTGCAGTCAATTGTTATGATTGCTATATGTCTTTGCTATATACAAGGAGTTCGTCTTGTCAATTTCTACTGTCTTTACAAACAACCGCTCGCAAGCCGTTCGAATTCCCTCAGATATGCGCCTGCCTGAGGGCGTAAAAAAGGTGTTGGTTCGCGCCAGAGGCGTCGAGCGTGTCATTGCGCCAGCTAGCCAGTCATGGGACACTTTCTTTTTAAATGACCCAGCTGTAAGCGATGACTTCATGACAGAGCGTGCGTCGCAGAGCCAAGGCGAGCGTGAGTCATTTGAATGATCAAGTACTTGCTAGACACCAACATCGTCATCTATGTGATGAAGCGTCGCCCAATCGAAGTGCTGGAGACTTTTAACCAAAATGCGTCCCGCATGGCAATATCGGCCATCACGATGTCAGAGTTGCACCATGGCGCAGAAAAGAGTGTGAGGGTCACTCAAAACCTAGAGGTCATTGAAGAGTTCGCCAGTCGCCTGGAAATACTGCCCTACACAGAAAAAGCCTCACAACACTATGGTTCGATCCGCAGCGTATTGGAAAAAAGCGGTCAAGTTATTGGTGTGAATGATTTGCACATCGCGGCCCACGCGAGAAGTGAAGGATTGGTTTTAGTAACAAATAACGTTCGCGAGTTTGAACGTATTCCAGCGTTGGCTGTTGAGAACTGGGTATTAACCTAATGGGCTGTTAACGATGTGATCGGTACAAACTGTAAATAGTGTCTTCAGTATGTACCCGCATAAACTGGTGGTGGGACACTCGCCCGACACCGACAGCAGCATGAACGTACGCAAAACAGGCTGCACGTACTCTTGCGAGCCGACGCGAAAGGTTTGGCCGGTCCGCATCCTACCGCAAAACCAGCTTGGTTCAATCATCTTTTGACGCCTCAGACTGGTCACCGAATTTACCTTTCCAACAGGTGGCCGTGGTATTAGCGTACTCCGCCAAGCCTGCCTGACCACCCGCAGGACTTGCTACCTTCCCGAAACAGAGCGTTCATGGGCTCCCATCAACCACAAGGAGCTGGCCATGACCACCACCCAATTCGACCAACAGCAGCTTGCCGACCGCTGGGGCCTATCACCCAAAACGCTGGAGCGCTGGCGCGTCCTCGGCACCGGACCGAAGTACATCCGGCTGCCAGGCAAAGTCATCTACCGCCTCTGTGATATCGAAGCCTATGAAAACGAGTGCACCGTGTCATCGACTGCCGAGTACCGCAAGCACACGAAGCTTTCCGACCAGCAAGTGGTCGGGTAATCCCCCCGAAAAAGGGAGGTGGTTAAAGGTAGAATTTTCTAACAGCAGGGCGATGCTGACACACCGTCATGGCACACGTGGCTGGATAAGTCTCGCCCTCCATGTTTGCAGCAGATGCACTGAATCTCCCCACTGTCAGTGGCATAGCGTTGCTCGATGATGTTCATGCTTTGTCTTCTGAGCCCGGGTTTGGAGCATGCAAGAACAACAAAGACAAAACACCAAGTAACATCCCAAACCAGAGAGTCACCAAGCGAATAGAGATCGCCAAAGAGACTGCAATACCATCGCTTACGCCACGCTCTAACAACTGAAAAACCAAAGCTGCCTCCATTGCGCCGAGACCACCCGGGAGCATACTCGCAGCACCAAACAAAGTGGCTTGTACGAAGATAAACACACAGTCAGCAACAGAAATTCCTGTTCCTAAAATGTGGCAGAACCAGGCAAACACCATGGCTTGAGTGCCATAGGCAATCATCGCGATAATCGAAAAAACTGAGACTCTTGGCAGGGTCCATACCTTTGCCCAAGCTTCAAGTGTGGCTTGCCCGCCCTTAATGGGAAGCCACGTCATAGAACGGCCAATTCGGCCCCATCCGGTACTGGCAAGAGGGTGCAGTAACAGGTATGCGAAGGCAATGCTTATGAGCAGGATGGATACAAATGACAATATCCATACCCAAGTCACATGTTGTCCACTGATCAAGGCAGCCAGTGCCCCCAGCAAAATCACCCCTAAAACATCTGAACCCCTGTCCACAAGGAATGCGGCGAGACTATGCGTAACCCTTACGTTGTGTTGGACCAGTAACGCGGAGCGAAATGTTTCTCCGGACTTCCCAGGCGTTGCAGTCAAGGCAAGCCCAGAAAGATAAATGCCCAAATGAGCAAATTTAGGTATGGCATGCCCAAGAACGCGAAGAACATACTCCCATCGCCCAAAACGCCATAGATACGAACTACTCGACAGAACCGCACCAATCACCAGCACCTGCAGCCCTATAGCAGCGAAGGCACCCAATATCTCCTGCCAACCAAACCAGAAAACCGCTGCCAGATAGAGCAGCGCCCCAGTCGCAACAAACCAGATAATGGTCCGAATGGTGCGCTGCTCGAGCAGAGCCAACTGAAATCGAGTGACGAGATTGCTCATCGAAAGGTTAAGAATTTGTGGCCAAAATAGCTGGTAACTACAGGCACGAGCACGCCAACCAAATGACCTAACGCCTCGGCTTGCTCCGTGATGCCAACTGATGGCAGTGCCCAGCGCGCCATGACGAGGCTAATCGCTAATGTCTGAAGCACCGCCAAAACGTTCACTCCTACGAACTTGGTCACCTGTGGCGCCAGCGGTCCTTGACTGGCATTAAAAACATGCCCACGCATCAATAGAAAAGCGACCAGCATCCCAACCAGATAGGCCGCAAAGACTGCCACACTGTAGGAAAAAAAATTACTGAAGATAAACCGTGATCCAAAGTTTGCAGCGGCAGCAATTCCCCCAGCTAGCAGGAAACGCAAGAATTCAGGCGTGATCACTCTCCCACCTGCCCCGTGTCCTGCCCCGTAACCATCTTCGCCATTTGCCGACCAAAACCAATGCTTTCCGAAATACCGCGATCCTCCGGGTAGTAGTAGGAAGTGTCTGCCACCCATAACCCCTGAACAGGCAAACCAACAGGTGGAAGCTTTTCCAAGTATCCTGGATCACAGATGGGTTGTGCGTAGCGATAACGGCTGGCACGCATATCGACAAAATCATCGTCGGTCAGCGCTGGATTGATCTTCTTGAGATAGCGCTGGACTTTGCTTAAAAAAGCCTCGTCGGGCTCAGCAAACAAGGGGTGCTCACCCGGAACATAAAACGGGACGTAAACCACGTGCTTGTCGAGTGGACGCAGGTTCGTGTACTCCACCAAGCCAGGTATATCCATCTCTGGATCATTGGTGTTTAACCAAAAATTCTCAGTGACAGCCTTCTTGAGCTTGGCAATCACACAGACCACGGCAATATTCTTGATTGCCGAAAATTTGGCCAATATTTCCGCAGGCAAATCTGGAATAAGCCTAGGCACATAAGGCAGCGGAATCGTGCTGATCACTTTATCGAATCCTTCAAGCTGTCCAGAAACCTGAACCCCCAACACCTTGCCATCTCGGATGACGACCTTTTCGATAGCCGACTTTAAGCGAATCTCACCGCCCTGCGCCTCTATAGCAGCTTTCATGGCGTTAAGCAGTGTGCTCGAACCGCCTTCCAGGTATCCCAGCTTCTCGCGAAAGAGACTATAGCGGGAACGCCCAATACGACGGATACGGCTCCAGATCCAAGCCGCAGACAGGCCATGGGCATAGTCGTAAAACTTGTAGTCAAAAAGCCGTCTCCACAGAACCTCCCAAGCCTCGGCTCCCACCCAGCGCTTGATCCAGCCGCTGGCCTCCACTTTATCCAAGGGCCGCCAATCATCACGCTTGGTAGATAGGAAGGCGTGCAGGCCATAACGGAACTTGGCAATAAAGCTCAAGCCTCGAAACTGCAGCAATGCCACCGGATTACCCCAAGGCTGCAAGCGATCCTGATACCAGTAGCCCATCTTGGTTTCCGTCCAGCGCATCTGATCGGCAATACCCAATTCCTCAAGCATCTGAAGAAAGGCATGATCGGAGATGCAATGGAAGTGGTAGTACCGCTCGATTTCTAAACATCCAAAATCAAATGTTGCAGTCATACCTCCAACACGGTCGTCGGCTTCGAACAGAACAGGCTGATAGCCATCAAGTGCCAGTTGGTAAGCAACCGCCAAGCCCATAGGGCCTGCGCCCAAAACGGCGATTCTTTGTCTCATCTTAAAACTCCAGCACTACGCCGCTATAACGCGAATCGTTGAATGTCTCATCCACCGCAGCTTTGAATGGAGTGTAGGGAACACCAAAAATTCCGGGCCAATCAATCACTTCAAACTCATCCTTGGCACTCAAAGCCGCCAGCTGCTGGGTAGTAAAAGGTGGATTCTTATCAAACAAGCCCCAAACCCATAACAATGCATAAAAAAGCGAATACGGGATGCGCAGAATTAGTGTCTTGGCCCGGGTCGCCCGTTTAATCTCGCGGACCATTTCGATGTAATCGACTTTTTCGTGGCCAGAAATGTTATAGATTCCATCGCGCACACGATTCTCGATACAGCTGATAATGATATTGGCGAAATCGCCAACATAAAGTGGCTGGCGCATATAACGCCCATTCCCCGGAATCGGAAAAATAGGAACCTTCTTCATGAAGCGAGACAACCAGCCCAGATGCTTGCGGTCGAACCAGCCAAACATCAACGTTGGGCGTAGCACAGGGCATGCGATTCCGCTTTCCAAAACCATTTTTTCCTGCTCTTTTTTGGTATTGGTGTAGAAATCATCCGCGACAGACTCCACAACAGAGGAGCTGATGTGCACTAGGTAAGGCACATTATTCGCTTTGATGGCGTCTAGAACCAGTCGGGTTGAATCGATGTTGTTGCGAACGAATTCCTCGTAAACGTTTCCGCCTATCTGGGCCTGTAGCATGACAACTACGTCAGCACCAACAAAGTGGCGTTGCCAGTCACCTGATTCGGCGAGATCAGCGAATTCAACCGTAATGTCAGGCTGCACGCGTTTGAGCACTTCAAGATTGGCGCGATGTTTATCGAGCACAACGATGTTCGAGTAACCCTTTTCCTTTAGCCGAGCCACTAGGTTTTGACCGACCAGACCAGCACCGCCAGGGAGGATTATTTTTTTTGATATTTTAGTCATAATGGCTCATCAACGTATTTCAATAGTTTTGCGAATACCACAAGATCTGAAATTATTTTCAACCATCTGAAATAACTCTACCTCATAGCTACCCGGCTTAAATTTATTTTCAATAATCCTTGAAAAGCCAACGTCAATGTCACCATTGATTTTTAAGTGTTGATTTGCATCAAGCCTAGGCACCCTCAATACATGCAAGTAAGTGGGATTCGTATCTTTATTTGAAACCTTAAGGAATACATTGGACGGCACTGTATTATTTTTACTGTCTCCCGCCACCCAGCCAGCAAGCACAACAAACTCTTTGCCCTCTCTTAGTTCTACCTCAGCCCGGTCAATATGCCCTTGGCACTGAGTTGACTCCAATAAAGCGCCAGAAAGCTGTTTTTCAGGAGTGACAATCAGACAACCGTGAGTTTCACCAACTTTCCATGCGCCGTTATTTTCCACCCAGGCAAATACTTGGGTTGCAGTTGGTTTTTGGGTTGTGCAGGATACGATGCCGCCCAAGCGTCCTTGCTCTAGAAATTTAGCTGGATTCGCAATCACTTGATCATATTTCTTATACCAGCCAGGAACAGTAAATGACTTTCTTTCAGAAATATATGCAAAAGTTGAGCTCCAATCATTTCCAAACGCAACAAACTGCAATTCAGGCGAAAGCTCCCTGTTAAGTATTTTTCCAATTGCAAAATCCCTGTTTTCTTTGGTGAACTCGTGTTTGATCTGAGGCAAATACCCATTGTTTAGCGCAATGTAATTCGACAACATGATCATCGCCAAGATGAATAAGGAGGTCAATTTACCCAATACAGGCGCCACCACCATTGCAAGCGTTACGGCAACAGAGTAAGCAAAAAATGCCGCGTTAGCAGTTTGGTAATAATCGTGAACAAGATGAAGATTTGTAAATAAAAATAGGGGAACAATCGCAAGCGAGAGCGCTGCTGCAATAATCAGTTTTATTTTCGATTCTGAGCCGACAAGGAAGGGGGTTATAAGCAAAAATACACCCAGTAAAGCACCCAAGTTGGGACTCAAAACTCTTCCCCAGACAACCGTAGTCCAAATTTCAGAAGATGTTTTCTGCGAAAGTGTTCCCCAGTTCCATTTGCTCAGTGCCGCTGATGTCAGTTGCTCTCCCAGCGGGTTTCCTAGCTTCACTTGATCAGTAAAAGTAACCCAGGCAAAACCAATGATGATTGGGATTAAAAAAACCACGCCAGTGGTAAACAAACTTTTGATCAACGCACTCGAACGCATTGATTTATGCCTTTTTGCTTCAAATACCAAAAAAACAACAGAGAGCACAACTAAAATAGGAAGTGCCGTTGTTGCTTTTTGCAGAACGCAGAGGGTCGCAAAAAAAACAAAGGCAAACGATACCGGGATAGACCGCTCTCCCAACAAATAATCCAAAAAGTACTTGATTGCAGCAATGCCAAAAAACAATGCTGCAGTCTCAATCATAAAGCTTCTTCCCCAATACACATAAATTGGCATGGAGAATAAGATTGCCACAAAGTAGAGGGATGTCACACTTGGCAACTTCAGCCTTTTAGTTATCCCCAGAACGGGAACTATAGTCAGCAGAAGAAATGCATAGCTAACTATCCGCCCCGTTCCATCCAAGCTGACATCAAACGCCTTTGAAAGAAAAGCAACAATCGTCTGGTATATCGGAAATTCAAAGGGTATTGCCCATGGAGCCCCGGCAACAGGTGTTTCATATGCAAACTGAAAACCTTGATGAATAAACCAATAAGACGTTAAGGCTGTTTGCGTCTGCCTGAAAGAGTGCACATCTAACGGCGGCTGCCCCGCATAGGTAACTGCGAGATAGAATGAATAAATCAATGCCACTAGGGCGGCAATCGCTAAGACGCCTGACTCACGCTCTACAGTGATTTTTTTCATTTTAGATATCCATTCTTTTAAAGACAAAGTGTGGCAAATGGCGAATCACCATCATAATAATTGACCATTTTTTTGGTGCATATACGATCATCTGCCCACTTTCAATGCCACACACAATCTCGCTCGCCACTTGGTCTGCGGTGGCGAGTTTTGCTCCGGACTGCTTGAGATGAGTCGTCATCGGCGTATCGGTTGGCCCGGGCTTGATCAATACCACCTTGACGTCAGTATTGGCCAGGCGGTGTTGCAAGCCTTGGATATACCGCGTAACCAGCCCCTTGGCCGCGCCATAGACATAGTTGGATTTTCTGCCCCGATCACCTGCGACTGAGCCGATAATGGCGAGTGTTCCTCTGTTGGCCTTTTGCATATGCAAAGCAAAAGCCTCGGCAAACAGCACCGGCGAGATACCATTTACATCCAGAGCTTCTCGGCAAAGGTTCAGATCGATTTGACAGGTCTCTTGGGAAGGTAAAGAGCCGTGCGCAACCAGTGCTATCTCCACATTGCCAGATCTGTAGAGCTGATCAACCAGCCCTTGAATCTTGTTCGGATCGAGAAAATCCACCTCAAGACTGGTAATTGTCGTATTTGGGGCGCGCACCTTGAGATCTGACGCGACCCTTTCGACTCTCTCCTGATTTCTACCGACCAGAACGATCTCGGACGGGTTCTCTCTTGCCCACAGTCGAGCGCATTGCTCAGCAATGGCTGAGGTAGCGCCGATGATGACGATTCTCTTTTTGTTGTTCATTCAGCTTCCCATCAAACGGCGTGATAGACCAGAGCTAATTCCCTGATCACGATATTGGATAAATTCGGCTAAGCGCGGATAGCCGGCTTCGAAAAGTTCCCTTGGCATTCTGGCGTCTTTCGCCGGATAGATACGGCCTTTAGCCTCGCGAACGATGGCGTCTAGCCGCTCGAAAAGTTTGTGTGTGCGATCGCCGTGATTTGGGAAGTCCAACGCCAGAGTTACGCCTGGCTGCGGAAAGCTCATCATCCCGACAGGCTGTCGGTTGCCAAAAGTCTTCAGCACGGCCAGAAATGAGCCATCACCCGATCGGGCGATCTCCTTGAGCATTGCCTGCACCGCGTCTTGACCCACATGGCGAGGCACCACGCTTTGGTACTGAAAGAAGCCCTTTGGTCCATACATCCGGTTCCACTCAAGCAGGTTGTCGAGTGGATAAAAAAAGGGTTCGTAGTGAGCGATCGACTTTCCTGCCCGCCACTTCTTAAGGTGGAAGTAGGCCATGTTGAATGGGCGCAGCGTTAGGCGATTGACCAGAGAAACAGGCGGCACGATGGGCATGGTCAACTTACGCCCCTCAGGTGCTGGACGCTCTTTTGTATGGGTGGGGTTGCCTCGCATGAACAAACCGCGCCCACCGCCCCCGGTAATACAGTCGATCCATGACACCGTGTGTTCCCAGTCGACCTCGGAGTCATCGGCAAGCCGAAAGAATTCGTCCAGGTTGGCATAAGGAATGGTTTCCGTATCGAGCCACGGGCCGGCTACACGGCGCAGCTGGATCTCAGCCTGAGTGATCACCCCTGTCAGGCCCATCCCGCCAACGGTAGCGGCAAACCAATCCACCTGATCATTCGGGCTGCACTGAATGACCTCTCCATCGGTACGCATGAGGGTAAGGCTCTGAACGTGATCACCGAAAGAACCCTGTATGTGATGGTTCTTGCCATGCACGTCGTTTGCTATCGCCCCCCCAACAGTCACCAGTTGAGTACCCGGTGTTACGGGAAGAATCCAGCCACGAGGAATAACCAATCGCTGAATGTCTCGCAGCAACACACCTGCCTCACAGACTAAACGGCCAGTGCTTTCGTTAAACGCGATGAAATGGTCGAGCCCGGTCGTGATCCAGAGCGTACCTTTTGGATTTAGGCAGACGTCACCGTAGCTGCGTCCCATGCCATGAGCTAGACCGGTTAAGGTCGCTTCACTTAGCGTAGCTTGGATCTGGTTGCGATCACTGAGTGCGACTACCTCATGTTCTTCACTCGACAAACGCCCCCATGAACTTATGGCTACCATGAGACACCCACAGTACCCGCGACCAGAATGGCTGCAAAAGCGGTACCCGCACTAAGACTTGCGCGATCTTTTACGGCAAAGACCAGCGGGTCATCGTGCATTTTTCCCCGATGGGCTTGCATCCACATCCAGCTCACCCAAAAAAGCATGACGGGCACAGCGCCCCAAACAAACTCTGGTGCTGCATACAGCTTCAGCACGGCATCGCTATTCAAATACAAAGCCAACACCAAAACAGATGAGTAGCCTGCGACGATACCCATCGTCTGGATTAATGGTGCATCGGTGGTGTGGTATCCCCGTCCATGTATTTTCTCCTTGCCGCTGAGTAATTGAACTTCCAACTCAGCGTAACGTTTGACGAACGCAAGGGAAAGAAACAGGAATACCGAAAACGCTAATAACCAGAATGAGAGATCGTGCCCAACGGCTGCCGCACCAGCGATAATTCGCAAGGTATAAAGTAACGCCAGCGTGAGGCAATCAATCAACATCAACCGCTTAAGCCACCATGAGTAGCCGCATGTCAGGGCAAAGTAAAAAATCAGCCATGACAAAAATCCCTTCCCTACCGTCGCAGCCACGGCCAGGCTTATGATCAGCAGTATTGGCGCAATCAGAACTCCTATCCAAGCGGGCACGAGCCCAGAGGCAAACGGTCGGTTTCGCTTCCTGGGGTGTAGACGGTCGCTTTCAAGGTCAAGTAAATCGTTGGCTATGTAAACTGATGAAGCACAAAGACTGAACGCCACAAAGGCGAACAAAAGAGATGTCCAAGCCGCACCATTGCCTAGATCATGCGCGGCAAAAAGTGGAACAAAAAGTAGAAGGTTTTTTAGCCACTGATGTATGCGTAGGACCCGACGCCATGCAGAGAGCCCAATATCTCTTTTAGGAAATACTCTTTCAACAGTTGCAATATCGTTAGCCTTTTTGACGAGATCGCTTGAGCCATTAACAACTATCGCCTTATGAGCGTGTGACCATACTGGCAGATCTTTGTGGGAGTTTCCTGCATAGTCATATCCATGATGCTCAAAACGCTGCACTAGAGTTGCTGCTTTATGCTCCCCCGCAATATTCGATACTCCATCGCTGGCAATGACCTCGTCGAAAATATTCAAGTGTTCAGCGATGAGATCGGCAATTGACCGATCTGATGCAGTGCACAAGACCAAGCGCCGCCCCGCACTGCGCTGCTGCTTGAGCCATTCAAGCAACTCTTCATTGTAGGGAAGTGTTTTAGGGTCAAACTCTGTACGCGAAGCAAGGTGCCGCTTCAAAAAAGCCTTTCCTTTTGCCAAAAGGAAAGGAAAGCGGAGTGTTTCAAAAGGACTATCCCTAAACACCCTTAATGCAGATTCGTGCAGCATATCTGAATGGATTAAGGTACCATCCAAATCCACCACAAGCGGTTTCTCAAGCAAAACGATTTCCCCTGAGGTTATTTCACGGCGGGCGGCCGCATAAAAATTCCATTGTAAGTCGAGGGGGGGGGACGTCACCTTTTCTGCATGCTTTCGCCATCATCTTTGCGCATCGCATCGCATCGCTTAAGTGCGATCCTAAGGAGTAGGCCGACGCCTCCGCTTTCCTCCGGCGAACCAGCCCATGCAGCCTTTTCCCAGCCGCCCACACCCACTTCATCAACTCAGTAGGGACGCCTTCGTGTTCGCCACGGTTCGCCTTCCGCCTCAGGGTCGAACGCTGTAGCGCCCCGGCACCCAGGTTAAACGTGAAAGACACCAAGGCGTCGAACTGCCCATCCGTCAGGGGCACGGAGATGAGCCGTAGCACGGCTCGCTCGGCGATGCCGACGTCCTTTCGCAGAATATCTGTGGCCTCGGCTTGCGTAATGCCCGCTGCTAAATGCTCCCGCTCATGTGCCAGTACCACATGGCCGTAGCCGATCGTCGGGTGGCCGGATGGGCAAATGTAGATCGTTGGGCTGAACCCCTCAAACCGTTTGATCAAATCTAGCCCTGCATCGGTGACATGACGCATCAGCCACCCCGGCGCATCTTATTGATCTGACGGCTGCCGAACCAGAAGGACATCACGGCAGCAAACAGCGCCTGGGTTTCTTCGTCCCAGGTGGCCTGCAGGGCTGCTGCCAGCGTCACGCCGTCGGTTTGCAGCAAAGTGGCCAAGGCCGAGACCTTCACCACCGCAAAGACCAGAAAGAAGGCATAGGTGATGACCGGGCGCACCGAGGCCTGCAATGCCTCGACCCAGGGCGTACCCGTAGGATGGTTGGCGTAACTGTACAGTGCTTGGCTTTCCGCAATGTCAGTAGCGATCTGAATTTCTTCGAGGCGCTGGGTATGCCCCAGCCGCTGCTGCTCCATCTGACGATCCAGGATGGCGAGCTCGTGCTTGCGGTCCTGGCTGTCGCGAAACAGCTTGAGGAATTCCGGGAAGGTGCTGCTGAGAAAGCCCAATAGCGATCCGAGCAAGGTCAGCATGATCAGTGGCCTCCACCAAAGAGTTTCAGCTTGATCAGCGCACCTGCAACCAGGGCTAAGATGAAGCCGGTGGTCACCATGCGTATTAACGTCTGCCAGGCCGTGTGCTTGGCGGTATTGAAGGCCTCCAGCAGTCCACGCAGCTCACGGATATCGGCGGCGGCGCTTTCGCCATCCAGCCCGACATCGGTCATGGCGCGCTTGGCGCCACGCTCGGCCGCGTCCTCGATCAATCGCTCAAATTCGTCCAACGGCATGGATACCCAGCCGTCTCGCGTGGTCGGTGTCATCGGTATGTTCATTGCGGTCTCCAGAAACAAGAAACCCCGCACGAGGGCGGGGTTGGGTGGGGTAAAGGGATGTATGGGTCATGGCGCGGCTGGGATGGCCAGTGCGGTCTTTCGGGCGGGCTGCTTGGTGTGCCCGGCTTTGGCTTTGCCAGACTTCCCGGCTGAGAGCTCCACAGTTGTTGCCCAGCTCTGCCCGGCCAGGTGATGGGTCACCGACTCGATCAGGTAGGTGCCATCGGCCTCCTGCTTGAAGCCTTTGAGCTCGACCGATTTCTCGGCGGAGAGATCAGCCCGGCCACGAAATGTCAGACTGCCTGTGGCGGTTTGCCGGTTCATGCCGGCCAGTTTGGCTCTGGCCGCTGCCTTGGCGGCGCTGGGGTTGGGATAGATGTGCCGGTCGGTATGTACCGCAGCACTCGAACCCATTGGCGCAACCGGGTTCGGGATCACGATGTCGATTTTTTGGCCGGTTTTGCTGTCGTGTGCTCTGGCCTTGACAGACGCCACACTACCGCGATCCGGGAAGGTCAAGCGGTAGCTGTTGATCGCGGTGGGCTCCAACAGGATCACCGGCAGGCTTTTGCCCGAGGCGGTTTTGCCATCGGCGCGCGGCAGCACCAGCAGCTTGCGTTCCTTCAGGGTGGCAGTGGCGTTGTACTGGCGGGCCAGGCGGGTGAGGAAGTTTAGGTCGGACTCCCCCGTCTGATCAGCCCGAGGGATGGTCATGTCGATCGAGCACACCGCCTGCCAGCCGTTGCGCGCGGCCACTTCCTTGACGATCTGCGACAGAGGCACCTGCTCCCAGGCATGCTGGCGGGCATTCTTGGCTGCTCCTGCCATGTCTGCGGGCTTGCCTCGGATGACGAGCGTGCGGGGCGGGCCGGAGAGTTCAATCTCATCGACCGTGTAGGCGCCCATGAAACTCAAGCCCTGCCCTTCCCAACCCAATGAGATGCGCAGCACGGCACCCTTTTTGGGGAAGGCGATGCGATCGTCCCGGTCATCCAGGCGAATCTCGCATTCGTCCGATTGCAGTCCCGCTCGGTCAGTCAGCTCTAGGCTGAGCAGGCGGTCTTTGAGCAGATCGGTGATGTCCTGCGCGTTGGCAATGACTTGAAAGATGGCGCGCATGGGTCAGTCCCAGAGCTGGATCACATCGGTGCGCGGCGACGCGACATCGGGCAGAAGTATTTTTACCCCGGCGGCAAAGGGCTGGGGGATGCCAGCCAACCCTGGGTTGGCCTCAAGCACGGCCTCGACCGATCCCAGCAGATGTCCGTAGTGGCGTTGGCACAGGGTATCCAGCACATCGCCGTCAGAGGTTTTGATAGTCGTCGCCATAGCGTTTGAACTCCACGGTGAAGGTTTGCTTTCGCGGTGCACCGTCAGCCATCAGATCGCTCTGGTCTTCAGAGAGGCTGGTCAGATACCAGCGACCGAGGGTTTCACCATGCCCGGCGATGAGTTGCACGGGCTTCATCTGGAAGCCGATGCGCCGCAATGCGTTGAGCTGGTTCATACCGGCCATCTGGGCGAAGACCACACCCGAGAGGGTGAGGGATTCGCCGCCCTGATTGACCGCCTGCAAGGCCTCCGGGCGGCCAAGCCGCTCCTGGGTGGCGACGTTGTAGTTACTCTGCCGGCGCAGGCTGTCGAAAGCAGCGGTGCTGAGACCAAAGTAAAAGCGCTCACCTTGGTCGGCAACCATCACCAGCAGGTGTGGGCGAGCGCTGGACAGACTGGGCAGTGGGGATGCTCCCGAACCACCCGTGGAAGCGACAGCAGCGACCACGGGCGCCCCGTTGCCTAACTGCGTTTTGATGGTCGTGACCTGATTGCCAACCGCGCTTGCCGCGTTCTGGATCGATTGCACGGCGGTGCCCACGCGCCTTGCCGTGGCCTGGCTGGCATCGATCGAGCGTCCGACTTGCTGAGTGCGCCGGTTGATGTCGGTGAGCCCTGTCTGTAAGGTCGCCAGGCTTCGCCCCACAACGCTGCGCTCGATGGACGACAGCACGCTGGTGGGCAAGAGGGCCGCCACACCTTTGAGTGCAGTAGCGCTGCGTGCCAATTCGGCGGTGGTATTGCTGGCCAGCCGGAACAGACTTTCCACCGGTCGGGTGGTATTGGCCATGGTGTTGGCGAGTTCCCCAAACCGTTGCACATGGCTGGCGGCGCGCGCAACGGCTGTGCTCGCCTGCGATACTTGCTGGGTGATGGCGGTCGTGTTAGTAACCAAGGACATCGTGCTCCTCACACGTGGGCGCCGTCGTACCAGGCGGCACGCTGGGCCTTTTGCTGGAATTGTTCGAACAGGGTTTTGAGGTGCGGCATCAGCTCGTTGGCCAGCTGCCTCGGGTCCTTGACGTCACCTTTGACGATGATTTGCAGCGTGGGCGAGAAACTCAGCTGTTGCGGCACGGGCGGCGCCTTTGCCGCTGGTGCGCTGGCTGGCCTGACAGCAGGGGCCGAGGCATTGGCTGCAGCACTGGGCGAAGCGGCAGCTGGGATGGGCTGCGTGGCCGCCAAAGTCGGTGCGGGCTGAAGCGTTGTGGGCGCGACCAGCGATTTGCCAAGCCAGCCGCCCAGCTTATCGCCGGCGAAGCTGCCTATGGCGCCACCCAAAAGGCCACCGATGGCGATACCGATCGGGCCGCCGAGCGCGCCCACCGCTGCCCCCAGTTTGGCACCCGCTAAACCACCCGCGAGCGTGCCGGCCGCGCCGCCGTAGCCCTGGGCTTTCTCCTGGCGGGTGGTGGCGTTTTTGCTGGTGTCGTAGACCTGATAGGCGGCTGTGCCAATGGCCAGTGCACCACCCAGTCGGCCACCAGCCTTGCCCAGCCAGTTGCCCACACGCGCAAAGCGCCCCAGTTTGCTTGCAGAGGCAGCAACGCCGCCGGCCGCCTTGCCAGCGGTCGTGGCGGTGCCTGGGCTACCTCGGCCAGACCGCCCCAGCAGATCCGACAGCCCACCACCGGGCCAGTTGGTGACGAATACCGGCTGGGCACCTGCACTGGCTGCACCCCCGGTCAGCACGCTGGCCAGAGCGCCCAACTTGCCTGGTAGGCCTTTGCCTGGCCCCATACTGCCGGCCATGAGGGTGCCGCGCGCCAGATCGAATGCGCCGCGCCCGATATTCCAAGCGGCTTTGGCGCCCTTCAACGCCACCAGCCCACCGGCCACGGTGGCCAGACCCGCCACCACCATCGGCGCTTGCTCAACCAGCATGGCCAAGGCTCGGCCGACGGCACCGACAGCCTGACCCACGGTGTCGGTCACGGGACGCAAGGCGTCGCCAATGCGGCGCAAGGCCTCGTCCCACGCCTGGCCCACCTCAGCCCAGATCTGCTTGGAGGATTCGCGCCGGGCGATCAGGTCTTGCTCAATTTCACCGCTGGCCTGTGCGGCGTTTTGCTTGAGGCGTTGGTACAGATCCGCGTTTTGCAGGTAGGCGGTCAGCGCCGCCTTGACTTGCATGTCGGCGAAGAGGTCACCGGTTTTCATGGTGGCTTCGAAGGCTTGCAGCATGGCTTGCTGCTTGGTCGGGTCGCGCTCCTGCCCGATCGTCTGCGCGGCAGCCGAGAGTTGCTGCGCACGCGCTGGATCGGACTTCTCGATGTAGGCCCGAGCCACCACGAAGGACGACTCCATGGTGCTCCAGCCCTTGCCGATGGCCTCCTGCATCATGGCTGTGTAATCGATACCGGCATCGGCGTAGCGTCGCTGGGTCTCGGGCGAACCGATCTTGGAGAACCAGTTCTTCAGATTGTTGGCAGCCTGATCGGGCGAGCCGGAGACCTTCATCTGCACCTGCAGCATGGCGCCCAGCTGATTGACCGAATCCTGGCCGGTGATGCCGATCTTTTGCATCTCGGCCAACAGCTCCGGAAACCAGCGCGCCATATCCGAGGATTCGAATGAACCCTCCTTGCCCAGGTAGGCGATCGCTTCCAGGGCTTGTTGCATCTGGGCCGGGTCGGTGATCTTGGCGTTTTGCTCCAGGGCGCCGATCATGCGCGCCGTGTCGACGCTGCCCGCGCCCTGGCCCACGGCGAATTTCGCGAGCAAAGGGGCAAAGGTGCTGGCCCGATCCAGATCCATGCCACCACCCACGAGCTGGTTGATGGCTTGCGCCAGCTCATTGCGTCCCATGCCACTGGCTAGGGCACTTTGTGCAATCTGCTCACCAATTTGCGCTTCGCGTGCCGTGCCGGCAATGCCGGCCTTGATCGCCATGTCGCGCACGATGGCCTGGTAGTTGGCCGAAATCGTGGCCGGTACCGCCACCGTGGCGGTCAGCTTCAAGGCATCGCCAACGGCTTCACGGCCTTGCTCAAGCCCATGGCCGATGCGCTCGCGGCCAGCGGCCTGCAACTCCAGACCCCGTGCTGTGCGGCCGAGCCGCTGATAGGCTCGGTCCAGGTTGTCCGCTTCAATGCCCGCCTGACGCAACACGGTCAGATTGCTCTCGATTTTCTTGCGGATGCCCTCCGCAGAGGCATCGCCACTCAGGTGCAGCTTGCGAAACTCGCCCTGCAGGCGTTGTGTCTCCCCAATCGTGCGCTGCCACAGGCGTTGTTGCTCGGCGGTCTGCTTCAGACGCGTGATGCGCGACTGGGTATCAGAAAGCGCCCGGCCCAGCGAGCCATCCACCGCGCCGCCAATGACGATGCCCAGTGCGATATCACGTTTCATTCAGTCCTCCAGCCACCACAGGGCATCCCCGAGCTCCAGGGCATCAATCTCAGACGGCGGGAAGTGCAGCTCCCGCGCCAGACGCTTCATAAGCAGACCCAGCAGGGGCGGCGTCATCCGGGCGAGCGGACACCAGGCGAAAGTAGCTGTCTTGCAGGCGCTTGTAGTCGGTAAAGCGCATGCCCTCCAGATCCTTGGGCGCAACGCCCGCCAGAATTCCGAACAGGATCAGTTCGCGCTCTTCGGCGTCAGACGGCGCTTGCCTGGAAGCCAGGCGCATGTCGCGCACGAGTGGCGTACGCAGAGTCAGGATGTCGCGGCGGATGCCATCGAATTCGGTCGGGTGCTGCAGCTTGACGGTCAGTTGGTCCATGAGACGTTCTCCTCAGGTAGATGGGATGTGGGTTACAAGCCAAGGGCGGAACGGATATCGGCCAGCTGGTCGCGCCCGTCGACGATGCGCACCGAGGCGATCGGGTCGATCTCGTAGATGAGCAGGCCATCGAGCTCGAGCTTGTAGTAGCTGCAGGCTAGGCTGAATTTGGTTTCGGCCTTCTCCGAGGGCTTCCAGTCGCCCATGTCGACCTCGGTCAGCATGCCGCGCAGCGTCACGATGCAGGACTGCACCTCGCCCTTGTGGGTGCGGAAAGCGCCCCGGAAGACGCCGTTGAAGGCACTCTGGTCAGCCAGGCCAAAGAAGCGCAGGGCTTCGACCGACATGCCCGAGAGCGAGAAGTTGGCCTCCAGCGCTTCGAGGCCCAGATCCATTTTGATCGGGGCGTCCATGCCGCCACCCCGGTAATCTTCGGCCTTGATCTTGAGTTTGGGCGGGTTAACCTGGGTGGCGATGCCGGCAAAGTTCATGCCGTCGATGAAGAGGTTGAGGTTGTAGAGGGTTTGCGGGATCACGATGGCGGCTCCTTAAATATCGAGAACTTCGGTAATCCACTGGTTCGTGACCTCGACCCGGAAGGTGGGGTTTTCTGCGGGAGGCACGTCGGTGAAGCGGATGTTCCAGTACACGCGGCCTTGCTCAAGCTGGCTCGCGGTGTTGAGCTCGGGGTCGGGGTAGACCTCGAAATTGATGATGGCGCCCTGCGCTTTCAGATCGCGCATGAAGGCCTGCAGGCCTTCGGTCACGTCCTTGACGTAGGTCTTGGTGATGGATCGGTCCACCGCCCATTTGTGGCCATAGAGGATGGCGTCCATGACGATGTCCACCGTGCGCACCCGGGTCACGAAGGCCCATTTGGCTTCTGCCGAGCGCGTGCGGTTTCCCCACAGGCGGTAGCCGCCATCACGGATGACCGTGGTGATGTTGGCGGCATTAAGCAGGTTGGCGCGGCAGGTCTCATCCCCATCGAGAAATTCGATCGGGCGGGCCGTGCCGATGACCTCAACGAACTCCTTGTTCGAGGGCGAGGCCCAGAACCCGTATTCCCGATCGGTCCGGGCAAAGAGACCTGCGGCATACGGGGACACCGGCGCCATGCTGGCCGCGCCAGACTCGGTATCCCAGACCTTGAGCCAGGGGTCGACCGCAAAGACGCGCTTACTCCCGAAATTGCTGAAGTAGGCAATGGCTGCCTCGTCGTCGGTATTGGGGCCATCAACGATGGCGATTGCCTTGAGCTTTGCCGCCAAGCCATCCATGGCACTGGCCACCGCCTGGGTGGCTGAGTGCCCCGGGCAGACGATCAGACGGGGTTGCGCGTTATGTACGGACTTGCCGTCGAGCAGTCCCTGCATGCCCGTGCGCTGGCCATCGACCGTCACGCCACCGATGATGGCGCTGGTGAGCGCAGCGGCATCGGCAACGAACGGCACTCCAATGGCCACCACCACTGCCGAGGACTGGGCGTAGATACCGCGTGCCGACTTGGCCAGGGCGCTGCCCGTACCGAACTGCTTCACCGCCTCGCGATAAGAAGTCAGCAAGATGGGCTTGTTGGGCGCGGCCAGCCCCTCAGCGGGGGTATAGGTATCGACCAGGCCGATGATCGAAGAGGACGGAATGGCGATCGGTCGCGGACCGGTGTCGATCAGGGTGACGGTCACCCCGTGGAAGAAGGAAGTGGGCATCGTGTTCTCCAGAAATTAAAAAGCCCACCGCTGGGGTGGGCCGGATGGCATGGACGGGGATGGCAGGGATCAAGCGTGGGGCAAGTTACGGCGGCAACGTGTCTGCCATCAGGGGCACAGCACGCAGGGCGTCAAGCCCAGCCGCCGCGATCGCATTGACGCTCGCCTCATCAAGCGCACTGCGAATGGCCTCCTTGGTTTTGAGACGCTGGTCGCGCAACTGGTAAAGGGCGGCATTCCAACGGCCTGCAGCACGCAAGATATCGTCGGCAGCAGCCTGCGCGGTCCAGCCTTTGGCTTCGGCCCACGACAGAACCGCTGGTGGTACCGAGCCGGCGTAACCTGCGGTTTGGTACACACTGGCCTCCTGCGCAGCCCGGTCGTATTCAGCGCCCCGCAAGGGATCACCCGCCAACTCGCGCCTCACCTGATCGGCAAGGCCATCGATCTGCTGGCACAGCTCGATCTTCAACGCATCGAGCAAGGCCGAGCGTAACATTTCGTCCTCCTGCCATTGATCGTTTTGCCATCGGTGGGCCGCGCTGGGACGTGGTGTTTTGGTGGCGTGAGCATCGGCGGGGGTGACACCAATATCTGTGATCGAGACGGCTGTGCCATCTTCGGTGGACCACAGCGAAGCCGTGCGCCAATCTGGCGCGAGCTGCCAGCGGCTATCTCGGAAGACTGCGACCTGTTGCGCTTTGGGCTTGGGCGGTGGCAGATCGGTGGCATGCGCCGGAATCAGCCAGACCTCCGGCTCCAGAGGAGACGGATCAGCCGGACTCTCGCCCAGCAGCTCGCCGGTTTCGGGTTGGTAGTGATAGAGAGTTTTCATGAGCGGCCTCAGTATTTGATGCAGGCAAGTAAAGCAATATTGCGCGGTCGGTTTTCTGCTGCAGTAGGAACGACTCTGCTAGCATCGAAGTTCACACCGTGATAACTGGTAGTGGTTGTTTGAGCGTTATCTGTTGAGATGTTTCCGAGATAAAACGCACCGAAAGCAGTGTGTGCCCCCGTATACCCATCAAATGAGCCGGTAATGTTTCTTATTGCATCACTTTGAAGAATCCCGATTAGTCGCCCAACATCTACCCCGCGGAAATCGTCAACCCCTCTCAAAAATTCCCCTCGCAAATCTGGCAATTTGAAAGAGGTTGTACCGTTGCCTGCACCAAACGTTGTTCCGATTGCAGCAAAAAGCCCTGCGTATGTGGATCGACTGATTTCTGCACCATTGGCTTTTAGCCATCCATCGGGGGCAACTGTCATGCCAAAGAACGCTACAGCGCCGGGAGGTGCCGCTTGTGCAACTAGCGATAAGGTGGCGCCATCTGCTATGCCGTAGCCTGCTAGCGTCATAGCCTTGTCCGCCTTCCCGGAAATGGCGCTGGCGACTTCCGGTGCGGTCATGTACTGCGGATGAGGATCAAGCGCCGCCAGATGTTTGCTGAACTCGTCGTCCACATACCCGCGTGTGGCCAGCACGATCGCCGGATCGATCTTCAGTTGCACCGCTGAGGTATTGCTGACGATCAGCACCATGCGGATCACCTGCGTGCGACCTGAACCCTCGGCCAGCACGGGCTTGTAGGTGTCCGGGCAGTTGGCCACCGCGCACAGATTGCCGTCGGCGTCGTACAAGCCGATCTCCCGAATCCACCAACCACCGATCTCCTCCGGAATGACCTGCTCGGCAATGATCTGGCTGGCATTGGCCGGATCGACGAACAGGCGGTTGAGCGGTGCGCGGCGGTTTTCTCGAAGCAGCGCGGTCTGGTTGCGATTGGGCAATGGCGTGCTGCCGTTGCCATCACCGACTCCCATCTGGGTCAGCTGTAGCGTAGTCCCGAGCGCAGTGGCATTGGCCAGCTTGGCCTCACCAATCGCGGTCAGGATGGCAAAGTAGGTTTGACTCATGCGAGCGAACTCCAGGGATAAATGTTCATGTGGTCGATGGTGTGATCCGCACCGGCGCTTCCGATCACGCCGGTGACCTCGACTTCTGCCGGGGTGTAGGGATAAACGACCATCTCATCGCCCTCGTAAGCCGCGACATGAATCGGGCAATCGCCCCGGGCTTCCAGGCTGATGGCCAGGCCAATCAGGTGGCGACTCAGCGGCTTGGCGTCATCGATCAGACGCTCGAGCTCCAGGTACATAGCGTCGGTGATACCGGTGTCGAGCACGCCCACCTTCAAGCTGAAGGTGCCTGCTGGGCCGGTAGGCACCCGCTCCCACCACTCCATCACCTCGATCAGGTAGCCCAAGGGCTCGACCACCCGGCGCAGCGCACCGATGGTGCCCTTGTGCTGGTGCACGTAAAACGCCGAGGCGATGACACCGCGCTTGGCTGCATCCGACCAGGCGGGGTCCCAGCGATCCACCGAGCGCGCCCAGGCCAAGTACGGCAGCAAGTTGGCTGGGCAAGACTGGGGCCGCCACAGCTCGGCAATCGGCACCGGCGTCGATCGCTGTGTCGCGTCAGCCCAATGCCGCTCCAGCGGCGTACTGTTGGCCGGCAGCAGTGCGCTACTCATCGAAGCCTCCGGTGGAGATGTCGATTGCGGTGCAATGCGCCGCCTGGCTACTGGTCAGTACCACATCGGCTGCCGGATGCAGCAGCTCAACCCGCTGCACCCCCTCCACATGCAAGGCAGCAAACAAGGCTGAGCGCCGGATATCGCGCCCAAGTCGGCGCTGGGTGCTGACATACGCGTCCAGTTGCGCCTGCGCAGCGGCGAGGATGGGCTCGGCCTCTGGTCCCGGATACAGCCAAAGCGTGGCACTCACCTGGTACGGCACGATCTGGGCGCCTTGCACGGTGAGCTGATCGGCCACAGGGCGCACCTCTTCGCTGGACAAGGCCGCTTCAACCACGGCCAGCAGTTCGGCAGAAGCACTGCCATCGCCTTCGCGCGAAAGCACTGTGACCACCACCTGGGCCGGTGCCGGGCTTTCGGCCGAGGCATCGGCCACGCGCCCATCGGCTGACAGCGCATGAAAGATGTAGGCCGCCCGTGGTCCTGCTACCGATAGTCCTTCGAAAGCCCGCTGTACCCGGGCACGCAGACTGGCATCGTTTTCATAAACGGGGTCGAGGGGCGGTGTGGCCTCGGGGTCACCGGGCGAGACGAGCAGACGCGAGACGTTGACGTTGGCCGCCAGCTGTTCAAGGTCGGCGCCCACGGCGTATGCGAGCAATACGGCGCGTGCGGCATCGTTGATGCGGGCTCGCAGCTGCACTTCGCGGTAGGCGGCAAGCTCGAGCAACTTCACCACCGGATCGGACTCCAGCGGTGCTGTCCATCCATCACCCATCAGCGCACGAAACGTGGCCAGCAAATCCTGGTACACCACCTCGAAGTCCAACGGCTCAACGACCTCAGGGGCAGGCAGTTGGGACAGGTCGATCACAGGGCAACCTCCAGCAGCAAAGGCGCAGCCTCGTACTCGCCCTCAATCCGGAAATCGATGCGCCCATCGACCACGGCGGTGATGCGCACCGCCGACAAGCGGATGCGTGGCTCCCAGCGACCGATGACGCGTGCGGCTTCCGCCTGCACTGCCGAGATCCAGCCTTTGTTGATGGGTAGGTCCACGTAGCGCGGAATTTCTGAGCCGTACTCCGGGCGCATGCGACGGCTACCCAAGGGCGTGCTCAGGATGTCGCGGATCGACTGCTTCAAGTGCGCGACGCCAGCTAGGGCCTGGCCGTTGTCCCGGCTCATGCCGATCAAAGCCATGGATCACGCTCCGGCCAGTGGCTCGGCCTCACGCCGGAAATCGGCGTGCTTTTCCAGAAAGGCGATCAGGGCTGTGTCACCCGTCTGGATACGCCCCTGCTCAACGGCAAAGCTGCGGCCATCGGCCAGCACCAGGGTGCGGCTCTTGAAAGCGAGGTCGCGAAAGGTCACCTGCTGGGTAGGTTTCTCATCCGTAGCGACAGCGGGCTTGGCATCGATCTTGGCCATGTGGGGCTCCTGAAATACACAACCCCGCCCAGCACGAACTGGACGGGGTTAGGGTTGGGGATGTTTGGGGGGTAAATGAACGGTCAGCGGGCAGCGCTGGTTTGCGCACCGTCGCCTTGTTCGGTATGGGTGTGACCCTGCAGGCTGATGCCGCCGGCAGTGACATCGCCTTGTGCGTGTACCTGGCCGCCGAAGATGGCATTACCGCCACCCGAACCACCTTGGGCGAGCGCTCCACCAATCGTCAGATTGCCGGTGACCGTGGTTTCAGGTGCATCCAGGGTGATGCCGGGTGCTTTGACTGTCACCGGTCCGCCACTGTCGATGAGCACAGTGCTGGCGTTTTTTACGGTCACGGTCTGCGTGCCCTCAACCAGGAGCGCACCGGCCTGCCAGTCATAGAGCATCTGTGCGCCATCGGGCATTCGGATCACCGTCACATGGTCGCGGTTGTCGGCCTGGCCGTGCGTCGTGGTGTAAAAGCCCGGCAGGATGAAACCGGCCTCTGGCATACCCGAGGGAGAAATCAGCAGGCACTGCTCCCCCACCGAGGGCGCGCGCCAGATACGAACTTCACCTGCGGCCGGCACATGCCAGGGCAGATAGGCTGAGACCCAGTCGCCGACGCGTACCCGTGCCCTCGCGTTGCTGTGATCGACAAACTCGATGGTGCCGGCCTGCAGCATGGCCGCGATCATGCGGTCGTGCTCGCCAATCGCATAAGCCTCGCTCATAGCGCCTCCGTCAGAGGCTCGTAGCTGTCAGGTCGCTGGCTGCCCGGCGTGAACCCCACCCAGATGGCCAGACCACTTTCATCGGGATAAGGCCAGACGGTCCCACCAAGATGGAAGGCATGGGTCCATTCGACCACCCAGACCAGATAGCCATCGAGCTCAGGCTTGAAGGCGTCATCCCCGATCTGCACCAGACTGGCCATGGTGATCGGAAGGCTCCAGGTTTCATGGGTCAGAGCCACCGCAACACGGGCGGCCAGTTCTCTCACCTGCAGGTCAGCCTGCTCGGCATTGGGGTCCACGATGGCGCGCGCCTGAAATCGCCCGATGAGCGCCGTAGCGCCCGTTCCGGGATCATCGTCGGGCTCCATCTCGGCCAATTCCACCAACACGGCTGGCAAGCCGATGCGCCGTTGCAGGACCGGATAGGCCTCGACCGTTGGCACCCCCGCGAGCTTCGCGCGCAGGCCGCTCACGATGGCCGTGTGCAGTTGGGCAAGTGAATCAATCATGGGTTTTGTGTCCTCAGCGGGCCTTAGCCAGAGCCTTGTGAATCTCGTAGTTCACTTCTTGGCGCAATAACGTCAGCAAGCGTTCTTCGGTGCGTCCGGCGGCCTCTCGAAAGGCCGCTTCGCCCGGTCCGGCCCAGTCAACCTTCACCACCGCGTAGGGCCGGCGCGCTGCGGTGGTGCGCCGATAGACCGAGCCGTCGGGTGCGCGTTTGCGCATCTGCCAGGCCTGATCAAGGCGATGCCGCCCTACAGAGATTCCAGAACGCGTCTGGCGTGGCTTGCCCAGCCGATGGGCTTCGATGGCGTTTAGCCCCAGCCAGACTTTGCCGCTGTCGCGTGAGCGCAGAAAGAAGTACAGGCGCTGGCGCAACAGCTTTTGCGGAATGCGGGTCTCGTGGCTCACTGCCTTGGCGGTCTGGCTTTTGACCCACTGACCGGTCTTGCGCAGCGTGCGGCGCCAGGCGGCCTGGCTCGCATTAGCCGAGAGGCCTTGCGTGAGGCCCAGCACCTGGCCGACATCGATATCGACTTTGAGGGTGGTGCTCATGACAGGGGTCTCAGGATCAGGGCGGTGACACCGGTGCCATCGGGCTCAATGCCCACGACCTCGAACGTCTGGCCATCGAAGCTCAGCGTCGTGCCTTTGGCCACATCGAGCGCATCGAGATCGCGCACGATCAGCTGCGGCTCAATCAGGCCGGTATCCAGGCGACCCAACTGTGGGGCGAGCCACGGGGAAGAGAACATACCCCGCAAGGGGCGCCCGGCGATGTCGGCCTGATCAGCCAAGGCATCGAACACGCTGGCATCCAGCTCGCCACTGAGCGCACGAAAGTTTTGCATGTCAGCCGATTCACTTGGCAAGCTTGATGACGGCGCGCGGTTTGGTGCACAGGTTGAGCGGATTGGACTGGGCCTCCAGTTCCACGCCCTTGTTCATGCGCATCAGCTCCTGCTTGGCATAGAGCGGCAGACCGATGGTGTTGACCGTTTCCATGTAGTCGGCTGGCGCGTAGCGGGTAATGAACAGTTCCGACACGCCGACCGGGATCAAGTAGGCATCGTTCTCGCCAATGAAGCTGATGCTGCCAACCTTGCCGTAGAACTCCTTCCAGGTCACCTCGCCAAAGGTGAAGCCTTTGCGCAGGTCGTCGCGCAGGAATTGGCCGTCGTTCCAGCGGTCGTAAGCCTGCTTGACCGTGGCGTGGCCAACAAAGGCGTCGTAAAAGCCCCGACCACAGATCCCGAGCCAGCCGGTGATCACGCCCGAGTCGCCGATGACATCCTCACTCTTGCGTTTGGCGTCACGGATTTTTTGCTGCAGATCGGTGGTTTCCGTGGCCAGCGCCATGTTGACCGACTGCGCAGTGATGCCAAAGCGCTGGTGCAAATCAAGCAGCACGCGCGAGCCATCGGCGTCGTAGATCTTGCCGGTGACGGCACCGAAGCGGTGGTAGCGCAAGGTCGCTTCCAGGCGCTGGCGCATTTTAAAGAGGCGCTGGGTCACGAGGTTTTGTACGGTCTGGGTTTCCGATTCGCTACCAAAGGCACGCACGCCCTGGACTTCATCGGCCTTGATGGCACCGGTGGTGGCCAGGTGCAGGGTCGAGAACGGGATCATGTCGCGCTTCGATCCCACCGTGACGTCACCCGGGGCACCGCGCTCGCTGGCCGGCACCAGGGCCAGGGCATCGCCGTCTCGTTCGATCATGACCGAGGTGGTGGTGATGCCTTCTTCCTCAAAGAGGCTGTCGAGCAGGTTGGGAACGTATTGGCCTTCGGGCGGGTTGTTGATGGCAGCCGTCAGCGAAGCAACACCAAAGGCGTCGTCGTTAAAGATGTCGAGGGTCAGGGGCATGGGGGTCTCCTAATGTGTTAGCGCACGATGACGTGGCGGGTCTTGAGGTCGGCAGTCGCGGCCGCATCCAGACCGGTCAAGCGGGCGGCGGCGACTTCGGCCAGGCGGACGAAGGCCACGCCGTCGCGCGGATCGGAAGATGCCGGCAGCGCGGCGTGCAAGATGCCCACTGCGACTTCTGTGCCGTCAGTGGCGGATGCGCTGTAGGCGGCGTAATGGCCCGAGGCGGTCTGGATGCCCAGCACCTGACCGGCTGGCAAGGCGTCGCCGGCAGCGACGGTGACGGCTTCGCGTGAGATCTCGCGGTTGCCCTCGGACAGAAGGAATTCGGCCGTATGGACGGCTTCGGTTTGGATGTTCATGGCGTGTGCTCCAGGTGACGATCAAGGGGTGGGTTATTGGGGGGTGGCCGCTTGGGGTGTGACCGTTTTCTCGGCCGCCGGTCGGCGAGAGGTTTTCTTGCGCGCGGCGTAGATGGCGCTGGTGTTCGGGCTGGGTACGAGAGGGGCTTCAGTGCTGACGGGCGGCTCCTTGTTGTCGATCGGGGCGCCTTGCGCCGCCAGCAACTGGTCAAAGAGCCGGGCGCGCACGGCCTCGATACTCAGGTCTGAGCGCACATAGTCGGCGGCGAGTTCGGGGCGCCGGGCGCTGGCACACAGGGTGCGAATCGCCTGCAGGCGTTCAATCTGCGCGGCCACCGCGTCGTCATCGGCCAGGGGGGTGTTCATCAGCAACTCCTCGGTGAGATCAGGGAATCCATAGGCCAGACAGGCCTGGGAGAAACGCGCGGCATTGCGCGCCAGGCGGGCTGTATCGGGTGTTGGATCGGGTGTTGGATCCGGCGACGGCGCGGGCGCGGCTTCAGACTCGGTGACAGGGGCCGGCGCAACTGCGGCGCTGGCTGCCAGCAAGGCGTCCGGCGGATGCTTGAAGCGCGCCAGCACATTGGTCGAGCCTCGGCAGGCTTGCAGTGCCACCGCTTCGCCAATCAGATCCGCGAGGCCTAGGGCCAGCGCTTCATCGGCGTTGAGCCAGGTCTCCTCATCGAGCATCTGGATGAGCGCGGCATCTTCAATCGCCGGCGCCTTGCGCCGGTAGGCGGCCAGAATGCCGTCGCGCGCCTTGTCCATCATGTCAGCGGTTTTGCGCAGGTCCTGCGCGGTGCCGTAGGTGAAGGTCCACGGGTTGTGGATCATCAGCATGGCGTTGGCCGCCATCACCACCTGATGCCCGCCACAGGCGATCACGCTGGCAGCGGATGCGGCCAGGCCATCGATGCGCACGGTGCACCGCTCACCCAGGCGCAGCAGGGCGTTGTGAATGGCAAAGCCATCGAACACATCACCGCCCGGGCTGTTGATGGCGATCGTGATCTGCGCCCGGCCGTCGTCCATCGCCTTGAGTTCGTCGATGAATCGGGCGGCACTGATCCCCCACAGGCCGATCTCGTCATAGATCAGTACCTCGATGGACGTGGGTTGATCGGGCTCTGTCTTGGCCTGGATGCGGTACCAGCTGCGCGTCGGCGCAGCCTCGGGAAGATGGCTCATGCCGGCTCCTCGTCGTTTGGGTTTGAATTCGGGGATGCGGATGTCGCACGACTGCGGGCATCCGAGTCGTAGCTCAGGCCCAGGCCATCGGCTCGGGCGTTGTCGGCGGCGTTTTCTGAATCGATGAGTTCGGCGTCGTAGCCTTGGCGCAGCGCCACTTCAGATCGCGAGGTAAAACCTGCGCGCACCTCCATGCGTCGCGCCTGCACGTCCTGCACCGGGTGCAGGTAGGACCATCCTTGCGGCACCCAGCGGGTGCGCAGGTAAGCCCGTCGCTGTCGCGCGAAGTCGGGTAGATCGATGACACCGGCGAGCATCGCCATATCCAGCCAGGCGGCACGCACCGGGCGGCAGAACTGATGCACGAATACGCCAAACTGGCGCTGCTCGATGCGTCGCCGAAACTCGTTCAACACCACCCGGATCACCCGGTCATTCACATTGCGCAAATCACCGGTGAGCAGCTCATAGGGCAGGCAGGCCCCGGCGGCAGTGGCCAGCAACTGCTGGCGCATGAAGTCCGGATAGGCATTGCCGGCATCGGGCGGACTGGAGAAATCCACCTCTTCGCCGGGCAGCAATTCCTGCATCGTGCCGGGCTCCAGTCCCACCATAGGCGTAACGCCATCAACATCGGTCTGGACCGGCGCACCAGTCACCGGATCGACCACTGGGTCTTCGGGTGCAGGCTTGCGGATGAAGCCGGCAAAGAGGTTGGCCACCTCCTGGCGAAACAGCACCGCGTCATCAAAGTCATCCAGTGATTTCAGACGGGCCAGCACCGGTGCCAGGATCGGCACCCCGCGCAATTGACCGGCGCGCAACGGCTCGTAGATGTGCAATACCTGCTCGGCCGGCACCTGCTGCAAGTCGTTGAACGACGCCGATGGCGTAAGACCCTCGCCCGGGTGTGCGCGGTACATCCAGTAGGCGACCCGCTGCCCGAGGCTGTTGAATTCAATACCGGCGCGGATGACGTTGCCGCCACCGAGCTGCTCATGCTTGTCGTGGGGCACGAATTCGGGTTCAAGCAGTTGCAACTGCAAAGGCACTGCCAGCCCATCTTCCGGGCGTCGGGGTCGCAAGCGAACAAAGCACTCGCCCGACTCATACACCGCCCGGCAAATGAGGGCCTGCAAACCATAGAGGTCGGTGCGTCCATCCGCATCCGCATCGTCACACCAGTCTTCCCACAGCTTCTGCAACTGGCGGCGCACGCCATCATCAGGATGGCGCGGTTTGGGCGTGATGCCCGTGCCGATGGTGTTGGACACCAGCCGGTCGATGGCCGAGAAGGCATACGGGTCATTGCGTATGGCCGCGCGCGATCGGTTGCGCAAAGGCTGCAGCCCGCCCAGTGAGGCTGACGTCGGACCGCTGCTGGGTGCCTGCCAGCTCGAGGATCGGCGACCACTGCCTGCGGCGTCGTAGCGGGCTTGGACGTTGGCCAGTCGGTTGGGCAAGACAAAGCCGCGCCGGGCGAGCCAGGGAAAGGGTGCGCCCATGCTCAGACGCCCTTGCCGGCATGAAACAGGCGCACCAGACGGGCACGGCGCGGTCCGGTCTTGGCAAGCTCCAGCAGCATGCGATCGCGCGCTTCGATCAGCTCTTGCACCGTGCGGTATTCGACTGTGCGGTCAGCGAAGCGAACAACGCGCTCCCCTTTGGCCAGGGCGCGCTCGATCCGGACGACATCGTCCTGGGTAAAGGCCATGCGGATTCCTCGGTAGTTAACGGCGGCGCAGGTAGGTCGACGACGCGATCCGCCGCGCCGATGGCTGGGGTGCCCCTCGCACTGGCGCAGCCGGCGAGGCAGGGCTGACTATGCTTGAGCTCCCGGTGGGCTCGCTCACGACATCTGCGTCCGGCCCGGTCAAAGCGCTGCTCCCAAGGCGTGCCAGGATCAGACGGCGTTCAATCTTGAGCCCCTGCAGCGCGGCATAGGCATACACCCGGCAGTCCAGTGCTTCGTTGCGCGCGCCGGAAGGTTTTTGCCAGGCACGCACCTCATTACCTCGGGCATCGATGCGCGTCACCCGTTTTTCGACGGTGGCTTGTTGAAACCAGGCCTCGTCATACGACATCGGGAAGTGGCAGTAGCCGGGCTTGCCTTGTCCAACCTGCCAGCGCGCATAGATCGTGTCCTTGGCAGTGTCCACGCCGATCAGGCGCACGGTGTGCCCCCGGTATTTTTTCGATTTGGTCTGGCGTTTGGGCCACACTGGACGCGGACCGAACTGGCCCTTGACCGCCCAGACGTTGCGCACCGCGCGCGGCGTGGCGAACTCGTAGACCTGCTGCACATGGTGGCCACCCGAGTCGATGCAGCACGCAGCTACGCGCAGCACCCGACCATCCTCGGTGGGCAGTCGGGTGTTGGCCAGCAGCGTATCAAGCCGCTGCCAGAGTTCGGGCTCTGCCGGGCTGCCATGCAGCACGATGTGTTCGATGCCCCAGGACTCTTCGCCTGCACCCCAACCCACCAGTTCGATTTCAAGTCGGTCTTTTTGCGTGTCGACGCCAGCGGTCACCGTCAGCACACCGGTCGGTAGCAGATCGGCTGCGTAGACTTCACGCTGCTGCGCCAACTGCTGGGCATCGGCCTGCTCGCCCACGCTCTCGAAGGGCAGACCCATGGCGGTGTTCCACCAGGTCTTTTCTTCTTCGGGGTTGCCCCGGGCACGCAGGAAATCGTTAGCGATTTCCGAGAGCTTGCGCCAGGGCGAATAGAGCTCGTTCAGATGAAACCCGGGGATCGGGTTCTCCGGACACTGCGCAACCCACTGACCTTGCGCCAACATGAGTGCCCGGTCGCTGTCGCGGATCAACACCCCGCACGCGGGGCAAACCAGGCGGGTCTTGATAACCTCATCTTCATTGACCAGCACGTTGGCCCACTCAAGGACATGGCGGTGGCCACAGTACGGACAAGGTACAAAGTAGCGACGCTGGTCCGACTGCAGCCAGGCACGTTCGATGCGGCTGTGTCCCTTGAGACTCGGGGTCGAGACCAGCGCGATCTTTTTGCGCGCGCGGTAGGTCGCGGTGCGCTTGCGTGCCAGGTTCACCGGGTCTCCCTCGGTGCCGGCCGAGGGCGGATAGCGATCGACCTCATCACACAGCAGGACCCGAATCGGGCGGCTGGACAAGCTCGCCGCGCTGTTGGCCCCGGCAATCGTCAGGTGGCCGCCGGGGAAGTGTTTTTTAAGAATCGTGTTGCCCGAGTCGCGGCTCTTGGCGTCGCGCACCTTGCCAACCAGCGCCGGGGTGTCCCGGATCATCGGTGCCAGGCGGTCCTTGGAGAAGGTCTCGCCCATCTCGATCGTTGGCTGCACCACCAGGATGGGCGACGGATCGAGGTCGATGAAGTAGCCAATCAAGGCTTTCAGGATGAGCGTCTTGCCCACCTGCGCCGAGGACATCATCACCACTTCCTCAACACCCGGCTCGGCAAACGCATCCATGATGCCGCGCTGATACGGGGCGCGCTCGCTCAGGTATTTGCCCGATTCGGCGCTGTCTTCGGGCGAGAGGTAGAGATTCGTGTCAGCCCATTGGCTCACCGTCATCGTCGGCGGTGGCCGCCACAGCGAGCACACCCGGGTTAACAAGGTCTGGATCATCGTCAGGGGCGGCCTCAGCAAGTTCCGACAAGGCCTCCATCACCATGTCCGTCAGCAGCCGTTCAATGGCCGACTCCTCAGAAAGCGGCAGCACCAGCGGGGTGGCGCGCACCGGCAAGGTCAATAACTTGGCCCGCGCTGCGGCGATCATGCTGGCCCAGGCCCGCTCTACATCTACAGCAGGCACCAGCACACCCTTGAGGCGCGCGGTCTCGACCTCGGTTTTTTCTGCTTGAGCTCGGGCGAGGCGGGTTTTTTCGGTGAGGAGATCACCGCCATCGCCGCTCGCCACAGACCGCAGGTGGCGGATGTAGGCCACCACCGACGGGATGAGGTCGTACTGACCGCGCGTGGCCGGCTTGGGGATCACCCCCTCCTTGGCCAGTTGCTGCACCCGGCGCGGAGTCAGATCCAGCAGCTTGGCCAGCGATTCAATGGGGGCAGTTGCCATGCAGCACAGCTCGTCGACAAAGGTGAAATCAAAGTGGGGCCGACAGCGTCGATATTTCGCGCTCAAGCGAAACGCTGGCGCCGCCCATTTCGTCTTGGATCACGGCCAAGCCCGGTGGCGCCTTGAACTGAGCCACGAAGCGAAACCGTAGCGCGGCCTGTCCCTACGCAAATCTCGCGGGTCAGCCGCCCCGCACGGGCCAAGATCGCCAGGGTCCCCGGCGATGAAATGGCGAGGCGTTGCGAGCCGCTGCCAGCCCCTGCGTGGGGTTGATGCGACAGCGGCCAGATTCAACTTGGCTTCTTCGGGAAATGAAGCGTTCATACGGTCATCGCAATCCACCGGAGCCAACGCCATGACCACCAAGCCCCTTGAACACATCGCCCAGACCCTCCTCGGGCTCGAAACCCTGGACACGCGCAACAGCGATCGGCTGGACTTCCATGACTTGGCGGTCTGGAACATCAAGGCCGCGTTACAGGCTGCTTTTGAGGCAGGTCAGCAAGCTGCCAAGGCCTCGAGGAAACCTCGTCTGCCCCCGCAGAAACGAGTTGCTAAGCCGGCCGAATGAAGCGTTCATACAGACACGATCACCCACGCGCAAAAAGGATCCAACCATGACCACCCAGAACACCAAGCCCACCGCCCTGGACAGATTTATCAACAAGGCCAGCGAATTCGACGCCTTGCTCCAAAGGCTGCAACAGATGCGAGATGAGCACTTTGGCGTGAGCCCCGATGCGGTGACCTGGGGCCACGTAGGCGATGTAACGCGCTACGTCACCGCCCTCAAGGAAGTGACCGACGCCTACTTCAAGGAAGGCGAGTACGCCGAGTAAGCGCACCCCAGTGAAACGCACACCGATCCATCACAAGGAGATGACCATGAAACTGACCGACACCCAGACCCTGATTCTCAACACCGCCATCCAGTCGTCCGATGGCGAGCTGCGCTGGTTTCCCGACAACCTCAAGGGCGGCGCCCGTGACAAGGTCTTAGGCAGCCTGCTGCGGCTGGGTCTGATTCAAATCGATGGCGAGACCCAGCGGGTCACCAATCTGGCGTATGAAGCGCTGGGGCTTCCGGTGCCTCGGGTTGCAGCCCCAACGATCAAAGCCACGCCGCGCACCCGGGACAACACCAAGCAGGCGCAGATCATCGCCATGCTCAAGCGCCCCGAGGGCGCCACAATCAGCCAGATCGTCGAGGCCACGGGATGGCAACCACACACCGTGCGCGGCACCTTTGCCGGAGCCTTTAAGAAGAAGCTGGGCCTTCTGATTGTTTCGGAGAAAGACTCCCAAGCCAATCGGGTGTACCGTATCGCCTACGACAAATAGGAGATCAACATGCCCACCGACGCCCTCATGAAGGCTATCCACGCACACCCTTTTCGGCCTGCCGGCATCAAGGTCAGTCCCGACCTCTGGAGCGAGCTGTGCAAAAACGGCCTAATTAAATATGTCCGTGGCTACATATTTGGAATCGCCGACTCAGGGTTTGATTTACCAGCTATCGAAGACAGTATTTTTGTCGAAATCGACCTTGACCTCGACGAATTTGAGTTCCGACTACCTTCTGAACCGAAGAGATGACCGCTCAGAGCATGGCATCTGCCTTCTGAGCCACCTCATCGAACGCCAAACCATCAGATTGGCGTGATGCCTTTTTCCCCGTGTAGTCCTGCCAGCGTTTGACGATCACATCGACGTACTTGGGATCGAGCTCCACCAACCGTGCGCGGCGCTGGGTTTTCTCGGCGGCAATCAAGGTCGTACCTGAACCGCCGAACAGATCGAGCACGATGTCGCGCGTTTTGCTGCTGTTGCGAATGGCCCGCTCGACCAGTTCCACCGGCTTCATGGTCGGATGTAGATCGTTCTTGACCGGCTTGTTAATGAACCAGACATCGCCCTGGTCGCGGTCGCCGCACCAGAAGTGATCAACTCCATCACGCCAGCCATACAGGATGGGTTCGTACTGGCGCTGGTAATCGGCGCGGCCCAGCGTGAAGGTGTTCTTGGCCCAGATGATGAAGGTCGACCACTTGCCACCCGCACCCCGAAACGCCAGTTGCAGGGTATCGAGCTCGCTGGAGCTCATGGCGATGTAGACCGCGCCCTTGCTGTAGTTAAGCAGGTTGGCACAAGCTGCTGACAGGAATCCGGCAAAGCCTTCGCCCAGGTTGTCGTTGAGGATGGGCCGGTGGGTGCCGCGCTGCTTGTCCTTGGCGGTATTGGCGTAGTTGACGTTGTACGGCGGATCGGTAAAGGCCATGTCGGCCAGATCGCTGCCCATCAGGGTTTCCAACGCCACGGGGTCGGTGGCATCGCCACACAGCAGGCGATGCTCGCCCAGCAGCCACACATCACCCGGCTGGCTCACCGGACCGTCCGTGACCTCCGGTACGGCGTCATCGTCAGTCAATCCCTCGTTACCGGCCAGCTCGGCCATCAGCGCAGCCAGTTCATCATCGGCAAAGCCGGTCAGTGACAGATCGAACCCGGCAGCCTGCAGCGCCTCCAATTCGATACGCAGCAGTTCATCGTCCCAGCCGGCGTTCTCCGCCAACTTGTTGTCCGCGAGCACATAGGCGCGCTTTTGCGACTCGGTCAGATGCGCCAGTTCGATGACCGGCACCTGCTCAAAACCCAGCTTGCGCGCCGCCAGCACCCGACCGTGACCGGCAATGATGCCGTTGTCGCCATCGACCAGGACCGGGTTGGTCCAGCCAAACTCCCGAATGGACGCAGCGATCTGCGCCACTTGGGCATCGGAGTGCGTGCGGCTGTTTCGGGCGTAGGGGATCAACGCCTCAATGGGGCGGTATTCAATTTGCACGATGGTCGGGGCCAGGAAACGACAAACCCGCAAAGAGCATCAGGGCTCAGGGCGGGTTCGAAGAGTTGGGGTGGCAGGGATCAGGGTGGGCGTTTGCCTCGCACCTCTGTCCCGAAGATAGCTGAAATACTACGCCAATCCGGCGGATATGTTGCACGCCTGATTTCGGGTTCCACCCGCAGGGTTACGCAAGGCTCCACAGGTCTTGGAAAGCGCTGGCGATTTCATGCAATTTCATGACCGACCCTCCAGATTGAGGTGCAGCGCGACCTTGGCCAGGGCCATCTGCCAGCGCCGCCAAGCGGTGCTGCGGTCACAGGCAAAGCGGATACCGATCTCCCGCCAGCCATAGCGCTTGGCGCGCATCCAGACCAGGTGCCGTTGCTCTTCTTCCAGCCAGAGCACCCAGCGCATCACCTCCAGCATCCGATCGACCGACTCCGGACTGGGCGGGAAATAGACCGGTGGCCGGTCATCCGCACCGAGGTTTTCATGGTCGGCGCGTTTGATTGCCGGCCAGCAGTTGAAGTAGCCCTGGACCCGAACCGCTGGCAGACGCCGGGCCACATCTGCCGCCTGACTGAAGCGCAAGGCTACCTCCTCGATCGTCCACTTAGCCATGGCGAGACCCTCCGTAAAGACGCTGGCCGATGCGACGAACGATCTCCTGCTCAAGGAAGTCCAAGCGGCTGTCATCGGCATGCACCACCAAGATGCGCTGCTCCTGCCAGCCGCTTTGCTTGATGGCGTCCAGATCGGGCGACTGGGGCTGAAGCCGCCCCAGGGGGCAGCGGTAGTGAGGTGTCGGTGTTTTCATGTTCAGGCCTCCTGCGTCTGGATGGCCCAGTGCAACAAGGCCAGTGCGTCCGCCTCGTTGTCATCCGTGACCGGGTGACCCAGCGCGCGCATGGCTGCGATGATCTCGGCCTTGCCGGCGTTACCTTTACCGGTGGCGTGCTTTTTGATGGTCCCGACAGGCACCCCGAGATAGGCGATGTTCTGGTGCTCGCACCAGGCAGTGAGCGTGGCCATCAGGCCGCCGTAGACATGGGCAGCGTCCACCCCGGCGTGACGGCGCACCTCTTCGAAGTACACCGCATGGATGTCCTGGGCGATCGTCTTGAGTTCCCCCAGCCAGCGTTTGAAACGCAGAAACCGCATGCCGCCGCCCTCAAAGCGCTGCGGTCGGAAACTGGCAAACCCGTGCGCAATGTCACCCTCCCGGGTCAGCAGTGCCCAGCCGGTGGTGGTCCCGAGATCGAGTGCGAGCAGTACCCGCCGATTCAGATTCACGCCACAGCCATCGGAGGAAACCTGCCTACGTGAAGGAGAGGGAACCCCTGTTCCCTCTCCTACGTAGTAGGAGGGGGAGTTTTCGCCAACTGAAGAATCCCCGCAAACCCAATAACCACGCGGGTTTTCGCCAGTTGGCAAGTTGGCAGCGTTTCCAACTTGCCAACTTGCCAACATCGACCTAATACGTTGATTTATATGAGAATGAAGTTGGCAAGGGTCTGCCAACTGAATCCAGTTGGCAAAAGATGGGTTCCAGTTGGCAGAATTTTTGCCAACTTGATGATGCGTGTTCATGCGGGCTCCTGGGTATCGTTGAGGTCATCTTGGTAAACCCACACTTCGGGGTTCTCGACCGGCATGGCGGCCCCCGATTGCGGGCATTTGTAGTGGGTGGGCAGGACCGGACGGCTTTCGATCACCACCTCGCCGGTCTCCAGATCAGGCGGCCCGATAGCCATCTGCAACGCCATGCCCTCCACGCACAGGTAGCCGAACTTGGTGCGTCCGCAGGACGGCAAACCGTAGTCAGCGGCGTTGCGGAAATACTTGATGTAGCCCTGAGTCGCCAGGGCCGATAGCCGCTCGCGGATGGTGCGCTCGCCACCCAGCCCAGCCTTGCCTTCAAAGCCTTCGGCAAACTGGTTGGCGGTGTAGCAGCGTCCGTTGGCAGCTTCCTGAAACAGAATCTCGAGGATCGCGTCCCGCTTGCGCCGACGCTCTGCATCGAGCCGCTCGCCGTACTCCTTCATCACCAACCGATCATTGGCGTCGACCTCGCGCCACTCGCCCTGAACCTTGTCGATGTGCTTGAGTGGAATGCCGGCACCGTTGCGCAACTCATAGATCAGTTGCCGGGTCGTGCGCGTCTCATCCGGTCGGAACAGCAACATCCCGGTGGAGTAATAGCCGCGAAGGCTTCCTGCTCCTGCCAGGGCCTGGAACGGGTCTTCCTCGAACTGTTTTTTGCCCAGTTTCCGGGTGTGGTGCGCCAAGATGATTCCGGCATCAGGATTGACCGCCTGGCGAATCCGCTCCACCCGTTGCGACAAGAAGAACAGCATGGCCCCGTTATCGTTCTCGCCACCGGCATCACCACTGTCGAACACGTTGCGAATCGGATCGATGGCGATGATGTCGGGCGGCTCCACGCCGAAGGCATTGGCGATTGCGGGGATCACCTGCGCCAGGCCTGCGTCATCAAGCACCAGCCGCAACTGCGGTGTGGCGACGAAGTTGGCACGCGCATCCTGCAGCCGGTGTGCCGGCAGGCGGACATCCTTCACACGCTCGCGCAGGTAGTGGTACTGAACCTCGGCCTGCAGGTAAAACACCCGCAACGGTTTGGGTGGCTGCATACCCAGAAACGCAGCGCCAGCGGCCATGTGCGCCAGCCACGACAGCAGGAAGTCACTCTTGCCGACCTTGGGCGCACCGCCGAACACCAACATGCCTGCCGGCGTCAGCACGCGCGGAGAGATCAGATCGGGTGGCAGCGGTGAGTTGTCGTCGAGCAGTTCACCCAGCGTGAAGGTGGGCAGAGGCGGTGCTGCCGCCTTGACCACGCGGCGTTCGCCCTGGGCGATGAATGCCACGCAGTCGAACCCTTCGTCGACCGCGTCGGCGGCGTCCCACTTGGCCGGCTTGCCGGTGGGCGGCACCAGGATCGCCACTGATGTGCTGCCCGCAGCCACGCAAGCACGCGCTGCACTTTCGGCGTAGTCCCAGCCGGGTGCATCCCGGTCCGGCCAGATGACCACGGATTTCCCCGCCAACGGATGCCAGTCGGTTTTGTCGACAGGAGCCTTGGCGCCGTTCATCGCGGTGGTGGCCGCAATGCCGCAAGCGATCAATGCAGCCGCACACTTCTCGCCTTCGACCAGGACGACCTCTCGCGCCCTCGAGATGACCGGGAGGTTGTAGAGCGGCCTGGGGTCGGGCGCGCGCCACATGCGGGCACGAACATCCCAGGGGCGATATTCCTTGCCCGTCGGTGGGTCGTAGCGGTAGACGCAGGCGATCAGTTCGCCCTCGGGTGACAGATAGTCCCACTTGGCGGTGTAAGCGCCGAGGTCGTCCATTGGCACGCTGCGAACATCGCGGCGCATCGGCGTGATGTTCGGTGGAGCAAGACCGAGCCACTGCCGGATCTCCCCAGCGATACGTGGAAAGTCGCTTCGGGCGGAGCGGCCTTGCGACCGCGCCCACAAATCGATGATGTCGCCACCCTCGTCGGTGGAGAAGTCCTTCCACAGGCCGCGCCGTGGACCGTCGAGCTCAACCACCAGACTCTTGCCAGGGTTGCCATCGACGTCACCGATGGTGAACTTGCCACCCCGGATGCGCCCCTGTGGAAACAGGTAGTGAAGAACGGCCTCGAGCCGGCCCATCAGCCCAGTACGCAGTGCATCGGTATCGGAGGCCAGCTCGTCGCGCTGCTCAGGGGCGTCATTGAAGTCGAGCCAGATGATGTTGTCGGCCATCATCTCGCACCCCAGCAGCGGTCCTGCCAGGAGCAGAACTTGCACTCGACATGTGTTGGCGTGGTCGTATGGCGCGGCAACAGTTCCTGACTGTCCGTCGCCGTGATGACCCGAACCGCGCGATCGGACATGCGCTGCGCCAGCCCGCCGTCGAACGGGACCAGCTCGAACCAGATCTCCTCGGAGTCCTTGTTGATGGCGGTGAACAAGGCCGGATTCGCTGAGATACCCGGAATGCTGGCCTCCATGTAGGCCTGATAGATCGCCATCTGCGCGGCATAGACCGGTTTGGATTTGCTGACGCCGTGCTTGACCGTGTCCCGCCAGGACTTATCGTTCATGGTCTTGCACTCCCACAGGGCCGGATAGCTCATTCGCAGCTCTGCGGGGCCGCCGTTCAGGACGCCATCGACGTGCCCTTGAATGCGACCGCCTGCGACGGAGAATCCGAATTGGCAGCCGCTAGCCTTTTGGGTGTACAGATCGAATCCGGCCATGCGCAGCCAGCGGATGGCTAACTCTTCGAGGGCGTGCCCCACCTCAAAGATGCGCAAAACGCGACCCGGGAGTTCCCGGCCAGAATCGACGGGGGTTTGCAAATACTCGTATTGCAGCGCGCGCTCGCAAGCAACGCCCAACCTCGACGCACCGAGATAGTTGCGCCGGGGTTGGTTGTCGCGTTCAGTGCTCAGCGCGGTATCGATGAGCACGCCGATCTGCTCATGGATCTTGGGGCGGTGATTGAAATCCAGCATCAGAATGGCACCCCCGTCGAAGCCGGCTTGCCCTGGCGGGCGAGTCGCTCCTCAAGAAAGGCGCGGTCCTTTTCTGCCATACGCTCGTGCTCGACGAGCATGTGTTCCTGGTAGGCGCTCACCACGACGTCGATCAGCATCAGCACTTCGTCTTTGCTGTAGTCCGCCAGCGGTCGCTGCATACCGATGGAGCCGACATACTCGCCAAGCGGCGCCAGGCAGGACGCCATGGCGGCGAGCTCCATCTCACTGGGATCGATCATTTGTCCCTCCGTTTTCGTCATGAGCTTGCAGAACGCGTTCTGGCAGCGCATGGAGCAGAACACCCAGCGGTCCGAGTAGCGCCGAGGGTCGCTGCGCGGCAGGCGTGGATTGAAGTAGCCGAAGCCCTTGGCTTTGCGGGAGCAGACTGCACATTTCACGCGGCCTCCCGGTGGGCATCGTTGGCAGCCACCACGAGGCGCTGAATCGACGACTTGTTGAACTGGAAGGACAGCAGTGCTGACGCCTGATAACGCGTCATGCCAAAGTCGGCGCGTAGCGCCTGCGGCAGATACTGGAGTTGCTTCTGCGTAGGCGGCTCGTTCAGCCAGCGCCGTGTCTTGTGTGCAGAATCCGCCGACTCGCGGTCGTTCAGCCAGTCATCGGCTTTGGCCATGCAGACGGTGCGCTCGCCAACGGCCAGCAAGCGCGGCTGAATATCCTTCCCTCCGCCCACGGCATGCCAGCGTCCGTTGAGGAAGAACACGCCACCCCAGGCGTTGAAGCCGGTCGCCATCAGTGCGTCGTCGCAGCCGAACAGGTCGCACCAGCGGAAGTTGGAGCGCTTGAGCAGATCGATCTCGGTCATCACGAAATCGGCCAGCGCATCTCCTTCCTCGGTGGTCTCGTTCTCCCAGACGAAGCAGCACAGAGGGCATTCGCGGCAGCCCAGCGGGACGGTGGCTTCACAGGACGGGCAGTCCTTGGTGGGCGCTTCGCCGTGATGCTGGTGTCCGTCGAGATTGACGTCCTGTTCCAGAGATCCGTGCATCAAGGTCGCGGTGCCGAAGTCCAGGACCACGCAATCGGTCTTGATCACGCCCGGATGCTCGACGGGATCAACGGTGCGCAGTCCACGCCCGATCATCTGGGTCAGCGTCGACTTGTGCGAGCTGGGTCGCAGCAGCACCACGCACGAAGTCGGCGTGAAGTCGTAGCCCTCCGTCAGCACAGCCACATTGACCACCACCTGCGCGTTGCCGGATTCGTAGTCGGCCAGTCGTGCCTTTCGCTCTGTGTCTGAAAGATCGCCATGTACGATCACAGCGGACACACCGGCATCCTGAAAGGCCTGGCGCACGCACTCGGCATGGGCGACCGTCGAGCAGAACACGATCGTCTTGCGCTCGCCGGCCTTCTCGCGCCAATGACGGATCACGGCATCGGTGATGGGCGTCTTGTTGAGAATCGCCTCGACTTGCGTCATGTCGAAGTCAGTGGCCGTGCGCCGGACCCGCGTCAACTGCTCCTGCGCGCCGACGTCGATGACAAAGGTGCGTGGCGGCACGAGGTGGCCGGAGGCGATCAACTCGCCGAGGGTGATTTGATCCGCGACGTTGCTGAAGACCTCCCGCAGTCCCTTGCCGTCACTGCGGGCTGGCGTCGCGGTCACCCCGAAGATCTGGGCGCACGGGTTCTTGTCCAGGACCCGGTCGATCACGTGGCGGTAGGACGCCGATGCTGCGTGATGCGCTTCATCGATCACGAGCAGATCGAGGATCGGGATGGCCGCGAGATGGTTGTCACGCGACAGCGTTTGCACCATCGCGAACGTGGCGCGACCGGACCAGGATTTGTCCTTGGCATCGAACACGGAGGTGCTGACGCCCGGATTCACCCGTGCGAATTTGGTCAGGTTCTGGCCGGTCAGCTCATCACGGTGGGCGAGGATGCAGGCCTTGGCATCTGGCTCGGCCAACAAGCTGCCGGCCACCGCCGACAGCATGATGGTCTTGCCTGACCCGGTGGGGCCAACAGACAGAGTGTTGCCGTGTTGGGCGAGCGCCGCCAAGGAGCGCTCGACCAGCAGGGCTTGGCGGGGGCGGAGCATCATGGCGGCGTCCCCCTTACTGTGCCCAGCTAGGGCGAGCCGGCAAGGCTGCACGGCCCGTGGCCTGGGCATACGCGTTCGACCCGTTTGCGGGTGCTGGCGCTTTCGCCGCTCCCTGCGCGCCACCCATGCGGGCGGCGTAGTCCTTGTGGTCGGGCGTGATCGCGGCCTTGATCACACTCTTGTCTTGGCCGTTCTGGTCTTTGTCCCAGTCGACCTTGCCGAGAAACTCGATACCATCGAGATCGGCAAACCCGCTGATGCGGCGCGCGTTCTGCGCGGTAGGACTGTTGTCGCCAGGATGAACGCCGCGCGCTGAGTTGAGGATCGCCTTGACGAAGGTGCGGCCCATGTTGGCCCACTCAGGGCCTTTCGGACTGTGCAGGCCGATCAGCGACCACATCTTGCGACGGGCGAACTCACCCTCCATCACGACGAACTCGCAGTTCAAATACACCGAGCCGGTGTTGTCGTTGCGGGTGGCGTAGCCGCCGGTCCATCCCTGAGACGGATCATCGAAGCCACCCGGCTTGATGGTCATGCGGACACGCACCAGCGTGCCTTTGGGGATCAGGTCGAAAGAGGTCTGTTCTGAAGCAGAATTGAAATCGAAGTAGGTCATGATCAGGACTCCTGAGTCGTAGTGGATTCGGGGGTAAGTGCAGGCGCAGCAGCGGGGGCTGGATGGGCGAAATCAAGTCGCTCGGTGACGGGCCTGGCCGGGCCGGCGATCTTTTCCATGAGGCGGCCGAGGTGGGGTTCCTCGATCGGATCGAGCCGCCCGGAGCGGTCCTTGGCGGGGTAGCCCCATGCGTTCAGCGTGTGGCAGACGAAGGCGCGGTAACTGGCACCGTCATCGGCCTTCAGCTCGGCCAGGGTGACGACCTCATCCACGATGCCGGGCAGTTCCAGGCCGGTTTTGGAGCCGTCGATCTGCAGGGAGAACACGCGGCGATTGAAGTCATCCAGACGTTCGTCGAGGATGCCGACGAACCACACGTTCTTGCCACGCGTGTGCTGCAGGTGAGTCAGCCAGCCAATCATTTCCTGGCCCATCAGCCCGTATGCACCCCGGCTGTCGGGTTTGCCGGTCTTCTCTGAGTAGGCCTGGGGCTGACCTTTGCACCATTGGAGGCACAGGCGACCGGCCACAGTGATGGAGTCGACGAACACGGTGTCGTACTTGTCCAGCACGGCCGGATCACCGAAGCGCGCACACACGGAATCGAAGTGGGCCTGGCTGAACGGCTGGTCGTCGCGCAGCGCCGGGTTCGGTCCGCCGATGTACACCGCGAAGTCACGGCACTCCTGCCAGGTGCGCGGACGGATCGTGTCGCCGGCCCAGCCCTCGACCGCGAGATCACCCGCTTCAAGGTCGAAGAAGAGCGTGGCCGTAGGTTTCAGCGTCCAGAGTTGTGAGGTTTTGCCGATGCCGCTTTTGCCTACGAGCACACCCTTCACGCCACGGCGCTCGGCCAGGCGCTGGTCTGCAGTAATGATGGGGAGGCTCATTTGCCGGCCTCCTCGGTGCTGATGTTGGCGAACGCTTCAGCGACAGTAGTCACACCGAGCGCGCCGCGCTTGCGGGCCATTTCGTACAGGTCGCGCAGACCGCTCAGGCGGCGATGGATCAGACGGGACTCGGACTCCATGCCCTGAATCGCAAATGCCAGGTCATCAATGGAGGCATCTTCGAGTCGACGCACAACTTCGTCAGGGCGATTGCCGTCGAGTGCCGGAATGCGGATGGTTTCCGGCAGATCCCGAAGGTACATCTCCGGTTGTTTGCGCAGCAATTCGAGCAGCGTAGGTTTGGTTTTCATGGCGATTACTCCTGAAGCAAAGCGAGACGGAAGCCCGGCTTGCCGGTCTTGAGGGTGCGTGCCGGAGCGAAGGCGCTCTTGAGCGACTCGGGCCACGCGTTGAACTTGGTTTCCGAGATCCGGTAGCTGATCTCCACGTACTCGGAGGGGTCGTCGCCGTTGGCGGCAATGCGGCGGGTGATTTCGGCGAGGCGCGTCTGATCCCAATCGACTTTTTTGGGCAGATCGGCGGTGATGCGCACGTGGCCATCGTCGAAGTGGACGACACCGGTGTCCTTGCCCGCGGCTAGGCGGAGTTGGTGGGCGCGGTCGGCGTACTTGAGATCCAGTGCGCGATCGACGTGCTCGACGATCGCCTTGGCAGCGGCGAGAAGATCAGCAGCGTCGTTCTTGAGCTGGAACAGCGACTCGCTGGCAAGCGCAGCGAGCTCGCCGGCCGGGGTGGCCAATGCCTGATCGGGGGAAATGGGACTCACAGGGCACCTCCCGCGACGGCGCGTTCAGAGGTACTCTTTCGCAGGCTTTCTGCCTCAAAAGCTTCAATGTCTTCGGCGCGGTACAGCACACGACCCTGCAGCTTCAGAAAAACAGGCCCGATACCCTCGGAACGCCAGCGTTCAAGGGTTGCCTCACTGAGGCCCCAGCGTTCAGCCAGTTGGCCCTGATTCAGATGTTTGACACTCACGATGCACTCCTTTTGGTTGTTGCGAATTCGTGAGGTCAGTTTCGAAGTTGGCCTGTACGGGCGTCTGCCGCCGCCATGTACGGGCTGATGTACGGGCGCAGCTTCTGCGGGGAAAATCGGTGCCCAGAAAGCAAAAAACCGCCCGGAGGCGGCTGTGGGTGTTAATGGATATCCGTGCGGAATCACTCCAGCTTGATGCCGTACCCGGCATCGTCATGCTCGATGTAATCCAGCCACTGGCTGTTGCCACTGAAGATGCTCGGAACCCGCTTACCGCGTGCGGCCTCCCGCGACCCGTGAGCGGCAACCAAGATATCTCCGGCGGAAACGCGCTGACGCCCCTTGGCGAATTGCTCGGCCAGGTACTTCACCACGGCGGCTTGCTTGGGGCCGCTGACTTTCCATGGCTCGATTGATCGGGTGGTGATGTGCAGCGTGCTGGTGAATTCATCGAATCTCACCGCAGGCGAATGCTCGACAACTTCTCCTGGCGCTGCGAGCATCAGACGATGGAGCAAGTCGGTGTCGATCGTCGGATTGGAGCTATGTCGAGCCACCACACTACTGAACGGGATGACCCGGTAGTTTCTGGGCGGGCGAACCGCCGTGTGCAGTGCCGGACCCAGGGTGAAGATGATGCCCATATCTGGCTGAGTGGCTTGCTCGAAATGGCGAAACACATCATCGGTACGCGTAGCGAAGCCACGAACCAGCCAAACATCGAGATGGACGAGTCCGACGCGTGTTTTTCCGAGGTGCCAGAGGACGCCATCGATGGCAGCTGTGGTGATACCGCGTCGTAGCGCCTGCGGGATATCCAGAAGATCTGCGAGGTAGTTCAGAAACTTCGTAGCAGTGACCGCACGGACGACAGCTGTCTCGGCAGGAATGTGTTTCACCCGAAAGGTTTCCGGGCAACGGTACCGGTACAACCCTGGATCAGAGTCCTCCTCGATGTCCACAAGGATGTGCTCGTCGCCGCAAGGTGCCGGGTAGCAAACGGCATAACCGACACATTCGGTCCAGGCGGCCAAATCACGGTCAGACAGAGTTGAATTGCGTGATAGCTCCCAGCCGGGAACACCGTGCAGCCGCTGTCCATCTCCATCGAGAATCGGCTGTCCCGACTGCTCGAACAGGTCGATCAGCTCAAGCAGCGACTGCGTCGGCAGGGACTTCGACGACATGGCCGATCTCCTTTACCAGATGCCATTTGGCCAGCAGTCGGTCGCACAACGCACGGTCCTTTTCCCGCTTCGTCTTGATGTTGCACTTGTTGTCGTCACGCAAGATCACGGTGATCGTCCGCGCGCGGTCCTTGCCGACCTTTTTCAGCTTGATGGACAGCTTGGCGTAGTTCAGGTGGTGATCGCGGAAGTCAAAGGTGGGGCCGATCAACGACCGGGCAGCGGTGTAAATGTCGTCGCTATCCTTGGTCCAGATTTTCACGAGAAGCGAGCGGCCGTTTGCAGCGGAATAGCCGAGCTCCACGACCTTGATATAGGCCACGGGCTCGCCAGCCAAGTCGAAGTTTCGTGGCGCCGCCAGGCTCTGGTAATCGTATTGCTTGAGCGGGATCTTCTCGCCGGTGATCGGCGACTGCAGCAGGGAGTCAGCCACGCTTCGGGCCAGAGCTTCGCGTGCACCCGTATCCTTCGACAGCACCTCCAGGTGTCCATTGGCCGGCTCATAGGTGATGTGCGATGACACCGCCCGGATCACCTCTTGTGGCACCAGTTCGCTGGCCTGCACGCAGTCGATGATTTCCGGCGGGCGGTTGTGGTGGATGCTGATCTGGTAGAGGTCCACGTCTTCGCCGGTCTGCGTATCAGGCCGCAGACGCTTGAAGATCTGGATCGCGACGGCGTCATCGCAGCAACCGAGTTGTTGGGCGACGGTCTGGTGGAACGCCGTCTTGGCAGCTGCATCGTCGAGTACCGCAAGGTTGGCGGGCGCCATGAAACCCGAGTAGCAGGCGGCGCTCTGCCGGAACACGTCGGCCTGCCGTGCGTTCAGGGCTTCCTCGAAGATCTCGGGCTCATTGGCGTGCAGCCACAGGGCTCGCTGGTACTGGTTCGGAATCGCGGCAAAGGCTTCCCGGGCGGCGTCATCGAAGATGTCGTCCTTGAAGCCATCGATGACGTCCTGGCCCGCACCGTCAGACAACAGCACAATCCGTTCGGCCACCTCTTCGATCCGCTGCCGCTCGCCCACACCCAGTGCAGAGAGTACCGCCTCCATCTGTTCTCGCTGCTCCTTTTTCGGCTTCTTGGCGTCCAGGTCTGGCATGACCAGGTTGAACTCCTCGGTCATGAATTCACGGAACACGGCTGGCGGCAGGTGGCCCAGGAGCTTGCTCAAGTTCTCTGCATCGTTCATCTACGTACCCCCTTCAATGTGTGGATCGGGTTGGTATCAGCCCCTATGGCTCCTTTTTTACCGAGGAGAATAGACCGATTTCGTTCGGTGCACCGAACATTTGAGATTGTCTCGGACCAATTAGGGGTTTGTCAAGCAGGTACGAAAGCGTTCGGTATGGTGGTAATATTTTCGGTCTGACGCCAACACATGAGGAGAGCAACGTGCCATCGCCCCTGGGGGACAAGATCCGTACATTGCGCAAGCAGAAGAAGTTCAGCCTGGATCAGCTAGCCGAGCTGACGGAATCGAGCAAGAGTTACATCTGGGAGCTGGAAAACAAGGACGACCCAAAACCCTCGGCCGAGAAGATCGGAAAAATCGCCGCCGTCCTCGATGTCACCACCGAATTTCTGCTGACCGAGTCGGCCACCACTCCTGACGAGGAGGTGCTGGATGAGGCTTTCTTCCGTAAGTACAAGAACATGTCCGAGCCGGACAAGAAGAAGATCCGCAAGATTCTCGATGCCTGGGAAGATGAATGACGGACCCGAAAAAGCCCATGGCCGAGGCCAACCGCATCTCGTCCATGCTCAACATGGTTCTTGGTGCGGAGCGCTTTCCGGTCAAGGTTGATGAGCTGGCGCTGGAGTATTCACGCCAGTGCTTCGCAGACTCCCCGATCGACAAGGTCCTGGGCGAAGATCTGGATGGTTTCGATGGTCTGCTGAAGGCCAACAAGTCACGCTCGAAGTGGTTGGTCCTCTACAACCGCGCCACCACGTCGGAAGGCCGGAAACGGTTCACGATCGCGCATGAGTTCGGTCACTACATCCTGCACCGCCACCAGCAGGACCTATTCGAGTGCGGCGACGGCGATATCGAGACAGGGGATAACAACGAGCGCGACATCGAGGCAGAGGCGGACTTGTTTGCCTCGACCTTGCTGATGCCGCTCGACGACTTTCGGCGCCAGGTGGATGGCCAGCCGATCAGCTTCGATCTTCTGGGCCATTGTGCCGACCGCTATGGGGTGTCGCTGACGGCTGCCGCCCTGCGCTGGACTGAAATAGCACCAAAGCGCGCCATACTGGTGGCCAGCCGCGACGATCACATGCTCTGGGCCAAGTCGAACAAGGCGGCCCTCAAGTCCGGTGCCTACTTCGCGACGCGCAAGAACACCATCGAGCTGCCGCACGATGCGCTGGCGCACAGCTACAACGCTTTTGAGGGCACCGACAGTCGAACGGGGCGTGCTCAGTCTTGGTTTGCCCGCGAACCTGCCAGCATGCCGGTCACTGAATTGACACGGGTCGCGGGCCAGTACGACTACACGCTGACCTTGCTACTGCTGCCTGAGGCCGAGTGGCAGGGAGCGCGCCACGACGACGAGGAGCCGGAGGAAGACACCTACGATCGCTTCATCCGCAACGGCCAGTATCCGGTCAGAAAGTAGGCGCTACCGCGCCTCAATTTTCGCGCCAACCCGCACGAGCCCGCACTCATCTGAAACTCCCTCATGGTGTCGGCGGTAGTCCATCCGGACAATTTCACTTCATGTGATTTTGACAAAAAAGGACTGCTACCGATGCTGCAGATCAACCCCCTCCCACCCGAACGAATGACGGCAGAGCAGCGTTGCGCTGAGCTCGCCGGCCTCTTGGCCACCGGGCTTTGCCGCTTGCGCCAGCCCGATTTCGCCAAGTCCGCAAATACGCCACGGGAGACGCCGTTTGTACTTGGCTTTCCGGTCGAACAGAGCGTTCATTCAGACATCGACAACCACCCATCGATGGAGCCCTGAATGAAACCTCGAATCACCATAGCCCCCACGCCCGACACGGTCGTGGCGCAAATTTCCAACCTGCCCAAGCTGGGCATGCCGGAGATCAAATCGCTCTGGCGGCGCCTGTTTGGAGGGGACACCCCGACGCACAACCGGCAATTCCTCGAGCGCCGGATTGCCTACAAGCTGCAGATCATCGAATGTCGTAAGACGGATCGCAACCTGCTCGAGCGCAATCAGCGCCGCATCGACAACCTGCTTGAGATTGGCAAGCAGAAATCACAGACCCGGTCAGCCGATTACGCACTAACCCCGGGCACGGTGCTGTGCCGGCACTACCAGGGCATTGACCACGAAGTGGTTGTCCAGGCCGACGGCACCTTTCTGCACGGCGGCCAGCCCTACACCAGCCTATCGCAACTGGCGCGTGAGATCACCGGCACTCGGTGGTCGGGGCCTGTGTTTTTTGGCTTGAAGACCAACGTCCGGCCCAGGAAGTCGGCCAGTAAGGGAGGTCGCCGATGAGCGAGGTTCTCAAGCGCCGGATGCGCTGCGCGGTCTACACGCGCAAATCCACTGACGAGGGCCTCGATCAGGAATACAACTCCATCGACGCCCAGCGTGACGCCGGCCATGCCTACATTGCCAGCCAGCGTGCCGAGGGCTGGATTCCGGTGGCCGATGACTATGACGACCCGGCGTTTTCCGGCGGGAACATGGAGCGCCCCGCGCTACGCCGGTTGATGGTGGACATCGAGGCCGGGCTGATTGACGTGGTGGTGATCTACAAAATCGACCGGCTGACGCGCAGCCTCACTGACTTTTCCAAGATGGTCGATGTCTTCGAGCGGCACGGGGTGTCCTTCGTGTCGGTGACCCAGCAGTTCAACACGACCACATCCATGGGCCGCTTGATGCTGAACATCCTACTGTCCTTCGCGCAGTTCGAACGCGAGGTCACCGGCGAGCGCATCCGCGACAAGATCGCTGCCAGCAAGCGTAAAGGTATGTGGATGGGCGGCATTCCCCCGCTGGGCTACGACGTCGAGAACCGGCGTCTGGTGCCAAACAAGGCGGAAGCCAAGGTAGTCCAGCACATTTTCCGACGGTTTGTGGAATTGGGGTCGAGCACCTTGCTGGTCAAGGAACTCCGCCTGGACGGCGTCACCTCGAAATCATGGACCACGCAGGATGGCCGCGTGCGGGAGGGCAAACTGATCGACAAGACTCTCGTGTACGCGCTGCTCCATAACCGGACCTACCTCGGCGAACTGCGCCACAAAGATCAGTGGTATCCGGCCGAGCACCTCCCCATTGTCGAGCAGGAGTGGTGGGACAAAGCGCATGCGATCCTGTCGACCAACAGCCGTGTCCGTGGCAATAACACCCGCTCGAAGGTGCCATTCCTGCTCAAGGGCATGGTCTTCGGCAATGATGGACGGGCCTTGTCACCATGGCACACGGTCAAGAAGAGCAACGGGCGACGGTATCGCTACTATATCCCGCAGCGCGATGCCAAAGAGCATGCCGGCGCCTCGGGGCTGCCACGCCTGCCGGCTGCCGAGTTGGAGGCCGCCGTGTTTGATCAGGTGCGATCGATCTTGCGCTCACCGGACTTGTTGGCCGACATCCTGCCGCGCGCGGTCAAGCTGGACCCGACATTGGACGAAGCCAAGGTGACGGTCGCCATGACGCGCATCGATGCAATCTGGGATCAGCTGTTTCCGGCCGAGCAGACCCGGATTTTCAAATTGCTGATCGAGAAGGTGATCGTCTCGCCCACCGATCTTGAGGTCCGACTACGGCCGAACGGCATCGAGCGACTGGTGCTTGAGTTGCGGCCGGAGCCGGCCAAGGAAGCAGCGGAGGTCGCAGCATGAATGAGGTGCGCATCGAAAAGACCGGGCAGCCCGATGTGGTCAGCGCCAGCGATGGACGGTTGACCTTGTCGGTACCTATCCAGATCAAGCGGCGTGGCGGCCGCAAGGTGGTGCGGCTGCCTGACGGCAACACCCTGAAGCCCAGGCCGATCAATGACAAACCAACGCCCATCCAAATGGCGCTGGCGCGAGGTCACCGGTGGTTGGCGATGCTGGCATCCGGGGAGGCAGAAAGCCTGACCGAGGTCGCCGAGCGTGAGGGCATGGATCGGGCGTACGTGAGCCGGATGGTGAACCTGACCACGCTGGCGCCGGACATCGTTGCCGCCATCCTGGACGAAACGCTGTCTTCGGAGGTGACGCTGTTTGATCTGGCATCTGGCACGCCGCTGCTCTGGGATGAGCAGCGGGCAATCCTGAACACCAAGGAGTCCTGACGGCAGCGCCCACGTCATGGAGGGCACCTAGCCAAAGCAGCTTTCAAAATTTACCCGTCAGCTGATGGCAACCTGGGCCTTGGACTGACAACTATTGCAAGTCGCGATGGACAGCTTGGGCTCAACAGACCCACCTTCGCCATCCCAGGTTGTTTGGAAGTGCGTGAAGCTCGCACCGCTTTGCCACCATGAACCGTTCCAGTTGGAGCCTTTGTCGAGGACTTTCTGCGACTCGCTGGCAACACATTTCGGGCAAGTGAGGGTATATGTCGTTTGATCGATGATTCCCATGGCCTCTCCTGAAGGATGCGTAAATGGTCATCCTACCAATTCAAGAAAACAACCGCTTGATCGATCAACTCGCAAGCCGTTGATTTACATAGGTCGCGAGCGTGACGCCTGCGGACTTCGGGCCGCTTTTCGGCGGAGAGGAAAAGGAGAGAAATGGCCCGGAGAGAGTGCCATGTGGCCACAGATGGGTAGCCAGCCAGACCGGCGAAGTCCGCAAGCCTACTCAGCGTTCCGCGCGTGTTCGCAGGGTCTGGCGGGAGCAGATAAGAAAAAACCCCAACCGAGAGTGGTTGGGGTTTGAATATTGGTGGCCTGGGGCAGAATCGAACTGCCGACACGCGGATTTTCAATCCGCTGCT
>CALBSC010000045.1 GCA_937927685.1 uncultured Burkholderiales bacterium | reverse complement strand
CCCAGATGTTGACGTCGTCTTCCTTCATGGCGGCCACCAGCATGGTGCCGGTCACCGCGCGGCCGATGGGCGTGGTGTTGAAGTAGGTCAGACCGGCCGTGCTGATGTGAAACGCACCGCACTGCAGCGCGGCGATGCCTTCGTGCGCGAGTTGGCGGCGGCAGTCGATCAGGCGGGCCAGTTCGGCGCCGTATTGCATGGCCTTGCGCGGGATGTCGTCGTAGTCGGCTTCGTCAGGCTGGCCGAGGTTGGCGGTGTAGGCATAGGGCAGGGCGCCCTTGAGTTTCATCCAGTGCAGGGCGGCACTGGTGTCGAGGCCGCCGGAGAAGGCGATACCGACCTTTTGCCCGAGGGGCAGGCTTTGCAGAATGGTGCTCATGGTGGTCTGGCGGCAGTCGATCAGCCGAAATGACAAATGTAGTGGTAAGGCTCGGTCACCCGGATTTCAAAGCTCGAGTTGCCCGGCACGCTGAACTGCTCGCCCGCCGAGGACTTGAGCCACTGCGTGCTGCCCGCCAGTTTGTACTCGCACGAACCGGCCACGCATTCCATGATCTCAGGCGCGCCGGTGTTGAAGGTGAGGGTGGCGGGCAGCACCACGCCGACGGAGACCTTGGTGCCATTGGCCAGGGTCAGGCTGTGGCTGACGCATCGTCCGTCAAAGTAGACGTTGGCCTGGGTGGTGACGGTGGCGTTGGCAATCGTGGCGGTGGTCATGGTGAAGCTTGGAGTCAACAAAACCGGCCATTTTAAGGGGCACTCAGCAAAACGCCCGCTGTGGGCGGGCGCTGGGGTGCGATCGGGCAGGGAATCAGCTGTTGGGGGCCGAACCGGGCGGGGGCACGGGCATCGGGCTGCCCAAAGGCACGGAGACGGGTGCCGGGCTGCCCAGGGGGGTGGCCGGGTAGGGGGTCATCGGGGGGGCGGCCACCGGGGTGATCTGCAGGCGAACCGTGGGGCCCGGGTCGGTGGGCATTTGCACCGAGTACTGCTTGCCGGCGAACTCGTACACCACGTTGTAGCTGGTGGTGCGGTTTTCGTAGAAGACCTGGTTGGTACAGTTTTGCACGGTGCGCACCTCAGGCGACGGCGCGCCCTCGACCTTGTCGCCCAGGATGGCGCCGCCGAGCACGCCCAGCATGGTGGCTGCCGTGCGGCCGTTACCGCCGCCCACGTTGTTGCCCACTGTGCCACCGGCAATGGCACCCATCAGGGCGCCCGCACCCGACTTCTGTCCCTGCGTCGTCACCTGGGTATTGGTGCACACCTGGCGCGGCACGGCCACTTGCTGAATGACCGGGGTGCTGGAGAGGACGCGCCCGGTTTCCTGCGCACCCACCGGCAGATGGGCAACACCCAGTCCCACCAGCAAGGCGGCGCTGACAACCGAAGAGCGCTTGAGAGAGGAGATGATCAGCATGGAAGACCTTGAATGAAAAGAAGGAGGCCACGAGGGGTCACGGAACGTGTACCAACCCGCCGTGCCGGTATTTTAGGAGCCGAAGCTGCGCACCCCGTCAATGAACAGCCAAGCCCGAAGGCTCACCGCACACTCACCCGTTTGTAACGTCCTGCCAGGCCTGCGGGTTGACACCCACCACGACCTGGCGGCCCCGCATCACCACCGGACGTTTGATCAGGCTGGGGGTGGCCAGCAACTGTCGACGGGCGCTGTCACGGTCCCGGACGGCTGCCTGAGCGTCGGGGTCCATCTGGCGCCAGGTGGTGCCCTTGCGGTTCACCAGGGTCTCCCACCCGGCCTGGTCGAGCCAGGTGTCCAGCGCGGCTTCGGGCACGCCCTGTTTCTTGAAATCATGGAAGTCGTGCTCGACCTGGTGGTCCTGCATCCAGACGCGCGCCTTCTTGACGCTGTCGCAGTTCGGGATGCCAAAGAGGGTGATGCGGAGTGTGCTCATGCCCGCATCATGCACGAAACCGAACCGCGTCCAGCGGCCCCCGTCCCTGGGGTGTCGGTCGATCGGTCGTGCATGAGGGAAAATTGTCCGCATGACCTTGCAAGACTGGCTGACGCACTGCGAAGCTTTACACCCCGTGGCCATTGACATGACGCTCGCGCGTGTGCGTGAGGTGGCGCAGCGCATGGGCTTGCGCCTGGCCATGCCGGTGATCACCGTGGCGGGCACCAATGGCAAGGGCTCCACCTGCGCCATGCTGGAGACCATCCTGCGCGAGGCCGGCTACCACACGGGCCTGTACACCTCCCCGCACCTGGTGCACTTCGAGGAACGCTGTCGGCTCGATGGCGACAACACCTCGGCGCAGGCCCTGATTCCCCACTTCGAGCGCGTCGAGGCCGCCCGTCAGGACGTGACCCTCACCTACTTCGAATTCACCACCCTGGCCATTCTGGACCGGCTGGCCGCGGCTGCCCCCGATGTGGTGATCCTGGAGGTGGGGCTGGGGGGGCGGCTGGATGCCGTGAACGTGATCGACGCCGATTGCGCCATCATCACCAGCATCGACCTGGACCATGCCGAGTTTCTGGGCCATGACCGCGAATCGATTGGCCGGGAAAAGGCCGGCATCATGCGCACCGGCCGCCCCGTGGTGGTGAGCGACCCCATGCCCCCCACCTCGGTGCTGGACCGCGCCCGCGAGATCGACGCCCGGCTGGTGCGGCTGGGGCATGACTTCCATGTGGCGGGCGACCGGCAGCAATGGTCCTGGCGCGGGCAACAGCGACGCTATGCCGGCCTGGCCTACCCGGCCTTGCGGGGGGCCAATCAGCTCATCAATGCCGCCGGGGTGCTGGCCGCCCTGGAAGCGCTGCACGACCGCATTCCGGTCACGGCGCAGGCGGTGCGCAACGGGCTGGCCCTGGTCGAGTTGCCGGGCCGTTTCCAGATCGTGCCCGGCCAGCCCACGCTGGTGCTGGACGTGGCACACAACCCGCATGCCGCCGCGGCGCTGGCGGAGAACCTGGACGCGATGGGCTTTTACCCCCGCACCCACGCCGTGTTTGGCGCCATGGCGGACAAGGATTTGTCAGACATCTTCACCCGCCTGGGCCCGCTGGTCGACGTGTGGCACTTCACCGATCTGCCCACACAGCGGGCGTCCAGTGCCCAGCAGTTGCAGCAAATTTTCAGCCGTTTGCCGGCCCGCGCGGGCGTGAGCCTGCATGGCCATCCCACCCCCCAGGCCGCCCTGGATGCAGCCGTTGGCCATGCAGACCCCACTGATAGAATCGTCGTCTTCGGGTCGTTCTACACGGTGGGCGGGATCTTGCAGCAAGGCATCCCACGTCTGGGTGCCCCGCATCTGAACCCTTGACTGCCATGGCATTTTTCAAATTCCGATTGCCCAACCCCGGACTGGGGGAAGACGGTTCCACAGGTGGCACATCGGGCGAGAGCCTGGAAGCACTTCGTCGCCGTGCCCGTCAGCGCCTGATCGGTGCCACGGTGCTGGTGCTCCTGGCCGTGGTGGGTTTCCCCATCCTCTTTGACACCCAGCCGCGCCCGGTGTCGGTCGACATTCCCATCGACATTCCCGACAGACAAAAAACCACGCCGCAAACGGCACCGGTCGCCATCAAGCCGGCCCCTGAGCCAACGGCCCGTGCCGCCGAGGCCGTGTCCACCCAGGCCAGCCTGGAGCACAACGAAGAGGTCGTGCAGACGGCACCTTCCGCCGGTGGTGCTGCCAAGACGCCCGCTGTGTCACTGGCCGACCCGGCAAAGTCAGACGCAGCAGCCAAACCTGCCGCAGACAAAACCGCCCAGGACAAGCCAGCCGCTGACAAGGCCGCCACCGACAAACCGACCGAGGCCACCGCGCCCCGTTTTGTGGTGCAGGTCGGGGCGTACGCCGATGACGCCAAGGCGCGCGAGGTGCGCAGTCGTCTGGAAAAGGCTGGTCTCAAAACCTATACCCATGTCGCAGAGACCAAGGAAGGCAAGCGCACCCGGGTTCGTCTGGGCCCGTTTGCCACCAAGGACGAAGCGGACAAGGCCGCCGCGCGCGCCAAGACGATGAACCTGCAAGCCACGGTCCTCACCTTGTAAGCCCATGGACGCCGTGGACTGGATCCTCCTGGCCGTGTTGGGCGTCTCGGTGTTGCTGGGGATGTGGAGAGGCCTGGTCCGTGAGGTGATTTCCCTGGCCGGGTGGATCGCCGGTTTCTGGATTGCCCAGGCGTGGGCACCGCAGGCCGCTGACTGGCTGCCGTTGCAAGGGGCCAGCGAGGTGTTGCGCTACCTGGCCGGTTTTGTCACCGTGTTTGTGGCGGTGCTGGTGGTGTCGGTGATGCTGGGCTGGATGGTCAGCAAGCTGGTCTCGGCGGTGGGCCTGGGCCTGGTGGACCGGCTGCTGGGTGGTGTGTTTGGCGGATTGCGCGGTGTCGTGCTGCTGCTGACCCTGGCGGTGGTGGTGAGCCTGACCCCGATGCAATCGGCTGCGTGGTGGACGGGTTCGCCCCTGGCACGCAGCCTGGTCGAAGGACTTCAGTGGTTGAAGCCGGTGTTGCCGGCACATTTTGGAAAGTACTTGCCCTGATATGTGTGGAATCGTCGGCGTTGTCAGCAACGCACCCGTCAACCAGCTGATTTACGACGCGCTGTTGCTGTTGCAACACCGTGGGCAAGACGCAGCCGGCATCGTGACCCAGCTGGGTCGCAAGTTCTTCATGCACAAGGCCAAGGGCATGGTGCGTGATGTGTTCAGAACCCGCAACATGCGCGCACTGCCTGGCACGGTGGGCCTGGGGCAAGTGCGCTACCCCACGGCCGGCAATGCCTTCAGCGAGGAAGAGGCGCAACCGTTCTACGTCAACGCCCCCTTTGGTCTGGTGCTGGTGCACAACGGCAACCTCACCAACGCGCAGGAGTTGCGCAGCCAGTTGTTCAGCATCGATCACCGGCACATCAACACCGACAGTGATTCCGAGGTGTTGCTCAACGTGCTGGCCCATGAACTCGAGGCCACCACCCGCGGCCTCACCTTGAAGCCCGAGGACGTGTTCGAGGCAGTGCGGGGAGTGCATCGCCGCATCAAAGGTTCTTACGCCGTGATCGCCATGATTGCCGGCCACGGCATCCTGGCGTTTCGCGATCCTTATGGCATCCGTCCGCTGTGCTTTGGCCGTGGCCGCGATGGCACCGTCATGGTGGGCAGCGAGTCGGTGACCCTGGAGGGCACGGGCCATGTCTTCGAGCGGGACGTCATGCCTGGCGAGGCCATCTTCATCGACCTGCAAGGTCAGTTGCATGCGCAGCAGTGCGCCGAACACGTCAGCCTCAATCCCTGCATTTTCGAGTACGTGTACCTGGCCCGACCGGACTCCACGCTGGACGGCATCTCGGTGTACCAGGCACGACTGAACCTGGGCGAGACGCTGGCCAAGCGCGTCATCTCCACCGTGCCCCCCACCGAGATTGATGTGGTGATTCCCATCCCCGAATCGAGCCGACCCAGCGCCACCCAACTCGCCCATTTGCTGGGCAAGCCGTACCGCGAGGGCTTCGTCAAAAACCGCTATGTGGGTCGTACCTTCATCATGCCGGGGCAGGGCGTTCGCAAGCGCTCGGTGCGACAAAAACTCAACGTGATCGCCAGCGAATTCCGTGGTCGCAACGTCCTGCTGGTGGACGACTCCATCGTGCGTGGTACCACCAGTCGCGAGATCGTGCAGATGGCGCGCGACGCCGGTGCGCGCAAGGTCTACATGGCCAGCGCCGCCCCCCCCGTGCGCTACCCCAACGTGTATGGCATTGACATGCCCACCTCCGAGGAACTGGTGGCCTACAACCGCAGCCTGGAGGAGGTGCGCGAGCTCATCGGCTGCGATGCGCTGATCTACCAGGACGTCGACAGCATGAAGATCGCTGTGCGGCAAGCGGCGGTGTCGCCCACCCACGACATGCCGTTGAGTGGCTTTGACGCCTCGTGTTTCGATGGTGTTTACGTGACGGGTGATATCACGGTGCAGGACATCCAGCGCATCAACCACCAGCGTGTGGGCCAACCCGAGGAGAGCGATGATGCTTCCCGTCTGGCGCTGCCCAACGCCTCAGAGTAATCCGGATCAACATGACTTCCAAACCCACTTCCCGCGACAGCTGGCACCTCGATACGCTGGCCGTGCGCGCCGCTGTTGACAAAAGCCAGTACGGCGAAAACTCGGAAGCGCTTTTTCTCACCTCCAGCTTTGTGCAGCCCGACAGCGAGACGGCCGCTCGGCGTTTTGGGGGTGAGGAAGATGGTTACATCTACTCCCGTTTCACCAACCCCACGGTGGCCAGCATGGAGCAACGCCTGGCCGCACTCGAAGGGGCCGAGGCCTGCATCGGCACCTCCAGCGGCATGTCCGCCGTTTTGCTGCTCTGCATGGGCCTGCTCAAGAGCGGCGACCACGTGGTGTGCTCGCGTTCGGTGTTTGGCTCCACCCTCAAGCTGATTGGTTCCGAGTTCGGCAAGTTTGGCGTGCAGACCACCTTCGTCTCGCAAACCGATGCGGACGAATGGCGTCGTGCGGTGCAGCCCAACACCCGCTTGCTGTTTGCCGAAACCCCCACCAACCCGCTGACCGATGTGTGCGATATCGCGGTGCTCGCCGACATCGCCCACCAGGCCGGCGCCTTGCTGGCCGTGGACAACTGCTTTTGCACGCCCGCCTTGCAGCGACCCATCGATCTGGGCGCCGACATCGTGGTGCACTCCGGCACCAAGCACCTGGACGGCCAGGGGCGGGTGGTGGCCGGTGCCTTGTGTGCCAGCGACGCCCTGATTCGCGGCACCTTCGTGCCTGTGATGCGCAGTGCCGGCATGAGCCTCTCGCCCTTCAATGCCTGGGTGGTGCTCAAGGGCATGGAGACCCTGGGCATTCGCATGCAGGCGCAATCGCAGCGAGCGCTCGAGTTGGCGCGCTGGCTTGAGGCGCATCCGCGTGTGGCCCGGGTGCATTACCCCGGCCTGGAGAGCCATCCGCAGCACGAGCTGGCCATGCGCCAGCAGCATGGGTTGGGCGGCGCGGTGTTGTCCTTTGATGTGAAGGGCGACTCGCCGGAGGCGGGGCGCCGCAACGCCTTTCACGTCATCGACAGCACGCAGATGCTGTCGGTCACCGCCAACCTGGGCGACGTCAAAACCACCATCACCCAACCGGCCAGCACCTCACACGGTCGACTGACGGAAGCGCAGCGGCAAGCGGCCGGCATTCAGCAGCACCTCATCCGCGTCGCGGTGGGGCTGGAACACCTGGACGACCTGAAAGCCGATCTGTCGCGCGGCCTCGACACCTATTGATGCGCCTTCTTGGCGACGACCTGATTCACATGACTGCTGTTCGCACCCGCTTTGCGCCGTCGCCCACGGGCTTCATTCACCTGGGCAATATCCGCTCGGCCTTGTACCCCTGGGCGTTTGCCCGTGCCCAGCAAGGCACTTTCATTTTGCGCATTGAAGACACCGATCTCGATCGCTCCTCCCAGGCGGCTGTGGATGTCATTCTGGAAGGCATGAAGTGGCTGGGCCTGGACCCCGACGAAGGCCCGTTCTACCAGATGCAGCGCATGGACCGCTACCGCGAAGTGCTCGCGCAGTTGCAGGCCAGTGGACAGGTCTACCCCTGTTACATGAGCGTGGAAGAACTCGATGCGCTGCGCGAACGACAAATGGCCGCCAAGGAAAAGCCGCGCTACGACGGCACCTGGCGCCCCGAGCCGGGCAAGACCTTGCCCCCTGTGCCGGCGGGTGTGCAACCGGTGCTGCGCTTTCGCAACCCGCTGGACGGCGTGGTGGCCTGGGACGACAAAGTCAAAGGCCGCATCGAGATTCGCAATGCCGAACTCGACGATCTGGTCATTGCTCGCCCGGACGGCACCCCCACCTACAACTTCTGCGTGGTGGTGGACGACATCGACATGCGCATCACCCACGTGATCCGGGGTGACGACCATGTGAACAACACGCCGCGCCAGATCAACATCTTCCGTGCACTCGGCTTTGAACCGCCGGTGTATGCGCATTTGCCCACCGTGCTCAACGAGCAGGGTGAAAAGATGAGCAAGCGCAATGGCGCCAAGCCGGTCACCCAGTACCGCGATGAGGGCTATCTGCCGGACGCCATGGTGAACTACTTGGCCCGCCTGGGCTGGAGCCATGGTGACGACGAGATTTTTTCCCGTGACCAGTTCCTGCAATGGTTCAGCCTGGACCACCTGGGTCGCAGTGCAGCGCAATTTGACGACGCCAAACTGCGCTGGGTCAATGCCCAGCACCTCAAGGCGCTCAGTGGCGATGACCTGGCTGCACGGATCACGCCATTGCTGGCACAACAGGGCATCACGCCGGATGAACGCCTGAGCGGTATTTGCGAGCTGTTCAAAGACCGTTGCGACACCCTGGTGGTGTTGGCGCATTGGGCCCAGGCGTTTTACGCCGATGTCACGCCCGTGGCCGAAGAGCTCTCCAAACACGTGACTGACGCGGTCCGTCCGGCCATTGCCCAACTGGCCGAACGTTTGCAGGTCTGTGCCTGGGAATCGCCGGCCATCGCCGCCGCCATCAAGGAGACCCTGGCGGCCTGCCAGCTCAAGATGCCCCAGCTGGCCATGCCAGTGCGGGTGCTGGTTATGGGGACGGCCCAGACGCCGTCCCTCGATGCGGTGCTGACATTGTCAAAAAGGGACATTGTTCTGGCCCGTCTGAGCAAAGCCTGAATTTCAGGTTATACTCTTGCTCTCGACACCCAACGGGGGTATAGCTCAGCTGGGAGAGCGCTTGCATGGCATGCAAGAGGTCAGCGGT
>CALBSC010000044.1 GCA_937927685.1 uncultured Burkholderiales bacterium | reverse complement strand
TCATGTCTGCCTCTCCACGACACCTGGCCATCATCATGGATGGCAATGGCCGTTGGGCCAAGCGTCGTCGGTTGCCGCGGCAGGCTGGCCATTTGATGGGGGCGAGCGGACTCAAGCGCATCGTGCGGGCCTGTGCCGATCGGGGCGTGGAGTACCTCACCCTCTTTGCTTTCAGCACGGAAAACTGGCGACGCCCGGCCGATGAGGTCTCCGCGCTTATGTCGCTGTTCATCCAGTACCTCACCCGAGAGGTCCAGGAGATGCGCGAGCAAGGCGTGCGCCTGCGCGTCATTGGCAACCGTGAAGCCTTCGATGTGCCGCTTCAGCGTCTGATCGAAGACGCCGAATCGGCCACGGCCCACAACACCCGCCTGAACCTGACCGTGGCGGCCAACTATGGCGGTCAGTGGGACATCCTGCACGCCGTCCAGTCCTGGCAAGCATCCAACCCGGATACGCCGTTGTCTACCCTTTCACCGCAGGATCTGGCCGGGCATCTGAGCACGGCGGGCATGCCCGACCCGGACTTGCTCATCCGCACCGGCGGGGAATCGCGCATCAGCAACTTCATGCTGTGGCAAATGGCTTACACCGAGTACTACTTCACGGACGTCCTGTGGCCTGATTTCGACGAGCAGGCCCTGGATGTGGCGCTGAACTGGTTCGGCAACCGGGTCCGCCGCTTTGGCAAGACCGACGAGCAAGTCAGTGGCGCCCCTCTGAAAACCTATAGCCTGGGCGAGTCGGTCTGACCTCCCCGTCGGCGTGATCTGTTCACGTCAGCGATTACCCTCTTCACCGGGCCCGATCACTTCCCTGGATCGCGTGGCCACCGCATGATGGCCACATGCTCATCACGCCTCACACCTTCCCCAGCGCGCCCGTCCAGCCCTACGACAGCACCCTGCGTGCACGCCTGCAAACCGGCGATGTGTTGCTGTGCAGCGGTCGCGGGGTGTTTTCCGAATTGATCCAGCAGGCCACGGACAGCCTGTGGAGCCATGTGGCCCTGATCGTGCGGCTCGACGCCATCGACCGCATCATGCTATTCGAGAGTGTGGAGACCTTTGGTGTGCGCGCTGTGCCCCTGTCTCGCTACCTCACCCACTACGCCCAGGACCGGCCGTATCCGGGCGGTTTGGTGGTGGTGCGTCACCGCACATTCGCCAGTGTTTCATCGGCGATCAGCGTCCAGCGCATGTTGCAATTTGCGGTTGACCAATTCGGCAGCGCCTACAACCGGCAGGAAATCGTGCGCATCGCGGCCCGCATCCTCGGCAATTCGCTGCAAACCCCGGTTGCACATCGCAAGGAGACGGCCCTGAAGGAATTCATTTGCTCCGAATACGTGGCCGCCTGCTTCGAACAAGCCGGCGTGGCATTGGCAGCCGGTGATCGTGGCTATGTGAGCCCCGCAGATTTCGCCGACCCGCTAGGGATGGATCTGATCGCTGTCTTGCAATCCCCTGCCTGAAAGGAACCGTCCGATGTGATCCGCTTCGCTGTGCCCGGCCCTGACTCTGCAGGGTGGCTCCTATAATGCCTAGGTGCTACCGACGGGCTATGGGGCCTTCTACCCACGTTTGTTCAACCTACACGAGTATTTATTTTGAAACGCGAATCCCACCACCACAACCACGCCCTTCGACATGACCCCAGCCAGGACTGCATTGCCCTGGTCGATGGACGCTTCCTCAACTGGTTACTGGCGACCGACAGTGAGGCGGCGGGCGACGACAAGCTGAACCGTCATGCCCTGCACGGCGTGTTGACCGCCTTGCTGCAGCAGTGGGGCCTGCCATGCGATTTGCGCCGCATCTACTGGTACACCGACCAGCATGACGGCCAATACCCGAACGATCAGGTGGTGCGACTGCTGGTGAACCATCAGCAAGACAAGGGCGCCTCCATGCTGCGGACCATCAGCACCGATCTCAACCAACTGGTGAGTCACCGGGCCTGCCAGCACATTCTCCTGATCAGCGATGATGAGCGACTGACCCCGTTGATCGACCAGGCCCAGTTGCATGGCCTGAGTGTGCATCTGGTGTGCGACGAGTCCTCACGCAACTTGTCCAAGCTGTTTGAAACCGACCCGGGCTGGACGCGCATGCTCGAGCAAGCCGATCGGCGCATCGTCATGCATTCGCAAGCGATTCGTGACCTGCTCTCCTCGCGGCAGGCTTCCGTCGACAGCCCGTCGTTGCACCCCATGGGGCACGAAGCCGAAGCGCCCGATCCGGAAGTGGTTCGCGCCAAACTGCAGGAAGTGGTACAGGCCTGGTGGGACGAGGAACCCGAGGACATCCGCCTGGACCTGCGCGAAGAATTGCAAGACAGCCGAGGCATTCCCCAGGAAGTGGACCGGCACCTGTTGCTGCAAGTCCGAAAAGTGCTGGAGCGCACCTTGAGTTTCCAGGAGAAAAAACTGCTGCGGGACATGGTGCGTCAGGTGGTGCTGGAAAAGGCTGCCGAGGAATAAACCACCTCCCTTGCTGCCCCGCAGCCCATCATGACTTTGCTTGTTACTGGTTGCGCCGGGTTTATCGGCAGTAACTTTGTTCGCACCGCGCTGGGCGCCAGCGATGAAACCATCGTCAACCTGGACAAGCTCACTTACGCAGGCAATCTGGCCAACCTGGCGGCCTTCAAGCAGGACCCGCGCCATGTATTTGTGCAAGGTGACATTGGCGACCGCGCGCTGGTGGAGCGTTTGCTGAGTGAGCATCAACCGCGCGCGGTGGTGAACTTTGCCGCCGAATCACACGTCGATCGGTCCATTCACGGCCCGGGCGATTTCATCCAGACCAATGTGGTGGGCACGTTCCAGTTGCTGGAAGCCGTGCGCGGCCACTGGCAGACCCTGGCCCCTGAGCGGCGTGAGGCCTTCCGGTTTGTTCACGTGAGCACCGATGAGGTGTACGGCACGCTGAGTCCAACCGACCCGCCCTTTGCCGAAACCAACGCCTTTGAACCCAACAACCCGTACTCGGCCAGCAAGGCTGCCAGCGATCACCTGGTGAGAGCCTGGCATCACACCTACGGGCTTCCGGTGCTGACCACCAACTGCGGCGATAACTTCGGGCCCTACCACTTTCCGGAAAAACTCATTCCGCTGGTGATTCACCATGCCCTGGCGGGCAAGCCCCTGCCCATCTATGGAGATGGCCAGCAGGTGAGAGACTGGCTCTACGTGGTAGACCATTGCCGCGCCATTCTGCGGGTGCTGGAAGCCGGGCGCGTGGGCGAGACCTACAACATCGGCGGCTGGAACGAAAAACCCAACCTGGAAGTGGTGCACACCATCTGTCACCGGCTGGATGCGGTGCGACCGCGTGCCGATGGCAAGTCCTACAGCAGCCAGATCACGTTCGTGAAGGACCGCCCCGGACACGATCGTCGCTACGCCATTGACGCTCGCAAGATCGAGCGCGAACTGGGGTGGCGTCCCGTCGAAACCTTTGAATCCGGCATCACCAAGACCATCGACTGGTACCTGACCCATGCCCAATGGGTGGAGGACGTCACCAGTGGGCAATACCGCCAGTGGGTGGCGGCCCACTATGGCTGAGCACGGCCCGGTCGTGAACATCTTGCTGCTGGGCGGCAGTGGTCAGGTCGGGACCGAATGGTTGCGCTTGGGCCGGCATGACGCGGCCCTGTCGCAGATGCAAGCGCCCAGCCGACAGGAACTGGATCTTGCAGACGCACAGGCTGTGCGCGACTGGGTGCGACAGCAACGCCCCCAACTGATCGTGAATGCTGCGGCCTACACCGCGGTGGACAAGGCAGAATCCGAACCCGATCTGGCGCATGCGCTCAATGCAGCCTTGCCCACTCTGCTGGCGCAAGAGGCTGCCGGTGTGGGCGCTTCGATGGTCCACTATTCCACCGATTACGTCTTTGCCGGCACGGGTCAACAGCCTCACCGTGAAAACGATCCCGTGCAGCCGCTTTCCGTGTACGGGAAGACCAAGGCCTTGGGTGAGGCTGGCGTTCGTCAGCACTTGTCGCGCCATTTGATCTTGCGCACCAGCTGGGTGATGGGCGCCCACGGGGGCAATTTCCTCAAGACCATGCTGCGGCTGGCCATCGAACGAGAGGGCTTGCGTGTGGTGGCCGATCAAGCGGGTGTCCCCACCCCGGCCGGCCTGCTTGCGCAGATGGGTTGGCGCGCCTGGCGACACTGCGTACAAGCCGAAGCCGCCGCTCACCGCGCAGCGCCGTGGGGGCTGTACCACCTGGCGCCCCGAGGCGAAACCCACTGGAGTGACTATGCCCGTCTGGTGTTGAGCGAGGCCCAGGCCAGAGGCTGGGCGCTCAAGGCCGGGCCGATGCAGGTCACCCCCATCACGACCGCTGACTACCCCACACCCGCACAACGGCCGCTGAATTCGCGGCTGGATGTGTCGCTTTTTGAACAAACCTTCGGCGTGACCTTGCCCGACTGGCAAGCGGGCGTTCGAAGTACGCTAGATGAACTCAGGAGACCGGCCTCATGACCACCACGACTGCACGCAAGGGCATCATCCTCGCCGGCGGCTCGGGCACTCGCCTGTATCCGGTGACGCAGGCTGTCTCCAAGCAACTGCTGCCGGTGTACGACAAGCCCATGATCTACTATCCGCTCACCACGCTGATGCTGAGCGGCATTCGCGAGGTGCTGATCATCTCGACTCCGCAAGACACGCCCCGGTTTCAGGAATTGCTTGGCGATGGCTCACGCTGGGGCATGCACATCCAGTATGCGGTGCAACCCAGCCCGGACGGATTGGCGCAGGCTTTCATCATCGGCCGCGAATTCGTCGGCTCTCTCCCCAGTGCACTGGTGCTGGGCGACAATATTTTTTATGGTCACGATCTGGTCAAACAACTGGCCAGTGCCCAGGCGCGCGACCAAGGGGCCACGGTGTTTGCGTACCATGTCCACGACCCCGAGCGATACGGCGTGGTGGAGTTCGATGGACAACAACGCGCCGTCAGCATCGAGGAGAAGCCTCCGGTCCCCAAGTCCAACTACGCGGTCACCGGTTTGTACTTCTACGATACCCAGGTCTGCGACATCGCCGCCGACATCAAGCCCTCGGCGCGTGGCGAACTCGAGATCACCGATGTCAACCGCTACTACCTTGAGCAGCAACAGTTGCACGTGGAAATCATGGGTCGCGGCTACGCCTGGCTCGATACCGGTACGCATGACAGCCTGCAAGAAGCCGCGAGTTTCATCGCCACCCTGCAAAAGCGCCAGGGCCTGATGGTGGCCTGCCCCGAAGAAATCGCCTTCCATCAGGGCTGGATCGATGCCGCTCAAATTGAACGACTCGCACACCCGCTGGCCAAGAACAGTTATGGGCAATACTTGCTGCAACTGCTCAAACCCTGATCAGCCCGGGTCGGGTCATGGGTTGGATGGGGGCCGGCCCCCTTGGGTTAATCGGGGTCAGATTCCAATTTATTCCCTGGTTCGATGATCCTCTCCCGACCGCAGTCATCGAATCCACAGAGAAAACCTCATGGCCTACACCGTCACCCCCACCGAGATCGAAGGCGTACAAATACTGGATCCACAAGTATTTGGTGATGCACGCGGGTACTTTTTTGAGAGCTTCAATGCGCGTGACTTTGAACACTGCACCGGGGTGAGCGTGCCTTTCGTGCAGGACAACCACAGCCGTTCGGCCAAGGGGGTACTGCGGGGTCTGCATTACCAGGTGGAACACGCGCAGGGCAAGCTGGTGCGGGTGACACAGGGCGAGGTGTTTGATGTGGCCGTCGACATCCGGCACGGCTCACCCACCTTCGGGCACTGGGCAGGGGTGCGGCTCTCCGGCGAAAACAAGCGGCAGTTGTGGATCCCCCCTGGCCTGGCGCATGGGTTTCTGGTGCTGAGCGAGAGCGCCGAATTCTTGTACAAAACCACGGACTACTGGTCCCCGGCGCATGAGCGCAGCCTGCGCTGGGACGACCCGCAACTCGCGATAGCCTGGCCGCTGGCCGAAGCCGGCCTGACGGCCCCGCTCCTGGCGGCCAAGGATGCGGCAGCCCCGGGATGGGACGCCTACCTGAAACAGGCCTGAAGTTGGGGCACAATCTGGATAAGTGAACCCTCGCTCCCCTCGATCATGACCGATTTCCAATCCATTGCCCCACGCGACAAGGCCGAGATCCTGGCGCAGGCATTGCCCTACATCCGCAAGTTCCACGGCAAGACCCTGGTCATCAAGTACGGCGGCAACGCCATGACCGACCCGGCTCTCCAAGCCGACTTTGCCGAGGACGTGGTGCTGCTCAAACTGGTGGGCATGAACCCGGTGGTGGTGCACGGCGGTGGCCCGCAGATCGAGACCGCGCTCAACCGCCTGGGCAAGAAGGGCGAGTTCATCCAGGGCATGCGTGTGACCGACGCCGAGACCATGGAAGTGGTGGAGTGGGTATTGGGCGGCGAGGTACAACAAGACATCGTGGGCCTGATCAACCAGGCCGGGGGCAAGGCGGTGGGTCTGACCGGTCGAGACGGCGGGATGATTCACGCACGCAAGCTCAAAATGGTCGACAACAAAGACCCCAGCAAGGAATATGACGTCGGCCAGGTGGGCGACATCGTCGGCATCGACCCCAGCGTGGTCAAGGCCTTGCAGGACGATGCCTTCATCCCCGTCATCAGCCCGATCGGGTTTGGCGAGAACAACGAGAGCTACAACATCAACGCCGATGTGGTGGCTGCCAAGCTCGCTACTGTGCTCAAGGCCGAGAAGCTGGTGCTCTTGACCAACACGCCGGGCGTGCTGGACAAGGCGGGCAACTTGCTGACCGATCTGAGCGCACGCCAGATCGATGCGCTGTTTGAAGACGGCACCATCAGCGGCGGCATGCTGCCCAAGATCAGCGGCGCACTCGACGCGGCCAAGAGCGGTGTGAATTCCGTGCACATCATTGATGGCCGCGTCCCCCACGCCATGTTGCTGGAGATCCTGACCGATCAGGCCTTCGGCACCATGATCCGTTCCCACTGAGCCGACCACCCCACGAGGCAGCCATGGCAGAACACGACAACTCCTCCGCCCCCGAAGCAGACGCCCAGACCCCCACGCGCAAACGCCCCAAGCCGGGCGAGCGTCGGGTGCAGATCCTGCAAACTCTGGCTGTCATGCTCGAACAGCCGGGGGCCGAACGGATCACCACCGCGGCCCTGGCCGCCAAGCTGCAGGTGAGCGAGGCCGCGCTGTACCGCCACTTCGCCAGCAAGGCGCAGATGTTCGAGGGCTTGATCGACTTCATCGAGCACAGCGTGTTCACCCTGGTCAACCAGATTGCCGAGCGCGAGGAACCTGGCGAGCAGAAAGCGGCTCGCATGGTGTCAATGCTCTTGCAATTTGCCGACAAAAACCCGGGCATGACCCGCGTGATGGTGGGCGACGCCCTGGTGTTTGAAAACGAGCGCCTGCACCAGCGCATGAACCAGTTCTTCGACCGCATCGAACTGAGCCTGCGCCAGGTGCTGCGTGAGTCAGAGGCGGTCAAGCTGTCCTCCACCCCCACGGTAGAGGCACAAGTTCGCGCCTCGGCCTTGGTGAGCTTCACGCAGGGGCGGTTGCACCGCTTTGCGCGCTCAGGCTTCAAGAAGTCGCCCATGGAATACCTGGACGCCAGCCTCCCCCTGTTTTTCTGAGTCACGCCGTCACGGCGGGCGAGTTTGTCGCCGACGAGCGTCCGAGACCTTCAGGTCGCCAGCCCGGACACCGCCGCCTGGATCCCCTGCGCCTGTATGGTGGCGAAATCACGCTGAACCGCAGTCAGCCACCCCGGGGTGCGGGGTAACTCCGTGCCCCAGATGGGTTCAAAGTGCAGCAATCGATCCAGCAGGTCGTTGTCGTCGCGCGCCGCCGTCACCAGCGCCTGTAAGGGCTGGGTATAGGGATCGTTGAAATCGTACGCCTGCCCTTGATCGTCCTTGGCGAGCCAGTAACGCAGCCAGCAGGCCGTGGCCATGATGAGATACGGCGTGGGTTTGCCGAGGGCTTGCAAAGCCAGCGTGGCGGGGACCCAGCGCTGGGTGATCTTGACCGAACCATCCTGGGCAATCTGATGACAGCGGTGGTGCAGGGCCGGGTTGACGAAGCGGGTCAGCAAGGCATCGCGGTAAGCATCCGTGTTGGGACGACGGACCACCGGCGCCACCTCATCCAGAAAGCCCCGTACAAATTCGCGCACCCAGGGCAGGCTGACGGTTTCCCGCACCGTGTTTTGCGGCACCACGGCTCCGATACAGGCAATGGCCGAATGCACGCCATTGAGCATGCGCAGCTTGGCCTCTTCAAAGGCCTTCACATCGTCAACCACCATCACGCCCACGCGTGCCAGCGCCTCGGCGTCGGCCGGTTCGAGTTGACTGCGCTCGATGGCCCACTCCCAGAATCCTTCCGTGCTGAGCGGCGCAAGGTCTTCTACCCCCAGGGCCTGCAGCGCCGCCTCGCGCACGCGCGCGTCACTCTGCGGCACGATGCGGTCCACCATGCTGTTGGGGAAACGGCACTGCTGGTCGACCCAACTCGCCAGCGCAGGGTCGATGGACCGTGCCGCCTCCCGGCACAAGGCTCGCAGCTGATCCCCATTGGACGACAGGTTGTCGCATGACGCCACCGTCACGCCCGGCAGACCGCGCGCGTGTCGGGCTTGCAAACCTTCCACGATGAACTGCGCCAGTGCCGGGTTGTAGGCTTTCTCGGTCACCGTGAGTGTGATCCAGCGGGTGGCAGGCGAGGCCATGGCCTCCACCACGCGCTGTGGTTCAGTCGCGGCCACCGCCGAGTCGCGCACCGCGCCGATCACCTGCCACCAGGACTCGGCTTGGCTGGCAATTTCAACCGCGTAGTAGTGGTCCTGGGCGCGCAAGGCGCCGACCAGTTCGGGTGAGCGCATGGCCACGCCAAACACCCCCCACCGATCATCGCCCAGCGCTGCCAGTGCGTCATACACCACGGCCTGATGCGCCCGATGAAAGGCACCCAGTCCCAGGTGCACCACCCCCGGCTCTACGGCAGCGCGTTTCGGCGGACGCCTGACCGCAGGCGGTAAGTCTGCGAGGGCGCCCGCATTCAACGGTCCACTCATACGGTCACCCCGACTTTGCCACCAGCCGTCACCATTTCTTGCCACGTGGCATCGTCCACAAGAACGCCTTCGCGCCGGCGCTGTGCACGGGCGGCGCGCTCGGGCTCTCCGGCCAGCAACACGCCCTCGGTACCGGGTGCAGCCGGACTCTTGCGTAACCAATCAATGAAGGCCAGGGTTTCTTCGGCGAACGCGGCCTGTGTGCCCAGGGCCTGGGGGTCGATCACGATGGTGAGCATGCCGTTGAGCACGGCCCGACGGTTGTCGGCCTCTCGATGCCAGGTGCCGCCGCCGCTCAGGGCGCCGCCCAGCAACTCGCAGGCCACGGCCATGCCAAAGCCCTTGTGCTCACCAAAGGTCATCAACGCACCATAGCCCCCGTTGCTTTGCGGCACCACCACCACGCCGGGGTTGGTCGTGGGTTGCCCGGTTTCGTCGATCAGGGTCCCGGGCGGCACTTGCTTGCCCTCGTTGTAGGCCACGCGCATCTTGCCTTGTGCCACGCGGCTGGTGGCAAAGTCCAGGATGATGGGCTCACGTTGCGCATCGCCCACCCCCACGGGAATGCCAATGCAACAGGGGTTGGTGCCAAAGCGTCCATCGCCGCCCTGCCACGGAGCCACCACGGGGCGCGAGAGCACATTGACAAAGTGCAGCGAGATCCAGCCCCGCGCCACCGCCATCTCGGCAAAGTGGCCAATGCGTCCCAGGTGGTGCGCGCGCGCCAGGGAGAAGATGCACGCGCCGTGCTGCTCGACCTTGGCAAAAGCAGCCTCCATCGCTTGCACGCCCACGATCTGGCCAAAGCCACGCTGCCCATCCAAGCCCAGCAGCATGCCCGCATCCACCTTGGTGGCGACCTTCGTATTGGGAATGAGCCCGCCTTCGAGAATGGCGTCGACATAACGCGGGGCCATGCCGATCCCGTGCGAGTCATGTCCACTCAAATTGGCCAACACCAGGTTGGCCGCCACTTGCTGGGCCTCGGCGGGCAAACTGCCGGCCGCCACAAAAAGACTCGCCACCTTGCGCTCAAGGTCGTCAGCTTGGAAAACATGTGCCATGGAAAAATCCCGATAAAAAAATTGAGCGTGCTGCCACCACCGTGTCAGCCCCTGTTACATCACTGCACCGACTTGCCAGGGCACGAATTCCTGCTGCCCATAGCCATGCTGCTCGGACTTGCTGGGCTTGCCCGACGCACAGTCCAGAATCGCCTGGAATATTTCACGCCCCTTGGCTTCGATGGACACCCCCTCGTCCACGATGTCCCCGCAGTTGATGTCGATGTCCTCGGACTGGCGCTTCCACAGGGTGTTGTTGGTGGCGAGCTTGAGCGAGGGCGAGGGAGCACAGCCATACGCCGAACCACGACCCGTGGTGAAGCAGATGAGGTTGGCCCCACCGGCCACTTGCCCCGTGGCACTCACCGGGTCATAGCCAGGGGTGTCCATGTAGACGAAACCGTGGGCATTGACCCGCTCGGCGTATTCATACACGGCTTGCAGATTCGTGGTTCCGCCTTTGGCCACGGCCCCCAGTGATTTCTCCAGGATGGTGGTAAGGCCCCCTGCCTTGTTACCTGGTGACGGGTTGTTGTTCATCTCACCTTGGTTGATCTCGGTGTAATGCTCCCACCACTTGATGCGCTCCACCAGCTTTTCGCCAACGGCCCGGGTCACCGCACGTCGGGTCAGCAAATGCTCGGCGCCATAGATTTCCGGCGTTTCACTCAGAATGGCCGTGCCGCCATGGGCAGCCAGCAGATCCACTGCCGCGCCAAGTGCAGGATTGGCACTGATGCCCGAATACCCGTCCGAGCCGCCGCACTGCAAGCCCACCACGATGTGCGAGGCGCTGCACGGCACGCGCTGCACGGCGTTGGCTTGCGGCAGCATCTGCTCGACCAGTGCAATGCCCTTGGCCACCGTCTTGGCCGTGCCACCCATGTCCTGGATGTTGAAGGTGTGCAGGGTCTTGCCCTCCTGCAAACCACTGCGGGTGAGCCAGGTGTTGATCTGGTTGGCTTCGCAGCCCAGTCCCACCATGATCACGCCCGCAAAATTGGCGTGCGTGGCATAACCCGCCAGGGTGCGCTCCAGCAAGGTGATGCCCAACCCTTCCGACCCCATGCCACAACCGGTGCCGTGCGTGAGTGCCACCACGCCATCCACGTTGGGGAAAGCGGCCAGCGCGGACGGGTTGGTGCGGCGCGAGAAGTGGTCGGCCATGGCGCGCACCACGGTGGCCGAGCAATTGACGCTCGAGAGAATACCGATGTAATTGCGCGTGGCCACACGACCGTCCGGGCGCACAATGCCCATGAAGGTGGCCTCTTGGCGAGCCGGTTCGGGTTTGACGTCGCTGCAAAACGCATAGTCGCGCGCGAAATTCCCCTTCTCGGACCCCATGTTCAGGTTGTGCACGTGCACATGCTCACCCGCCGCAATGGCCTGCGAGGCAAAGCCGATGATCTGGTTGTAGCGCCGTACCGGCTCACCCGCCGCGATGTCCCGCGCGGCCACCTTGTGGCCCGGAGGAATCAGGCCCTTGACTTTGAAGCTTTCAATGGCAGCGCCACTCATGAGTTGGCTGCGGGCAATCACCACATCATCGGCGGCGTGTAAACGGATATAGGGGGTCATGGTTATCTCCTGGCGGGTGCATGAAATATGGGTGAGGTGTGGGGATGGCCGCGTTTTTCAGCGCCAACTGGCGCTGTACCGTCTCAACGCGAGTCGCATGTGGCGCTGCATGGCTTGGCGGGCTTGTCGTGGGTCATGGGCTTTGATGGCAGCCAGCACGGCCTCATGTTCGGCCACGGCAATCTGCCAGGACTCCGGTCCTTCGAAATAATCGCCCAGCCGCTCGAACAGGGGGCCGTGTCTGGCATGCCAGAAACGTTGCAAGGTATCGAGCAACACGCCGTTACCGCTGGCGCGTGCAATGGCAAGATGAAAGGCTTCATCGCCTTCGCGCGGCACTTCACCGCGTCGCGCCTGTTGCTGCATCTGCCGCAAGGCGGCTGCAATGGCCATGACATCCGCCCGCGTTGCCCGCTCGGCAGCCAAGGCCGCGGTCTCCGGCTCGATCAACCCGCGGGCATGTATGACTTCAAGTGGCCCCCAATCGAGCGGCGCCGAATCCTCAGCATTCGCCGTATCAGGCAGGAGACCTGCTCGACCTTTGCTGGCCTCCGGCGAGGCGTCGCGGACATAAATGCCCGACCCGGTGCGCACCTCGATGACGCCCTCCACTTCCAGCGCAATCAGCGCTTCGCGCACGGAGGGACGGCTCACCCCCAGTTGCACGGCCAGATCTCGTTCCGCCGGCAATCGGTGTCCGACCTCAAACTCCCCCGCGGCCACGAGCGAGCGCAACTGATCGGCGATCTGCCGGTACAGGCGCTGCGGCTCGACGGTGTGCAAGGGCATGTGGCCGTGGGTGAGAAAGGACAACGAAGGGGTTATCAGGGATAACGCGAATTGGACAAGTGGTCAGACCAGTTGCAGAATCTTCCCATGCGTGCAGACTCAGGGTCAAGCGGTGTTCGATCCGCACAAACCCCTAGGTCCAGTTGATGAGCCGACGCACCCTGACTTCTCCATTAACCCTTCACACACTTCACGCCCATGAGACTCCAAGGCAAAACCGTTCTTGTCACCGCCGCTGGCCAAGGGATTGGTCAGGCCGCAGCCCTGGCCATGGCCGCTGAAGGCGCCCACGTGGTCGCCACCGACGTCAAGGCCTCGTTGCTAGAGTCGTACCAGGGCGTGCCCCGCGTCAGCACGGCCGTCCTGGATGTGCTGGACAAGGCCGCCATCGCCCGTCAGGTGGCGTCCATGGCGCGCATCGATGCGGTATTCAATTGCGCCGGTTATGTCCACAACGGCACCATCCTGGAAGCCACCGACGACGACTGGAATTTCGCATTCAATCTGAATGCACGCTCGCAGTTCTGGATGATCCAGCAGGTGATCCCGCGCATGCTCGACCAGGGTGGCGGCAGCATCATCAACATGGCCAGTGTGTGTTCCAGCGTGCGCGGCCTGCCCAATCGCTTCATTTACGGCAGCAGCAAGGCGGCTGTCATAGGTCTGACCAAGAGTGTGGCCGCCGACTATGTGGCCAAGGGCATCCGCTGCAACTGCATCTGCCCCGGCACCGTCGACACCCCTTCGCTGGGCGACCGCATCAACAGTTATGCTGACCCGGTCGAGGCCCGCAAGAACTTCATCGCCCGTCAACCCATGGGCCGCCTGGCCCAGGCCCACGAAATTGCGCCCATCATCGTGTACCTGGCCTCGGACGAGTCACAATTCGCCACCGGCAACGCCTTCATGGTGGACGGCGGCATGACCATCTGAAAGACAGCACATGAACCAACTCGACATGACAGGGCGCCACGGCGTCATCACGGGCGGCGCCACAGGACTGGGCTTTGCCATCGCCCAGCGCATGATGGCGTCGGGCGCTCGCGTCACCTTGTGGGACCGTGACATTGGCGGCATGGGCACCGCCGCCGAGAAGCTCAAACAGCAATTCCCGGGTGCTGTCGTCGCCTGCGTGCCGGTCGATGTGTCCCTGCACGACTCGGTGGCACAGGCCACACGCCAGACGCTGGCCATCGCACCGGTCGACGCGCTGGTCTGCTGCGCCGGCATCACCGGCCCCAACACCAAGGTGTGGGACTACCCGGTGGACGCCTGGCAGCAGGTGATGAACGTCAACATCAACGGCGTGTTTTTGTGTTGCCGCGAGTTGGCGCCCCACATGCGCGAGCGCAACTACGGCCGCATCGTCAATATCGCGTCCGTGGCCGGCAAGGACGGCAACCCCAATGCCAGTGCCTACAGCACCAGCAAGGCTGCCGTCATCGGCTTCACCAAATCCCTGGGCAAAGAACTTGCCGACACCGAGGTTCGAGTCAACTGCGTGACGCCGGCGGCTGTGAAGACCGCAATCTTTGATCAAATGACGCCTGAGCACATCCAGTTCATGCTGAGCAAGATTCCCATGGGCCGCTTTGGCCAGCCCGAGGAAATCGCCGCGATGGTGACCTGGCTGTGCACCGAGGATTGCTCCTTCTCGACGGGTGCTGTGTTTGACCTCTCGGGTGGCCGCGCCACCTACTGAGCACACACGTCACCCGTCCGATCCTTCCCTTTCGAATTCCTTCCACGACATCACCAGAGGCAATACCCCATGAAACTCGTTCGCTATGGCAAACCCGGCCAGGAAAAACCCGGTCTGATCGATGCACACGGCCAGCTGCGTGACCTCAGCAAGGTCATCAAGGACGTCAGCCCCGACCAACTCAGCGACAAGGCCCTGGCCAAGCTGCGCAAGCTCAAGACCGACAAGTTGCCGCTGGTCAAAGGCAAGCCCCGCATGGGCTGCCCCATCAGCCACATCAGCAAGTTCGTGGCGATTGGCCTGAATTATGCGGATCACGCAGCCGAAGCCGGCATGCCGATCCCCAAAGAACCCATCGTGTTCCTGAAGGCCAACAACTCCATTCAGGGTCCGGACGACAACGTCATGCTGCCCAAGGGCTCTGTGAAGAGCGACTGGGAAGTCGAGCTGGGCATCGTGATTGGTACCGAAGCCCGTTATGTGTCGCAAAAGGACGCCCTGAATTACGTGGCCGGCTACTGCGTGGTCAACGATGTCAGCGAGCGCGAGTACCAACTCGAGCGCGGCGGCAGCTGGGACAAGGGCAAGGGTTGCGACACCTTCGGCCCGATCGGCCCCTGGATGGTCACGCGAGACGAAGTGCCCAATCCGCAAAAACTGCACATGTGGCTGGACCACAATGGCCAGCGCATGCAAGACGGCAGCACCAAAACCATGATCTTTGGCGTGGCCAAACTGGTGAGCTACGTGAGCCAGTTCATGACGCTGAACCCGGGTGACGTGATCACCACCGGCACACCGCCCGGCGTGGGCATGGGCATCAAGAAAAACGGCAAGCCCGCACCGGTCTTCCTCAAGGCAGGCGACACCATGACGCTTGGCATCGAAGGCCTGGGTGTGCAAGAGCAACACGTGGTGGCGTTCAAGCGCTGAGTCAGCGCGTCCCTATAACCACGGAGCCATCTGGCCGTGGTTGATGCATGCGGCGTTGCCGCCTGGTCATCTCAGCGCTGGCGGGTGGCGACGCCGCTTCGCTTGGCGGCAGGTTTTTTGGCGACCGCCTTGACCAATGCAGCTGAACGGGCGGTCCGGGGCGTGGCGGTCTTGGCGACTGGCTTCGTGTCTGTTTTTTTGCCTGTCTTGGATGCCGACTTCGTGGCCGTTTGAGTAGCGGTCTTGGCGGTGGTCTTGGCAGCCGGCTTGCCGCCAGCGTTGAGCTGTGCTTCCAGCGCTGCCACACGAGCCTCGAGGGCGGCCAGTGCCTCGGCCTGCGGAACGCCCATGCGGGTCAAGGCCTTGGCCACGCGCTCTTCAAAAATGGATTCGAGGCGGTCCCACTGTCCGGTGGCCTTCTGACCCAGTACCGAGGCTTGCTGAGTGAATTGCTGGGCCATCGAGGTCATTTTCTCGGTGGCCTCGGCGATCTTGGCTTCTGCCGCCTTTTGCGCGTTGCGCTGCATGGTCACGCCATCATCGACCAGGGTCTGGAACATCTTGCCGCCTTCTTGCTGGGCTTTGGAGAAGGCTCCCAAGCCGGCCAGCCAGATCTCCTGGGCTTGTGCCTTGACGTTATCGCTCATGTCGGCGGGCATTTGAAATTGAAAAGGGTTGCGTGTGGCCATGGTGTTCTCCTCGTGCGCCTGTGGGCCAGGCGATAGGTTTTGACTGTAGCCCGCCAGGCGCGGCTTGTTTAGAAAACCACCCCTAAACCGGGCTCACGCTTTGGCCAGCCACTTCTCCACCACGTTGACCCACAAGGTGCCTCCCAGAGGAATCAACTCGTCATTGAAGTCGTAGGTGGGGTTGTGCAACACGCACGGCCCCTCGGCATGTCCGGTCTCGCGATGCTGTCCATCACCGTTTCCAATGAAGGCATAGGCGCCCGGCACTGCTTGCAGCATGTAGGAAAAATCTTCGGCCCCCATGGTCTGTTCCTGGGGCTTGACGTTCTCGGGCCCGACCAGGTCGGCCATCACGCCACGCAAGAACTCGGTTTCCGCGGCATGGTTGAAGGTGGCTGGATAGTTGCGGCGAAAGTGAAATTCGCAGGTGGCATCGTGCGCCGCGCTGATGTGCTCGGCGATCTGCTGCATGCGACGCTCCACCATGTCCAGCACCTCCACGGTGAAGGTTCGCACCGTGCCCTGCAGTTCGCAGAAATCGGGAATCACGTTGGTGGCTTCACCCGCGTGAATCATGGTCACCGAGATCACGCCCGCATCCACCGGCTTTTTGTTGCGGGTGATGATGGTTTGAAACGCCTGCACCATCTGGCAGGCGATGGGCACAGGATCTATGCCGTTATGGGGCAGCGCGGCATGGCCACCCTTGCCGCGAATGACGATACGGAACTCGTTGCTCGAGGCCATGACCGGACCCGGGCTCACGCAGAACTGCCCGACCTGCATGCCAGGCCAGTTATGCACCCCGAAGACCGCCTGCACCGGGAATTTCTCGAACAATCCGTCCTTGATCATTTCGCGGGCACCACCGCCCCCTTCTTCTGCCGGCTGGAAGATGAAATACACCGTGCCGTCAAAGTGGCGGTGCTGCGCCAGGTGCTGGGCCGCGGCCAGGAGCATCGCCACATGGCCATCATGGCCGCATGCATGCATCTTGCCGGGATGTCGGCTGGCGTGTTCAAAGCTGTTGAATTCCTGCATGGGCAAGGCGTCCATGTCGGCACGCAGGGCAATGGCACGGTCACTGGTGCCGTTTTTCAAAATGCCCACCACCCCCGTGGTGCCCATGCCCCGGTGGACCGGGATGCCCCACTCCGTGAGCTTGCTGGCCACCACATCGGCGGTGCGGTTTTCTTCGAAGCACAGCTCGGGGTGGGCATGGATGTCACGCCGCACCGCCATGATGCTGGCAGCCTGGGTCACGATGGAGTCGAGTACTTTCATGCGCCCAGTCTAGCCGCTACCCACCCCACTTGTCATCCTGACCCGATGCGGCCACGCGGGGGGCGGGGTGTTGAAGGCCTGGGGAATACCCCCGGAATTAACCAACCGATCGGTCGGTTAATTGGCTATACTCAGGGTTAAATGGCGCTTTCCCGATGCCCCTGCGCGTCCTGAGCGGTCCCGCATGGAGCGGCACCGGAGCGCCTTTCCAAGGAGACTGCATGTACACCCAAGCCCTGGATTTGCCGCCTTCACCGGAGGACAAAAGCGTGGTGCGCCTGGCTCACGCTGCGCCCGATCAAGCCGACTTGCAGGCCGCCTTTGATCGACGCATTGATGCCGATGGGCGTATCGAACCACAAGACTGGATGCCTGATGCGTACCGCAAGACGCTGGTGCGCCAGATCAGCCAGCACGCACACTCTGAAATCGTGGGCATGCTGCCCGAGGGCAACTGGATCAGCCGCGCCCCCTCGCTCAAGCGCAAGACCATCCTGATCGCCAAGGTGCAGGATGAGGCTGGACACGGTCTCTATCTGTACAGCGCCGCCGAAACCCTGGGCACCAGCCGCGACGAGCTGTTGGCCGCCCTGCACAGCGGCAAGGCCAAGTACAGCTCCATCTTCAACTACCCCACCCTGAACTGGGCCGATGTGGGGGTGATCGGCTGGCTGGTGGATGGCGCCGCCATCATGAACCAGATTCCGCTGTGCCGCTGCTCGTACGGGCCCTATGCTCGCGCCATGGTGCGCGTGTGCAAGGAAGAGTCGTTTCACCAGCGCCAGGGCTACGAAGCCTTGCTCTCCATGATGAAAGGCACCGCCGAGCAGCGCGCCCTGGTGCAGGACGCGGTCAACCGCTGGTGGTGGAAGTGTCTGGCCATGTTTGGCCCGCCCGACGATCAAAGTCCCAACAGCGCGCAAGGCATGCGCTGGGGCATCAAGCGCATCAGCAACGATGAGTTGCGTCAGAAATTCGTTGACGCCACCGTCCCGCAAGCCGAGTTGCTGGGCGTGACCCTGCCCGACCCCGACCTCAAATGGAACGAAGCGCGCCAGCACCATGACTACGGCGCCATCGACTGGAACGAGTTCTGGGCCACCGTGAACGGCCATGGTCCTTGCAACAAGGAGCGCCTGGCCACCCGGGTCAAGGCCTGGAATGACGGCCAATGGCTGCGGGACGCCGCCTTGGCGCATGCCCACAAAGAGACACAACGCACGATGCAGGAGGCCGCATGAGCACCCCCAACGCCAAGACGACCACCCCCGCCCTCAAGGAATGGCCCTTATGGGAGGTCTTTGTTCGCAGCAAGCAAGGCCTGGAACACAAGCACTGCGGCAGCCTGCACGCCAGCGATGCGCAGCACGCCTTGCAAATGGCCCGCGATGTGTATACCCGCCGTCAAGAGGGCGTGAGCATCTGGGTCGTGCCCTCGTCCACCATCACGGCCAGCGAACCCGACGACAAAGGCGAGTTGTTTGACCCGGCCGCCAGCAAGATCTACCGTCACCCGACTTTTTACGTGTTGCCTGACGAAGTGGGGCACATGTGATGACCGCCCCCGTCACACCGGTGAAGGCACCGGAAGACTACTTGCTGCACCTGGCCGACAACGCGGTGGTGCTGGGCCAACGCAATGCGGAATGGTGTGGCCACGGCCCCATTCTGGAGGAAGACATTGCCATGGCCAATGTCAGCCTGGATCTGATTGGCCAAGCGCGTTTGTTGTATCAACTCGTCGCCGAGCGCCGCGGGGATGGCTGCACAGAAGATTTGCTGGCGTATTTCCGTGACGTGCCGCAATTCAAAAACTACACCCTGCTGGAGTTGCCGCATCATGGCCCGCTGGTCGGCTATGCCGTTGCCGATCGGGATTACGCCACCACGCTGGTGCGCAACTTTCTCTACAGCGCCTTGATGGTGGAGGTGTGGGCCGGCTTGTCGCACGCGGCGGACAGCGAGCTGTCCGCCATTGCCGAACGATCACTCAAAGAAACACGCTACCACTTGCGCCATTCGCAGGACTGGCTGATCCGGCTGGGGGACGGCACCGAGGAATCACATCGCCGCGTGCAAGCGGCCGTGGACCATCTGTGGGCCTACACCCAGGAATTCTGGAGTGCGTCCCCAGTGGAGACCGCCGCCGCCGAACAAGGCTTGGACATGACCAACATCCGCGCCGCCTGGCAACGCACCGTGGCTGACGGCCTGGCGCACGCCACGCTGCGACAGCCCGCCGAAGAAGGCTACATCCCCCAGGGCAAGACAGGGGTGCACTCCGAGCACCTGGGCTATTTGCTGGCGGAAATGCAATCGTTGGCGCGCGCACACCCGAGCGGTCAGTGGTGACCGGCATCGCGCTCATCGTCTCAGTCGATCTCCCGTTGAACCGCTTGTCCCATGACGAACCACGTTGACCATGCCCTCGACCCGCTGGTCGCACAAGCCTGGTTGGTGCTGGACACGCTGACTGACCCGGAAATTCCGGTGGTGACCTTGCGCGACATGGGTATTGTGCGAGAGGTGTTTCACCATGAAGACGGGCTGGAAGTCATCATCACCCCGACCTACAGTGGTTGCCCGGCGATGGGGCAGATCGAGGACGACGTGCTCAGCACATTGCAGGCACTGGGTGTGCCCGTGCGCGTCACCACCCGCTTGTCGCCCGCATGGACCACCGACTGGATGAACGATGCAGCACGCGACAAACTGCGAGCCTATGGCATCGCGCCCCCCGAGCGGTGTGCCTCAGCGGGCGTGAATGTGGTGCACTTCGCACCGCGCACGGCAACGCAGCGCATGGCCGCTGATCGCCCGGGCTGTCCGCGCTGTGGCTCAACCCATACCACCGAAGTCTCGCACTTCGGGTCTACCGCCTGCAAAGCGCTGTACAAGTGCCTGAGCTGTCTTGAGCCGTTCGACTATTTCAAACCCTACTGAATTTCTTCACAGGTCCACCATGTCCGCATCGCCACGATTCCATGAACTGCGCGTCAGCCGCGTTGATGAAGAAGCGGCCGGCTCGGTTGCTGTCACCCTGGCGGTGCCTGACACCCTGCGCGAGGCCTTTGCGTTCCTGCCAGGTCAATTCCTGACCTTGCGCACCACCCTCGAGGGGCAGGACATTCGACGCAGTTACTCCATCTGCTCCACGCGCAGTCGGTTGCGCGAGCGTGGCGAACTGCAAGTGGGCATTCGCCCGGTGGAGGGCGGGGTGTTTTCCAACTGGGCCGCGCTGCAACTCAAAGGCGGTGACACGCTGCGGGTGATGCCGCCCGATGGCCGCTTTGTCATCCAGCGGGCCCGGGCCTTGCACCGTGTGGGGTTTGCGTCCGGATCGGGCATCACCCCCATCCTGTCCATCGTGGCGTCCACGCTGGAAGAGCAACCGGGCAGCAAATTCACCCTGGTCTACGGCAACCGCCGCATGGACAGCGTGATGTTCAACGAAGCCTTGCAAGACCTGAAAGACCGGTACCCCGATCGTCTGACGCTGGTGCATGTGCTCTCGAGACAGGCGCAAGAGGTGGATTTGCTGCAAGGCCGTATCGATGGTGACAAGGTGCGCGCGCTGATCGGGACGCTGCTCCCGGTCAAGAGCATGGACGAGGTGTTCATCTGCGGTCCTGAAGCCATGATCGAAGCCACCGAGCAGGCCCTGGTGCAAGCAGGCGTCCCGGCTGACCGTATCCGCACCGAGCGCTTTGTCACCCCCGGCTCGCCCGCACCCCGTGGTGTGGCGACCGCGCGTGCCTCCGAATCTGCGCACACCGCACCGGTGCGGCTGACCCTGGTACTGGACGGGAAGCAACACGAGATGGGATTGCACGACCACGAGAACATCCTCGACGTCGCCCTCAACCAGGGCTTGGACCTGCCCTACTCCTGCAAAGGCGGCGTCTGCGTCACCTGCCGATGCAAGGTGCTGGAAGGCAAGGTTCGCATGGACAAGAACTTTGGCCTCGACGAGACCGAAGTTGCGCAGGGCTTCGTGCTCAGTTGCCAGTCACGTCCGCTCACATCACGATTGGTCGTCAGTTTTGACGAACGTTGACATCCGACAGGACGAAACGCTGTTGATCGGGATCGCGTTGCCCGGCGGTCAGACAAGACCCAGGTTGCGACAGATCGCCAGCGTCGCGAGGCTCTGGTTCATGCTGTAGAAATGCAGGGCAGGCACGCCGGCGGTCCGGAGTTGGTCGCACAGGTCAGTGACCACATCGAGTCCAAAGGCTTTGATGGAGGCGGTGTCGTCTCCGTACGATTGCAGGCGCAGGCGAATCCACCGGGGGATTTCCGCGCCGCAGGCATCGGAAAAACGCAGCAACTGGGATGAATTGGTGATGGGCATGATGCCCGGCACCACCGGCACATCAGCCCCGAGTTTGTAAGCCTCGTCGACAAAGCGGAAGTAGGCGTCGGAGTTGTAGAAGTACTGGGTGATGGCCGAATCGGCGCCCGCTTTCACCTTGGTGGCATAGGCGCGCAAATCCGCTTCGGGTGTGCGGGCTTGGGGATGCACCTCCGGATAAGCCGCGACCTCCAAATGGAAGTCTCGCCCGGTTTCGGCACGGATAAAGGCCACCAGGTCACTGGCGTACTGAAATTCGCCACCCACGCCATACCCGCTGGGCAAGTCGCCCCGCAAGGCCACAATGCGCCGCACGCCCATGGCGCGCAGTTCAAGCAACTGCGCGCGCACGCTCTCGCGTGTGGCGCCAATGCACGACAGGTGCGAGGCCGCCGGGACGCCTTCGCCCAGGATCTCCTTCACCGTCGAAAATGTACCGGACTGCGTGGAACCGCCTGCCCCAAAAGTCACCGAACAAAACTCCGGCTTGAGGGCGTACAAGGCCTGGCGGACCGTGCGCAGTTTGACCACGCCGTCCTCGGTCTTGGGCGGGAAAAATTCAATGCTCAGTGCGGGTTGTGCGCTCATGACCACTCCTGTCTGCTTCTCATGCGTGCGCTCGGTGCGCACCCAACCAAAATTCTCGATTGCCATCACCGCCCGTGATGACGCTGTCCCAATACCCCTGAACGGTGAGGCCCGAATCGGCACAAGCCCCCCGGACCCGGTCCTCGACCCGGCCATACGCGGTAGGGTCCCTCACCAGTCCACCTTTGCCTATGTCGGCTGGCTGCAATTCAAACTGCGGCTTGACCAGCAACAACAACCGGCCCGTTGCAGCCATGAGGGGTGATAACACAGGCAGAACCAGGGTCAGCGAGATGAACGACAAGTCGCCCACGATCAGATCGAATCCAGCGCTGGCCCCAGGCACGCGACTGTCCCCCGGCACCAGCGTGCGTGCATTGCAATGCTCAACACAAACCACACGCGGATCTGCTCGCAACCGTTCGTGCAACTGCCCATGTCCAACGTCCACCCCCACCACCTGCGTTGCGCCATGTTGCAACAGGCAATCCGTGAAACCACCGGTGCTTTGACCCACGTCGAGGCACCGCCAACCGGCCACGGACCAACCACTGGCCTGCAAGGCACCCGCGAGTTTCAACCCGCCCCGGGACACATAACGCGATTCGGCGTCGTCCAGCAGTTGGAGTTCCGCATGGTTCGGCAAGTCATCACCGTTCTTGGCCACGCGCTTCCAGACCGCCATGGTGCCTGAACGCCAGGAGACGCCCGAGGCGATCAGCCGCTGCGCCTGAGAGCGCGAAGCGGCCAGGCCTCGATCCACCAACAACTGGTCTGCACGCATGCGTGGCATCAGCGCATCGATGCAGACGTCATCGCGGGCGTCACGGACGGTGTGACACGCACGACGACGTCATGGGCATCAATAACGGTAGGTATCCGGCTTGTACGGCCCCTGCTTGGACACGCCGATGTAGGCGGCTTGATCGTCCGACAACTCGGTCAGCATGGCGCCCACTTTTTTCAGGTGTAGGCGCGCCACTTTTTCGTCCAGATGCTTGGGTAGCACGTACACCTGTCCGACGTCATAGGCCTCCGGATGGGAGAACAGTTCGATCTGTGCGATGGTCTGGTTGGCAAACGAGGAAGACATCACAAAGCTCGGATGACCCGTGCCGCAGCCCAGGTTCACCAGGCGCCCTTTGGCCAGCAGGATGATGCGCTTGCCGTCGGGGAAGATCACGTGGTCGACCTGCGGCTTGATCTCTTCCCACTGGCACTTCTCTTCCAGCTTGGCGACCTGGATCTCGTTGTCAAAGTGACCGATGTTGCACACGATGGACTGGTCCTTCATGGCGGCCATGTGCTCGTACGTGATGACGTCGCGGTTGCCGGTGGTGGTGACAAAAATGTCGGCCTTGTCGGCGGCGTATTCCATGGTGACAATCTTGTAGCCTTCCATCGCAGCCTGCAAGGCGTTGATGGGGTCGATCTCGGTCACCCACACCTGCGCGCTCAGGGCGCGCAGGGCCTGGGCAGAACCCTTGCCCACATCGCCGTAGCCGGCGACCACAGCCACCTTGCCAGCAATCATCACATCGGTGGCGCGCTTGATGCCGTCCACCAGGGATTCGCGGCAGCCGTAGAGGTTGTCGAACTTGCTCTTGGTGACCGAATCGTTCACGTTGATGGCGCGGAACATCAGTGAACCCTTGGCCGACATTTCCTTCAAGCGGTGCACGCCGGTGGTGGTCTCTTCGGTCACCCCGATGATCTGGGCGCTCTTGCGGCTGTACCAGGTGCTGTCTTGCGCCAGCTTGGCCTTGATGGCGGCAAACAGAATGCGCTCTTCATCGCTGCCCGGGTTGGCCAGCACAGCGGGGTTCTTCTCGGCCTGCTTGCCCAGGTGCATCAGCAGCGTGGCGTCCCCACCGTCGTCCAGGATCATGTTGGGGCCTTCGCCCTCGGAGCCCTTGGCGCCGAAGTCGAAAATGCGGTGGGTGTAGTCCCAGTAGTCTTCCAGCGTCTCGCCCTTGATGGCAAACACCGGGGTGCCATTGGCTGCGATGGCGGCAGCCGCATGGTCCTGGGTGGAGAAGATGTTGCAGGAAGCCCAGCGGACTTGCGCACCCAGGGCCTGCAGGGTCTCGATCAGCACGGCGGTCTGGATGGTCATGTGCAATGACCCGGTGATGCGAGCGCCCTTCAGGGGTTGCTTGGCCGCGAATTCCTCGCGGATGGCCATCAGGCCCGGCATCTCGGTTTCGGCGACTTTGATTTCCTTGCGGCCCCAGGCGGCCAGGGACAGGTCGGCGATCACATAATCGGCGTGGGTAACAGGTTTGAGTACAGCGTTCATGGTTCGGCTCCGTTGAGTGAACCACTGCGACGCAAGACCAGGCTGGGTAAAACCCGAGGTGCTCACCTCACGTCGTCAGTGGGTGAGCGCAGTTGGATAAAGATCCGAGCCTCGCCTGCTGGTGAATGGGTTGCAGGCTGCAGCGCTCCTCGGTTGCCCAGTATTTTAGCAAGTTTGCGGTAACTACCCAAAATACGGGATTGCCGGTTGCGGCAGGGAGTGGTGTCATGGCGGGTCCACACCATTTCGGGACACCCACATGGCCGCCTCCACTGCCCCGCGACTGCTCGTGGTCGATGATCACTCTGTGCATCGGCTGTGTGCGCGCGTGATCTTCCAATATACCTGGCCAGGCTGCGTGGTCGAAGAAGCCAACAGCCTGCGCTGGGCCCGCGCCTTCCTGGCTGAGCGCCATTACGACCTGATGCTGCTCGATTTGCAATTGCCCGATGGTCTGGGTCTTGAATTGCTCCATGATCAGGCCGCGCCAGAGCGCTTCGGCAGCCCACGGCCCCAGGTCCCCACGGTCGCCATGAGCAGCGAGCGCACCCCGGATCATCTGCTGGCCTGTCACCGTGCTGGACTGGACATCCTGCTGGACAAGCCCCTGCAAGCCCAGGCGTTGGTCAACGCCGTTCAGCCGTTGCTGGGGGTTTCGGTGCGGCTGTCGTCAGCCGCAGAGGCTATGATGCAGGCCTCCCCGGAAATTTCTCATGACGTCTCTTCTCGAAGAAGTGCGCCGTCGGCGCACCTTTGCCATCATCTCCCACCCCGATGCGGGTAAAACCACGCTGACCGAGAAGCTGCTGCTGTTCTCGGGCGCGATCCAGATCGCGGGTTCAGTCAAGGCCCGCAAGGCCAGTCGCCATGCCACCAGCGACTGGATGGAAATCGAGAAGCAACGCGGCATTTCTGTGGCCTCCTCGGTCATGCAGATGCTGTATCGCGATCACGTCATCAACCTGCTCGACACCCCGGGTCACAAAGACTTCTCCGAAGACACCTACCGCGTGCTCACCGCCGTGGACTCGGCCCTCATGGTGATCGACGCCGCCAACGGCGTGGAAGCGCAGACCCGCCGCCTGATTGAAGTCTGCCGACAGCGTGACACGCCCATCATCACGTTCGTCAACAAAATGGACCGCGAGGTACGTGACCCACTGGACATCCTCGACGAAGTGGAGCGCGAACTCGGCATGCCCTGCGTGCCCATGACCTGGCCCGTGGGTCAGGGCAAGTCCTTTGGCGGCATCATCAACCTGCGCACCCAGGCCATGACGGTGTTTGAATCTGGCAGCGAGCGCCGTCCGCAAGACTTCGAGGCCATTCCCCTGACCGAGCAGTCAGCCCTGGCTGAGCGCTTTGGCCATGAGTGGGCCACGGCGATGGACAGCATGGAACTGGCCACGGGCGCCTCGCCGGCCTTTGATCCTGAAGCCTTTCTGGCCGGACGCCAGACGCCCGTGTTCTTCGGCTCGGGGGTGAACAATTTCGGCGTGATGGAGGTATTGGACTCGCTGGTCGACCTGGCGCCATCGCCTCGCCCACGCAAGAGCTCGCTGGTCGTCAACAAGGAGCCTGTCGAAAAAACCATTCAGCCCGAGGACGCCATGTTCTCCGGGGTGGTGTTCAAGGTGCAGGCCAATATGGACCCGTCTCACCGCGACCGCATCGCTTTTGTGCGCGTCGCGTCGGGCCAATACAAGCCCGGCATGAAACTCAAGGTGCAACGTACCAGCAAGGAGCTGCGCCCCACCTCGGTCGTGACCTTCCTGAGTCAACGCCGTGAAGCCGTGGAAGAAGCGTTTGCGGGTGACATCATCGGCTTCACCACCCACGGGGGCGTGCAGCTCGGCGACACCATCACCGATGGTGCGTCTTTGCAATACACCGGGCTGCCTTTCTTCGCGCCCGAGCTGTTCATGACCGTGATTCTGAAGAACCCGCTGCGTACCAAGCAATTGCAAACCGGACTGGCGCAGCTGGGTGAGGAAGGGGCGATCCAGGTGTTCAAGCCGGAGATTGGCGGTGCCATGTTGCTGGGCGCCATCGGCCAGCTGCAGTTTGAAGTGGTGCAGCACCGCCTGAAAACCGAATACGACTGCGATGTGCGACTGGAAAGCAGCCAGTACACCGGGGCGCGCTGGATCACCGCGGACACGCCCGCGGAACTGCGCGAGTTCACCCACGCCTACCCGCAGCGGCTGGCACTCGATGCGGCCAACACCCTGGCCTATCTGTGCACCTCGCCCTACGACGTTCGACTGGCGCAGGAGCGCTTCCCCAAGATCCATTTCCACCCGCTGCGCGAACACGCCGGCTTATCGCTGGGGTCGGCGGGCTGAACCTGACATGGCCTTCGCTCCGCTGCCCTTGCACGATTGGCCCGCAGCCGAGCGCGCGCGCATTGTGGGGGTCTTCACCGACATTGACGACACGCTGACCACCGAGGGCGTGATCACGCCTCCCGCATTGCAGGCCCTGGCTGACTTGAAGGCTCACGGCTTGCACGTCATCCCCATCACGGGTCGACCCGTGGGGTGGAGCGAGCCCTTCGCGCAAACCTGGCCAGTGGACGCCATCGTGGCTGAAAACGGCGCGGTGGCGTGGGTTGCCCCGGCTCAGGCACTGGCTGGGACGGCTACCGATGCTGTACCCTTGAAGGATTCCCCCTCGCCGTTGACGCTGACCAAACGCTACGCACAAGCGCCGAACACGCGCGCCGTCAACTTTCAGCGCATGCAAGCCGTGTTGGCGCGCATCGAGCGAGACATTCCGGGAGCCACCCGCTCGCATGACAGCGATGGACGCGAAACCGACATCGCCATCGACCACAGCGAGTTTATGCGCCTGCCCCTACCCGCCATCGAGGCCGTGGTTCGCCTCATGCAAAACGAAGGCATGAACGCCACGGTCAGCAGCATTCACATCAATGGCTGGTTTGGCTCCCACGACAAGTTTTCAGGGGCGTGCTGGATGGCGCGCGAACTGCTGGATCGCGACCTGGCCAGCGAATTGGACCGCTGGGTGTATGTGGGCGACTCCACCAACGATCAGGTGATGTTCCAGCGTTTCCCGCACAGCGTGGGTGTGGCCAATATCCGGCGCTTTGCGGATCAACTGGAGCACCCGCCCCGCTACATCACCCCCAGCGAACGCGGGCGCGGCTTCTGGGAAGTCGCCCAGATGCTGCTCACGCGCTGAGGCTGGCCCGCTCCTCCCGAGTCACCCCAGGGGGTCGCTCGGTGGAAGAGATCACTGCCGCGCCAGCACCGGCTTGAGCGCGCGCCCGGTGTGCGTACCCAGTCGAACCACATCCTCGGGCGTGGCCGCCGCCACCACACGACCACCCCCCTGCCCGCCCTCGGGGCCCAGGTCAATGATCCAGTCAGCTTCGGCAATCACGTCCAGGTCGTGCTCGATCACCACCACGCTGTGGCCGCCATCGACCAGGCGGTGCAGCACCTTGATGAGCTTGTCCACATCGGCCATGTGCAGGCCCACCGTGGGCTCGTCCAGCACATAGAGGGTGTGGGGCGCTTTCTGTCCACGCCGACCAATGTCGTCACGCACCTTGCTGAGCTCGGTCACCAGCTTGATGCGCTGCGCCTCGCCGCCACTCAGCGTCGGTGACGGTTGACCCAGCGTCAGGTAGCCCAGGCCCACATCCTTCAGCAGCTGCAACGGATGGCTGATGGTGGGCATCGAGGCAAAAAATTCCACCGCCTCGTCCACCTCCATCTGCAGCACCTCGCCAATGCTCTTGCCGCGCCAACTCACGGCCAGCGTCTCCGGGTTGAAGCGCGCGCCTTGGCAGGTTTCACACAGCACCTTCACATCGGGCAGGAAACTCATCTCGATGGTGCGCATGCCCTGACCCTCGCACGAAGGGCAGCGGCCTTCGCCGGTGTTGAAGCTGAAGCGACCCGGGCCATACCCGCGCGCCTTGGCCTCCAGCGTTTCGGCAAACAGCTTGCGGATGGTGTCCCAAAAGCCGATGTAGGTGGCCGGGCAGCTGCGCGGCGTCTTGCCAATCGGTGTCTGGTCCACCTCCAGGACACGGTCCACCTGTTGCCAGCCGAGCAAGCCCTGACACCCCACCCAGGTGGGCGTGCGGCGGGCCGACACAGCCGTCTGCACATTGGCCAACAACACATCCCGGGCCAGGGTGGATTTGCCCGAACCGCTCACCCCGGTGATGGCCACCAGACGCTTGAGCGGCACGTCCACACTCACCTGCTGCAAGTTGTGCAAGCTCGCGCCCTGAACCGCGAGAACCGGCAGGGTCTGGTCTGATGAGGCCATGACGCGCCGCGCCTGTTGCGGATGCCGGATGGCATGGAGCAAATACCGCCCGGTCTGCGACTCGGATTGCGCGGTCAGATCATCCACTGTGCCTTGCGCAATCAGGCGCCCGCCGCGCTTGCCGGCGCTCGGCCCGATGTCAATGATGTGGTCGGCGTGGCGAATCGTGTCCTCGTCATGCTCCACCACCACCAGGGTGTTGCCCTTGTCACTCAGTTGCTGCAAGGCGTTCAACAGGATCTGGTTGTCGCGGGCATGCAGCCCGATGGTGGGTTCGTCCAGCACATAGCACACGCCCTGCAAGTTACTGCCCAACTGTGCGGCCAGCCGGATGCGTTGGGCTTCGCCGCCGCTCAGCGTGGGGGCTCCGCGGTCGAGCGTCAGATAACCCAGGCCCACCTGATCCAGAAACTCTAGCCGGCTGCGGATTTCAGGCAACAAGTCGCGGGCGATATCCGCTTCGCGGCCGGTCAAATGCAAGCCATCCAGCCACTGGCGGATGTCGCGCACACTCTGCCGCGCAATGTCGGCAATGCCCGTGCCAGCAAACTTCACCGCGCGCGCCGTCTCATTCAGTCGCGTGCCTTGGCAAGTGGGGCAGGCGGTGTCGACCAGATCCTCCACCTCGGGCTCGGCAAAGGTCTGCTCGCGTCCCTTCTGATCGTCCGAGCGGACCGAATCGTCCAGCAGTTTGCGCTGTTCGCGTGAGAGACGCAGTCCCGTGCCCACACAGTCCGGGCACCAGCCGTGCTTGCTGTTGTAGGAGAACAGACGAGGGTCCAGTTCTGTGTAGGAGGTGGCACACACCGGGCAGGCGCGTTTGGTGGAATACACATCCAGATGCCCAATCGCCACCGTGGAACTGCCAGCCATCATGGCGGCCCGCAAGCCGATGAGGTGGCTCAGGACATGCACCACCCCCTTGCCGTGCTCCAGCGCCTGAGCCAGGGACTGACGCAACACCGATTCGTTCTCGGGCGTGATGTCCAGGCTGGCCACCGGCAATTCAATGGTGTGCTCCTTGAACCGGTCAATGCGCGGAAAGCCCTGGGTCGGCAGAAACTGCCCGTCCACCCGCAAGTGGGTGTAGCCACGCGGCCGGGCCCAATCCGCCAGCTCGGTGTACACACCCTTGCGGTTGACCACCAACGGGCTCAACAACCCGATGTGCTGCCCCTTGAACTGACGCATCAACTGGGCCGCAATGCTGTCGGCCGATTGCGGCTGCACCGCCGCCCCATCGTGAATGCAATGCTGCGTCCCCAGTTTCACGTACAGCAGGCGCAGAAAGTGCCACACCTCGGTGGTGGTGCCCACGGTGGACTTGCGTCCGCCCCGCGACAGCCGCTGCTCGATGGCCACGGTGGGCGGAATGCCATACACCGCATCCACCTCGGGGCGTCCTGCCGGCTGTACGATGCTGCGCGCATACGCATTCAGGCTCTCCAGATAGCGCCGTTGCCCTTCGTTGAACAGGATGTCAAAGGCCAGGGTTGATTTGCCTGAACCGCTCACCCCCGTGATCACGTTGAACTTGCCACGGGGCACGTCCACACTCAGGCTCTTGAGGTTGTGCTCCTTGGCGTTCAGGATGCGAATCACCTCGGGAGGGGCCGCATGCAAGGCATCCCGCACGGGCGCATGAGCAGGGCTGGCGATCAGGGCGGTGACGGGCGTCGTCAGACGTTGCAAGGTGACCGGGTCGAATTCGTCCACGCCGTGGGCTTCGCCCATCGCCAACGCGTACTCGCGCAAGGCCCGTCCGGTGTGCGAGGTGGGGTGCTGGCGCACTTCCTCGGGCGACCCCTCGGCCACCAACCAGCCACCGGCTTCACCGCCCTCGGGTCCGAGGTCGATCAGCCAATCGCTGGCGCGCATCACATCCAGGTTGTGCTCGATGACGATCAAGGAGTGGCCCGCCTCGAGCAGGCGTCGCATGGCGCGCATGAGCTTGGCGATATCATCAAAGTGCAAACCCGTGGTGGGTTCGTCAAACAGGAACAAGGTGCCCTTGCGCGCCACGGGTTGCCGGCTGCTGGCCGCCGACTTGGCCGCTTCAGCCAGGAAGCCCGCCAGCTTCAGCCGCTGGGCTTCCCCTCCGCTCAGGGTCGGCACCGGTTGCCCCAGCTTGACATAGTCCAGGCCCACATCGACGATGGGCTGCAAGGCTCGCAGCACATCGCGGTCGTCGGCAAACCACTGTGCGGCCTCGCTGACAGTGAGCGACAGGATATCGGCGACGCTGAACAGTCGCGCGGTGCCCTGGAGGGTTTTTTCGAGCTTGACCTCGAGGATCTCCGGACGGTAGCGTTGGCCATCGCAATCCTGGCAACGCAAATACACGTCGCTCAGGAATTGCATCTCCACATGCTCAAAGCCCGAGCCGCCGCACGTCGGGCATCGGCCGTCGCCGCTGTTGAAACTGAACTTCGATGCGGTGTAGCCCCGTTGCTTGGCCAATGCGGTGGTGGCAAAGCGTTCGCGAATGGCGTCCCACGCGCCCACATAACTCACCGGATTGGAACGCGCCGTCTTGCCGATGGGCGACTGGTCCACAAACACCACCTCGCTCAGGTGATCGGCCCCCAGCAAGCGGTCATGCGCACCGGGCGTTTCGGTGGCGTGGCCAAAGTGGCGCATGAGGGCCGGGGCCAGAATGTCCTGGATCAGCGTGGACTTGCCGGAACCGCTGACGCCGGTGACACACACCAGGCGCTGCAACGGGAATTCAATCGCCAGGTCGCGCAGGTTGTGCTCTCGCGCGCCTTCCAGCACCAACCGGGGCGTGGCATCGGTCACCGCCCGCTTGAACCCCATGCCCACCTGCTTGCGCGCACCCAGGTAGGCTCCGGTGAGGGTGTCGGCCTGCTTGAGCAGTTCCACCGGCCCATCGAACACAATCTGTCCGCCTCGCTCGCCGGGTCCCGGCCCCATGTCGATGACGCGGTCCGCCGCCATCATCACAGCGGGGTCATGCTCCACCACCACCAGGGTGTTGCCCGCATCGCGCAGCCGGTGCATGGCCTCGGTGATGCGCGCCATGTCGCGCGGGTGCAAGCCAATGCTCGGTTCGTCCAGCACGAACAAGGTGTTGACCAAGGAAGTGCCCAACGCCGTGGTGAGGTTGATGCGCTGCACCTCGCCGCCACTGAGGGTACGGCTTTGACGGTCCAGCGACAAATAACCGATGCCGACATCGCACAGGTAGCGCAGCCGGGTGCGGATTTCGTCGAGCAGCAGTTGCAATGCGACCTGTTCGGCCGGCGCGCCAGCGGATTGCGGCAAGGGCATGCTGTCAAAGAAAGTGCGCAAGCGCTCGATGGGCATGAGCATGAGGTCATGCAGGCTCAGCCCGGGGAGCGACTCCAGTTGCTCGCGGCTCCAGCCCACGCCCTTGGGCAAGAAGCGAGCCGCAGGCGGCAACACAGCGTCTGCCTGTTCACGCGAACCCACCCGCCACAGCAAACTGTCCGCGTTGAGGCGGGCCCCGCCACACACCTGGCAGGGTGTGTAGCTGCGGTACTTGGAGAGCAGCACGCGGATGTGCATCTTGTAGGACTTGCTCTCGAGGTACTCGAAGAAACGCTTGATGCCGTACCACTGCTGGTTCCACTTGCCATTCCAGTTGGGCGAGCCGTTGATCACCCAGCCCTGCTGTTCGGGCGTGAGTTTGTTCCAGGGGGTGTCGCGCGGGATACCCGCCTTCTCGGCGTGGCGCATCAGGTCGTCCTGGCACTCGGACCAGGCCGGTGTCTGGATGGTCTTGATGGCACCCGCACGCAAGGTGAGTTTGTCGTTGGGGATGACCAGCCCGTAATCGACGCCGATCACCCGTCCAAAGCCCCGACAGGTTTCGCACGCCCCTGCGGGCGAATTGAACGAGAACATGGACGGGGTGGGCTGTGCATAGCGCAGATCACTCTCCGGACAATGCAGGCCGGTGGAAAACTTCCACACCGTATCGGCCTGCCCGTCCTCGCCGGTGACATAGACACTGACGCGGCCACTGCCGCGTTTGATCGCGGTCTCCAGGGCCTCCATCACCCGCACCCGCTCGGCATTGCCCAGACGAAAACGGTCTGCCACCACATCCAGCACCTGGCGCGGCCCGGTCGGGGTCGCCACCTCGCGTTGGGCCTGCACCCGCGTGAAACCACTGGCGCTGAGCCACTGCTCGATGTCCTCGGTCGAGGTGTTGGCCGGTAATTCCACCGGGAAAGTCACCACCAGGCGTGGGTCTGTACCCGCTGCGCGGGCCAGCATGTGCTCATAAATGGAGTCTGCCGTGTCGTGCTGCACGGGTCGCGCGGTCTGGCGATCAAACAACTGCGCCGCTCGCGCAAACATCAGTTTCAGATGGTCGTTGAGCTCGGTCATCGTCCCCACCGTGGAGCGCGAGCTGCGCACCGGGTTGGTCTGGTCGATGGCGATGGCCGGGGGAACGCCCTCGACGCGGTCCACCGCGGGGCGATCCATCCGATCGAGGAACTGGCGCGCGTAGGCGCTGAAGGTTTCGACATAGCGGCGCTGCCCCTCGGCGTAGAGGGTGTCGAAGACCAGGCTGGATTTGCCTGAGCCGCTGGGCCCGGTGACGACCGTCAGTTCACCGGTGCGGATGTCGAGATCCAGGTTCTTGAGATTGTGCTGGCGAACGCCTCGCAGGCGGATAAGTCCCTGGGTCATGGCGGCTACGATGGTTGTGTCGTGGGTGGGGCAACCATTCTAGGCAGTCCCATGTGACACAGGTCACCGCCCGGGTATTCACGGGCGGTGCCAGCCGCACAGTACCGCTTATTTCGCGGGGGCGGGTGCCGGCGTCGCAGCCGGGGCGTCAGGCGCCGGTGCAGCGGCCGGGGCGGCGGCGGCAGGCGCGGGTTCCGGGGCGTGGGTGGCTTCCGCGCCGTGCTTTTCCCCACCCATGTCGAGCGAATCGCCGCCCTTCATGATGACAAACAGGGCCAGGGCGGCAAAGACGATGAATCCCAGGGCAATCTTCCACATAGCTCGATCTCCAAATAAAAAAGGCCCTCCACGGAGGGAGGGCCTCACTCTAGCACCCGGAATTTCCGGGTAACTTACAGGGTCAGTCGTTGGCGTAGATGTCCACGTCCTTGGTTTCCTTGACGAACAGCATGCCGATGACGAAGGTCATGCCGGCAATGATGATCGGGTACCACAAGCCGTTGTACATGTTGCCGGTCTGCGCCACGATGGCGAACGCGGTGGTGGGCAGCAGGCCCCCGAACCAGCCGTTACCGATGTGGTAGGGCAGCGACATGGAGGTGTAGCGAATGCGGGTCGGGAACATTTCCACCAGCATGGCGGCAATGGGGCCGTACACCATGGTCACCAGGATCACCAGGTAGGTGAGGATGAGGGTGACCATGAACTTGTCCACTTTGGCCGGATCAGCCTTGGTGGGATAGCCACTGTCCTTGAGCTCCTTGGCCAGCGCTGCGGTCAGCATGGCGTCCTTGTTGCGCTTGTCATCGGACAGCACCTTCACGCGCTCTTCGGCGGCCTTCACAGCCGCCTCATCCACGGGGCTGGCAGCCTTGAGTTCTTCGAGCTTGCTGGCAGCCGCTTCCTTGGCGGCATTGATCTCTTCAGCTGTGGGCACCACGTTGATGGCGTTCTCACCCACCTTGATCACGGCGGACTTGCCCGGCGTGGCTTCGTTGGAGTAACTCACCGAGTTGGCGGCCAGTTTCTGCTTGGCGATGTCGCAGGAGCTGGTGAACTTGACGGTACCGGTCGGGTTGAACTGGAACGAGCACTCGGCCGGATCCGCCATGACCACCACCTTGCTCTTTTGCTGAGCAGCATGCAAGTCGGGGTTGGCGGCTTTGGTCAGCGCCTCAAATACCGGGAAGTAGGTCAGCACGGCCAGCAAGCAGCCCAGCATGATGATGGGTTTGCGTCCGATCTTGTCCGAGAGCGAACCAAACACGATGAAGAAGGGTGTGCCGATCACCAGCGAGGCGGCCACGAACAGGTTGGCTGTGGCACCGTCGACCTTCAACGACTGCGTCAGGAAGAACAGCGCATAGAACTGACCGGAATACCAGACGACAGCTTGGCCAGCCGTCAAGCCAATCAGGGCCAGGATCACGATCTTGAGGTTTTTCCATTGTCCGAAAGACTCGGACAGCGGCGCCTTGGAGGTCTTGCCTTCGGCCTTCATCTTCTGGAAGGCCGGCGACTCGTTCATCGACAGGCGGATGTAGACCGACACGCCCAGCAGGACGATGGAGACGATGAACGGCACACGCCAGCCCCAATCGGCGAAGGCAGCCTCGCCCACCGCGGTGCGCGTACCCAGAATGACCATCAGCGACAGGAACAGGCCCAGGGTCGCGGTGGTCTGGATCCAGGCGGTGTAGGCGCCACGCTTGCCGTGAGGGGCATGCTCGGCCACGTAGGTGGCAGCGCCACCGTACTCGCCGCCCAGCGCCAGACCTTGCAACAAACGCAAGCCGATCAGAATGACCGGGGCGGCCACACCAATGCTGGCATAGGTGGGCAGGATACCGACGATGAAGGTCGACACGCCCATGATCAGAATCGTCACCAGGAAGGTGTACTTTCGTCCGATCATGTCACCCAGTCGGCCAAACAACAATGCGCCAAAGGGGCGCACGATGAAACCGGCGGCGAATGCGAGCAAAGCGAAAATGAAGGCCGAGCCGGCATCCAGTCCGCTGAAAAACTGCTTGGCGATGATGGCAGCCAAGGAACCGTACAGGTAAAAGTCGTACCACTCGAACACCGTCCCCAGTGAAGAGGCAAAAATCACCTTCTTCTCTTCAGGGGTCATCGGCCGAGCTTCTTGTGCTATTGCCATTACGTGAATCTCCTCACATGAATATTGAAGTTGTCAAACCCATGACGAGCCCGACTTGTGGTCGCGACTATGGGCAACTTATCTGACCCAATTCTGACAACTTGCGCATTACTGCAACCACCACGCTGAGATTCGATGATCTCTGCGTGTAAACCCTAGTGTGCTTCGCCACGAATCACGAAGGCTTGCGGGATGCACATTCACCATGATCAGGCACCGGGGGGGGCACGCCCACCCCGATGCTCATGTTGCCGCGACGGTTCGGCGCACGCCTGGCGCCACCCGGGCCAGCGGTTGCCGGTCGCTCTCGAACCAGGCATCAACCTGCAGGTACTGCCGCAGCATGGGCAGTGAGTCCTGTCCCCAGAACAAGCGGTCATGCACGGCGAAGGTCGGTACGCCAAATACCCCCCGTTCAATGGCGGCCTGGGTCGCGTCGATCAGCGATTGCTTCACAGCCGGGTCATTGAGGGGGCGATCAGGCTGCAGGTGCGCCACCAAGGCATCCAGGCGTTGCGGATCATCAGCAGGCTCACCACCATGGCGCCACACATGATGGAACACGGCTTCGCAGGTGGCGTGATCGACCTCCCCCGTGGCTGAGCGGGCCCTGGCCAGGCGCAACAAGGCCAGCGGGTTGAAGGGGTGCCGGGCCGGAAGCTCCAACTGAACCCCTGCCTCGCGTGCCAGCCACAACACCTGCCGGTAGGTCCAATCCCGCTTGCCCTCGATTTCGGCAGGGCCCAATTGCCCGTGATGCTTCAGCAAGCCGGCAAACAGAATCGGCTCATACCGCACCGAGACATCCAGCCCGTCCAGATGGCGCGGCAGTGTCTCAAAGGCGAGGTAGGCATAAGGGCTGATGAAGTCCAGATAGAAGGTCAGGGGGGTGGCGGCCATGGTCGCCCTCACACGGATGGCGTTGTCATGCGCTGCGCCACACGGTGCCAGATGGCGCGTTGCCCGTCCGGTGATTGCATGGCCCAATCGGCGATTTCCTCCAGTGTGCGGAAACAGCCCCGACACAGGCCCGATTGAGGGTCCATGGCGCACACCGACACGCAGGGTGAGGGCAGGAATTCGCCCGCGGGCATGTTTTGCACCTGATAAAGACGGCGACGCAGCAAGGCATGCTGCGCCAGTCCTGGCGGGATGGCACTCATGCGCGCTTCGCCATCAGGGCTTTGGCCACGCGGGACGAGGTGGGGCGTCCCAGTGCCGTACAGATAAAGTCACCCGCATCCACCAAGGCATCCAGATCAATGCCCGTCTCGATGCCCATGCCGTGCAACATGAACACCACGTCCTCGGTGGCCACGTTGCCCGTCGCACCCTTGGCATACGGGCAACCGCCCAGCCCCGCCACCGACGTGTCGTATTGCCACACGCCCAACTCGAGACAGGCCAGCGTGTTGCTCAGCGCCTGCCCGTAGGTGTCATGGAAGTGGCCAGAAACAGCATCGAGTTCAAAGTGCTGCAAGGCGGCTTCCATCGCGGCTTGCACCCGGCGGGGGGTGCCCACGCCAATCGTGTCGGCGACACCCAGGTGCTGAACGCCCAGGGCTTTCATGCGGCGCGCCACCTCGGCCACCGCGGACGGCGCCACCTCCCCCTGGTAAGGACATCCCACCGTGGTTGAGATGACACCGCGCACATGAATGCCCGCCGCCCGCGCTGACTGCACCACTAGCTCGAAGCGCTCGATGCTCTCGGCCACCGTGCAATTGAGATTGCGCTGGCAGAACGCGTCGCTGGCGGCTGTGAACACCACGACCTCGTCGGGTCGTGACAACACCGCCGCCTCATACCCCTTGAGGTTGGGGGTGAGGACCGAATAGCGCACGCCAGCTTGACGTCGAATGCCCGCCATCACCTCGGCGTTGTCGGCCATTTGGGGCACCCACTTGGGTGACACAAAGCTTGTCACCTCGATGTTGCGCAGACCCGCCGCTTGCAAGCGATGCACCAACTCGATCTTGGTGACCGCCGCCACCGGCTGGGCCTCGTTTTGCAAGCCATCGCGAGGGCCGGATTCAAGCAGGGAAACGCGGGAAGGAATCATGTCAGTAACCTCGCTGGCGGTCGACCACACCGCCCAGAGTGGAGACAGGGGCACCCGCCGCCAAGGCCCGGAGTTTGCCCGCAATCTGGGCAATGGTTTCATCCCGCAGGGTGCGCGCTGAGGTGTGCGGCGTGACAGAAATTTTGGGGTGACGCCAGAAGGGATGTTCGGCCGGCAAGGGCTCGGTGTGAAACACGTCCAGGGTGGCGCCGGCCAGGTGCCCACTCTCCAGCAGATCCAGCAGGTCCTGATCCACCAGATGCCCGCCTCGGGCCACGTTGATCAGATAGCCGCCGGGTTGCAGCCGGGACAAGGTGTCACGATTGAGCATGCCATCGGTCTGCGGCGTGAGCGGCAACAGGCACACCAGGAAACGGGACGCCGCCAAAAACGCCTGCAGCCCCTGGTCCCCATGAAAACACCGAACGCCGGGCACGTCACGCGGGGAGCGGCTCCAGCCATTGACGGCGTATTGAAATGCGGCCAGCCCCTGTGCCACCTGCTGGCCCAGCACCCCCAGGCCCAGCACGCCGATGGGGTAGGACGCGCGGCGCAACGGCTTACGGTAGGACCAGCGCGCCTCGGACTGCGCCTCCTCATAAGCCCCGAGTTCGCGAAAGTGACGCGTCACGGCGTAGAGCACGTACTCGACCATCTGCACCCCCATGCCGGCATCTTCGAGTCGCACCACCGCCACCTCAGGGCGAATCTTGAGTGACATCAGCTTGTCCACACCGGCACCGGTGTTGAACAATGCCTTGAGTTGCGTTTGCTCATCGAGCATCTGCTGCGGGGGCGCCCACACCACGGCGTAATCGGCCAGTGGTGCGCCAGGGGTCCAGTCGACAATCTCCGCGCCCGGCAGCGCCGCGCGCAAGCCCTGCAGCCAGGGTTCGGTCTTGGTATCGGATTGGCAGTTGAGTATTTTCATGCGGAGAGTCGAAGCAGTTCTGCGCCTTCGGCCACCTGATCACCAGGCGCGTAGAGCAATTCCAGCACCTCCCCTTCGGCAGGCGCGGTGAGCGTGTGCTCCATTTTCATCGCTTCCATGATGGCCAGCACTTGCCCGGGTTTTACCTGGTCTCCCGCTTGCACCGCGAACGACACCACCTTGCCCGGCATCGGTGCCGTCAGGCGCCCCCCCTCCACAGCCGCTTCGCCGGCGTGTGCCAGGCGGTCGACACACACCACACGGGTGGCGCCCTGGGGCGTGAAGACATGGGCGGTCTCGCCCTGACGGACCACCTGGGCGCTGCAACGGCCGCCAGGCCCTTCGACCAGCAAGTCACCCTCCGACTGGGGTTGCCAGTGCAGGTCCGTGGCCGGGCTGTCACCCACCCTCAAGGAGAAGCGACCGCCTCGTTCATAGGTCAAGGCAGCTTCGACCGACTGTCCCTGATAGTCAAAGGCGAAAGTTCGCACGGTCTGCCCATGCGAACGCCAGCCATCACGACGCCCCATCGGGTCGACCCAACCCTGGCGGGTCGTGACGGCCAGGGACTCTTGCTGCAAGGTGTCCGCCACCACCGCCGACACGGCCCGAGTCAGGCCCACCGGGTCTTGCCCGAACAACACCGACTGCTCTCGCGTGATGAGCGCGGTATCGAGTTCGGCCTGAGCAAACGAGTGGCTGCGCACCACGTGACGCAGGAACTGCACATTGGTGGACAACCCCACGATGCGGGTTTGCGCCAGCGCCTGGTCCAGCCGGGCCAACGCCTGTTCGCGGGTGTCGCCATGCACGATCAGTTTGGCGATCATGGAGTCATAAAACGGGCTGATGGTGTCGCCCTCGCGCACGCCGTCGTCGATACGGACGTTGCCTGGCGTGAACGACGTCGCCTGAGGCTTGCGGTACACCTGCAAGGTGCCCGTGGCGGGCAGGAATTGCTGGTCCGGGTTTTCAGCGCAAATGCGCGCCTCGATGGCGTGCCCCTGCATCTTGAGCTCATGCTGGGCCAGGGGCAGCGGCTCGGCGTTGGCCACCCGCAATTGCCACTCCACCAGATCGAGGCCGGTGATGGCCTCCGTCACCGGGTGCTCCACCTGCAGGCGGGTGTTCATTTCCATGAAGAAGAAGTCCATGCCACGCGCCGACTGCTCGACGATGAACTCCACCGTCCCGGCCCCCACATAGCCAACCGCACGCGCCGCTGCCACAGCCGCTTCGCCCATGCGCTGTCGCATCTCCGGGGGCAGGCCGGGTGCGGGGGCTTCCTCCAGCACCTTTTGGTGGCGCCGTTGCACCGAACAATCTCGTTCAAACAGGTACACACAGTTGCCCAGGGTGTCAGCAAACACCTGGATTTCGATGTGACGCGGGCGCTGCACGTATTTTTCAATCAGCACCGCATCATCGCCAAAACTGTGGCGGGCTTCGCGCTGACAGGAGGCCAGGGCCGCCGCAAAGTCTTCCGGGCGCTCCACCGCGCGCATGCCCTTGCCACCCCCGCCAGCGCTGGCCTTGATCAGCACCGGGTACCCGATGCGGTCGGCCTCCCGCTGCAACAGGGCCGGGTCCTGGTCCTGTCCGTGATAACCCGGCACCAAAGGCACGCCCGCTTGCGCCATCAGGCGCTTGGACTCGGCCTTGAGGCCCATCGCCAGAATGGCCGATGCCGGTGGCCCGATGAACACCAGCCCCGCCCGTGCACACGCTTTCGCAAAGGCTTCGTTCTCACTCAGAAAACCATAGCCCGGGTGAATGGCCTGTGCACCGGTTTGCCGGGCAGCCTCCAGAATCCGTTCCCACCGCAGGTAGCTGTCCTGCGGCGAACTGCCTCCGATGTGCACTGCCTCGTCACAGGCCTGCACATGCTTGGCATGCGCGTCGGCATCCGAGAAAACGGCCACGGTGCGAATCCCCAGGCGTCTGGCCGTGGCCGCCACACGGCAGGCAATCTCGCCCCGGTTGGCAATCAACAACGTATGAAACATGGTGTCTCCTCAGGGCAGCCACTTGGGCTTGCGTTTGTCGAGGAAGGCTTGCACGCCTTCCTTGCCATCTGCGCTGGCACGGCTGTCGGCGATGCCCGCCACCGTCCTGGCGATCAGGGCCTCATCGATCGCCTGCCCCGCCACCATCTTCACCAGACGCTTGGCGTCCTGGACAGCCATCGGACTGTTGGCCAGCAGGGTTTTGATCAGGGCCTGAACGGTGGCATCGAGTTGCGCCATCGGAACGGACTCATGCACCAGGCCAATCCGGTGCGCCTCTGCCGCCGAGAACCGCTCTGCCGTCAGAAAATAACGGCGTGACGCTCGCGCGCCAATGGCCCGCACCACATAGGGGCTGATGGTGGCCGGGATGAGTCCGATCTTGACTTCACTCAGACAGAACGTGGCGCTGTCGGCGCAGACCGCCACATCGCAGGCCGACACCAGACCCAAGCCGCCGGCAAACACATCGCCCTGCACGCGGGCCAGGGTGGGATGCGGACACTGGTCGATCGCGCCCAACATGGCCGCCAACCCACCCGCGTCCGCCAGGTTCTGCTCCCGGGTGTAATCGGCCATGCGGCGCATCCAGTTGAGGTCGCCGCCGGCACAAAAGGCCGGGCCATTGGCCGCCAGGACCACGCAACGCACGTCTGCGCGGCGGGACACGGCGTCGAAGGCTTCATGGATCTCGCCTATCAGCACGTCATCAAAGGCGTTGCGAACATCCGGCCGGTTCAGGGTGATGGTGTGCACCCCGTGATCGGTGCCTTGTAACAACAGGTCGCTCATGGTGTGCTCCTTACATGCGGAAGAGACCAAAGCGGGTCTCGGGGATGGGGGCGTTGAGCGATGCGCTCAAGCCATGCGCCAGCACACGCCGGGTGTCAGCGGGGTCGATCACCCCGTCGTCCCACAAGCGGGCGGTGGCGTAATACGGATGGCCCTGGTGCTCATACTGCGCCTTGATGGGGTCCTTGAAGGCCTGCTCCTCCTCGGCACTCCAGCTGCCGCCCTTGGCCTCGATGCCGTCGCGCTTGACGGTGGCCAGCACACTGGCGGCCTGCTCTCCACCCATCACGCTGATGCGTGCATTCGGCCACATCCACAAAAAACGAGGACTGTAGGCGCGACCACACATGCCGTAGTTGCCGGCCCCGAAACTGCCACCGATGATGATGGTGAATTTGGGCACCGCCGCGGTGGCCACCGCCGTCACCATCTTGGCGCCATTGCGGGCAATGCCCTCGTTTTCGTACTTGCGGCCCACCATGAAGCCGGTGATGTTCTGCAGGAACACCAGCGGCGTCTTGCGCTGGCAGCACAGCTCGATGAAATGCGCGCCTTTCAAGGCACTCTCGGAGAACAGAATGCCGTTGTTGGCGATGATGCCGACCGGCATGCCCTCGATGCGGGCAAAGCCGCAGACCAGGGTGGTGCCAAAGCGTGCCTTGAATTCATCGAATTCGCTGCCGTCGACAATGCGGGCAATGATCTCGCGCACATCAAAGGGCTTGCGCGTGTCGGTGGGAATCACCCCGTACAACTCCTGGGCGTCGTACTTCGGCGGAACGGGTGGGTGGGTGGCAATGTTCGGCGCCTTGTGGGCGTTGAGGTTTTTCACGGCACTTCGCGCCAGTGCGAGGGCGTGCAAATCGTTTTGCGCCAGATGATCCGCCACCCCAGACAGGCGCGTGTGCACATCACCGCCGCCCAGGTCTTCGGCACTCACCACCTCGCCCGTGGCCGCCTTCACCAGGGGGGGTCCACCCAGAAAGATGGTGCCCTGGTTCTTCACAATGATGGTCTCGTCACTCATGGCCGGCACATAGGCGCCACCGGCCGTGCAAGACCCCATGACCACGGCAATCTGCGCAATGCCTTGCGCACTCATGTTGGCCTGGTTGAAAAAGATGCGGCCGAAGTGATCGCGATCGGGAAACACCTCATCCTGGTTGGGCAGATTGGCGCCGCCCGAGTCCACCAGGTAAATGCATGGCAGGTGGTTTTGTTGTGCGATTTCCTGCGCACGCAGGTGCTTCTTCACCGTCATGGGGTAGTAGGTGCCGCCCTTCACGGTGGCGTCGTTGCAGACAATCATGCAATCAACGCCACTGACACGGCCGATGCCCACGATGACACCCGCGCTCGGCGCCTCGTCCTTGTACATGTGCAGGGCCGCGAGGGGGGCAATTTCCAGAAATGGCGTGCCCGGATCCAACAGCAGCTGCACGCGTTCTCTTGGCAACAGCTTGCCACGCGCCGTGTGCTTGGCGCGGGCCGCCTCACCGCCCCCGAGCGCGACACGCTCGAGTTGCACAGAGACATCCGCCACCAGCGCCTGCATGGCGGCCTCATGGGCCTGGAACTCGGCCGAGCGGGGGTTGAGTTGAGAGGACAAAACGGTCATGGTGATCGATCCGTGAACATCGCAATGCCCCCGAGCATACGCACAGCCGCCCCGTGGCGAAAGCCATTCGAGTTGCAAATTCTGCCAAAATACATTTGCCATGGCCACCCACGACATCCCCACCCGCGCCGAAACGCCCATCGCTTTCATTCAGGCTATGGTTGAAGCGTATCGACGCCGCGGCATGGACCCGTCGGGCGCCCTGTCCAAGGCACAAATTGCGCCATCCCTGCTGAAGCAGTCGCAGGCCTGCGTCACCGCGCTGCAAATGGAATGGATGTCAGAGGCCGCGATGCGCGAACTGGACGACGAAGCCCTGGGCTGGTTCCGGCGACGCCTGCCCTGGGGCAGTTACGGCATGCTGGTGCGCGCCAGCGTCACGGCGCCCACACTCGGCGTGGCCCTGAAGCGTTGGTGTCGCCACCACAACCTGCTGACCGATGACATCACGCTGAACGTGAGCACCTCGGATGGCCTGGCTCACATCGACCTGCTGGAGCATCCTGATCGACACGACCTCGGCCAGTTGCAGGAGTTTTGCATCGTGTCGGTGCTGCGCAATGCGCTGGGCGTGGCGTGTTGGCTGACCGATTCACGCATCTCGCTGGCTCGCACCCAGTTGCACATGGCCGCCCCGGCCCACGTCAACCAGTACCAGGTGCTGTTCGATGGCCCTGTTGTCTTTGAGCCCTGTGCGACCAGGTCCCTGAGCCGCATCAGTTTCGATGCCGGGTATCTGAGCCTGCCGGTCCGGCGCGACGAGGGGGCCCTGCAGCGTATGCTGGAGCGGGCCTTGTTACTCACGGTGCGCCCCTACCGCCGCGACCGCCTGCTGGTGGAGAAAGTCCGCCAGGTTCTGGCCGAGCATTTGATGGATGTCCGGAACGCGGACGACGTGGCGGCCTACCTGGGCCTGTCCACACGCACCTTGCACCGTCAACTCAGGGAAGAAGGCGCCAGCCTGCAACAACTCAAGGACCGCGTGCGGCGCGAACGCGCCCTGGCCCTGTTACTCAAGACCCGTAAGCCCATCAAGCAAGTGGCCGCCGAGGTCGGGTTTGCCAACGACAAAAGCTTCATGCGCGCATTTCGGTTGTGGACCGGCCAAACCGTCGAAGACGTGCGCGGCGCCTGAGCACCTGCGGAAGAACCTGACAGCCTGGTAACGTCCGGACACCACCGTGTTCACCGGACTTCGCCGTCGACGTAGTACCAGCGCCCGTTCTCACACACGAACCGGCTCAGCTCGTGCTGTCGCACCGCACGGCCCTTGACGCGATAGCGCGCCACAAACTCCACTTCGGCCCGGCCAACTGCCGTGAGGTGATGGCCGCGAACATCCAGGCCCAGCCAGCGGGCTTCCTCGTCAAGATCCAGCGTCTGCGGCCGGGTTGACGGATGCCATGTGTCCTGCAGATAGGCCACAGCCCCTTGCACAAATGCGCTGTAGCGGGAGCGCATCAGCGTCTGGGCATCGGGTGCATGGGCAGCCCGGTCGAGGTACGGGCCACAGCAGTCCAGCAACGAGAATGGACGTCCTTTGCCATCCGTTCGGCCACAGGGGCAGGCGTTCTTCATCGCCACGTCATCCCGACCGTCTCATGGGCCGCCGCCACCCTGCCGTCAGGCCAGGGCACGCTGGATGATGATCTTCTGCACGTCGCTGGTGCCCTCGTAAATCTGGCACACCCGCACGTCACGGTAAATTCGCTCAACCGGAAAGTCATTCACCACGCCGTAGCCCCCCAGGGTCTGAATGGCGGCACTGCATATTTTTTCGGCTACCTCGCTGGCAAAGAGCTTGGCCATGGCCGCCTCTTTCAGACAGGGACGTCCTGCATCGCGCAAGCTGGCCGCATGCCAGGCCAATTGACGCGCCGCTTCCAGTTGGGTGGCACACTCAGCCAGACGGAAGCCCACCGCCTGGTGATGAAAGATGGCCGTGCCAAAGCTTTCACGTTCCTTGGCGTAGGCAATGGCCACCTCCAGGGCACTGCGCGCCATGCCAATGCTTTGTGCCGCAATGCCGATGCGGCCGCCCTCAAGCGCCGACAAGGCAATGCGGTAACCGTCCCCCTCCTGTCCAATCAAGTTCTCGGCGGGGATACGACAGTTGTCGAAATTGATCTGGGCGGTGTCGCTGCTGTGCTGTCCCAGTTTGTCTTCCAGTCGCGCCACCACCCAGCCCGGCGTGGCGGTGGGTACGATGAAGGCGCTCATCCCTTTTTTGCCCGCCCCCTTGTCGGTGACCGCAATGACGATCGCAACCTGTCCGTTCTTGCCACTGGTGATGAACTGCTTGACGCCGTTGATCACGTACTCGTCCCCTTGCTTGACGGCGGTGGTTCTCAGCGCTGACGCGTCAGACCCCACATGCGGCTCGGTCAGACAAAACGCGCCCAGCATCTGCCCCTGCGCGAGCGGTCGCAACCACTGCGCCTGTTGCGCGTCATTGCCATACTTCATCAAGATGGCATTGACCGGACAGTTGGTCACGCTGATGGCGGTGCTGGTGCCGCCATCGCCGGCTGCAATTTCTTCCAGCACCAACGCCAGCGTCAGGTAATCCAGCCCGGCACCGCCCAGACCTTCGGGCACGCAAATGCCATAGGCCCCCAGAGCAGCCAACCCCTGGTGCACCTCCTTGGGGAAATGATGCTGTTTGTCCCATTCGGCGGCATGGGGCCACAGCTCCTGCTGGGCGAAGTCGCGCACAGCCTCGCGGATCATTTCCTGGTCGGGGGTCAACAGCATGAAAAACCTCGTAACAACAAGTCAACTCACCAGGGCAGCGGCGAGCCATCGTGATTGAGAAATGCGCCCTGGTACTGGGCGCGGTGAGCACGCACGCGCTCCAGTGTCTGGCGAATATCGGTGGCACTTTGCACCGGTGTGAGCGGCGCCTGCGCCCCGCCCATGTCGGTTTGCACCCAACCCGGATGGAAAGCCACACAGCACAGTTGCGGATGGTCGAACTGCGCACAGCGCATCCACATGTTGAGTGCAGCCTTGCTGATGCGGTACAGCGCCGACCCACCGGATTGCGTCTGGGTCAGACTGCCCATGACGCTGCTGATCACAGCAAACACGCCACCCGCCTCCTGCAGCATGGGCGCGATTTGCGGCAGGGCCATGGCCGCCCCCATCACATTGGTGTGCATGAGTCGGTCAAAGGTCTCACGGCTGGGCGGCGTGGTGGTGTCCGCGCGATCGATGACGCCGGCGACATAGACCGCCACATCCAGTTTCTCGCCGTCGAGTTGCCAGGCCAGCCCCGAGTTGCTGGCGGGGTCGGCCACATCGATGCGCAACGCCTCGCAATCCAGCGCCCGCAAGCGCGCCAAGCCCGCATCGTCGCGAGCCGTGCCAATGACGCGCCAACCGGCCTGCCGGTATTGGCGCGCCAGTTCCAGTCCGATGCCGCGCGATGCACCGATCAACAGTACCGTAGCCATGTCGACCCGATCAGATCAGCTCGAGCGCCACCGCAGTGGCCTCACCGCCGCCAATGCACAGTGTGGCCAGACCCTTGCGCTTGCCGTGGGTCTGCAACGCATGAATGAGCGTGACCATGATGCGCGCGCCACTGGCCCCGATGGGATGTCCGAGGGCACAAGCACCGCCATGCACATTGACCCGGTCATGGGAGACCTTCAGGTCATGCATGAGCGCCATCGGCACCACGGCAAACGCCTCATTGACTTCCCACAGGTCGACGTCACTCACCGCCCAACCGGCCTTGGCAAGCGCCTTCTCGGTGGCGCCGATCGGCGCGGTGGAGAACCACTCGGGTGCCTGCGCATGCGTGGCGTGACTCACGATGCGCGCCAGCGGCTTGCAGCCCAGTCGTGCGGCCGTGCTCTGGCGCATCATCACCATGGCGGCGGCACCATCGTTGATCGACGAGCTGCTGGCCGCCGTCACGGTGCCGTCCTTCTTGAAGGCGGGCTTGAGCGTGGGAATCTTGTCGAGCTTGACCTTACCGGGACCTTCATCAATGCTGATCACGGTGTCGCCGCCCCGGCCCTTGACCGTCACAGGTGCAATTTCCGTCTTGAAGGCACCCGAACTGGTGGCCGCCTGTGCGCGTTGAACACTGGCAGTTGCAAAAGCATCCTGCTGCGCGCGGGTGAACTGGTACTTGGCCGCGCAGTCTTCCCCGAAGGTCCCCATGCTGCGTCCGGGCTCATAGGCGTCCTCCAGCCCGTCGATCATCATGTGATCGAAGATGCGGTCGTGCCCGATGCGGTAACCGCCGCGCGCCTTTTGCAAAAGATACGGCGCATTGGTCATGCTCTCCATGCCCCCCGCCACCAGCACCTCATGGCTGCCCGCCAGCAGCATGTCATGGGCAAACATGGCCGCACGCATGCCCGAACCGCACATCTTGGACAAGGTGACCGCGCCGGCACTTTGCGGCAGCCCCCCTTTGAGGGCTGCCTGGCGCGCCGGCGCCTGGCCCTGGCCCGCCATCAGGCAGTTGCCGAAGATCACCTCTGTCACCCGTTCGGGGGCAATGCCGGCGCGCTGCACGGCCGCCTGGATGGCCACACCGCCCAGGTCATGGGCGGCCAGGCTGGCAAAGTCGCTTTGAAAACTGCCCATGGGCGTACGGGCAGCACTGACGATCACGATAGGGTCCGACATGGAGTCCTCCATTCAACAAATTAAACCGGTGCCACACCGAGCCCGCGGGCCAGGTGGCTCAAAAACTCCCGCCACGCGGATAGCGCTTGAGGGCGTGGCGAAACACATCCATCACCTCACCCGGGTGGCTCATGCTCACCCCGAGGTCCTTGGCCAAACCATCCTTGAGGCCATAACACCAGCCATGCACCGAGACTTTTTGTCCACGGGACCAGGCATCCTGGATCACGTTGGTCAGGGCCACATTACCCACCTGCTCGATGACGTTCATCTCGCACAGCACGTCTTCCTGCTCATGGACGGGCAAATGATCGAGCCGTCTGCGGTGCCGCATCTTGACATCGTGGACATGGCGCAGCCAGTTATCGGCGAGGCCCACACGGGCACCACGCAGCGTGGCCAGTACACCACCACACCCGTAATGGCCCACGACCAGAATGTGCTCGACCTTCAGGAAGTCCACTGCGTACTGAATCACAGACAGCGCATTGAGGTCGGAGTGCACCACCACATTGGCCACGTTGCGATGCACAAACACCTCGCCCGGCTCCAGCCCGGTGATCTGGTTGGCCGGCACCCGGCTGTCCGAGCACCCGATCCACAGGTATTTGGGTGACTGCTGGTTGGCCAGGTGCGAGAAGAAGCCGGGCTGTTCGCGCTCCATGCGCTCAGCCCAGGTCCGGTTGTTGTCAAAAAGATGTTGTAGCGCGTGGGTCATGGCATGCATTGTCGCCGCGGTGGCCTCTGTTGTGGCCCGTGTGGCGGTCAGCAGGTCTCCGCGAACAACTCGCGGCCAATCAGCATGCGGCGGATTTCACTCGTGCCCGCACCAATTTCGTACAACTTGGCGTCGCGCCACAAGCGGCCCAACGGGTAGTCGTTGATGTAGCCGTTACCGCCAAAAATCTGCACCCCTTCGCCGGCCATCCAGGTGGCTTTCTCCGCACACCACAGGATGACGCTCGCGCAGTCCTTGCGCACTTGCCGCACATGCGCCGTACCCAGTTTGTCGAGGTTCTTGCCCACGGTGTAGCAGAACGACCGGCCGGCCTGCAGCACGGTGTACATGTCGGCCACCTTGCCCTGAATGAGCTGAAATTCGCCGATGCTTTGCCCAAACTGCTTGCGGTCATGGATGTAGGGCACAACGTTGTCCATCACTGACTGCATGATGCCAAGGGGCCCGGCGGCCAGCACGGCTCGCTCGTAGTCCAGGCCACTCATGAGCACCTTGGTGCCCTGGTTGAGTCCGCCGAGGATGTTTTCGGTGGGCACCTCGACGTTCTCAAAGACGAGTTCGCCGGTGTGACTGCCCCGCATGCCCAGTTTGTCGAGCTTTTGCGCGATCGAAAAGCCCTTCATGCCTTTTTCGATGAGGAAAGCGGTCACGCCACGCGCGCCCAGTTCGGGTTCGGACTTGGCATACACCACCAGGGTATCGGCGTCCGGTCCGTTGGTGATCCACATCTTGTTACCGTTGAGCAGGTAGTAGCCCCCTTTGTCCTCGGCGCGCAACTTCATGCTGATGACATCAGAGCCGGCACCCGGCTCGCTCATGGCCAGTGCCCCCACGTGCTCGCCAGAGATCAGCTTGGGCAGGTATTTGGCCTTTTGCGCCTCGCTGCCGTTGCGCTTGATCTGGTTGACGCACAGGTTGCTGTGCGCCCCGTAGCTCAGACCCACGCTGGCACTGGCGCGCGAGATTTCCTCCATGGCGATCATGTGTGCCAGGTAACCCATGTCTGCACCCCCGTAGGCTTCGGGCACGGTGATGCCCAGCACGCCCAGGTCACCCATCTTGCGCCACAGGTCCATGGGGAA